>JAPLSQ010000079.1 GCA_026398535.1 Candidatus Sumerlaeota bacterium | reverse complement strand
GTAATTTGTTGTAACTTTGCGCCCTGCTGTGATGCCCCCAAAGTGTATCGTAAACCGTTGATTTTGTGTGTTTTAGGGGTGGAGCGGGAGACGAGGTTCGAACTCGCGACCACAAGCTTGGAAGGCTAGTGCTCTACCAAACTGAGCTACTCCCGCCCATAGGGAAGGTCGTTCATGTGGCGCCCTATTGGCATGACCCGATTGTGCCATTACATATCATGAGCATGATAATTCTTAAGGTGTGATTATGGGCAGGCTGCCGCTGTTCTTCGTGATTTCTGCTGTTGCAGTCGCATTTTTGTTCTGGCAGATGAATCGTCATGCTTGAGATCAACAATCTTCATGTCGCATTCAACCGCGGATCGCTGAATCAGGTTTGCGCTTTGCGGGGTGTGACGCTGGCGGTGGGGGAGGGGAGCTTTGTTACGATCATCGGGACGAACGGTTCAGGCAAATCGACACTGCTCAATGCCATCGCCGGCCCGCTTTTTCCGGACGCGGGGTGCATCACGCTGGATGGCAAGAACATCACGGCATGGCCCGAACACAAACGGGCGCGCCTGATCGGGCGGGTTTTCCAGAATCCGTTTACGGGAACGGCGCCGGCCATGACCATAGAAGAGAATCTTGCGCTTGCCGCCAAGCGTGGGGAGCGCCGGGGTTTGGGATGGGCGCTGAAACCGGGTTTGCGGTCGCTTTTCCGCACGCGCGTCAGCGGATTGAAACTGGGGCTTGAGGACAGGCTTGGCGCCGAGATCGGCACGCTTTCGGGCGGCCAGCGTCAGGCGCTGACCCTGCTCATGGCCTCATGGAAAAAACCGCGGCTTCTGCTGCTTGACGAGCACACGGCGGCGCTGGATCCCAAGAGCGCCGAGCAGATCGTGCGAATGACCCGTGAAATTGTCGCGCGCGAGCGCATGACGACGATCATGATCACGCATTCAATGCACCAGGCCGTGAGTTTGGGCGAACGGCTTGTCATGATGCACCGGGGCGCCATCGCGTATGACGTCTCGGGCGCTGAGAAGCGGCGGTTGCGCGCGTCAGACCTGCTGGGGCGTTTTGAGGAGCTGCGGCGCATGGATCAGCTTGACCTCGCGGCCGCGGAAATGTTGCGTGAAACTTATGTGTGAAATCCAAGAGAAGGCGCGCTGAATGAGCTTCTTCAGCAAATACCGCCGGGTCATGCGGTTCACGTTCCTCGGCGTGGTCATCATGTCGCTTGGGCTGTTCTATATGCAGATCAACACGCAGTACGAGCATACGGTGGCGCTGATAAAGGAGCGCTTCCGCGAGCATGCCCTGAATCTCGATTATTTGATAAAGAGCACGACCGACCTTGTTGACGGCATGCAGTACGAAGCCCAGAAGCATTATGTCCTGCACCAGAACGAACCACTCACTGGCACGCTTGCGGCTCAGATACGCGACAATCCCCTCAGCGGCACTTTCGCGCTGGACACGGTTTGCGCTCCGTTCACGACGACGGACACGGGCAATCTGACAGGCATCGGATCGATCCGCGGCCGCAATCCGGAATTTTACCGCGATGTGATCATGGCGCTCGATCTCAATCCGCTGTTCAATATCGGGCGGCTCAATATTCCCAATGCGACGTGGTTTTATTTCACGGGACAGGAGCGTTTCGTCAACAATTATCCCTGGCAACCCTCGGAAAAAGCGGGGTTTGAGGACAAATTTCACGACATGGAATTTTATGATCTTGCCAAGCCGGCGAAAAATCCGCGCCACACGAGATTCTGGACCAAGGGATATGTGGATGCATGGGGGCAGGGGCTGATGGTGACATGTTCGGCGCCGGTTTACCGTGACGTCAGTTTTCGCGGGACGGTGTCAACGGATCTTGTGCTCGATTTTCTCAACGAGTTTGTGAGGGATTTCGCTTTCAAGGGCGCAACGATTTTTCTGGTAAATGACCGCGACCAGATCCTCGCGCATCCCACTCTTGTTTCCTCCTCCGACAAGGAATTCAAGCCCATCAAGGATGCCTTTCCCGGCGATCTCAAAGCCAAATGCGCCGATCTTTTCGTTCAGAACATACCGCTCGATGCCGTTGATCTTGGCCGCACGCTGTTCTGTTACGCGAATCTCAAGAATGCGCCATGGAAACTGGTTTTGCTTGTTCCGGATTGGACGCTGTTGATTTCCGTTGTCTCGGAGTCGGCTCTGGTCGTCATCATACTGCTTGTCGGTCTTGGCTTGATGCTCAGCGTGGCCAATCGCCTGACCCGCCGTGAATTCATTGTTCCGGCGGAGCAACTGGTGTCGCATATCGAGACTTCGAGCCGGGGCGAATCCCGCGCCATTCCGGCTGTTCCCGTGAGCTGGCGCCCATGGTTCGACACCGTGACGCGCATCTTCGAAGAAAACCGCCAGTTGCTTGACCAGATGAAGGAACAGAACGAGCATCTGGACGCCCTTGTGGACGCGCGCACAAGCGAGTTGAGCGAAAAAAACAAGGAGCTTCAGGCCACGCTGGGGCAGTTGCGCGACGCGCAGAACCAGATCATCATGCAGGAGAAACTCGCCTCGCTGGGCGCGATGACGGCGGGAATCGCCCACGAGATAAAGAATCCGCTCAATTTCGTGAACAATTTTTCCGAGCTTACGGTCGAACTGGCGCAGGAATTGCGCGAGATTTTCGGGAAAGAAAAGGACAAGCTCGACGCGCGCAACGCAGAGGATGCCGACGCGCTGATCAGCGACATTGAGCAGAACGCGGTTAAAATCCGCGACCACGGCAAACGCGCCGACAGCATTGTGCGCAACATGCTGCAGCACTCGCGCGGCAAGACGGGCGAGCGCCACCCGACAGACGTGAACGCCCTGCTGGCAGAATATGTCAACCTGGCTTACCATGGCTTGCGGGCGCAGGATGTGAATTTCAACATCACCATCGAGTCGAGCTACGACCCGGCCGCGGGCATCATCGATGCCGTGCCGCAGGACCTGAGCCGTGTTTTCCTGAACATCGTCAACAATGCCTGTTACGCCGCCAACGAGAAGAAAACAACGGCGGGGGACGGGTTCATGCCCACGATACGCGTGAGCACTAAGAACCTGAACGGCCGCGTTGAGGTGCGCGTGCGCGACAACGGAAACGGCATTCCGAAGGACGTGATGGATAAAATATTCAATCCGTTTTTCACCACCAAGCCCGCCGGAAAGGGCACCGGGCTGGGTTTGTCGATAAGTTATACGATCGTGGTTGAAGGACACAATGGCGACATTCGCATGGAAACCGAGCCGGGCCAATATACTGAGGTCATCATCAGTCTGCCGCGCAAAGCCGCGGATTCTTCCGGCGCGCCGAATCGGCAGGGCTGATGGCGCCCCATGACGGTTTTACGTTGAGATGTCGCGCGAAGGTTTGCAGTTGTTGAGCCACAGATTATGACTGGCTGGCTGAAAATGATACAAAAGAGCACATGATGACGGTAAAGATACTTGTGGTTGACGATGAACCGGATCTCGAGGCGCTTATACGCCAGAAATTTCGCAGGCAGATCCGCGACAACGAGCTGATGTTCGTCTTTGCCCATAACGGCATTGAGGCGCTTCAGGCGATTGAGCAGGAGAAGGACATTGAGCTTGTTCTGACGGACATCAACATGCCAGAAATGGACGGTCTGACCCTCCTGCTCAAGCTCAGCGAGCTGAAACGGCTGCTCAAGGCGATTGTTGTCTCGGCCTATGGCGATCTCGACAATATCCGCACCGCGATGAACCGCGGCGCCTTCGATTTTCTGACCAAGCCCATCGATTTCAGGGATCTTGAAATTACCATTCAGAAAACGCTCGAGCAGATTTGCATGCTCAAACAGGCGGTCAATGACCATGACAAACTGCTGGCCATTCACCGTGAACTGGACATCGCGCGGGAAATCCAGATGTCGATCGTGCCCAGCGAGTTTCCGCCGTTTCCGGGCCGCACAGAATTGGACATCTACGCCATGATGATCGCCGCCCAGCAGGTCGGCGGGGATTTCTACGATTTCTTTTTCATCGATGAAAAACGTCTTGGCTTTGTGATCGCCGATGTTTCGGGCAAGGGCATACCAGCCGCCCTTTTCATGGCTGTCAGCCGGACGCTGCTCAAGACCATGGCACTGAAGCAGCAGCCGCCCGCCGAATGCCTTTATACCGTGAATCACATGTTATGCGGCGATAACGCGCCGGAGATGTTTGTCACCTTGTTCTATGGCATTCTTAATGTGGAAACCGGCGGGCTTGAGTTTTGCAACGGCGGGCATAATTACCCGTATATCCTGCGCGCCGGCGGCGGGGTGGAGATGGTTCTCAGCCGGGGCGGCATGGCGTTGGGCATCTTTGACGACATGCCTTATGTGAATGGGGCCGAAACGCTGCGTCCGGGCGACAGCTTCTTTCTTTATACGGATGGCGTCACCGAGGCGCAGAACGTTGCCGGTGAGTTTTATGGGGATCCCCGACTGGCGGAGATTCTTGCCGGATTGTCTGACGGCAATGCCCAAAACATCATCGATACCGTTGTGAACGATGCGCGGAAATACGCCGGCGAGGCTCCGCAAAGCGATGATATCACCGCACTGGCAATAAAATACGCGGGTAGCGGGAATGAGCCCGTGGCCAAACTGTCATGAAACGAATGCGCGTCAAATCAGGCGCATGGCATCTGGATTGGGTAATCGCGATGCCTGCTCAGGATGGGACCGCATGAACGGCGTCCTGGATGTTGTGTTGAAGAACGATCTCTCGGAGATACAGAGGCTGAGCGTGCTGGCCGAGACTTTCAGCGGGGAGCAGGCATTGCCATCAAGCGCGCTTTTTGATATGAACCTTGTTCTTGAGGAAATCATATCGAATGTCATCAAGTATGCCTACAACGATGATGGGGCTCACCAGATCATGGTGCGGTTGCGTGTTCACGGCGATGAATTGTCGATTGAGGTTGAGGATGACGGGCTCCCGTTCAACCCCCTGGAGGCTCCAACGCCCGATATCACGCAACCGCTGGAGGAGCGTCCCATCGGCGGTCTCGGTCTTCACCTGGTCAAAAAAATCATGGACACAATTCAATATAGCCGCACAAACGGCATAAACCACCTTGTCATGCGAAAACGCATTTCGGGTCAATAAGGCTGGAGAGAGAAATGGAAATAAAGGAGAGCACCAGCGGCACAAGCGAGGTTCTCACCATAACAGGGAAAATCGATGTGACGACTTCAGGCCAGTTACAGGATGCCATTATCGCGGGCATCAATCGCGGCGGATGCGATTTCGTTCTTGATCTGTCCGGCGCCGACTACATCAGCAGTTCCGGTCTGCGCGTTCTGCTCATTGTTATCAAGCGCCTGAAAGAGCAGGGAGGGCGGCTGGTGATCGCGGCCGCAAGCGGGCATATCCGCGAAGTCTTCGATATTGCCGGTTTCACGCCCCTGTTTCCCATGTATCCCACGATTGACGAGGCGCTTGCCGCGCTTGCCGACACTCAGCAAAAACAATAGGCGGAGCCCGTGGGGCGGGCCGGAAAACTGTCTTGCAACATCCAGGATGACGCGGATAATGCCCCCCTGTGGGGTGGTTCACCACAGAGACACAGAGAACCGAAATGCATGCCGGCTCATGCCGCATGTATGTGTTATAATGATGTGATTGCATGGAAGAACCGATTCCGGTCATATTTGGAGCCATTGTTATCGGCGCGGCCATTATACTTGCCGTGTGGGAGCATGCGGCCTGTTTGAGACGCGGCAGCGGCGGCCGCTCAATCAGCGGGACGGGCAATGCTCTTGAGCCGCCGAAACAAGATAACAAGCCTTGGCCGAAAACATGAATCTGCGCGCATTGAGTTTCCGCGTCAAGGTGGCGGTTGCCTGCACGGTGAGCCTGCTGGCTGTCGTGTTCATCACGTTCGCGCTCGGCAGTTATTATATCAACATGCTGCAGAAAGGCAATGTGGAGGCGGCCATATCGCTGGCCCAGGAGCAGGCGCGCCAGCTTTCGCGCGATATCCTGAAACTTATGAGCGGCCAATCGGACGGCAGCGTTGGCAATCCCATGATCCGTGACCGTATTGCCCCCATGACCGAGGTCATTTTACGTGTCAACAAAAGTGTCGTATGGGCGGGTGTCTTCGATGCGGGCGGCAACCGTGTGATTTCGCAGATAAAGGGCAGCGAGCAGACCATCCGATCGCAGCCCCCCGGGGCCGCCCCTTACACCGCCCAGGTGCCGGCCGGCGGCAAGGACAATGTCGAGGTCACGGTCGCCACGGAATCCGCCAACCTGAAAGAGATCACGGAACCGATTGTTCTCGACGGGCAGCAAATGGGCGAGATCCGGCTCAAGGTGACGCAGACCCCGGCGTTTCAGCGCATTGAAACGACCAGCCACAACATCACGCGCGCGCTGGTTTTGCAGTGCGCCCTGTTGCTGGGTTTCCTGATCCTGGTGTTCTGGATTTTATGGAGGTTGTTTTCAAGGCAGCTCATTCTGCAGCAGCGCAACGCGGCGCTTGACCGGATGGCCTACGTGGGAACGCTTGCATCCGGGCTTGCCCATGAAATACGCAATCCGCTGAGCGCGATGAACATCAACCTCGAGGTTGTCCGCGAGGAGCTTGCGGACAACTCGCGGGAAGCGCGGCTCCGGGCCAGCGATCTGTCGCAGCGCTTGCAGAACGAGGTGTTGCGGCTCAACTCGACTCTTTCCAGTTTCCTTGATTTTGCGCTGCCGAACAAAGAGGGCGCCACCACCTTTTCATTGCGCGGTCTGGCCGCCGAGCTCATCGGTTATCATTCGGAGCAATTGCGCCATGCCGGCGTGGCGTGCGATTTGCTGTCGCCGCCCGACAGCGCCACGACGATCGATGGAGACCGCCGGCTGCTTCACCAGGCGCTGCGAAATATTCTGCTCAATGCGATTCAGATGCTCGACGGGGCGGTGAAAAAACAGATTCGCGTGGTCATACAACCGATGAAACACAACTGGATTTCCTTGACCATCTCCGACACCGGCCCCGGAATGCCGCTGGAGAACCAGAAGAAAGTGTTTGATGTGTTTTTCAGCATGCGCAAAGGAGGTTCCGGTTTCGGTCTTGCCATAACGCGCAAGATTATCGAGGAACACAATGGGCGCATCCGCGCCGAGAACAACATGGATCAGCGCGGGGCCTGTTTCATCATAGAATTACCACGCTGGAGCGATACAAAATTATGAATGATCAACCACAAGGTTCCATCTTTTTCACGCCCATCAAGCCGCGCAGCGTCGCGCCGGCTGTGATGGGGCACATCCGCGGCAAACTTTTTGCCGGACTGATCACGGTCACCCCGATCGCCGTCACCGTGTTCATCTGTTATTGGATATTCGGCATGTTCGCGGGCGCCGATTGGCTCAATGAGCTGGCGCGCATTCCCTGGCTTGGCAACAAGTTCGTGGCAACCCTTGTCGCGCTGGTTTGCACGGTCGGGATCATCTATCTTATCGGCTTGTTGTCGACAACGTTTTTAATCCGGCGGTCAATTTCGCTCACCGACGCCATCCTTGCGCGCATCCCCATCGTGAAACTCCTCTACAACACGTCAAAACAGCTCATCGACACGCTTAATCAGCCCTCGACGGGCACGGTGGAGCGCAAGGTTGTGGTGGTGGAATATCCGCGGCGCGGATGTTACGGGGTCGGATTCGTCACGGGCGAAAGCCAGGCCGATGACGTTCTTTACGTCCGCGTTTTCATACCAATGCAGATGGTGCCTCCCGCGGGATGGCTGCTCTATTTTCGCTCAGACGAGGTGTGGGAAACCAACTATACTGTCGAAGAGGCGATGAAGCTCATCATCTCAGGCGGCATCATGGGACATCCGGCTTTTGAACGGCGGCCTTATGCGCCCTCCTTCATGCCCGCAAACAGCCAGACAAAGCCGGGGAACGCATGATTTAATGCCTTCCGAAACGCGGCGGATCTTAAGGGTTGGCGTGCTCCCGTATTTGAATGTGCTGCCGCTGATCCGGGCATTTCAAGAACGCGCGGGCGCGGCTGTTCGCGCGGGCGGCCGCCACGACCGGATGATGGAACTGAAGGCGTCGAGCCCCCGCCGGCTGGCAGGCATGTTGCGCGATGGCGGGGTCGATGTGGCAATCGCCCCTGTCATGGAGTATCTTCTCCGCCCCTGCTACACGATCATTCCGGGCATCGCCATCGGCGCGAACGACCGGGTGGGAAGCGTGCTGCTTTTCTCGAAAACGCGCCTGGAAAATGTCCGCAGCATTCGTCTCGACCGGACAAGTCTGACCTCGGTCAATCTGCTGAAGATACTGATTGCCGAATATGGCCTGAAGATTGATTATCGCGAGGGCGCAACCGTGCGGTCCCGCGGGGGCAGGCTTGTTCCGCGCGGGGAGCAAGACGCGCTTCTGAGAATCGGCGATCGCGCCCTCATCGAAGCGCGCAAAGGACACCATGCCCGCGTTTACGATCTTGGCGAAATGTGGAACAGTCTGACAGGACTGCCCTTTGTGTTTGCGGCATGGCTTGTTCATCCATCGGCAAGACGCCGGCATCTGAACGCCAGATTTCTTGAGGCCCGGGACGCGGGTCTGCGCGATCTTGAGATCATTGCGGCGGAGGGCGCGCATGTGCTGGGCGGGGATGCGGCGCGCCTGCTCGATTATTACAGGCACAATCTCTGCTATGATCTGGACGATCAGCACATTGCCGGGCTCAACGAGTTTTTTCGCAGGTGCGCGCGTCACGGGCTGGCCTCTCCGGCCCCCCCGCTTAAATTTCACAAGTATTGAGCGCCCCGGGAACACCGCGCACGCTCCAAGGATTCATCCAAGTCCAGAGTGCAACCGTCATTTGCATTCAAGGCTGCGGATACGATGCCGATTATCCAACATTTTTCATATTAACGTTTGCCGGTGAGGCA
This sequence comes from Candidatus Sumerlaeota bacterium, assembly GCA_026398535.1. Classification (GTDB taxonomy): domain Bacteria; phylum Sumerlaeota; class Sumerlaeia; order Sumerlaeales; family Sumerlaeaceae; genus JAPLSQ01. The sequence continues at coordinate 30,060 of JAPLSQ010000079.1, read as the reverse complement.
AGGGAGGGGAAATATTGCGGCGGTCGGGGGGGATTTATGCGAGGCGTTTGATCGGATCGATGGCTTATGCGGCTGTGGCGGCGCGCGTGAACGGCAGCCGGATCATCGAAGCCAGGGAGAGAAATCCGACATAGCCGAATCCGAAAAGGAAGAGCAGCATGAACGGGAGGGCGTAATAGTTGTTGTGGGTGATGCAGTGGACCACAATGCAGGCGTAGTAAATTGCCAGCGCCAATTCGGCAAGCGCGATGCCGGACGATCGGGTGAAATATGATTTTATCCGCAAAGCCCTGTTGCCATTGGGCGCTTTTGCCGCATCGCCCATCTTGGGCGTGCGAACAAAACCGCTTTTGATGCCCAGCAAGCCTTCCATGACCGCCTTGGCATTAATGACGCAAAGGCCTATTCCAAGCGACATCATGAGGGGGATGTAATGCAATTGTCTGTACCATAAGGGACGTATTTCGGCCTGTCCGGCGGTGTAAAAGGCTACGACGGAGACCGTCGCGGCGAAGAAAAGCAGCAAATCAACCCAGAACGGCATCTGGAAATTCCATGACTCGCGGACCAGCAGAACGGGCAGCATCATCAGCGAAAGCACGAGCATGAGAAGATAGGCGAGATTATTAGTGAGATGGACAATGGCTTCCATTTTGACATAGAGGGGGATGCGGCTGACGATGACGCGGGGAAGGAGTTTGACGGCGGTCTGCACGGCGCCCTTTGTCCAGCGATGCTGCTGGCTTTTGAAGGCGTTGATCTCAACGGGCAGTTCGGCGGGGACGATCACGGCCGGAAGATACTCGAATTTCCAGCCGCGCAACTGTGCCCGGTAGGAAAGGTCAAGGTCTTCGGTGAGCGTGTCGTGCTGCCAGCCTCCGGCGTCGAAGATCGCGGATTTGCGCCAGACGCCCGCCGTGCCGTTGAAGTTGAAGAAGCGCCCGGAACTGTGGCGCGCCGAGTGCTCAATGACGAAATGCGCGTCGAGCATGATTGACTGGAGCTTGGTGAGGAGGGAATACTGGCGATTGAGGTGCCCCCAACGCATCTGAACCATTGCCACGCGCGGTTCGGCAAACTTGTGCATGATCATTCTGAGAAAGTCGAACGGGGGCACAAAATCGGCGTCGAAAATCGCCACGAATTCACCCGTGGCGGTTTTCAACCCCTCCTGCAAGGCTCCGGCCTTGTAGCCGATGCGATTGCCGCGGCGGATATGTTCAATGTTGACACCGCGGTTTCTGAGTCTTTCAACGCATGAACGCGCCAAGCCGCAGGTTTCATCCGTGGAGTCGTCCAGAACCTGTATTTGCAGTTTGTCGGCCGGATAATCAAGCTTGCCGACGCTGTCGATCAATCGTTCGACAACATACCGTTCATTATAGATGGGTAACTGAATGGTGACGGGCGGTTCGACGCCGGCAGGGGAGCGTTCGGGACGATAGGAAGGCCGTCTTTTATAATAAAGGAACAGCATGAGATAACGGTGTGTGCTGAAAAAAGCCAGGAATACCAGGCAGACAAAATAGACAGCAATCAACACTATCGACCATGTTGGCTGGCCGTCCTGTGCAATATTGATCATGGTTTGGTTATTTTGAAACAGTCATTGAGCGAAATTACGGTCCGGCATCATTCATACGGCTTGCAGACCACACAATTTATTCTAATACAACGCATTTGGCTGGAATAATCGCTGTTTGCATGTTTGTGGGACACGAGGACATAGTCCATCGTGGCGGTACGTTTGCAAGTTTATTTTGTTTTTGTGAGGCGCGCGAATCTCACTTCCTCGATCCTGCGGTCGCGTTCTTTTTGCCGGGTTTGTTGGCGGACGGGGCTGATAAGGGCTGATTGATGATCACTTCATGTCCCGATTCGCTGGAGGTATAAATGGCGTCGATGACGCGCTGAACGTTGAGCGACTCCTCGGGTTTGACGAGCACTTCCTTTTCCCCGCGCAGACACGCCACCCAGTGTTTCACTTCTTCGGTGTGGGGTCTGACGTCCGGGAAATCGGCGGGGATGATGTTCATGAGCGTCTCGCCGCGAGTTGTTGAGATTCGAACGGGTTCGGGGGCATGGGGTGCGATGAGCGCTCCGCCCTTGTCGCCGAGAATCAACTGGGGGAATGCATCCATTTCGGGCAGGTGTGCCGCCCAGCATGCCTCGAGCGAGAGCGCGGCGCCGTTGGTGAATTTCACGTAGCCGCAGGCGAAGTCCTCGACGTCGTAATCCTCGCGTTTGTAATCGCCCCACCGGCTGAAAAAATCGGGACGATTGCCGAATTTCGTGTAGACGTTGCCGCTGACCGTTGCGGGTTCGGGGCTTCCCATGAGCCATAAGATAAGATCGAGCGCGTGGACGCCGATATCGATCAGGGGGCCGCCGCCGGATTTTTCTTTGATGTGAAACTGTCCCCAGCCGGGCACGCCTCGCCGGCGCAGCGCCTGTGAACGCCCGTAATAGATACTGCCAAGATCCCCTTCATTGATCATGTTTTTAAGGAATTGTGAACAGGGAATGAACCGCATGTGGTGGCCGATGGTGAGCAGCGCTTTGCCGGTGCGGGCGGCCTTGAGCATTTTGGCCGCCTCGCCGGCATTCATGGCGATGGGCTTTTCGCACAGGACGTGAATGCCATGGTTGAGCGCGGCGATGGCGGGTTCAGCGTGTGCGTAGTTTGGGGTGCAGACGGAAACAGCGTTGATCTGTTTTTGCTCGAGCACTTTTCTGTAATCGCCGAACACTTTGGGTATGCCGTACTTTTTGGCGAATTGTTTTGCGCGTTCGAGGTTGAGATCGGCGCAGGCTGTCACTTTCACATCCTCGCATGCTTGATAGCCGTTCATGTGCTCGTTGGCGATGCCTCCGCAACCGATGATTCCTACACGAATTGTCATTTGACCTTTTTCCTGTTCATTAATTGTTGTTATTTAAAGTTTGGCTTGAACCGCTGAACGCAAGCGGATTCTGGCATAAATGCTTGAATGACGATATGAACGGATCATCAGTTGGAGGTAAAACAGGCCCGGCCCAGAGGAGAGCCGATGAGCAAAAGCCGCACAAGGCAGATGACAGGGTGATCATGCGGGCAAGATGCCCGCGGTCCCGAATCCGATCAAGGCTGGAAGCGTCTGGCGGGCGTGACACTATTTAGAGCGATAGCGATAAATGGTGGCACGAACGACGGGCGCAATAGCCAGCCGCGGAGCGAAGCGACGTGCGAGCCGTGCTTGTGCGGCGAGCTTTTGTATTAGACGTCGTCGAGGAATGCGCTGGGCTGGTTGGTGTCGTCGTCTGAGTCGGCCCAGATGAGGACAACGCAGTGGTCGTCGGTGACGAGGCCGAGTGCTTTGGCGGCACCTGGGGAGAGGTCGCAGATGCGGTTTGTCCAAGCCGCAGGGCCGTAGTCAACGGCAACACAGGTGATGGAAAGGCCGTTTTTGTGGTGTTTTTACACGGTGATTCTAAAAAATAAGTTGTTGTCATTCATCCGAGAATCAGAGTGAAAATCGCCGTTGCGGCGCGCGCAAAGTAACGAATTCGTACAGTATCCGCTGAAGAGTGGTATTATATATATACGTAGCTCTAATAGCAGATGCGCCCCCGCAAAGCTTTATTAATAATAGACTTGACATCACGGCTGCCGTGAGCGCTGTTTGTGTCAACATCCTCCTGCAGAACGGAGCTTTGGACATCATGACAAAACTCGAGACAGTAAAATCGCTTCGCCAGCATACGGGAATCACGCATCTTCAAGCCGTTGACGCTGTTGAAATATTCATTCAATCAATTAAGGAAACGCTGAAGACGGGAAAGAAAGTTTCCTTTGTGGGATTTGGCACGTTCCGCGTGAAGCCCAAACGTCCTCACAAAGGGCGCAATCCCCGGACAGGCGAGTCCATCCAGGTGCCGATGAAATATGTTGTGGTTTTCAAGCCTGGCCGCGAATTCCGACAGATGGTCAACAACGTATAGCACAGCCGTTTCTCATGCGGCGGACGATGAATCCGGCGCTGACCGGCTGGCTTGACCGATTTCCGCGGCGCGCCTGAAGTGTTGTTTCAGCAGTATGAAGACGATGCACAGCACGAATACCAGCCCCGCGATGGCGGCGGCCGCGAAGGACCGTTTGGGCCAGACGCGCAATTCCGGGGTTCCGGGCTGGGTCAACACGCGCGCATCACCCGCGACAGGCAACGGCGAGTCTGTCCACTCGCGGAAAATGGATGCTTCCACATTCATCTGATCCATGAATTTGTGCAGTTCGCGCTGTCTGGTGGTCTTCAATTCGATGGTGCGCGTGAGCGTGCTGATGTTTTTCTGCACTTCGGCGACTTTGTCCTGACTCTCAGAAATGTTTTTCTGTGTTTCATCGATCAGTATCAGGAGCGCCCGCTCCTCGCGCTCCGCTTCAGCGGTGGAAGTCGCCGCATCGTTGGATGCGGTTTGCTGGAGCCGGAGCCGCTGGATTTCGAGCCGGGTCTGGCTGAGCCTGGCAAGCAATCCCGCCGGCCGTTCAGTTGTCTGATTGAACACAACCTGGGTGTTGGGCGCCGCATTATCGCGCGAGATTTGACTTTGAAGCGGACGGTATAGTTCCGAGGGGGCAAGGATGTTGATTTTCTCGGCGAGTTGTTTTTCGAGCACGGGGAGTTCTGCCTGACATTTGGCCAGTTGCGCCTCCATCCCGGCCAGTTCCTTTTCGAGGATGACATCTTGTTGCGTCATTGATTCGAGTTTGAGCTTCGCCTCGGTGATTCCATAATTGCCGAATTTCCGGATGAAGTTGCGTGTCCACGACTCCATCATGAAGCGTGTTTGCTCTTTTCCTGCGGATTGAACGCTGAGGGTGATGACGGGCGCGATTTCCTTGCGCATGGCCGTGTCCTGAAGCGTCTCGAGCTTGATTTTGAATTGTTTGGCGAAACGCTCGAAAATCGGGGGCGGCACATTGAATTTGGCGGCATACTCGTCGCGCACAGCGCGCAGGAGGTCATTGCTCTTGAGGAGATCGCCCACGGAGTTTGGATCGCGAATGCGGTCGCCAAGCGGGGTCAGGCGGTTCACATAAATCTCGGCTGTCACCTGATACTCCTCGGGGGGGAGCCGCATGGCCAGGTAGCCCAGCACAAACGCGATGATGGCGGGGATCAGTATTGCCCATTTTCGGTCCCACAGATAAATCAGCCGGGGTGTAAGAAAATCCTGATTTTCTTCGTGTCGCAAGATTGGCATATTTTCAGATTCCTCACAGAACGGCTATGCGGGGCGCCTGTGAATGTCAACGCAAGAACGGGTGTTTTCAAGGATAATTCGGGCGGGATGTCCGCGGTCGTGGTGATATCCCCTCTTTCGGTTTGAATTCCCCGATTTAAAATCCGATATTCCCGGTCATGCCTGAGCTGACGCCACTGCCCTTTGCGGTTCTTCTTCACAGGATGTTCAACGAATTCCGGCGCGAGTCGAAGATATTCGATCTTCCGTCCGCGCGTTTCTGGCGCGGCGCGGCCGCGATGACGCCGCCGGATATGAGCACACGGATTCACGGACGGGCGGTCTGCACTCCGCTCGGTGCGGCCGCGGGACCGCACACGCAAATGGCGCAAAACATCGTGCTGGCATGGCTGGGCGGATGCCGCGCCATCGAACTGAAGACAATACAGTCCAACGACCGCCTGACAATCCCGCGCCCATGCATCGACGCCGCCAACGTTTGCTATAATGTGGAATTTTCGCAGGAGTTGCGTCTGGATCAGTCGCTCGAGGAATATGTCAAGGCGCGCATGCTTCTGACGATCCTCAGGGCATCGGGCATCCTTGGCGCGCCCGACAGTCTGCCGCCGCTGTTTCATGACTGTGTATTCGTGATGTCCTGCGGTTACACGCTCGAGGGCATACGCTGCGCGCGGGTGCAGAATTTCATCCGCTCGATGACTGACGCCTCCGCCGTCATTGAAGGTCTGCGTTTGCGGATTCCCGATGAATTCGCGGAATTCCGCCGGATCGAATATGAGCCGCGCATCGCCGACGGCGTCACTCTGTCAACATTCCACAATTGTCCGGCGCATGAAATCGAAAGCATTGCCGCGCACCTTCTCCAAGTGAACCGGCTGCCTGTTGTCATCAAACTGAACCCGACCATGCTCGGGCGCGAATGTCTGGAGGACCTGCTGCGCGGCCGCATGGGCTATGCTGATATTGCGCTGAACGATGCCGCATTCGATGACTGTCTGCGGCTGGAGGAGGCCGCGGCGATGGCGGCGCGTTTGCGCGCGATTGCGGCGCCGATCGGACTGGAAGTGGGTGTTAAAATTTCCAACACGCTCGAAATCATCAATCACCGGCATGTGTTTCCGGCATCCGAAAGAGTCATGTATCTCAGCGGCCCCCCGCTCCACCCCATCGCGCTGGAACTGGCGCTGAGATTCCGGCAGACGATGGAAGCGCGATGCGGCGTTGACGAAACGGCCACCTTGCCTGTTTCTTTCTCGGGCGGCGCAGGGAAACACAATTTTGCCGGTTGCGTGGCCTGCGGATTCGCGCCTGTCACAATCTGCGCCGATCTTCTCAAGCCCGGCGGCTATGGCCGGCTCAGGGATTGCCTTGAATCACTGCGGATTGATATGACGCGTTTACGTTGTGATGATGTCGGGCGATATATGCTTGCCCGCGCGGGCGTGTCCGGCCCGCTCCCGCTTGGGATATCGCTTACCCGGAAGCTTTACGATGCTGTTAGCATCAATCATCAGCGATTGGCGTCAGCCGCGGCGGACGATCCGCGTTTCCAGCGGTCCCGCAATTCAAGCGCGCCGCCCCGCAATGACTCGCGCCTTGGTTTCTTCGATTGCATTTCGTGCGGCAAATGTGTGCCCGTCTGCCCGAATAATGCGATCTTCTGGCATCCAACACCGTTGCGGGAAATTGCCTATACGAATTTTGTGATAATGCGGGCAGGATGCCCGCGGTCCCGGGTGATTGGCGCGGGTGATGCGGTTCGACCTGCGGCGGGCGGCACATTCATCATCCGCAAGCCGCTTCAGATTGCCATCACCGCCGACGCATGCAACGAATGCGGCAACTGCGACACTTTCTGCCCGGAACATGGCGGGCCATATCGCCAGAAACCGTGCATCTTCACCAATCATGAACGATGGCGTCGCGATGGACGGCATAATGGATTCCTTGTGCATCGGGGCGGAGAATGGGCGGAGATTCACGGAAGGTTCGCGGGCTATGAGCACTCGTTGCGCATGCCATCCGATCGCCAGGCACTGGAGCAACCCCAAGCCCTTCAATACACATGCCCCGCGGGCATCATGATTTTCAGTCCCGCGGATTTGAGCGTGAAACCGCTTGGCGCGGAACCAATTGATAATGCCGGCAGGATGCCCGCGGTCCCGGAAGGTCATGTGGACATTGGAATCTGCCTTATGCTGTGGACGCTTCTCCAAGGGATTCTATCCCCTGACCGGGCGAATCACATCAACGCGCAATTCCAATGAAACGCGTGCTGCCGCGCCCGCGGTTCCATCGCCATTCGTCTACTTCTGTGCCGGAAAGACTCTGACCTCAACGAGATGCACGGCGGGATTGGCGCTGTTGCGCAACATGGTCACGCGCACGAACCGGGCCTTGAGCGGATCGAACCGGAACATGTCGCCGTCCTTTGTGGCGGGCTTGGTGTTCTTTGTCATATCCGCCATCTGTTTCCATTTTCTGCCGTCCAGCGACACTTCGACTTTGTACTGATAATAGCGCGAGTCATCCCAGTCCGGAAAAACCTGAATGGCGCCGATGGACTCGGGTTTCAGCAGGTCGACCTGAAGCCAGCGCGGAGCTGGCCCGTCCGCCCACCAGGCAGATGCAGTGTCCGAGCAGTTGCCGTCGACCGCCAGCTCGGGGAGATGTTTACCTTGGGTGGGCGAGCGGTAGCGCTGGCTGCCCAGGTGCTCCGCCAGCTCGGGGAGATGTTTACCTTGGGCGCCTCGTGAAACCTTGACGGGTTTGCCCACGGCGATTCCAACCACGCCGGGCGACCAGCGCTCGTTGAATCCCCGTTCGCGCTCCACGGCGCTCAGCATTGGCGGCGCTTCAATGGGAAGCGGCTGATTCCCGGCCGCCGTGTATGCCGCATAACGTTTTGCATATTCGCGTTTGTATTGCTCCACCACGCTGTCAAAACCGGTCATTTTAGAAGCGGGGCGGGCGCGCCATTTAAGTGTGGCGTGCTTGACGTCGGGCGAGAAGCGGATCGCATCTTTCCCGATCCCGGAGCTGGCGGCGTCGCTGTTGCAGCTCACAAGTTCCACGAAATAGGGGATGTGCAGAATCACGCATTCAGGTTTGACACGGAAATTGGCGTTGAAGGTGAACTCGGCGCCGTCATCGGTGAAGCGCAGCGCGGAGTCGACGTTCCCCATCTCTGTGGGCGCCTTGCGAATGGATATTTCTTTTCCTGAGACGGCCCATGCGGGTGATATGGCCGAGAACATGTGCAATTCGCGCGGTGTGAATCCGCCATCGCCGCCCCACTCGCGAATGAGCATGTTGCGCAGCATGGCATTGTACATGGCAGCTCCCCATCCGTGAGGCGGAAAGTTTTCACCCACGTCGCGCGCGCCCCATGCCTCCGTCCGCCATTCAAAGCACTCGTTGCACGATCCTGTGTGAAGGAGGAAATTGTACAGGTCTTCCACAGCCTGCCGCTGCTCGTTTCTGGGCAGATGGTTCTGCGACTCTTTGATGGTCAGGTAATGATGGAGTTGCCCCATGTAAGTCATAACGCCTTCGTTGAATATCTCGCGGTGCATCCTGGCGAGTGTGGCGCTGACGCGGGCGTCATCGGGGGCGAGCACTTCGCTGGGATAAACGCCGAGCAGGTTGCCCCATTGCTGGCCGCCGGGGACATCGAGGCCGGGCGGTATGGGGCCGTCCTTGCCGCAGACCTCATCGAGGCGCTTCATGAGCGCGGAGCGATAGTCATCATACTCCGCGCGAAACTTTTGGGCGCTGCTCTCGTGTCCGAGCGCCTGGGCCATTCTTGCCGCCATGCGCACGCCTGACAGCGCCCAGAAATTGTGCCCGGTGTAGCGCCCGGAAATGAACTCGTTGTCAAGAGCTTCGGTGGGCGGCAGAAGATGGTATTGGTCGGCGGCGCGCTTCTGCTTGAGCCATTCAATCGCGGGGGGGAAATACTTGTAGACGCGTTGGGCATATGCCTTGTCGCCCGTGGCGAAATAATGCTGGCCGAGCGCGAACAACGCCTGACCGAAACCGTCAAGCTGCCCCTTCTGCGAGGAGAACGAACCGTCGGGTTTCTGGAATGTGAGAAAATATTCGAGGCATTTTTCGGCGACGTCGTGGTGACCAAGCATGTCGTATGCGCGGATGATGTAGGCCCCGTCGCGCAACCAGAACCAGTTGTACTGTGTTTTGTTGACGCCCTGCGCCCAGTACTTTCCGTTGGTCCATATGGCGATCCAGTCGTACATAAGGCTGGCGCGGTGGGTGTCCTGCACCTTTTGTTCGGGGATGCTGAACTGCGCGCCGCGCGCGAGGCGGTCGCGCCAGAACTCGATGGTCTTGGCGCGCAGGTCAGCATAGTCGGCCTTGCGGATCATCGCGATCTGCCGCGCGTCTTTTGTGGCAACCGGATGGGCGGGCATCTTGAAAATCAGTGCGCGCGATTGGCCGGGCGCGAGATCAACATCATAAATTGCCATGCCTGTTTCGGCGTGCTCCCAGATTTTGAGTTCGCGGCCGCTGAATGGTTTGTCATACTTTATGCCGGGCGCGGCTTCGCATCGCGCCCCGGGAGGGAACATATAGATCAGTTTGCCGTCGCGCCACAGCGAGCTGCCAGTCATTTCATAGCGCCAATCCGGCGAGAAGTTGTAAGGTTTCATGCGGCCGAATCGGTGATCATCGGCAAGAAACCTGCTGGCTGCCGCGAAACTGGCCCGCGCCGGCTTCGTGCCGGCATTTCGGATGGTGACGCGCGCGAGATTCAGCAAGTTGCCCTTGGGATTGCCGTCAAGGCTCGCCGCAAATGCCTCAATGGAATAATTGATTCCCACGCCATCCTGCCAGGAGTAATGGATGATCGGCATCCATCCCTCGAGGATTTCTTTCTGCCGCACCATGACGGGTTTAAGAGGCGAGCCGTAAAAAAAACAGAGTTCCGAGCCGCCGGAATAGATGGCTCCGTCAAACGTGATCTGGGAACCGATCCTGTTTGCCATGACGCCGATGTTGAAATTCGGTTTGGCAAGGTAACAGAAAGGCCCGGTGGTGTCGATCGCGGGATCAACCATGCGGACAACCGCTGAATTCGCCAGACCGGGCAGGGACAACAGGACCAGAGCCGCTGCCCGCGGAAGCATGCCGCAAATCGGTTTCATACGCATAACAATTCTCCAGGATGGAATAACGATCGGCATCAAACCATGTTTTCTAATGCGATCAAGCTTGCAATACCTTTTGACAAGGGAATTTATCCGGCGAAGCATGAACCTTTATATAAGCATGATTTTCGGCAAGAGGGCGGCCTGCCAACCGCGCTCATGCCGTGCAATTCATGAACGGCAACACGAAAGGCCATGCGTCAATGATGAAAAACTGGAGCATCCGGAAGCGTCTCCAAATCGGCATTACGGGGATCATACTTATATGCGTGGTGATGATCGCTTATGTGATCATCAATCTTATCTATATCCGGAGCGCTGTCGAAATAGTTGGGACCAATTCCATCCCTTCGATTGATCTTATTGTCAGTATTGAATCCCACATGCAGACAAATTACGCGCTTGTCCACAAGCACTTCCTTGCGATGGACACAGAACATGCGACGACGGCCACAGAGTCCGGCTCATCCGCGCATGAGACCAGCACGCCGCAGCAGATCGAGGCTGAGATCGCCGCGAACGCGGAAGAAAACTTGCGTATGGCCATGAATTACGAAAAAATGTTGCTGGATGAGGCAGACCGGAAGGGTTACGACAATTTCCTCAAGACCCGCGAGAAATACGTGGCCGCACGCAAGAATGTGATCGCGCTGAGCAATCAGCACAAGATTGATGAGGCGCGAAATGTCCTCACGGCACAACTTGATCCCGCATACAGCGATTACCTGACGCGGACGCATGATATCGCCGGTTATAACGAAAAAGTTGCGGTAATGGAATGCAATGACATCATACAGCGGATGTTTACGCTGGTCGCGGTGTCGACGGTTGGACTCCTGATTGTCGTTGTGCTGTCCATCACGATCGGGATTGCTGTTGTTCGCAGCATCAGTGTGCCGATGAACAATCTGGCTGGTCTCATGTCGAAGTTGAAGGTTGGCGACTTCACCATGAAAGCCGCCGTGTTGCGGCGCGATGAGCTTGGCGCCATGGCGGAAAGCATCAACCAGACAATTGACGATCTGCGCGCCTTGGTGGAGCAGGTGCAGAGGTCGGGCATCCAGGTCAACACTTCTTCGACCGAGATCGCCGTAACCTCGCGCGAACAGCAGAGCACGGCCAACGAAGTTGCCGCGAGCACGGCCGAGATTGGCGCCACAGCCAAGGAGATTTATGCCACATCGAAAGAGCTTCTGAACACGTCGGAGGAAGTCAGCAGCGTGGCTGAGCAGACATCGGAATTGGCCAGCAACAGCAAGGATATGCTGAGCCGCATGGAAACCAACATGCGAGCCATCATGGACGCCTCAGCTTCGATTACGGCGAAACTTACCGATATCAATGAAAAGGCGGGAAACATCAGCAGCGTGGTGACCACCATCACGAAGGTGGCAGACCAAACCAATTTGCTGTCGCTGAACGCGGCAATTGAGGCGGAGAAGGCGGGCGAGTATGGGCGCGGTTTTTCTGTTGTCGCCACAGAAATCCGCCGTCTTGCCGACCAGACGGCCGAGGCAACGCTTGACATCGAGCAGATGGTGAAGGGAATGACCTCGGCCGTATCGGCCGGCGTCATGGGAATGGATAAATTCTCCGGGGAGGTGCGCCATGGTGTTGATGAGGTCCGGAAGGCGGGTCAGCAGATTGACAAGGTTGTCGGCCAGGTGCAGTCGCTCGCGCCCAATTTTGAGGCCGTCAATGAGGGCCTGCGATCGCAGACTATCGCATCCCAGCAGATCAGCGATGCTCTCGTGCAGCTCAGCGAAGCCATGCAGCAGACTGTCGAATCGCTGCGTCAGTCCAGCATCGCCATCGAACAGCTCGACGAGGCATCAAGCGGACTGCAGAACGGAATCTCACATTTCAAACTGGCATAAAGGCGTGACAGGTATTGGAGCCTCGACAATGTGATCATGCGGGCAGGATGCCCGCGGTCCCGGGTGTGTCAAATGTCATGGCTGATCAATTCCAGGTGACAGGATAGTGAAACAAGGCTAAGGGCATGCTGTTTGTGTTGTTAAAGATTGACGCTGACACTTACGCGCTGGATGCGGAGCGTGTGGTTAAGATACTGCCGCTTGTCACGCTCAAGTTGACGCCGCATTCGCCGCACGGCATTGCGGGTCTGCTCAATTACCGCCAACAGGCTGTGCCGGTGGCGGATCTCACGATGTGCGCGACGGGCCGGGCCAGCCGTCCGATGCTGACGACGAGAATCCTGCTGGTCAATTATCCCGCCGGCTCAGAAACGGCGCATCTGCTGGGGGTGATCGCCGAGGGGATCAGCCGCACGGAGCAGCTTGATCCGGATAAGTTTGAGGAGGCGGGCATCGAGGCCCGTGAAGCCGGATACCTGGGACCGGTCATGGCTCACAATGGCGAGTTGATCCAGCGCATCGAAATCGAGCATCTTCTTACTGAGGAAACCAAGGCCCGGCTTTTCACGGGCGAGGAAGCGGCGGCATGGCGGACGCTGTAGATATTGCGGGTGTCATGAAACACCTTGTGTGGCTCGACGCCAACACTCTGGGCGAGCGCATGGTCGCGCAGGCCGTCAGGCGCCGCATGAAATCCCTCGGCGCCAGCGCTGATGAATATGTCATGCTCCTCGATCAGATCCCGGATGAATTGCAGCATTTGACCGGGGAACTGATCGTTCCCGAAACTTTCTTCTATCGCCATGAAAAAGCATTTCAGGCGCTGGGGAGATGGGCTTCGATTGAGCGGGCGCGCGCGCATCCGGACAAAACTTTTCTGGCGCTGAGCGCCGCATGCTCCACAGGCGAGGAAGCATACACAATCGCGATGGCGTTGCTCAATGCCGGCCTGCGGCGCGAACGCATCCGCGTGGACGCGTTCGACATCAGCTCCGAATGCATACGCCGCGCCAAGCAAGCCGTTTATGGCTCATCATCGTTCCGCAATCAGGATGGAAAAACCGCGCGGGACATTTATTTTACCGTGAACGGGCGTGGCCATGAACTGTCGCCGGCAGTAAAATCACTCGTCAATTTTCAGCAACGCGATATCTTTTCCGGGGATATGGCACAGTTGGCGGATTCCTATGACGCCATCTTTTGCCGCAATGTCATGATTTATTTCACCGAAAGCGCGCGCAAACGCGCTTATGAAATACTGAAGAGCATTCTTGCCCGCGATGGCGTGTTGTTTTTGGGTCCGAGCGACGCGCCTCTGGCGCTTAAAGCCGGATTTGCCTTGTGTGATTGGTCCATGGCTTTTGCTGTTCGCCTGGGGCATCCTTCCGCCGCGGATCAGCCAAAGACGATGAAACTGCCAGCGTCAGGTCCGGCCAGGACTTGCGCGGCAAAAGTTGCCGCGCGTCCGGCCTCAGCGCGTGTCAAACCGCCGGACAGGATCAAGCCCGGCGAATCACAGATATCCGCGCACAGTGCGCCGCCTTCCCTTGACGAGGCATTCCGCCTCGCCGATCTGGGCCGCTTCGGAGAAGCAATGAGCATTTTGCGGGAGCACCTTGCGTCAAAGACTCCGCAAGCACGCGCATTCTATCTGTTGGGGCTGATCAGTGATTCTGCCGGCGATAAAACCGGGGCTGAACAAGCGTATCGCAAAGCGCTTTACCTTCAACCTGACCATGAGGAAAGCCTTCTGAGTCTGTGTCTGCTTCTGGAATGCGCCGGGCGCATGGCGGCAGCCGCGCCGCTGAGACAACGGCTGGGCAGAATCGCGGGAGGCCCCCGGTGACATATCAATCCTCCGGAAGAACACACAGGGATGGTCTCCTGGACAGACCGATACCGCCGGGGCAGTGTGACGAGTATGCGCGGCTCGTGGCCCAACCTGAACAGACTGATTCGAAGGAGCGGCAATCACTGTTTATCTTTTCGCTGAACACCGAGTGGTTCGGCTTGCCAGCGGGCATCGTGGAAGAAGTTGTTGATGACAGAATGCCGCATTCTTTGCCCCACAGGCGCGACACCATCGTCAAGGGCATCGTCAACATCCGCGGGCAGCTTGTCGTCTGTGTTTCCCTTTCGGAGATGCTGGGATCGGCGGCAGCGGCGCGAGTCATGCCCGACGCCGGAATATCCGCGTCCCGCCTTCTTGTCATCAGGCGGGAGCATTTCCGTGTCGCATTTGCCGTGACAGTCGCGCATGGGGTGGAGCCCTATGACACGGCGTCGCTCCTGGCGGTTCCGTCCACACTGGCCGCGGCTTCGCGCAAATTCACGCGCGGCATGCTGGACTGGAATGGCCACGCAGTCGGATGCCTCAATGAGGATCTGCTATTCCATGCCTTGGAGCGCGGCTTGTCATGAACAAAGATTACTCCGACCTCAGCGGCTTGTCGATGCTCGATCTTTTCCGCGCGGAAGTGGAAGGGCAACTGCCCATTTTGAACAACAGTCTTGTGGAGCTTGAAAAGGATCCCCGGTCGCCCCAGTTGCTGGAGTCGCTCATGCGTTCGGCCCACTCGCTCAAAGGCGCCGCGCGCATTGTCAATATTGGCGCCGCGGTCGACACGGCACATGCCATGGAGGATTGCTTTGTCGCCGCGCAGAAAGGCGGCATGGTGTTCAACGCCGGCGCGATCGACATCATGTTGCGCGGTGTTGATCTGCTGGCCAGGATTGCCGGCGCCGCGGAGGCTGAACTGGCATTCTGGGATGGCGCGGGCAGGGAGGAAATCGGCAGATTTGTCGCGGAATGCGGCAAACCGATCACGGATGCGTCGGCCGCACCTTCTGCCCGGCCCCCGGACGCGGCTGAAAGTCAGTTGGCGGAGAATCTGAATCTCAGTGCCGCGACAAGACCTGAGAAGACTCAGGCGCCTGGCACGGTGGAGACCGGTGACAGTGTCCTGCGCGTGACGGCGGAGAATCTGACCAGGTTGCTTGGTTTTGCCGGCGAGTCGCTTGTGGCGTCACGCTGGCTTCCGCCGTTTGTGCGTTCACTGGCAAGACTCAAACAAACGCACATTGAAACTGAAAGACTGCTTGAGAGGGCGTCCAATCTGGCCGCTGAATTCGCCCCGGACAACCGGTTGAAGGAGGTCATTGCGCAGGTGCGGGCGAAAGTGGCGCATACCCGGGAGTTTCTCGCGGCGAGGCTCGTTGATCTGGATCAATTCGACCGTATGACGGCCAATCTTTCCCACCGGATTTACGGCGAGGCTCTTTCGTGCCGCATGCGGCCCCTTGCCGATTGCGCAAAGATATTCCCGCGCATGGTGCGCGATTTATCCCGCGCGCTCGGTAAGGAGGCAAGGCTTGAGATTGTCGGCGAGACGACAGAAGTGGACCGTGATATTCTCGAGAAACTTGAGGCGCCCTTGAACCACCTTCTGCGAAACGCTCTCGATCATGGCATTGAACCGCCTGAGGAGCGGCGTTTGCTTGGGAAAAACCCGTGCGGAGCGATCAGGATCGAGGCGGAACATCGCGCCGGAATGCTCATCATCTCCGTCTATGACGATGGCCGGGGCATCGATTTGGAGATGGTGCGCAACCGGATTATCGCGAGAGGACTGGCCAATGGTGAAACAGCCGGCAAGCTCCGGGAATCCGAGCTGCTGGAATTCCTTTTCCTGCCGGGGTTTTCGATGCGCGACCGCGTCACCGAGCTGTCCGGACGCGGAGTGGGGCTGGATGTTGTGCAGAACCTGATTCGCGAGGCCAGGGGCTCATCACGCATTTTCAGCCGCGCGGGATGCTATACGAAAGTTCATCTCACATTGCCGCTTTCGCTTTCTGTGTTGCGGTCGCTTATAGTGGAGATTGCGGGCGAAGCCTACGCGATTCCTCTCGCGCGAATCAGGCGGGTGCTGAAGATGCCGGTGAACAAAGTTGAATCCACCGAGGGACGCCAGCATTTTCTGTTCAATAACGAGCATATTGGCCTTGTCGTGGCCGCCCAGGTTCTGGAAATCGAGGATGCTGTCATCCCCTCCGGCGAGATTCCCGTAGTTTTGCTTGAAGGCAACGGGCGATGTTATGGCGTGGCAGTCGACCGCTTTTGCGCCGAGCGCGAACTTGTGGTGCATCCGCTTGACCCGCGGCTGGGCAAAGTGCCCAACATTTCGGCCGCAAGCCTGCAACTTGACGGTTCACCGCTCCTGATCATTGATGTGGACGATTTTATGCAGACGATCGAAAATCTTGTCACGACCGGACGTATGAGATCCGTGCGCGCGGGAGAAACGGATGAAAAATCGCGCATTGCGAAAAAAGTGCTTGTTGTCGATGATTCGCTCACGGTGCGCGAACTCCAACGAAAATTGCTCGAAAGCAACGGCTATGCGGTTGACGCGGCCGTGGACGGCATGGACGGGTGGAACGCCGTGCGGCTGGGCCAATACAATCTGATCGTGACCGACATCGACATGCCCCGCATGGACGGCATTGAGCTGACAACCATGGTTAAAAAAGACATTCGACTTCACAATCTCCCCGTCATGGTCGTCTCGTACAAGGACCGCGAGGAGGACAGGCTGCGGGGTCTGGCCGCAGGCGCAGACTATTATCTGACCAAAGCCAGTTTTCACGATGAAACCTACATATCATCCGTGAAAGATCTGATCGGAGAGCCCTATTCATGAGAATCGCGATCGTCAACGATACGGAAATCGCGCTTGAGGCGCTCCGGCGTGTGATCATTTTATCCGGCAAACACAAGGTGGCATGGGCGGCGCGAAACGGCCTTGAAGCATTTGATTTGTGCCGGAAAGATCGCCCCGATCTTATTCTCATGGACCTTGTCATGCCTGTGATGAACGGCGTTGAGGCGACGCGCCGGATCATGCAATCGTGTCCCACGCTCATATTGGTTGTTACAGCATCAATTGACACAAACTGCGGGCAGGTCTTCGAGGCGATGGGCGCAGGCGCGCTTGATGCCGTTGCGACACCCAATTTGACCAATGCCGCAGGCCAGCAAAAACTGCTGGCGAAAATAGAGATTTTCAAAAAGCTTTCACTTCCTGAGGATCCGCTTCCGGCAGCGCTTCCCCCTGCTGCCCAGAAGTTGCAGGCAACAGAGGAAACCAATTGTCTGGTCGTGCTGGGCGCATCGGCTGGCGGCCCCGCGGCGGTTGCGCAGATTCTGGCGCAATTGCCTGCCGTGCTGGCCGCGGCGGTCGTCATCATTCAGCATGTGGACGCCCAATTTGCCAGCGGTCTGGCTTCATGGCTCGATAGTCAGTCGCTTATGCGGGTGCGTCTGGCGCGCGACAATGAGCCGCCTCAGACCGGCGCGGCGCTTGTCGCGGGCACAAAGGACCATCTTGTGCTCAACAGAAGCGGTCTCCTGTCTTACACTACCGAGCCAATGAATCTTAATTACCGTCCTTCGGTTGATGTTTTTCTTGCCAGCGCTTTGAAAAACTGGACAAAGCCAATGATCGGCGTTCTCCTGACCGGCATGGGACGCGATGGAGCGAGAGAATTGAAAAATCTTCGAATGAGCGGGCATCCCACCATCGCGCAGGACAGGGCCACTTCCGCCGTTTATGGCATGCCCAAGGCCGCCGCCGAGATGGGCGCCGCATCTGAGATTCTGCCGCTTGAGATGATCCCATCCCGCATTGCCGCCCTTGTGAATGATCTGGCGCGGAGACAGCAACCGTGATGAAAGGAGATCATCCAACATCCGCGCCCGTCCGGCACGACCCGCACCTGATTGTGCTTCTTATAGACGATCAGGCGATGGTGGGTGAAGCTGTCCGCCGTCTGCTCGCTGACCAGCCGGATATCATCTATCACTACTGCCAGAACCCCAGCCGGGCCGTCATGATGGCCGAGCAGCTTCGGCCCTCGGTCATTCTTCAGGATCTCGTCATGCCGGGCATGGACGGCCTTGAGCTGGTGCGGCAATTCCGCCGAAACAGCGCCACCGGCCTCATTCCCATCATCGTACTCTCAGTGAAGGAAGAGCCTGTTGTCAAAAGCCAGTCCTTCGAGGCCGGGGCGAATGACTATCTTGTGAAACTTCCCGACCAGATCGAGCTGGTGGCGCGCCTTCGTTATCATGGCCGCGCTTATTTGGCAAGAATCGAAAGAGACCAGGCGAGCAGGGAATTGGACGAAAGCCGCCAGCAATTGCTGGAGACCAACAGGGCGCTTGTAGAAGCAAACAGGCAACTCGGGGCCGCAACGCGCGCCAAATCGGATTTTCTGGCCATGATGAGCCATGAAATACGAACGCCCATGAACGGTGTCATCGGCATGACAGGGCTTCTACTCGGCTCCGATCTGACACCCGAACAACACGACTATGCCGAGACCATACGCATCAGCGCGGAAGCCCTGCTGGGAATCATCAACGACATCCTTGATTTTTCGAAAATCGAGGCGGGAAAACTCTCGCTGGAAACCATCGACTTTGATCTGCGCACAACCATTGAGGACATGAACGACTACCTCGCTCTGCGCGCCCAGGAAAAAGGTCTGGAATATGTCTGTCAGATTGCTCCCGAAGTGACGCCGCTGCTGCGCGGCGATCCGACGCGCCTGCGCCAGGTGATGGTCAATCTTCTCAGCAACGCCATCAAATTCACGACCGACGGGGAAGTGGTGCTCAGTGTCAGACCGGCCGCAGACCATGAAGTTCTTCCAAGCGCCTGCCCGCCGGGAAAAGTTCCGCTTTACTTTGAGGTCACTGACACGGGCATAGGAATTCCAGCCGGCAAGCTCGGATTGCTCTTTCAGGCATTCACGCAAACTGAGTCATCAACCACGAGAAAGTATGGCGGAACTGGCTTGGGGCTTTCGATTTCACGGCGTCTCAGCGAGCTGATGAGCGGGAAAATCGGGGCCAGAAGCAAACCCGGCCTGGGATCGGCTTTCTGGTTTACTGCTGTCTTTGAAAAACAGTCCGATGAAGCCATCGCGCAGATTCGCAACGAAACGGAAAACGCGTCGGCCAGCATCGATGGAGCGCGCATACTTGCCGTTGATGACAACAACACCAATCGGCGCGTTCTCGAGGCTCAGTTGCGGTCGTGGAAGTGCCGATACGACACGGCGTCGGATGCCATCATCGCCCTCGAAAAATTGCGCAAGGCCGCGGCCGAAAACGCCGCCTTTGACGCCGCCATCCTCGATATGCAAATGCCCGGGATTGACGGCGAAACTTTAGGCAGGATGATCAAGGCTGACGATCAGATATGCTCAACGCTCCTGATTATGATGACATCCATAGGCCAGATTGAGGAGGCGCAACATTACAAAGACATTGGCTTCAGCGCCTACTTCACAAAACCCGTCAAGCAGTCACATCTTTATAATTGTCTCGTGTCTGTTCTAACCCCGAAAACAGGCCGCACAGCGCCGCCCGTTCAGAAAACCGGCACGACGATCAAGGCTGACATCACAAGCATCGCGCAGCGCGGCGTGCGCATCCTTCTGGTCGAGGATCATCCCGTCAACCAGCTTGTGGCCCGCAAACTTCTAAAAAAGCTCGGTTTGGAAGCCGATCTGGCATCCAACGGATTCGAGGCGCTCAAAGCGCTCGAAACCATCCCTTACGACCTTGTGCTTATGGATGTGCAGATGCCCGAGATGGACGGCTTGGAGGCGACCTGCATCATTCGTGATGACGGATCCCACGTCATCAATCACAACATACCGATCATCGCCATGACAGCTCATGCCATGAAAGGCGACCGTGAAAGATGCATCGAAGCGGGAATGACGGAATATGTTTCAAAACCCATCCAGCTCGACGAACTCGCCGCCGCAATCCAGAAATTACTGAAAATGGATTGAAAGCCGGGGGGCGCTGCGCACGGAGTTTTCAAGGCTATGGGGACTGCGGGGGTCAGCCGGCGCATGGAATATTATCGCTCATTTACAGGTTGTGTGTGCGGGCCACGCGGTCCAATGGCGGGTGTGTTGCAGTTTCCTGGCGATTGTTTGGCATGCTTTCGCGTTTTCGGCAAGCCCCACGACGGCTGATCCGCTGCCCGACAGGAACGCGCGAAGGCAGCCCTTCGACATCAGCTCGTTCACTGCGCGGCGGAACCAGGGTTTGTCCGCGAGGACAAGCTCGAAATCGTTGTGGATGAGGGGGGACAGGCGCGCCGGATCGCCGGCCGCGAGAGCAGATGCGACGTCTTCCAGCGCGTGATCCGTAGCCGGGCGGGTCATGGCGTCGAGGCGCGCGTAAGCGCTGGTTGTCGGCACGCGCTCATGTGGCGTCACGATGACCACGTGAAACGATTGCCGAACGCAGACAGGCTCCAGCAGCTCGCCGCGTCCCCGCCCGGTGGCGCATCCGCCGCGGATGAAAAATGGCGCGTCGCTGCCGAGCCGGGCCGCCAGTGTTTCTAGGATTCTGTCATCCAATTGAAGCGAATATAATTGATTGACGGCTTTGAGCGTGAAAGCCGCGTTTGAACTGCCTCCTCCAAGACCGCCTCCGGCGGGAATGATCTTGTTGATCCGAGCGCGCAGTCCGCCAACGCATCCGGGATACTGTTCGCGCATCAAACTCCACGCCCGGCAGATCAGGTTTTGTTCCGGGAGTATCTTAAAAGGCATGCCTTCGATGACACATTCGCCGCCCGTGAGCGACTGGAACTCGATTGTGTCGGCCAGACTGATTTCGTGGAAAACCGTCTCGATGTCGTGGAAGCCATCGGCGCGGCGGTCAAGCACCCTGATATACCAGTTGATTTTGGCGGTGGAGATACAGGCGGTCGTTATCATTCGATTGTCATTGTCGAGGCTGTGAATCGGGTTTCGCAATAGTCTGTTCGAGGGAACGGACAAGCGCCTCGTAACGTTCTTTGTATAAATAGGCCAGTTCAAGGGCGCGGCGGGCTTCGGTGACGGCGCCTGGGAGGTCTTTCTTTGCCTTGAGGATGTTGGCAAGGAGGCAATGGTGCTCCGCATTCGTGGGATAGAGTTCGATGGCCTTGCGCGCCTCGGATTCGGCCTTGTCCATTTGTCCCGTGTTGAACAGGGTCTGCGCGAGCTGTGAGCGGATCGATGCGCTCTGCGGGCGCAATCTGATGGCGCGCCGCAGAATGATTTCCGCCGCGCTGGCGTCGCCGGTCATTTCGCTTGCATGGGCAAGCATGGTGCAGACTTCAGGGTCTTGGGGTGTCCAGAACTGGGCGTGCCGCAGACGCGCCACCGCCTGCGGTAGCTGGCCGGCATCGAGGTTGCCGCCGGCTGTCAGTTTCAGGGCGCGCCCGATGAGCCATGGCTCGACAACAAAAAGAATTGCCAGGATAAGCGCCGAACCGCCGACGATTGACGTTATCGCACGGGGCTTTCCTGGCGGAGCAACAGCGGCCCGCGCGCCTGCGAATAACATCGCACCGCATAACATGCCAAAAAGCATCATCATCTCGCGCTGGTTGAATGAGAGCTGGAAAAAAGCATCAAGCGCAAACGCCGCTGCCATGATGACGACGATGCCCGCCTCATGTGATTGCCGGAGCGCGCCGCGCGCGCGCCAGAAAAGCAGGATCAGAAAACACGCCGCAATGGCCAGCCCGGTCAATCCCGTTTCCACACCGATCTGCAGCGGCCAGTTGTGAAGATATTTTGTTTCCCGCGCGTTCTCGGGCTTGTACTGGCCATAATAGAGGTCAACGGCTCCCGGCGCGGCCCCGAAAATGGGATCGCGCGCGAGAATCATCATGCCCACACGGACGTAATTCATCCGCTCGCGCAGTGTGTCGCTTCGGTTCAGAAACGAAGTGTGTTGCGCGTCCCTGCCGATTGCGTTGGCCGTGTTCATGCCCTTGGGCGGGGATTGCGCCGCGCCCGAAAAAATCAGGATGGCCATGGCGGCAGCCAGCACTGAGGCAATCTGCCGTTTTCTGTTTATCGAGGCCAACCAACCAAGCATGACGGCGATGAACAGCGCGTCAAGCATCGCGCCCCGTGATCCGCTGAGAAAGATGCCGGCAGCTGAGCATGCGATGGAACATCCGGCTGCGGCGCGCGCGCTGAAGGCCGTCCATTTTGGCCAGCGGGGCATTCCGCGAACTGCCAGCTCAGCCGAGGCCGCAAGCGAAAGAGCCAGAAAACCGCCCAGCGTGTTGGGATCGCCCCAGAGTGACGCCACTCGTTTAAGGCGCAGGTGGTGGAGCATGCTGATCTGCAGGGGAGTTGGTTCATTAGCGCCGATCGCGTTCTGCAATTCCTGGAACGCGCGGTCATAAAGATAGAAATATTGGATGACGGCATGCATTCCGCAGACAAGGGCTGACGCGGATATAACAAGCAGCATAAGCCGCAACAGTTTGTTCGCGCTTGTTTGCGTTTGATGCGCGGCATCATTGGCCGGACCAGCGGCAAGAATATTGTAACCTGCCGTGGTCATTGCGGCGCACATTATCAAGGTTCCGGTATTTTCAGCCCCGGCGGCCGGCGATCCCGCAAATGTCCATCGAATCCATGCCCAAGCAACAAAGGCGAATCCCAACCATGCCGCCGGATTGGATGCCGCGTTCCCCTCCCGCACCCTGATCCATGTTGACAATCCCAACAGCAAAGCCGTTATGAGAGCAATGACTGTTCCTTCGTATGGATATGCAAGTTGAGGAATCCAGACACACGCGCCCCAGAGCGCCAGCATAAGCCCCCACAGGCTGAACCTTTGCCGGCTCCGCAATGTGTCATCATCGGGGGGCATCTGCGCGCGCAAAGCAATTGTCACTTGGCATTATACATGCTTTGAAAGCCTGGGAAATCAGGAATTGCCTTGCGGTTTAACGAACTGCGCCTTAAACTCCCCGATGGCTTTGCTCATGATCTTGTTGAGATTGTCGCTGATATCCTTGGTAGTCTCTATCTCGTGGGCTATATCCGGGTATTTCTTGTCGAGGAATGGGTACAATTCGGACTCGAAACGCTGGATGTCTTTTGTTTCGATGTCATCGAGCATGCCTTGTGTTGCCGCAAAGATGATCGCAGTCTGCTTCCACAGCAGGTAGGGATTGTACTGATCCTGTTTAAGCACCTCCAAGACTTTTTCGCCGCGCACGAGTTGGGCTTTGGTGGTGGCGTCGAGGTCGGAGCCGAATTGGGAGAATGCCGCCAGCTCGCGGTATTGCGCGAGGTCGATGCGGATTTTGCCGCCCACTTTTTTCATGGCTTTGAACTGCGCGTCGCCGCCCACGCGGCTGACGGAAATGCCCACATTCACGGCCGGTTTCACGCCCGAATAGAATAAGTCGGGTTCGAGGTATATTTGGCCGTCGGTGATGGAAATGACATTTGTCGGAATGTAGGCGGAGACGTCGCCCGCCTGGGTTTCGATGATGGGCAACGCCGTGAGGGAGCCTCCTGGTTTTTTGGCCATTGGGCATGATGCCGCGATGATGGCGGGGTCCTCGTTCAGCTTTGCGGCGCGTTCGAGCAGCCGTGAGTGAAGGTAGAACACATCCCCTGGGTAGGCCTCGCGTCCGGGAGGGCGTCTGAGCAGAAGCGAAAGCTGCCGGTATGCCGCGGCATGTTTTGAAAGGTCGTCGTAAACGCACAGCGCGTGGCCGCCGTTGTAAAGAAAATACTCGCCCATGGCGCAGCCGGCATAGGGCGCAAGGTAAAGCAATGCCGCGGCCTCGTCGGCCGGAGCGCTGATAACGATGGAGTATTCCATCGCGCCATATTTTTCAAGCGTCTCGACCAGCCCGGCCACGGTGGATGTCTTCTGGCCAATGGCAACATAAATGCAGATGACATCCTGTCCCTTTTGATTGATGATGGTATCGAGCGCGATGGCTGTCTTGCCAACTTGGCGGTCTCCGATGATGAGTTCGCGCTGGCCCCGCCCGATGGGGATCATCGAGTCGATGGCCTTGAGTCCCGTCATAAGCGGCTGTTTCACCGACTGGCGTGCGATGACATTGGGCACGGGCGACTCCACCGGGCGGAATTCCTTAGCCGTGATGGGGCCTTTGCCGTCGATGGGCTGTCCCAGCGGATTGACGACGCGCCCAACCAATTCAGGGCCGACAGGGACGCTGGCGATGCGGCCGGTTCGGCGCACTGTGTCGCCCTCTTTGATCCCTTGGTCGCTGCCGAACAATACCGCTCCCACGGTCGATTCCTCGAGGTTCATGACCATGCCCATGATGCCGCCTGGAAACTCCAGCAACTCGCTGGCCATGGCCTCCTGCAGACCGTATATTGTCGTAATGCCGTCGCCAACCTTCAGAATGGTGCCGACCTTTTCCATCTCCAGTGCAGCTTGGAAGTGGTCGAGTTCACGCTCTATAATGTCGGTGATTTCTTCAGCACGAATCGTCATGGATGAATCCTTGTTATGTCCTTGGTAATGCTATTGTAAGAAATATCGTTTGTCACATCGCGCGCCGTCCGCCGTCAGGCATACATGACGCTTTCAAGCTGCTGGCGGAGCCTGTCGAGCTTGCCGCGCACGGAGTCATCGACAAGAAGATCGCCGCATGTGAAACGCACACCGCCAATCAATTTGGGATCGATAGTGTAGCGGATTATCAGACGCACCTTCAGGTAATTTTCCAGCCCTTTCTGCAGCATCTGGCGTTCGGCATCGCCAAGATCGAATGCTGTTTCCACATCGGCTTCATGGATGCCCATGTCCAGCTCCACAAGCTCACGGAACCTGCGCATCACGGCGCCGACGTATTCGATCCGGCCTTTGCGCAGCATGAGCAGAAAGAAATTCCGCAACAGCGGATGAATACGTTCTCCGAAGGCGCATGTGATCATCTGCTCCTTCTGCTCTGTTGTTATCTGCGGCGCTTCCATGAAAAGGCGCAGTTTGTGACCGATGCGCTTGAGAGGCGACAGGGTTTCGGCCTCCTCCACGATCTGCGCCGCCACGCCCTGTTTTTTTGCGAGGTCGAAGAGCGCGCGCGCATAGCGGTCGGTCACGGCTGGATCAGTGTATCTCATTTTCGTCCGAGCTCCTCAACAAACTGCGAGACCATCTCCCTGTTTTTCGCGTCGTCAATGTGCTCGCGCATGATATGCTCGGAGGCGTGAATGGTCATTCTGACAACCTCCTCGCGCAGTTGGGCGCGCGCCTTGTCCATTTCGATGGAGATTTTTTGTTTGAGCTTGTCGAGTTCCTGGGTGGCGTCCTTGTGCGCCTGATCGCGTATCTGGTCGGCGATCAGCTTGCCATGCGCCACTTCTTCCTGCAGTTTCTGCCGCGCCGCGGCGTCGATGTCGGCCAGCTTGCTCTTGTATTCCTGCTCAAGCGAGTCGGCCTGTTTCTGCAACGTCTCAATCCGGCCGAAATCAGCCTTCACTTTGGCCTGGCGCTCGTCGATCAGCCGCAGAATGCCGGTCCAGAACAGCTTCTTCGAGATGACGAAGAAGATGATGAACGCCAGCAGTGTTGTGGTGACTTGTGCGATTGTTTCTTGCATCGTGGCCTCACTACTTGGCGAGGAATGTCATTCCCGCGAGGAATGGCGAGATCAGGGCGTAGATCGTCAGAGCCTCGATGAACGCGCATCCGATGATCATGCCGGTTTGAATTTTTCCAGCGGCTTCGGGCTGGCGTCCGATGGATTCCATGGCGGCGCCCACGGCCTTGCCCAACCCGATGCCTGATCCCAGAGCGGCAATGCCCAGCCCGAGCGGATATGCCAGGGCGATAAACGCGATTGCCCAATCTTTCATTATGACTTGCTCCTCCTGTGATGTGATTCTGCCGTCAGGCCGCGGCTGGCGGTCTGGCGGCGGAAACTTGTGCGCTCAGTGCTTGTCCTCATGATCCTCCCCCTCGTGCTCATGCGGCAGAACCATCATGAGGTAGATCGCTGAAAGCAGGGTGAAGACCAGCGCTTGGATCGTGCCGGTCAGCAACGCAAGGAAAAGGAACGGCGTGTGCAACGGCACGCCCACCAGCGGATGCGTCCATACCGCTCCCATCAGGATGATGCCAAGGATAAGAAACACGCCTGTCAGAATGTGTTCGCCTGTCATGTTGCCGAAAAGACGCAGGCTCAGCGACAGAGGCTTTGCCAACTCGCTGATCACTTCGAGCATGAACATGAGCGGTGAAATCGCCCAGCCAACCGCGTCCTGCGGCGAGCCGGCGAGATGATGCAGCCATCGCAGAAGACCGCTTTCTTTGATGCCGTGGTAATGCACATAAAAGAAAACCATCACCGCAAGCGTGATCGTTGTCTGAAACCTCGCGGTGGCGCCGGTCATAAACGGTATAAGACCGAACATATTGTTGACCCAGATGAAAAAAAAGAGCGTGGCGATGAAAGCAAAATGCCGGCGCGCGTATTTCTCGCCCAGCAGTCCCTCCATGAATTTGTAAAAGGCTTCGACTGTCATCTCCAGCAGCGCCTGAAGGCGCCCGGGGATCATCAGGCGCAGGCGCAGCGTGCCAAAGATGAAAACGCTCATCAGCGCGACAATAAACACCAGGAATATTTGGAACTCGTAGGTTTCCAGAAAATGGCCAACGGGCGTGTTCTTGACGGGAACGCCGCCAATTTTGACCATAAGGATAAGCGAGATGACATTGGGAAGGGCTGGTTCTTCAGGGCTTTCCGCCTGCGTAGCGGATGTCGTTGTTTGGTTGCCGGCTTGGACTGACGCTGCCGCGGCGGATGCTTCCATCGGTGACGTGTTCTTGGCAAATCCGGCGTCGCAACCCGTCAACACCATCAATAAAATACCCGCGGATAAAATCACTGTCCTGATGACATGCGATGGCATGAGGCGCTTCGGATAATGTTTGTTCGCGGTCAACTGCCTAATCTGACTTGCTTTGCCTGGTTTTTGTAAGTTCCAAAGTGGCTATTTTCTTTTTACCGTCCATCAAGTCAATATTTAATGTTAAAAAAAACAGTGCGATCAGCAGTGCGACGGCGAACAGCACGCTGACGCCGGCGAGGACGGCCAGGCCCACCGCGATGCGCATGGGAGACGCCGCCACAAGCGCCGCAAATCCGCCGCCCAGCAGAGCAAACTTGCCGCCAATCCAGCCGAGAACGACAAACGGATTGCGTTTGCCGGATCTTATCGCGGCGAGGGTCAATCCGGTCCAAACAAAAAGATTTGCCAATGACCAGCACGCCGCCAATAAGAAAGCCAGCGCGGCCCTCCCGTCGCACAATGCCCAGCATGACGCAACGGCGACACTGGCAACCGTCGTGGCCAAGGCAATCAGTTTGACGAATGAAGGAATCATTTCTTCTTTTTATTGAGCCCCCTTACCGTTTTAATGGTTTCCCGCGCGCCTGTGACGAAACCGAGCACAAGGAACAACAGAAACAGCCATGGGCGTGTGCCAAGCCAGCGGTCGAGGTAATAACCGATCGCGCAACCGATGAGCGCCGCCGACGCCATCATCAAAGGAAGCATCAGCGCCATGCCCGCGTTGCGCCAGCCGTTATCGTCCTGCGGGGGCGTCATGCCAGTCAATGCCTGTGCCGCGCGGTGTGTTGTGTCATGAATGCAGTCACGATTGTTTGAAGGTGATCGGATTTGCCTCAAGGAAGCGCTCGGCGTCAATGGCCGCCATGCATCCAGTGCCGGCCGCTGTGACGGCTTGGCGGTAGACGTGATCCTGGCAGTCGCCGCAGACAAACACTCCGCACGAATACGTGCTGGTTGAGCGCCCATCGGTCAGAATGTAGCCGGCTTCATCCATGACGATCTGCCCTTTGAAAATATCTGTGTTGGGTTTGTGCCCGATGGCCATGAAGATGCCGTCCGCGGCCTCCTCGCGCGTGCTGCCGTTCACAGTGTCCCTGACCCTGACGCCGGTTACAAACTTCCTGAATCCCTCTGTTCTGCCGAAGATTTCCGTAATGACAGAGTTCCACATGAATCTGATTTTCGGATTGGCCCGGGCGCGCGAGGCCATGATTTTTGAGGCGCGCAGCGCGTCACGCCGGTGCACGATCGTCACGTGCCGGCAATGGCGCGTCAGGCAGAGCGCCTCCTCCATGGCCGTGTCGCCGCCGCCCACGACGAGCACAGCCTTGTTCTTGTAAAGGGCGCCATCGCATGTGGCGCAGGCGCTTACTCCATAATTGACATATTCGGCTTCGGAGGGAATACCGAGCCAGCGGGCGCTGGCGCCCGTGGCAATGATCGCCGTTTCGGCGAAATACTTCTCCCCATCCGTTTCCACACGCAACGGGCGGCGGCTGAAGTCAGCGGCTGTCACGCGGTTCGTCACACATTCCGCGCCAAAGTGCCGCGCCTGCCGCCGCAATACGTCCATCATTTCGGGTCCCGCCATGCCGCGCAGTCTGCCTTCGGGCCAGACGACCATTCCCGGAAAATTTTCAATCTCTGTCGTGATCATGAGCTGGCCGCCCGGCATGGTTCCCATGAAACCGTCACCCTCAAAGACAAGCGGGCGCAGATTGGCGCGCGCTGTGTAAAGCGCCGCGGTCAACCCTGCCGGTCCTGATCCGATGATAATGACGCGGTGAACCTGTTCCCTTGTGAGGCTGGTGGTTTCAACCGGAAAAGTATTGGGCAAATCAGTTGTGTTTGATTTTGCGGTCTCTGGCATGTTCTTTCTTCAATTTATATTGGAGCTTGAGGAACACAAGCTTCAGATTGGTTGTTGTGAACTCAAACCAATGTATGAATTACTCAAGAAAGCCGCACATTACGCAAGCAAATGAATATTGTAAAACATCCCAACCGGGGGTGGATTGAGGTGATCTGCGGGCCGATGTTCAGCGGAAAGAGCGAGGAGCTGATCCGCCGGTTGCGTCGCGCCCGTATCGCCCGCCAGGATGTGCTGGCGTTCAAGCCCCGGCTTGACAACCGATACAGCGAAAACGCGATCGCATCACACAACCAGCAGATCATCCCCTGCGTTCTGATCGACACGGCTGACGAGATATTCGTTCACCTGCGGCCTCAAACACAGGTGGTGGGCATTGACGAGGTGCAGTTTCTCGGCGCCGCCGCTCCGCGCATCTGCCGCGAGATGGCGGCGCGCGGTGTGCGAATCATCTGCGCGGGACTCGACACAGATTACCGTGCGCGCCCATGGCCCCCGGTTCCCGAGTTTCTCGCTGACGCCGAATATATCACCAAAACACTTGCCATCTGTGTCGTGTGCGGTGATCCCGCCAACCGAACACAGCGCAAAGTTCACAGCGGCGAACTTGTCCTCATCGGGTCCGCCGACAGCTACGAAGCCCGCTGCCGCCATTGCCACACGGTGGATGGTGTCATTCAGCCGAGTATGTTTGGCGATGAGGCCGGGGGCAATCCATAGCTGACATGAAGCAGCACGGCGGCCAATAGCCGCAAGCGCCGGCGGCGGCCGGGGTGTTCAGTCCGTCCTGTAGTGAGCTCCGCGCGACACGCGGTTCTCAAGCGCGGCAAAGAGGACCGCGATAGCGGCTTGACAGCCGTTGCGCAGGCCGATCACGCCGTCGGAGAGTTGCGCCCGCTCGTAAAAATATTCGATCTCTGATTGCAGCTCGCGCAAAATGGCCTTGGCCCGCTTCATGCGTTTCTGCGTGCGCACAAGTCCGACGTAGTTCCACATCGTGTACTTGATTGTCATCCAGTCTTGGCGGATGAGCGCGGGGTCGATCACCTCCTGCTCTCGCCGCCACGGGTCGATGTCGGGGAAATAATATTTTCCGCCGCAATCCTCGCGGCCTTTGATGACGGATTTTGAGGTCTCGGCGCGCCGGACAAGCCCATCGAGCATCGAGGTGCTT
>JAPLSQ010000067.1 GCA_026398535.1 Candidatus Sumerlaeota bacterium | reverse complement strand
GTTGGCGAGGGCATTGCCGGTGTCGTCATGCTGCGGTTCGAAAATGTTTGCCGAGTTGGGATAGAAGTTGATGCGGATGATCTGCGTGAGCAGCGGTTTTTCGACTGAGACTTTGGAGTAGGAGCTGGGTGTGAAGCTGGCGATATTTTCGTTTTTCATGTCGGCGAACGCGCCCTTTTCGTCGAGCTTTTTGATGACCGAGAAATCCATCAATTCGTCGAAACGTGCGGGCGTGCCGATGAGTCCCAGTTCGCGGTAGACGAAGGTGATGTTCTTCCATGTGCGCTCGAAATTTGAGGGGGAATTCGAGTTAAGGAAGAAATCCTTGTTTTCGGCGAAGTTGGTCAGATGGGCGTCGTTGAGCATTCCCTTGATCTGGTCCACGGTCATGCCGTAGCCGTCGGCCATCCACTGCATGGCGAGGGATTTGGTGGTGTCGTTTTTGAGTTCGCGCATTCCGTCGAAAATGCCGGAGACAAGGCCTTCGATGATTTCGGGGTGGTCGCGGGCGAAATCGGCGCGCGCGGCCCAGACATCGGCGATAAGCTTGTTGGCGTCGGCGGTTGTCGTGAGGATGCGCGTGCCCTTCACCTTTTCGGAAATAGTGTAAATGTCCGGCGCCCAGGAGACGCATCCGTCGAGCGATTTGTCGGCGACGAATGCCGCGGCGGCCTCAAACGCCGTGGCAGTGAATTTGTGCTTCACCTCGGAGGGCTGGATGCCGGCGTTGAGCAGAAGGTTGTTGATGAAGTATTGCGAAGGGCTGTTCTGGGCGTAGACGATGGTCTTGCCGCGCAGATCGCGAACGCTTGCGATGGTGTTGCGCACGACGATGCCGTCGCCGCCATTCGACCAGTCAACCTGCTGGTAGATGCGTGGCGCGGTGCGCGAGTCCTTCATAAGCTCGCC
This sequence comes from Candidatus Sumerlaeota bacterium, assembly GCA_026398535.1. Lineage (GTDB taxonomy): Bacteria > Sumerlaeota > Sumerlaeia > Sumerlaeales > Sumerlaeaceae > JAPLSQ01. The sequence continues at coordinate 26,125 of JAPLSQ010000067.1, read as the reverse complement.
CGCGAAAAGCGCCATCATGTCGAGCGTCCCCCATAGGATGTGGCTCTGGCCCGATGCGAAGCTATCGCGCGCCGTCACCGGCTCGTCGATCAGCTTCAGGTTGACCTTGAAGCCGTACTTTTTGGCAAAGACGCTCTCGTCGCTGGGCGCGAAACCATGATTGGCCGCGACAATGGGCAGCCAGCCGATCCATACATTGATCGGGAACTGGACAACTTTCTGGTTGTTGTCCCACGTGTAATTGCTGACGCCCTTGACCGGCGGCAGTTTGTCCTGTGGAACGTATTTGTATTCTTTGACCGTGGTGATGCCGCCCGATGCGTCCTTGTCCTCGGGGGGCTGCCCCTGCTCCTTCTGGAATTTCTGCATGTCGATCGTGACCGTGCCCGGCTTCTGAGTTTTCGGGAAAAGCGTGGCTCGGAAGAAATATCCCGCCGCCACGATGCAGGCGATGATGAAAATGAATGCCACCAGCTTGCCAAGTTTGGTTGGTCCGACTGGCTCGGTCATGGTCATGCTCCTTTTTGGAATTAATGAACAAAACGGATTGGATACAGTGTTGCTGATTTTTCATGCATGTCCACAAAATTGAACAGGTATAGTGATTGTTGTCATCCAGAGCGGCGGAACACATGTTTCTTGGACACTTAAGGAGAAGCGCGCATCATGCTGATTGGAGTCATTTCCGACACGCACGGGTATGTCCATCCCCGGCTTCATGATGTTTTCAAAGGGGTTGATTACATTCTGCATGCCGGGGACGCGGGCGATGACAGCGTGCTCGATGAGCTTCAGCTCATTGCGCCCGTGACAGCCGTTTCAGGCAACATGGACGGAACGCCAACGGCAAGGCGGACGCTCACGCGCACGGTCACACTCGGCGGCGTGAAAATCGGCATGCATCATGGGCATTATCCCGGCGCGGGCGGGGGCAGTCTTGGGGTGCGCCTTGTCAGCCTTTTTAATCGGGAGCGGCCGGACATCATTATTCACGGCCATACGCACTACGCTGAGGTTTACAGTCTCGGCAACGTTATGATCGTCAATCCGGGGGCGGCCTGCCGTTCAGGCGTTTGTGTAGGCGCGCCAACCGTTGCGCTGATTGAAATACGTTCACCCCGGGATTATTCCATCGAAATCGTTGAGCTTGCACAAGGGCTTCAGCGGGACGCGCCATCACAACCGTGAATGCATCGCGTGAGATCACAAGAGAAAAACTTTTACAAGGAGAACCATGGAGATGGCACAGAGGACCACGGAGAAAAGAAGCAAAGGAAACCCCATGGCACGTTTGCTCTATGAAAACGGTTTGGGGCCTGCTGTAAGAATCGGCATACTCCAGCATCAGGAAGCGATCCGCATTTCCCTGCGCGGGCCTTACCGGATGGAGACGCAGGGGGGGTGCGGGAGCGGGAGCGGCACTTGTGATTCGGAGTATCGCTTCACCGTGGAGGAATCCATGCCGGCGGAATTGCGGTGGCGTCTTGTGTTGCTCAAGGCATTTTCTGAGAAGGATGCTGATTTAGCGGCATTTTCGGACGGCGGCCTTGATCCGCTCGAAACCATCCGGCTGGGGTATGATTTTGGCGATTGCGCGTCGAGCGTGGAATATTGGCGCTGTTCGCGGCCGTTTGCCTCGTGCGAGGAGGCTGAGGCCGCGCGGGCGCGGGTTCCCCGGTCCGAACGCGTTTCGCTTCTACCGGAGGTGAAAAAACCCGCCACAGGTTCCATCCGCGTCTCCCCGTCTTGTGTTGCGAATTATCCCATCCGCTTCGTGCCGCTGGATGCCGGCAATTGCCGTGTGACGATTCATGATGTGGTTGTGGGAGTCGGTTTTCATTGGCAGCACTGCGAGCGGCAGCGGTTTCGCGGCGCGGTGGAAATCCGTATCGACAACAAGGGATTGCTGACGGCGATCAATGAGGCGCCCGCCGAGGCGTATCTGTTTTCGGTGAATTCCTCGGAGATGATGTCGGTCATGCCTGACGAATTGCTCAAGGCGCAAACCGTCGCGGCGCGCAACACTCTTTTTGCCACAATGGGCAAACACCACCACGCGGACGCGTTTCACCTGTGCGCGGACGATCACTGCCAGTGTTATCGCGGCTCATCGAGAGAGACGGCTGACTCGCGGCGCGTCACGCTTGCCACGGCTGGCGAGGTGCTGGCGCACGAGGGCGCCGTGTGCGACACACGCTACTCGAAAATTTGCGGCGGCATCATGGAAGCCTTCGAAAGCGTGTGGAACGAGGACCCGCGCGGATACCTGCCATCGGGCGTTGACGCGGAAACCGGTAGCGGGGCGCAGGCCTTGTATCCCGCCAACACGGAGGAGCGCGCCGCTGCCTTTATCGCCGCGCGGCCCGGTTGCTGGTGCAACACGACGGGCAACGACGTGCCGCAATACCTGGCGTATTCGGCGCCGTATTACCGGTGGACGGTGCGCTACAGCCGCGCCGAGATAGAGGCGCTTATTTCGCGGCATGTCGGAACGGATATTGGCGAACTTCGCGCCCTCGTGCCGCTCAAGCGCGGCGCATCGGGTCGCATCGAGTTTCTCAAGATCGTCACATCGCGCGGCGATTGGACCATTGGCAAGGAACTCGCCATCCGCAAGGCGCTGTCGAAGACTTGCCTGTACAGCTCGGCGTTCGTTGTTGAGTATGAGCGCGCGGGGCAGGATGACAAAATCGGCGCCATCGTTTTGCGCGGCGCCGGATGGGGGCATGGGTCAGGGATGTGCCAGGTGGGCGCGACCATGATGGCGTACAGGGGAAAGAACTGCCGCGAGATTCTTGCGCACTATTACCCCGACACAACTCTTTTTGCCACAATGGCCATGCCGGCTGACGCGGCACAAGCGCTTGCGGGCAAAAATGAATCGCGCGCCAGCGAACGCTGCTACGAATACTTCAACTGCTACGCGGTTGCGCGATGCCCGGTATATCTGGAAAAAGTGAGCCTTGAAGCCCAATGCGATGGCGGCGAGTTCGTGCAGGCTCAAGACACCGACGCAATCAATCTGGAACAACGCGGGATCGATTGCGAGTTCCTTGTGTTTTCAGGTGCGAAGGCGGCGCCAAAGGGTTGATGTGAGAAGGCAAATCCAGTCGAAGGAGCTGGTGGAGATTGAGGAGCAGATACTGAGAGAGAAAAACTTTCCGGTCAGCGAGTACGCCATCAGGCGGTCAGCGAGTACGCCATCAGGCGGTCAGCGAGTACGCCATCAGGCGGAGAACATGGAGATGGCACAGAGGACCATTGAGAAAAGAAGCAATGGACGAAATGGGTTTGGCTCCGGGACAGCTATGCCATAAAATCCATCAGCCCATAAGCATGGGCGAGAATTTTCAGCGGATGGAGGGTGGGTTTGGGGCAGGCCTGCTCCATCTGGATTTTGCATGTTGAGCACTCGCTGAGACCGAACGCGATATCCGGCGCGTTTAATTCCGCGATCAATCCGCCGCCGGCAGCCATTGAGATTTCGAAGCTCTCCGTCTTCATTCCCCATGTGCCGGCGATTCCGCAACAGCCCCGGTCGATATATTTGACGCTGACGCCTGGCACTTCGCGCACAAGATTCAGTCCGGGGGTTCCGACACGCAGCGCCTTGAGATGGCACGGCGCATGGTAACCGAATCGGGCTTCGATGGGGCGGATGTAATCCTTGCGCAATAATCCATCATGATCGAGTTCGCACAGATAATCCATGGCGTCGCGCGCCGCGCCGGCCAGCAGCTCGATATCGCGGCCGCGTTCGAGATAGCCGTATTCCTCCTTGAGCATGAGCGCGGCCGTCGGTTCGCTTGCCGCGACGGCGCAGCCTTGTTCGATCCATGGGCGGAGCAGCCGCGCGTTGTGCCGGGCGATGCGCCGCGCCATGCCAAGCGAACCGTAATCCATGGCCGGCATGCCGCAACCATTTTGCCCGCGGGGGACAATGACCTCGACGCCGTTGTGGTTCATGACGCGTATGAAAGCCTCGGCGAGTTCGGGATCGTTATAATTCGCGTAAAGATCGATGAAGTAAACGATCCTGCGACCGTTAGGCTCGCGGGGCGCATAGCGTTCACGCGCGCGGCTCAGGAAAGGCCGCGGCGAGAACAGAGGCAGTTTGCGCCGCCGGTCGATTCCGGCAACCGACTCCATAGCTGCGCGTGTCAGGCTGTTACGGGCGCCCCAGTTGGCAAGCGGAGCCGCGAGAGAGCTGAAGCGCGAAATCAGCTCCGCGTTGATGAGCAACTGGTTTGTGAATGTCTGGCCGTGGCGCCTGGCATACTGGGCCTTTGCCTCTATCATCATCATGGGCACGTTGACGTGGACGGGGCATTCCAAATGACACGCCTTGCAGTTGACGCACTTGTCGGCGATGCGTTTGAACTCCGGCGATGAAATCCATTCGGCATCGATGCGGCCATCGGCCACAAGGCGCATCAGGTTGCCCTTGGCGCGGGGACTGGCGGTTTCGTCAAGCGCGGATTTGAACACGGGGCACATCGTGACGATGGCCTCAACGGCCCGGCATTCGCCGCAACCATTGCACTGCTTCGATTCCCTTTCCAATTCACCCTGCTTCCAAACAAGGCTGCCGAATCGTTTGACCATGCGCGTGCCCGGCCCGTGGCGCAGATTGCTGATCACAAGGTGCAGATTGGTGTTATATACGATCTTGCCGGGGTTCAGGATGTGGAGCGGATCGAAGATATCCTTCACTTCGTGGAAGACGCGATAGAGTTCGGGACCGAACTGCTTGATAAGGAATTGCGTGCGGCACAGGCCGTCGCCGTGTTCTCCTGAGATGGATCCGCCGAGACTGACAAGCAGATCGTAAGTTTCGTTGGCGATCGCCTCCATTTTTTCGAGATCGGCGGGATTGGTGAGGTCAAGGTAGGGGCGGGTGTGCAATACGCCCGCGCCCGCGTGCGAGTATGTGGCGTAGTCCACGCCGTAATTCCTGAGGATGCGATCCTTGCCCTCAAGGTATTCATGGAGACGGCAGGGATCGACTGCCGCGTCCTCGATGAAACCCACCGGGTGCTTGTCGGGATACTTGCCGTAGAGGAGCGGCTCGCCGGACTTGCGGATGCGCCATAGCATGGCTTGCTTGCCGGGATCGGCGGCCATCTCGGCGCCAAGGGCGAGTTTTTTATTGCCGAGAATATCCGCGGCGCACCGGCGCAGTTTATCATTCACGGCGGCCATGTCTTGCGCCTCGAACTCGGCCATGAGCGCGGCATTGACGCCTTCGGGGAGATATTGCTCGTAGCCGAATCCGGCGTTTCTCGCAAGCGTCACAATGTTGTGATCGAGCAGTTCCAGCGCGTAAGGCGTGTGCGCGAGAATGGCGCCCACGGCGCGCGCCGCCGTAATGGTGTCGGGAAAGAGCAGCAGGACCATCCCAAGCGCTTTGGGGATGTCCACAACGCGCAGTTTTGCCCCGGTGATGACAGCGAGTGTGCCCTCGCTGCCCGCAATGAGCCTGGTGAGATCGATCGTTGTTCCGTCGAAGACCTCGTGCAGCATGTAACCGCTGCGGTGGCGCTTGAGTTTGCGCGGCCACTTTTCGTTGATGAGTTTTTCGTTGGTCTCGCAGACGCGGCGCACTTCGCGGTAAATGCGCGCCTCAAGCGTGCCGCGCGATGTCATTTCGCGGTATTCGCCGCCGTTCACATCGAGGGGCCGGAATGTGACAGTCTCGCCAGTCGAGAGCACGCATTCCAGTTCGGCCACATGATTTCGGATATGGCCATAGTAGAGCGAGTGGGCGCCCGTGGAATTGTTGGCGATGATTCCGCCGATTGTGCATCGTGAGCCTGAAGCCGGATCAGGGCCGATTTTTTTGCCGTGGGGTCTGAGCGCCGTGTTGAGGACATCGAGCACAACGCCGCACTCGGCGCGCGCCCAGCCTTCGCTGGTGTTGATCTCGAGGATGCGGTTCAGGTGGTTTGTGGTGTCGAAGATGACGGCGCGCCCGAGAGCCTCGCCGGCCAGCCCGCTGCCTCCGCCGCGCGGAATGACGGGAACATTGTGGCGTGTGGCGGCGCGCATGAGCGCGGAAATTTCCAGCGCGGTACGGGGGAAACATGCGCCAAGCGGCTCGATCTGATAAATCGAGGCGTCCGTGGCATAAAGTCCGCGCGTCAGATCGTCGGCCCGAAGTCCGCCTGTCACAGCATGCCGAAGCTCTTCGGTGAAAGCAAAGGGAGCGGATACCGGAATTTTTGGCGATTCTGTTGCCATGTCAGAGCGGTTATCGGTCTCTGACATACGCGCACCGTCATGCCATGTTCATTCTGTCTTGAACAGACAACTCGGCATGTGGTGATATTTGGTTCATGAGAATCGTTGCCATGCTGCTTGCGGGCGGTCAGGGTTCGCGGCTGTCGATCCTTGCGCAAAGGCGCGCCAAACCGGCCGTGCCATTCGGCGGCGGCTACCGGATCATCGACTTCACGCTCAGCAATGTCATGCACGCGGAGATTCCCAATCTCGGCATTCTGACGCAGTACAAGCCTTCGTCGCTCATGGAGCATGTTGGCAGCGGAGCGTGGTGGGGCTTCGTGGGCCGTCACCGCATGGCGCGCATCTTGCCGCCATACACGGGCGAGGAGGACAGCGACTGGTATGCCGGCACGGCTGACGCCATCTGCCAGAACCGCAATTTCATCCGCAGGTTTGATCCCGAGCTTGTTCTCGTGGTGTCGGGCGATCATATCTACCGGATGGATTACACAAAGATGATCGAGTTTCACGTGAGCCGGCACGCCGCGCTGACCATCGCCTTGCAGCCCGTTCCGTGGGAGGAAACATCGCGCTTCGGGCTTGCGGAAATCGATGGCGACGGGCGCATCCGCCGGTTTCAGGAAAAACCCAAGTCCAGTCCCGTGTCGAACCTCGCCTCGCTGGGAATTTATGTGTTCGACGCTCAAATCCTGTTGCGCAGGCTTCATGAGGATGCCGGCGACAGCGCGAGCAGCCATGATTTCGGCAAGGATGTCATTCCCGCCATGCTCGAAAAAGACCGGATTTACGGTTATGTGTTCGATGGTTACTGGCGCGATGTGGGGACGATCTATTCTTACTGGGCGGCGAACATGGAAGCGCTGTCGCCGCAATCGGGGCTGGATCTGTCGGCATGGAATCTGCGCACGAATTACTTTGATTGGGGCGAGGCGAACGACCTCCCCGCCCGCATATACTCAGGCGGATCGGCAGCGGACAGTCTTGTGGCGCGGGGATGCGCTGTGCAGGGCCGCATCGAGCACAGCATTCTTTTTCCCGGCGTGAGCGTGGGCCGCCATGCCATCGTCCGAAACTCCATCGTGATGAATGACACGACTGTTGGAGATGATGCCGTGATCGACCGTTGTATTTTGGACAAAGAGTGTGTCATTGGCGAAACATGTATGGCTGGATCGGGCGAGATTGTTCCAAACAAGAGGCATCCCCGCCTGCTCGACACCGGCATCACCGTGATCGGGAAAAATGCTCATTTGCCCGCTGGGGCAACCATCGGGCGCAATGTTTTGATCTATCCCGGGACCCGACCGGATGATCTTCCGGGCAGCGTCATTCACAGCGGCGAAACGATCTGCCCAATGACCGAATGAACGAAAGGATTAATGAGAGATGATCATGGATATGTCACCACGCCTGATGGCGCGGGCGTTTGTTGCGATTTGCCTGGCGGCCCTGGCCTCGACCGCGCCCGCTGTCGAAGTCGAATCCGGCTATTTCGCCGGCGAGGAAATGCAACCGCTGTTCGGGGCGAAACCCTCCCTGCTCAACAGCGAACCCGCGGCGGTGATCGTCTTCCAGGCGGTTCCGGACAATTTCGATATTCTCGCGAAATTTGACGCATGGGCGCGGCAGCCACGCCAATACAATTATCCCATCTATGGCGTGGCGGTCACAACCGCCGGCAATCCGTCCGATGTCGTCGAAGAGATTCTGCGGCAGCGCGGATTTGGCTTCCCGATATTTGCATCGAAACGAACACCGATCGAAGAGGACAAATTCGAGTTGCTGATCCTCGACCGCGGCGAAGCCCGTCAGTTCAAGCGCGCAGATTTCGAGGAGTTTGGGAAACAGTTGGATAAACGGGCGGCGCGGGCAGGATTGGCGCCGAAATCCGGCGCCGCGGCAACGTCAGCCGTGGTTTCCGCCGCGGCACAAACGAGCACCGCGTCGGCCTCATCGTTGCGCAGCGGCCCCCATAATAATACACGATATGGTTTCAGAGTGGTCTTCCCCAAGGGTTATGATTATGTGGTCTCGGCGAATGGCGACGGCGCCGTGGGCAAAGCTGCCGCGGGCAGTTCCATGGACTTGCGCGCATGGGCCGCCAGCAACGATGCCGACGCGCAGGGCAAACCGGGACGTCTCGATATCGCGGATTATATCAGGCAGCACCTCGATTATATCCGTGAAAACGCCAGCGGCGAAGTCACGGTCGAACGCCGTCTCGAAGTGCAGGATGACGAGTATGAGGGGCGCGATATCGTCTATTCCTATGCGCGTGCGAGTGATTCGCCAAGCCCCCCCCCCGGCCAGCAGGCGCGAATGAAAGGCCGCATCCAGATTTTTGAAGTCGATAACGTCTTCAAATGCGTCGGTGTCGAAGCGCCCGCAAATGAATTCAACCGAAACGGTGACACAGTCGAGGCATTCGTGGAAAGCTTCCGTCCCATGCCTGAATAGAGGGGAACAGAATGCCATCAATTTCAATGTTCCATGGAATCAGGGGATGTCAAGGAATGGTGTGTATTCATTGCGAATTTCGGTATGAGGAGCGAACTCGGGCATCTTCATTTCTGATGCGGAGCGGCGATGCGGGGCGTCTGGGGCGGGGATTTTATCCCGGTCATCGCGAACATCTCCTCCTCGCTTCCCGGCCGGCGGAGCATGTCGGCAAGGTATTCGTCCATGAACGGAAGGCGGGCGGCGGCGGCGATGCGTCCGGGACGCTCCAGCCGTGAGAAGACGGCGCGGCGGACCTTGTGGCGGGGGATGGTCAGCTTGCCGAATCCGTCGGGTGTGTTGGACGACCAGAAACTGACGGTGCGCGTGCCGTCCTTGTCGACCGCGCCGCCAAGGAAGACGACGGAGTGTCCGCGTTCTTTGCTCCCAATCTCGTGATTCCACCAGATTTTCATGAAGTCGCCGGGTCGGGCGCGCTTGAAGTCGGTGAAGTTGCGTCCGAGTCCCAGTTCGAAGAACAGCCTTGCTGTGCCCGGGCCGTTGGCGTTCCATCTGCCCCATACGTCTTCGCCATCCTGCTGGCCGTGAACAATGAGCGCTCTGGCGGTTTCGGTCGTAAGGATGATCCTGCCCTCGCGGTGCAGACGTTCAATCACGGAAAGGAACACGAGGTATGTGCCCCCGGAGCAGAAATTGGGCGAAGCGGCGCGCGGGTCGATGGTCAGACGATGACCATCGCATGCGACCGCCTTGCCAAGGTTGACCAATGCCGCTGTCGACGCCTCATACCGTCCTCCATTTGGCATGCGCGCGATGGCGTTGAGCGCCAGGGGATTGCAGTTGACGCGGCGCGCGGCCGCGCCGGAGAGCCAGGTTTTCGGGGTCGATGTTTCGCTCGCGGCCGCGATACAAAAAAAAGGTTGATGGACACAAACCGTGCTGATGAGCAAACAAGCCGCCCAAAGCTTCCACGCACCCCGGCGCTTTGCCAAAGGGTTCATGCCATGCATTCGTGATAAAGAGGCCGGCTCATGTTTTTTACGGATTGAGTTCATTGGTGTCTGCAAATCCCTTGTGTTTTTTTGTTGGCGGCCGGGCGGGTTCATGGCCCGACCTTTGACCAATCGTTCCATCGCTCGAAATGAGGGCTCCGTTACACCTAAATCTGAAGCGCGATGATCTTGCATGGTCTTTACTGGCGGTTTGTCGCCCGGGTGTTGAACATTGTCAAGGTCAGCAAAATACACGGTGAACACGGACAACCACGGACGGTTGGATGGCTTTTGTGCCTGCGGCTGCCGACGACTTCCTTTGCTCTTGCACTTGTCTGTTTGCGCATCAGAAATCCGTCTTATATGCCGTGTTACGATCATACGCCAAATTCGGCCCGGCAATTCTGTCCGTGAGGTGATGTGTGCCAAGACGCAACGATATCCGGAAGGTGATGATCATCGGCTCCGGTCCGATCGTGATCGGTCAGGCCTGCGAGTTTGACTATTCGGGAACCCAAGCCTGCAAGGCACTACGGAAACTCGGCTACGAAATCGTGCTGGTGAACTCGAATCCCGCAACGATCATGACCGATCCGGGCATGGCGGACAGGACTTACATCGAGCCGCTGAATCTTGAAACGCTGTCCAGGATTGTGCGCAAGGAGCGCCCTGACGCGCTTCTGCCGAACCTTGGCGGTCAGACGGGGCTGAATCTGTCGTCTGAACTTGCGCGGTCGGGTGTTCTCGACGAGTGCGGCGTGAAGATCATCGGCGTGGAGTTGGATGCCATCGAGCGCGGTGAAAACCGGTTGCACTTTAAGGAGACGATGCAGAACCTTGGCATCGGCATGCCGCGCAGCGAACTGGCATACAAACTTGATGAAGCCGAGCGCATCGTGAAGGACCTCGGTTTTCCCGTCGTGATCCGGCCCGCCTACACGCTCGGCGGAACGGGCGGCGGCCTGGTCTACAACATAGAGGAATTCCGGACTGTTGTGAACCGCGGCCTTGCCGCCAGCCTGATCGGGCAGGTGCTGGTCGAGGAATCGGTTCTTGGCTGGGAGGAACTGGAGCTTGAAGTTGTCCGCGACTCGAAAAACCAGATGATCACCGTTTGCTTCATCGAAAATGTGGATGCCATGGGCGTTCACACAGGCGACTCATTCTGTGTCGCGCCCATGCTCACGATTTCCTCGGAGTTGCAGAAAAAGCTGCAGGAATACTCCTATCGGATCGTCGAAAGCATCCGCGTCATCGGCGGCACGAACATCCAGTTCGCGCACGATCCCGTCACGGGCCGTGTGGTTGTGATCGAAATCAATCCGCGCACGTCGCGCTCGTCAGCTTTGGCGTCCAAGGCCACCGGTTTCCCGATTGCCATGGTGTCGTCGTTGCTTGCCGCGGGGCTGACGCTTGACGAGATTCCATACTGGCGCAAGGGGACGCTCGAGAAATATGAGCCTTGGGGCGAGTATGTCGTTGTGAAATTCTCGCGCTGGGCGTTTGAAAAAATGCGCGGGGCCGAGGACAAGCTCGGGACCCAGATGAAAGCGGTCGGCGAGGTCATGTCGATCGGCAAGAACTACAAGGAGGCATTCCAGAAAGCCATCCGGTCGCTGGAGATCGGCCGTCAAGGCCTTGGATTCGCCAAGGATTTCAACTCCAAGCCGCTCGATGAACTGATGAACATGCTGAGTTTCGCGTCGAGCGAGCGCCAGTTCATCATGTACGAGGCGCTGCGCAAGGGCGCCGGAGTGGACGCGCTGTATCGAAAGACGCACATCAAACCATGGTTCATCCAACAGATGAAGGAGCTGGTGGAGATTGAGGAGCAGATACTGAGAGAGAAAAACTTTTACACGGAGAACCATGGAGATGGCACAGAGGACCACGGAGAAAAGAAGCAATGGACGAAAAATGAATTCAACCGAAGCGTGGACACAGTTGAGGCATTCATTCCAGGCGATCTGCTCGCGCGCGCCAAGCGCGACGGTTTTGCCGACGCTTATCTGGCGAAACTGCTGTGTGTTCCCGAGCAGGATATCCGCACAGCGCGCACGGCGATCAATGTCACGGAAGGTTGGCATGCCGTACCGGTCAGCGGCGTCGAGAATGCGTCGTATTATTACTCGACATACAACGCTTCGGATGCGCTGCCGTACGAGAAGAAGCGCAAGATCATGATCCTTGGCGGCGGCCCTAACCGCATCGGGCAGGGCATCGAGTTCGACTATTGCTGCGTCCACTGCGCCTTCGCGCTCAAGGAGGCGGGCATCGAGACGATCATGGTCAACTGCAATCCCGAAACTGTGTCGACGGACTACGACACATCCGACAAGCTCTACTTCGAGCCGCTGACGGTCGAGGATGTGCTGAGCATTCATGACAAGGAAAAGCCTGAAGGTGTTATCTGCCAGTTCGGCGGGCAGACGCCGTTGAACATCGCCGGAGCTCTGGACCGCGCGGGCGTGAAGATCCTTGGCACGTCGCCCGACACGATCGACATGGCTGAGGACCGTGAACGCTTTGGCGCCATGATGCGCAAACTCGGCATTCCCCAACCCGGTTGGGGAATGGCAAGCGGCCTTCACCAGGCGCTCGCCATTGCCAGCCAGCTGGGCTTTCCGCTCATGGTGCGGCCATCGTACGTGCTCGGCGGGCGCGGCATGGAGATCGTTCACGACGAGGCGATGCTGCGCGAGTATGTTGACGCCGCTATCGCGGTCTGGCCCGATCGGCCCATTCTGATCGACAAGTTCCTCGAGGACGCGATCGAGGCCGAGACCGATGCCATCAGCGACGGCGTTGATGTGATCGTGCCGGCGATCATGGAACACGTGGAACTCGCGGGCATACACTCGGGCGATTCCGCATGCGTAATACCGCCCGTAAGCATCGCGCGGAAACACATCGACACGATCCGCGAATACACCCGCCGCATCGCCCTCGAGATGAAAGTCGTGGGCCTTATGAATATCCAGTATGCGATCGCAAAGGACACGGTCTATATCCTTGAGGCCAACCCGCGCGCGTCGCGCACGGTGCCGCTGGTCTCGAAAGTGTGCAATTTGTCGATGGCCAAGGTCGCAACCCAGCTCATCATTGGGGAAAAACTTGCCGGCCTCAACATCCGCGTCGGCGAAATCAAGCATTTCGGCGTCAAGGAATCCGTTTTCCCGTTCAACATGTTTCCCGACGTGGACCCCGTGCTGGGGCCGGAAATGCGCTCGACAGGCGAGGTGCTGGGGCTTGCGGACAGCTTCGGCATGGCCTACTTCAAAGCACAGGAAGCAGCCCAGCAGAAATTGCCCGCCGATGGGGCCGTGCTGATCACGGTGGCTGACGGCGACAAGGCGAAGCTGCGCGAGGTTGCGGAGGCTTTTACCCAGCTTGGCTTCAGGATTCTTGCGACAAAGGGAACACAGACGTTCCTTGCGGAGAACGGAATCGCCTCGGAACACATACTCAAGATGCACGAGGGGCGGCCCAATATCGGCGATGCGATCAAAAATGGCGAAATCCAGCTGGTCATCAATACTCCCGCGGGCAAGACAAGCGAGTTCGATGACTCGTATATCCGGAAGCTGGCCATTAAGCATAAGATTCCCTACATCACGACCATGTCGGGCGCTCATGCCGCCGCGAAAGGCATCGCATGCTATCGCCAAGGGCAGGGCGATGTGAGAAGCCTGCAGGAATACCATGCCGGCATAAGCTGAGTTTGGCGATTCACGAAACGGCGTGTCGGGCTGGCGCAAACCCATCATCCGCCATCGCCATCCACGTGAAGGGAAACCGGTCAGCGAGTACGCCATCATGCGGACAACCACGGGCAACCACGGACGAAGAACGAGGTGGAGAGGCGTTTCCGCCTTATAATCCATGAACAATTTTCTGGCCAGGAAACCATTCGCACCGGGCGGCATACGCGAGATGCTCTCGATCGCTCTTCCCATGGTGGTCTCGAGCGCGTGCGACACGGTGATGACGTTCACCGACCGTTTGTTTCTGGCGCGGCTAGGCCCGGAACAGATGAACGCGGCCATGGCGGGCGGGCTGACATGCTTCATGCTGACGACCTTTTTCATCGGTCTCACGGGTTACACCACGGCTCTTGCCGCCCAGTATCTCGGGGCCGGACGCAAGGATCATTGCGCCAGGGCCGTGACGCAGTCACTCCTTGTCTGTCTGGCGGCTTATCCTGTGATTCTTGCCTGCCGTCCGCTGGGGCATGCCATGTTTGCCCTGTCGGGAATTGCCCCTGAACAACTCGCGCCGCAAACAATGTTTTTTGATATTCTTCTCCTGGGAACGTGTGTCAGTCTTGCGCGCAACAGTTTGAGCGCGTTCTTTTCCGGCATCGGCCGGACGCGGATCGTGATGTTATCGGCAATGACGGCGATGGCGGTCAATGTGGGCGCAAACTACATCCTTGTGTTCGGCAAGTTTGGTTGTCCGGCGATGGGGATCCGCGGTTCAGCGTGCGGGACGATTTTGGGCGGAATCTGCGGATTGCTTGTTGTCGCCTCGGGCTACTTCGCCAAACGCAACCGCATAGAGTACAAGATAGCCGGCTCGTTCCGATTTGATCGCGCGGTCATGGGCAAGCTTCTGCGTTATGGTTCGCCCGCGGGACTGGAATTTTTCCTGAATCTTCTCGCGTTCAATGTGCTCATCCTGGCGTTCCACTCGCAGGGACTTGCCGCGGCCACGGCGGTAACAATTGTGTTCAACTGGGACATGGTTTCCTTTGTGCCTTTGATCGGGGTGAACATCGGCGTGACAAGCCTCGTCGGCCGTTACATGGGCGCGGGAGTTCCCGACACGGCCCATCGCGCCACCATGTCGGGATTGAAACTTGCCTGGATGTATGCGTTGTGCGCGCTGTTCACCTTCTCGTGTTTTCCAAAACCGCTGGTTGAGGTTTTCCATCCGGGCGGTGACAGCGGGCTTTTTGAGACGGCCGCGCCAATGGCCGTTTTCATGCTGCGGCTGGTGAGCATCTATGTGCTGGCCGATGCGATGAACCTGGTTTTCAGCGGGGCCCTGCGCGGCGCGGGCGACACCATGTGGGCCATGACAATCTCGGTGGGGTTGCATTGGGCGCTTGTTGTCATCGTGGTGGTCCTGCTGCGCGTCGCCGGCTTGCCGGTTGAAACAGCCTGGAGCTTTCTCGTGTTCGTGATTCTTGTGTTCAGCGGCATCTTCTACCTGCGTTATCGCTGTGGGAAATGGCGGACGATTCGGATGGTTCAACCTGCAGGTGAAGTCTTTACCCCGTCGACCGATGGCTTGCATGAACCACCCGATCTGTGAGTCCGCGATTGGCGCCCGGGCTCTGACTGGGAGAGAAAAACTTTTACACGGAGAACCATGGAGATGGTACAGAGGACCACGGAGAAAAGAAGCAGTTGACGACGTCAATGAATAAATTGGTCAACGTCCCCGTTTTCCCCCCGGGTTGAATAAACCGTATGGCATCCCATATCGCAAAGACGCGGCGATTTCGCGCCACGCGGTGGGCCGTCGGCGCACGAAACGAGCGGAGAGGTGTCCGAGTGGTTTAAGGAGCACGCCTGGAGAGCGTGTATACTGGCACAACCGGTATCCAGGGTTCAAATCCCTGCCTCTCCGCCAGTCGTTTTCCTGCAAAATCAAAAGCACGGAGAACACGGACAAGCACGGACAAGCACGGACAAGCACGGACAAGCACGGACAAGCACGGAGTTGAAGAAATCATGACGCTTCAGAATTCCGCCAATCATGCAACCGTTGCCGATCTCGGCGAACGGGGTCTGCTGGCGCTCATTGCGCCGCACGTCCTGAGCCATCGCGGCGATGTGCCGGTCGGCATGGGCGATGACGGCGCGGTCGTGAGACGGGATGACGGCAGCGTTGAGATCCTCACCACGGACATGCTTGTCGAGGGCACACATTTCCTGCGGACCGCAGCGACGGATTGGGCCGCGCTGGGCCGTAAAGCCATCGCGGTGAATGTGAGCGACATCGCGGCGATGGGAGCCGTCCCGAAGTATGCGCTCGTTTCACTTGGCACGCCCGCCTGCATGCCCGCCGCGGCCATCGCCGCGCTTTATAAGGGCATGGCGGCTGAAGCGGCGCGCTGGGGCGCCGCGCTCATCGGCGGTGACACCGTGTTTTGCCCTCATCTTATCGTCAGCGTCACGATGACGGGCGCCAAACCGGACCAGCAGCCGATCCCCCTGCGGTCAAATTGCGCGGCGGGACAGAACGTTTTTGTCAGCGGTCATCTCGGCGCAAGCCGCGCGGGACTGGACCTGATCATGGATGGAAACCTGAAGAGTCACATTCACCATCCTTATGCCGCGGATTTGATCCGCCGCCATCTGCGGCCCGAGCCGCGCGTGGAGCTGGGAGCGGCGCTCGTCCGCATCGGACGCCCATTCGCCATGATCGATATCAGCGATTCCCTCTGCAACGAGCTGCGTCTGCTTGACGAGGCCAGCCGCCGCGGATTCCGCATCGAAACAGATAAAATTCCCGTGTCATGCGGTCTCAAAGCTTTCTGCGCCGATACAAGCCGGCGGGCGCTCGATTACGCGTTGTTCAGCGGCGAGGAATATGAGCTGCTGTTCGCGATGGACATCGATGAGCAAAGACTGAAGGAGCGCCTGCATAACGAAGGAGTGGAAACACCCGTCGCGCGCATTGGCGTCGTCACCGATGCGCCGGAAGTCGTATTTCTCGACGTCAAGGGCAAAGAAATTATGATTTCCGATATGACGTTCTTGCATTTCGGGAGGTAAAACGGATGACCGGTCAGCGAGTACGCCATCAGGCGGTCAGCGAGTACGCCATCAAGCGGACAAGCACGGACGAACACGGAGATCGCGGGCTGTACGCCATGGAGTTATCCCAGACGGCCATGGACAAGCGGCGGCGCCGCGGCCGGCGCATCACTCAACTGAAAAGCCGCCGCCAGCCGCCGCCGGCAATCGTCCAAGCCGCGCCCGCCGCGATGGCGAATGCGCAAGAGCGGCTGGTCTGGTTTCACATGATCCCCGATCCGTGCGAGCATTTCGAGGCCCACTCCGTGATCAACTGAATCCGAAACCTTGAGGCGCCCTGCCCCGAGCACCATGGCGGCGTTGCCGATCTCACGGCAATTCATCGAAGCCAGGTATCCCTCCAGCCCCAGCTTGAAGTCCTCGATGTCCGGCGCGACATCGAACCTCCGCACATCATCGATCGTGGCAAGGTCGCCGCCCTGCGCTTGAACCAATTGACGGAACTTCTCCCATGCGGCGCCCGATTCAAGATGCCGGACAGATGTTTCCAGAGCCGCCTGTCTTCCCAGTTCCGTGGGGGCGCCGCTTTCGATGTTGCGCGCGAGCACGATCATTTCCGCCGTCAGCTCGATGGTCAGTGTTCTGAGATCTGCCGGGCCGCCGCCCCGAAGGCACTCGATGGCCTCGATGGTTTCAAGCGAGTTGCCGATGGCACGCCCCAGTGGCTGGCTCATATCCGTCATGAGCGCGCGCGCGGGGCGTCCAAGGCGTCCCGCAACACGAATCAGGCTGTCAGCCAGGAGCCATGCGTCCTTGTGGGAACTCATGAATGCTCCGCTGCCGGCCTTGACATCCATCACGATGCCCTGCGCACCCGAGGCCAGCTTCTTGCTGAGGATGGAGGCGCAAATGAGCGGGATGGATTCCACCGTACCCGTGACATCGCGCAGGGCGTAAAGCTTGCGGTCGGCCGGAACGAAAGTGCTGCTCTGGCCGCACATGACGACGCCGATTCCGGCAATCTGCCGCATGAACTCATCCCGGCCAAGATGGACACGGAAGCCGGGTATGGCTTCGAGCTTGTCAAGAGTGCCGCCAGTATGGCCAAGACCGCGCCCGCTGACCATGGGGACAGCCACGCCGCATGCGGCGGCCAGCGGCGCCAGCGCCAGAGACACTTTGTCGCCCACGCCGCCAGTGCTGTGTTTGTCCACGGCCGGCATGCCCGCGACCAATGACAGGTCATAAACCTCGCCCGATCGCATCATCGAGTCCGTCAGCGCGGCAATTTCATCGAAATCCATGCCGCGGAAAAGTATGGCCATGAGCAGTGCGGTGGCCTGATAGTCGGGAATGCCGCCCCGCGAATACTCACGTATGAACGCCTCGATCTCCTCGCCTTCCAGCCGCCCCCCGTCGCGTTTCCTGATGATGCTGTCAACCGCTCGAAATATGCTCATCTGGGCGTCGTGACAGTCTCAGGATGAAGTGTCCGGTGTTTCAGACGGAGATGGCGGCGCGCCATCCCGGGATGACGATGCATCTTTTTGCGGCGCGCCTTCCGTGTGCCGCCATGAATAGCCATGCTTGGGCTTGAGCTGGCCGCGGTGCCCGCCGCCATACTCGCCCATTTCGGGGGTGACCACGACATAGCGCTGGCTTTCTTCGCCCCGGCTGATGGTATGCACACCGCTCACGTTCTTGAGCAGCATGTGGATAAGGCGGCGGTCGGCGGGCGGCATGGGCTTGAGCGCGCATTCGCGCTTGGTGCGCCGCACACGGTCGGCGGCGTGCCGCGCCATCTGTTCGAGCCGAGAGATCTGTTTCTCGCGATAACACTCTGAATCAATGTGCAACAGAACCGTGTCGCGCGAGCAACCGCCGACTGTCATGCGGATGATCAAATGATGCAGGGCTTCGAGATTCTGGCCATTCCTGCCAATGATGAGCGCGCCATCGTCGCCGGCCAGTATGTTCAAAATGGTGCCGTGTGGGCGTGTCAGCGTTTCAATTTGAGCGTTAATCCCCATTAGTTTCAAGACATGTTTGAGATGATCCTTGGCGCGGCTGGTAATCAGGGACGTTTTCACAGTCAGGCGCAGAGTCACGCCCGGAAGCGGTTCCGCTCCCGGCAGGACGTCCTCGTGGGCGTGGGATAATTCCTCGATGTCCACAAGGTCCTGATCAACACCAAGCTGCTTCAATCCCCCCGTCAGAGCTTCTTCAAAGGTGTTGCCAGATACAGTAATTTCAGTCATCCCCAGTAGATTATCTCCTGGCTGCCGTTGATCGATCATTTACAATACTCCTAACAGGGCAAAACATGCCACGGTTTATTCATGCAAACACTGCTGCTATTAGAGCTGCTATAGTAATGTATATGAATATAGGGAAGCATCATGGTGTCGTATATGTCGTCTTGTGTCAGCGATCTCCCTTGTTGCCAGTGCCCACAAAAAACCCCTCTTTCCGCCCCTGCCAAGTTCTGCGAAATAATATTTGCCCCACACGTCAAAAACAACTTTTTCTGCGTTCTGGTCTCTTCTTGTAAGTCTTCTTGTGTCAACGTTTCACCCCCCCTCTAACCCCACCAAAAAAAACGCATGTCCATGCCGATTTTTGTTTACAGGCCTGTTTTTTTACGTCCTTGTTTATGCCTGTTACTGAGCCACTTAAATACGATTGATTCTTGAAATCACTAATTGACCAGATTGGATAATCGGCATCGCGTCCCCATACTTAAAGCAAAATGACGATTTCCACTACACCATTGAAAGTACGGGCACTTATCGCTTTCCGATCCTTCGTGCAATGCGGGGGATTCCTGCTTTCAGAGCTATATGACAAGCGTGGCTGAACCGCCATGCAAAGCACTCTGCGTCAACGGCCCCGTCGTTTTAGTTCCCGTTCGTTTTCTCTGGCCATTCCGATTGGCCTCATTCTTTAGGAGAGTGGTCGAATTATGTTTTGCTCCAATTGCGGCAGACAAACACCTGCGAACGCACCGTTCTGCGAAGGATGCGGAGCGAAACTGGGCGGTCTGCCCACAAGTCAGCCCTCCGCTCCAGCGCTGCCTGCAAGATCCGCCACACCGACGTCCCCGCCACCCATGCCCCCCCCGCCGCGGCCCCGCCAGCCCGTGGCGTCTGCACCGCCTCCATACGCGTATCCCCGGCCGCAGTCACCGTCGATATCTACGGTATCCCATGCTCCCCCTCCTGCGCCGCCACCCCCTGTCATGCCACAGCCGATTCCTTCTCCACGCGCGGCGTCTGCTCTCATACCGTGCGCAATGCAGGGAATGACCGGGGAAATGCCCGACCGACTCAAGCCGATGTCCACAGGGCATTACCTGCTCACATTCATTTTGCTGGCGATTCCTTTCCTCAACATCGTGTTTCTGTTTGTCTGGAGCTTCAGCTCCGCGACAAACGCCAACAAGCAGAACATGAGCCGGGCGATCTTGATAACGATGGTCATATCCGTCATCTTTTGGGGCGTAATCCTGTATGCTGCCTACCGCGGACTCGTGGCCATGCCCGGTCTTCGGTTACCAATTTAGCAGCGCGAGAGGCAGGAGTGGTGGAATGAACGGGTCCAAGAACGATGCGGCGCCAAAGGGTGACTTGCTTCGCCATTACTGGCCTGTTGCGCTTGTTATCTTTGTTGGTCTTATCTTTGGCGCCTTTGGCGCCCGCAGCCGTGACCCTCAGATACCCGCAGCACGGCCGGAAGGATGGAACGTGGCGTCCGAGCCTGGGTCGGTTCTGGCAATCACATTTCTCGATGGCATCGCCTGGGTTGGCTCGAAGACCGGACTTCACCGTCTGGATCCTGCCAGTGGCAGGTACTTGGGCAAGGTGGGCGCCGGCGAGGAGGTGGCGCATGTGCGTGCCCTGCTGGCCGACACGAGCGGGACATTGTGGATCGGTCATGTGAACGGTCTCACGCGATATGAAGCGGCGCGCTCCAGAACTTTCACGCAAGCTGATGGATTGCCCGACAAACGGGTGAACGCGCTTGCGCGCGACCGCACGGGCCGGATCTGGATCGGCACGGCAAACGGTCTGGCGTACTTCGAGGCTGGAAAGATCGTGCTGGCGCCGGAGACAACCCGGCTTTTGAGTCCGATCGTGAACGCAATTGCCGAGGATCAGGCTGGGGGGATTTGGGTGGCGTCGACATCCACGCCCACGGGCGGGGTGACGGTGTTGAACGGCGGTGCGGGCGAGCAGGCATTCACGCTGGCGCGCGGGCTGCCGCATCCGTATGTGAATCAGTTGCTCGTGGACCACCAGGGCTTTGTGTGGGCCGCTACCGGTCAGCTTGAGGAAGGCGGCGCCTGCCAGTTCCGCAAGGGCGCAAAGGGCTGGGAAGTGGCGGCAACAGTGTCTCGCGCAGACGGCCTGCCCGGCGCCAAGGTGCGCTCAATGTTCCAGGACCGGGACGGGGATCTCTGGCTGGGGTTCGAAAATGACGGTCTCGCGTTGCGAACCGCCCGTGGCATCACGGCCTTCAACGAGAGCGACGGCCTTCCCCATAAGGAGGTCACTTGCATCGTCGGAGGATCCGCGGGCGAACTGTGGCTTGGCACGCTCGCGGGCGTGCTCCGGATCGATCCTCTGGCCGTAAAAAGAATGAAGCAGAAGGTGTCGAAAACATTGACCAACAAAACACAGGCAGTATAGGAAATAGGGAATGGACCCATTTCAGCGTGCCCAACTTAAAGACCAGGAGCTACTCGGTCAGTTGCAGGCGGGAGAGATCAGCCGTGAGGCTTTTGAGGCCGCGGTCGCGCAACTGCGCGTTCAGGATGCGCAGGGAACCTGGTGGTTGATTTCCCCCACGACAGGCAACTGGTGCTATTGGGATGGCGCTGCATGGGTCGAAGCAACTCAGCCACCTGCCGTCCAAACGCAATCGGTCGCGCCGGTGTTCGCCCCCCAGCCGCCGGACCCTGATGCATTCGACCAGACGGCAGAGCAGTATCGTGCGCTGCTGGATCGGCGCAACCGGGGGGAGTTGGATGCCGCCACCTTTGAGCAGGCGGTTGCCGCACTGCGCGTGACCGATGGTGGCGGAGCAGTCTGGCAGATCGTTTCACAGACCGGCATCTGGGTCCGTTGGGACGGCCAGCAGTGGGTCGAGGCCGAGCCCCCGATTCAGACTCCCGATGGCAGACCGGCCACCGAGCCGTCTATCTACGCCGACTTCGACCAGCACTACCAACAGGTCCTCGGAGTCTTTCAGCAGGGTGGCATGAGTGAGCAGCAATTTCAAGACAAAGTTGCGCGTCTGCGCGTGAAGGATGAGCAAGGGGTCTGGTGGCAGATACTTCCCGATACAGGTCAGTGGGCGCGCTGGAGCGGCCAGCAGTGGGTCTCCGCCGAGCCGCCGCGTGAGCTCGTCGGCGCCATCGGTCCCGTCCGGAAGTTCACCAGCACGATTATCGACAGCACGAAGGCACAAGTCAAGGAAACGGTGCGCTCGATCCCGCGCATGATCATGTGGTGGCTCATCTCGCGCGGGGTCATGATGGCGATTTCATATTTTGGCGCGCTCTATCTGCACGCCTACCTGTGCGGGTACAAAAACGATGGCTTCCGCGATGACGGGGGCGCCTGGGCCCCATGGCTCTACCTGACGGGAACCAAACAGGGGGCGCTCTCCGCGCCGATGATCTGGGGCGTCGCCGGCATGCTCCTGACGACGCTCGTGATGACAATAGTCCGCCGCGGGCCGATCGGCGCCGTGAAGAGCATTGTGCAAATGCCTTTCTCGTTCTTTTCCATGGTCAGGTCGGGCGGCAAGGCAGGCGCGGGGGCAATCGCCATGGGCGCCGGAGCGGCGATCGCCATGAAACACTTCGCCGGCATCAACAGTCAGGCCAGCTACTCTCTGTCGCTGGGCATGTTCGTTATGGGAATGGGCACTGCGGGACGTCTCGTCTCGGGGTTCTTTCTCGGCATTGTGCGCCGTGTCTTCGCCCCGCAAAGGCAACAGCTCACACAGGCGGTCGAACGACGGTTGCCGGTCGATGTGCGCACGATCCAGCTCGTTCTCGTGGGCATTGCTCCGGGGTTCCTGCTCGCAGCAAGGCTCGGAGCCAACGTGCAACTTCTGGCCGCCGGAGTGCTGCTCGTGCTGGGATTCGTGCTGGTCTTCAAGATTCGCAAGCCCCAGCCCTCCGCCGGAGTGGCCGCAATGCTGCTTTTCTACGGCTTCGTCATGTCCGTGATCTGCCTGTTGCTCGATTTCCTCTCATCGCGCAACGCGTACGCCGATGACGGCGGCAAGCAGGAGTTCGGTGGGCCGCCGGAGAAATACTGGCCGACCGAGGGAGGGAAACTGCTCGACCACAGCAAAACGGCTGCCGACTCGAGCGCATTGGGCGCAGCTGTCGGCGGCGATACCGGCGGCGACGAACCGCCTCCTCCGCCACCGCCCTATTCGTTCTTCCTTGTGATCGACGAGACGCACATGAATCTCACGCGCTCGCTGCGCGAGGACGTTCACGCACGAGTGCAGGTCACCGGCCCTGATCCCGCAGAATGCGCGGCGCTGGCTGCGCAACTGACATCGGCAATCAATTTCGGCATGTCGGGCAACTGCACGGAGTGGTTCACGTGCGGACAGGAAGAAGGCGGCGGAAGCATGCGGGGATACTTCGACCTGCTGATCCCCGACGACGCGAACAAGATCCCGGGGCCTCACCTGGCTGCCTTCACGGCTTCCGTCAACACGCCCAAGGGACTGCTCAGCCGCACCTGCCGGATCTCGGTGACTGTCGTCGAAGGCTACGAACTGCGTATGTCGAACAGCATGTCCCTGAAGGCGAATGCCGAGTCCACGTCGCTCTTCTGCGGTATCGCGTGCAACGACGACACAATACCTGATTCCAAAGAGGTGATCGAGGCGGCGATTCCGAACATCCAGTTCAAAGTGGAGGGCACGCAGACGCACTGGGTCAGGGAGGCAGACGGTGCGCCCGGCGTTGTCACAGGGCAGATCGTCCCCAACGGCAAAGAAGCCTGTCTCTTCGCGGAGGTCCCCTTGGCAGATCTCAGCACTGCGCCGCCCTATGGCGTGTCCGTGACGGCCTCCGTCGAGATCCCGAAGGTCGGCTCGCTGAGCCAGGTCTGCTCGGTCGACATCACGGCGCCGGAGTGGTTCATCGAGGCGAAGATCATCAAGAACGAGCTCGTGCTGGACTTCAAAGACAGTGCCGAGATCTGCGCGCGGCTTATCCCGATGGAAGAGAGCAAGCTCGCGCTTTACGGCAGTGCCGAGTCGAACCCGCTCAACAACATTCTCAAGGTACAGGGCACGGGTTCGAACGGCCCGTACGCGGTCTTCACCGAGAAGACCGGCGAGCCGGGCTTCCGCACGTGGTCCGTGACGTTCTCCCAGGACCTTCCGCAAGGCATGGGTGAAGTCGCGCCGACCATTGATGTCGAGATTGTCGCGGACATCACGGGCCAGATACTGACCCAGCCCATCACGATCAACCTGATCGGCAAACCGTCGTTGGAGGTCACGGAGAAGATGGTGGGCATCCGGGCGGGCGGCGATCCGGTTGCCGTGCATGTGATCCTCAAGGATGGCGGCGATCTGGATTGGTCGTTGCGCATCGAGATTCTCAACCTTGACGAGGTGGAACCCACCGGCCCTCCGGAATCAGAGGAAAAAGGAAAGTGGACGCTGAACCTGCGCGGAGCGGAAGTGGATGCTGGCGATCTGCGTGTTCGCTCGGGGACACTCAAGCTGACCGCCCACGCAACAAACGCGAAGGGAGAAGAGACGGAGACGGATCCGGTTGAGGTTGAGTTGAAACTTGCCCAAACCGGTCTATCAGTATCCCCATCGCCAGTGAAGCTGCCGCTTGATCCGGCCAAAGAGCAGCCGACACCCTTCAAAGTC
Source organism: Candidatus Sumerlaeota bacterium (assembly GCA_026398535.1). Taxonomy (GTDB): domain Bacteria; phylum Sumerlaeota; class Sumerlaeia; order Sumerlaeales; family Sumerlaeaceae; genus JAPLSQ01. The sequence goes on along the minus strand of JAPLSQ010000067.1, from coordinate 1,746 downwards.
CGCGTGCTGAAATACAACGACGAGACGAAGACTTTCGAGGCGTCTGAGGCCGCGATGCAGGCACTGGAAATGGAGGAGTGGGAAGACGGTGACTTCACGGGTGGAGCCAACACCTTCAAAGGCGCGGGAGTCGAACTCCTGTTCGTCCGGTTCGAGGGCAGCGGAGCCGACCTCGAGGCCATCTGGCACGCGAAGCAGAAGATCCAGATTCCTGCCTCGCAGCTGATAGATGCTGTCCGTGTGCTCCGGGCGCCGGGCAACTACGGAGATCAGCAGGATCTCTTCGAGGTGCGTCATACGTTTGTTGCACCCGTGGATCCTTCCGCTCTCCAAGCTGAGAAGATCCGCATCGAGCAGGAGAACTGCCGCAAGACGCTGAAGTACGTGCCAGAGGGTCCGGCAAAGATAAAGTTCGCCGAGACTATTGAGAAAGACGCCAAGACCCTTGGAGCAGAAGGGCTCTACCATCTGCGTCACGAGATCTGGGAGGTTGCCCGCAAAGCACTCACGAACGAGGCAGAAAGCTATCTCCGTAGTGCGGAGGTGCTGCAGGTTGCCGAGGACGTCTGCAACTGGGTCAACTACGTCTGCAAGATGCTCGTCAGCGGGATGTCGTCGGTCTTGGTGCCGTTCCCGGGCGACATGGTGGTCAATGTGCTGATGGATGCGATCCCGGACCTTGTCAACGCGGTCTGGGCTGGAAGGTCACCGGTTGATTGGGCAAAGGAGTTCGTAACGAACTTTGTCGCCGGGATTCCGGGCATGGGCGTCGACATCGCACTGGGCCAGGTCGCGAACCTCGAAGACCTGGTGCTCAGGGCCGCCAAAGAGTCCAAGGATTTCAAGAAGGGCTGCCTGGTGGGATGTCTCATTTACTGGCAGGTTCACTTCATTCGTTACCAGGTCTCGTCCAAGCCCGACGGAGAACCCTACTCGCTGAAGGAATGTATGTTGAAGGCGCTGAGTGACCTGGCTGAAGAGATCGTTTCGACCGGAATTGGCAAGGGAACGAAGGCGGCAAAGGATGGCCACGATGCGGCCTTCGGCCACGGGTACGACGCTGCAGACGGTTCCGTATATACCGATTCGGGGAAACCGCCTGACACCTCGGGCATGCCGGACGCCAACATTGCGGCGGCCAAAAAGATCGCATTGGAGAACGGGGTGGAGATCTACGTTCGCCCAACCAATCCGGCTTCGAAGGCGCTTCTGGAGGCGGGTGCGCATCCCAAACCGGAGACGATCAAGTCCAAAACGATTAATGAACTGGATCTCCAGCTCGGAGGCAAACGCCGGCCCGAGGATCTCGGCAAGGTGGGCTACTTCGATCCGGGGCCGAACCCGCCACCCAAGGGTAACATGTCGGATGGGGATTACGCCAACCTGATGGATCGCTACAAGCAGCGGCGGCAGGAGTTTGTCGACAACGCCGGGGACTTCGCGAAACTCAAGAAGAAGGGAACCACGGTCGACGAGAACGGTGTGGTCACAGCAAAAGACGGCAAGTGTTATACCGGCGACCATGACATCTACGACATTCGAGGAAAGAACGGGGAGCCGGTGGACCCCGCCACGTACAAAAAGGTGGTTGGCGCTCTTCAGGACAGCACTTTCCAAGCCCAGCATCCGGGCAATCGGCAGTGGGACTATAGCATGCTGGACAAAAAGAAACCGCCGCCATCCACGGATGTGGATGGCAAGCCGGTTACGCCTCAGTCCAAGTATGACAAGGCCAAGGGGATCGAC
>JAPLSQ010000023.1 GCA_026398535.1 Candidatus Sumerlaeota bacterium | reverse complement strand
GGCCGAAGAATGTCATCTATTTCGCAAAATGAGTTTGCCAGGTTTGGATTCTCGCAAACAGACAAGGTTGCCGGGCAGACGCCTGTTGTTGCCGGCGATTGGATACAACATCCGCAGGTGTTCCGTAAAATTATGGTTGGAGGCATGACTTTGAATTTCAACATCAGGTTGCTGGCTGTCGTTGTTTTGTGTTTCATGATGGCATTGATCACTCTGCCTGCGAGCGCGGTTGAAACGAAAATACTCCGCGACACAAGCTTTCAGGACTTCAATCAAGGCGAGTCGACAGGCACGGAGATACTTGCGCAAGGACGCATGCGCATCGGCACGGCGGCCAGGCAACTGGCTGTAACCACGGAGGGTTTGGCATGGCGCGCCGCCGTCAATCATGCTGATGGAAGCATCCTTTTCAGCACGGGTCATAATGGCAAAATATTCCGCCACACAGCGGAGGGGAAAACCGATTTTCTGACGAGTGTGCCCGAGGTTGAGGCGGTCTCCATTATCGTTGATCCCAAAGGCATGACGCTTGCGGGAGCCTCACCCGGAGGCCGGATCTATCGTCTGACAGCCAGCGGCAAGCCGGAAGTCTGTTTTGAAACAAAAGAGCAGTACGTTTGGGACATGGCTTACGACCGCGAAGGCGCCCTGTTTGCCGCCACGGGACCCAATGGAAAGATTTTCCGCATCGAGGCACAGGGCAAGGGCGCTGTTTACTTTGAAACGGGCGCAACCAATGTGATGGCGCTCGCATTCATGGAGGATGGAAAGCTTGTGGCCGCCACGCAGGGCAAGGGCATGGTTTTCGAGATCGCGGCGGCGAACAAGGGGCGCGTGCTCTATGCAAGCCCCGAAGATGAGTGCCGGGCGCTGGCCGTTGACAGCGCGGGTAACATATTCGCGGCCGTCAATGGAACCCGCGGCGGCGGCGCCATGCCCGGGCGTCTTGCCGAACTGGAAATCAAATTGCCGGCCTTGGCCTTGCAAAGCGGCTCGACACCCGCGCCACCGGGCGCCGCCGGCGAAAAAAGTCTTGCCGCGATGCTTGGCGCTGCGATGCCTTCGGCGCAGCCATCCCTATTGTCGTCCGGCAACAGTTATGTGGTCAAAATCCAGCCGGACGGCTTTTTCTCCACTTTCTGGCAGGCTCCCGAAGGTCCCATCCAGGCCATGACTGCCGATCCGGAAAGGGACGGATCAATTTTCGCCGCCGCCGGCAACAAGGGTAAGATATACCGGCTTCAGGGCGACACGAATTACTCGCTTGCCGCTGATGTCGACGAGCCGATGGTGCTTTCATTTGTTCGAAACAAGAAACACCTGTATTTCACAACGGCCAACAAAGCGGGACTTTATGAGCTTGTTATGCATACGCGCGAGGGTCTGTTCGAATCGCGGGCTTTGAACGCCGGGACCAGTGTGCGCTGGGGGCATCTGTTTTATGAGGCCGAGGAGCCGGAGGGAACTTCCATCTCGTTTGAAACACGGACGGGCAATACTCCCGATCCAGACAGTAAAACATGGAGCGGATGGGCGAAAAGCGTTCCCATCGATGCGCGCACAAGGACTGTGGCGAGTCCGGTGGGACAGTATCTGCAATATCGTCTCACTTTAAGCGCCGATAGCGCGGGCAAGAGTCCGCTCATTGACGATGTGCAGTTCTTCAACATACAGGATAACTCCGCGCCCATCCTGCGCGACATCCGTGTGGAGAAGGTCGGGGGAGAGGCGGCCGCTCCGTCAACCGAGTCATCCCAGGCAAGATCATCAGGGATGACTGTCAAGACCCCGTCAACGTCCGGATCATCCCGCGATTCAGGACCGGATCCGCTTGCGTCGTTGCTCGGAAAACTGTCGACAATAGGAAAACCGGCCACAATCCCATCGCGTGATGAAAAGGAAGCCAAGACCGCCGCGACAACGGTTGGAGTCGGCGAGAACTCACAAAAGTATGAAATCAAGTGGGATGTCACCGATCCCAATGGCGACAAGATGCGCCACAATGTCTGCTACAAGGCAGAGGATGAGACGGAATGGAAGCGCATCGAAAAAGACCTGACATCCCCGCAATACACCCTTGCCACTCAGACACTGCCCGATGGCAAGTACCGCGTGAGGATCGAAACAACGGACGCACCCGACAATCCCGAGACATCCGCCGTCAAGGTGAGCCTTGTCAGCCGGTTGTTTGTTGTCGACAACACCGAGCCAATGATCAAAACGCTCACGGCGAAACGCGCCGGCAACAACGCCTTCGATATCCGCGCGGAGGCCGGGGACGCGCTTTCAATCATTGCTTCGGCGCAATACAACATTGATGGCGCCAAGGAGTGGATTGTCGTGTTTCCTGAAGACGGCATTTTCGACTTCACATCGGAGTCGTTTGCATTCCGCGCGAAACCGGAGAAAAAACTTCCGGAACACACGCTTACGCTTCGCGTATTCGACCGTGAAGGCAACTCTCGCGTGGCCAAAGTTCTTCTGAAATAGGACCGGCCAATATTTGGTTCGGGCGTTGCGGTTGATGTCGGATGGGCGCTTTGAAATTCCGCCCTGCTTTCCTTGGCGGTCTTGGCGACTTTGCGTGAAAAAGGAAAAACCATAAAAGATAATCTCGCGCAAAGACGCAAAGAACGCGAAGAACACCCCTGCCTTCAATGCTTTGGCTTGCATAGTCATAATGAGCCAGTCACATGAAATTCAAATGCCAAACTCCGCAAAAACATATTCGTTAAGGCTGATGGACGAGTGGGGAAGCGCGGAGCCATCGGCTTTGGCCTTTGTCATCAGCGAGCGTCATGCCAGGGGATTGCCGCTCACTGACCTTATCACGGCTAATCCCCAGCTTCACGATTTTGAGTTTGAGCCGGAACTGCTTCGCGATGCGCTGGCCAGGGCCGCACTCGCGGCGCGCCATTATGAGCCGGATCCGCTCGGTCAGACACGCGCGCGTGAATCCGTGGCCGCATACCATGGCGGGTCAATATCGCCCGGAAGGATTGTCATCACGCCGGGAACAAGCATGTCCTATTGGTATGCCTTCCGTCTGCTTGCCAATCCAGGGGACAACATCCTGTGCCCCAGTCCCACCTATCCTCTGTTTGATGACATCGCGCGGCTGGCTCATGTTAATGTGCGCCGTTATCATATGCGCCGCGACGCCGGACGCTGGGCCATTGATCCCGATGAAATCGCATTTCAATGCATGCCCCGCACGCGCGCCATTGTGATGGTTTCGCCCCACAATCCGACGGGTTCCATCGCCGGTTCGGATGAACTTGCCGCCGTGGCGCGCATCGCGCGCGAGCGAGGGATTGCATTCATCTTTGATGAAGTGTTCCGGGAATTCGCGCATGGCGGCGCTGTTGTCCCGCGTCCGGCGCAATTTGGCGCGCCGCTTGCCGTGACGCTCAACGGTTTCTCCAAGATGTTTTCGCTTCCCGGGTTGAAAGCGGGATGGATGGCCGTGGAAGGAGAGCCTGACCTATGCGGGCGGTTCATCGAAGCGGCCGCCTGCATGTCCGACACATTTTTGCCTGTAAGTGAAATCACGCAAGCCGCCATGCCCGCGATCATCGCGCTGGGCGGTGTTGAGACACGCCGCTTTTCAGCGCTGTGCAGCGGCCGCATGACGGACCTTGTTCAACAGTGGAATCGCCATGGCATTCAGACCGTCATGCCTGAGGGAGGCCCTTGCATGTGTGTCCCATTTCAGGAGGCCCGCATCGAATCCGATGAGGAGGCTGTCATTGCCCTTGTCCGCGAGCATGGCATCCTTGCGCATCCTGGTTCGTTTTACGGTCTGCCCTCTCCGCATATTGTCATGACATGCATTCATCGGCCACCATGGCCCATCGATATTCTGGCGGAAGTCCTGAAATAGACGGCAATGGCTGGTGGGGTCGGCAATTCAGACCTGTCGGATACGTCTGACGGGTCGGATGGAATTCCCGCAATTTTCAGCATGCCTGTCAGTTTGCGGTTTTTTTGAAAGACACTTGCGGCTTGCATCAGGCGCCCCCCACTGATTATCTTGCATGGTCAGAATCATGGAAGATCGCACGCTTTTCATCATTGACGGCCATTCGCAGGTGTTCAAAGCCTATCATGCCATCCAGCAGCTTTCAACATCGACGGGCATCCCCACGAACGCCACGTTCGGATTCGTGCAGATATTGCACAAACTGCTCAAGACTCGTTCGCCGCAATACCTTGTGGTGACCTTTGACACCGGCGCCGACACCTTCCGCCATGATATGTTCGATGCGTATAAAGCAAACCGTCCGCCTCCGCCAGAGGACCTTCCCCTCCAGATGAGCCACATCACCGAAATCCTGAACGCGCAGAATATCCCCATCCTGCAGTTGGATGGTTATGAGGCCGACGACATCATCGCCACCGTGAGCCGCCAAGCAGCCCAGGAGGGGTTCAATGTCATCATTGTCTCGGCGGACAAGGACCTGATGCAGCTCATCGATGACCGCATCCATATGCTGCGCCTTGAGCCTGACAAGGAAACCGAGTTTGACCGTCAAGGTGTGCGCGAAAAGCTTGGAGTGTACCCTGAACGGGTTGTTGATCTGCTTGCGATGATCGGGGACGCATCGGACAATGTTCCGGGCATTCACAAGGTCGGGCCCAAGACCGCCGTGGCTCTGCTCGATCAGTTTGGCACGCTCGATAACACCCTCGCTAACACAGACAAACTCAAGGGCAAGCAAAAGGAATATGTTGAGGCCGGACGCGAGAACGCTCTTTTATCCAAGAAACTGGTCACGCTGTGTGATCATGTGCCGATTGATTTCAAATGCGGGGATTTTGCGCGTCGTCTGCCTGATTACACCCGCCTGGCCGCGGTTTACAAGCAACTGGAATTCCGCAAACTGTTCAATGATCTCACACAGCCCCCGGCGCCGCGCCAGACAAATTACCAGGTCATCAATACCTTGGACGCGCTTGCGGAGTTCTGCGCGCGCGCGAAACGGGCAGGCGCTTTTGCGATCGACACCGAGACCGACTCGCTTTCATCCATCTCAGGCAACCTTGTTGGAATATCGATGAGCACGACCGCCCATGAGGGCGGCTATGTTCCCATAGGCCACCACCCGGAACTAACCGGTATCATCGAGCAATTGCGCATCGATGAGATTTTTCCCGTTCTCAATCCGCTTCTGCGCGATCCCAAAGTGCTCAAAATCGGGCATCATCTCAAGTTCGACCGCAAGATGCTCATGAAATACGGCTTCGAATTCAGCGAACCCATGTCCGACACGATGCTCCAATCCTACCTGCTCAATCCGGACAAACGCGGCCATGGCCTGAAAGCTCTTGCCGCCGAACTGCTCGGGATTCAGATGACACCGATTACCGGGCTCATCGGGAGCGGCGCCAGCCAGACAACATTCGCGCTGGTCGACATCGAACAGGCTGCCAGCTATGCCTGCGCGGATGCCGATGTTACATTCCAGCTCTGCGAACTGCTCACCCCCCGGTTGCGCGACAGCGGAATGAGCGGGCTTTATGAGCGCGTCGAGATGCCGCTCATCAGCGTGCTCATCGATATGGAAATGTGCGGAGTGAGGATTGACCCGCAACATTTCACTTCACTCGCGGCCGAGATGAGGGCGGAACTCAACCGCCTTGAAGGACGGATTCACGAGCTTGCCGGTCATCCTTTTAACATTTCATCGCCGCGCCAGGTGGCCCAGGTGCTTTTCGACGAATTGAAGCTCACACCAGGCAAGCAGAAAAAGACGGGATATTCGACCGATGTGGATGTGCTGGAGGAGCTTGCGGGTCAGCACGAGGTGGCGCGCCTGCTGCTTGAATACCGCCAGTATGAAAAGCTCAAATCGACCTATGTGGATGTTCTGCCCGGTCTTGTTGAGAAAATAACCGGCCGCATTCATACGACATACAACCAGGCCATGGCCGCGACCGGCCGGCTTTCATCGAGCGACCCGAATCTGCAGAATATACCGGTTCGCACCGGTATGGGGCGCAAGATTCGTGAGGGGTTCATCCCTGCGCAGACCGGCAACGTTTTTATCTCGGCGGACTATTCACAAATCGAGTTGCGGGTGCTTGCGCATGTTTCCAATGATCCGGCGCTCATGGCCGCCTTCCGGGAGGACCGCGACATACACACGCTGACGGCATCCAAGGTGTTTGGCGTGGAACTGGCCGGTGTGACGCCGCAGATGCGCGACACCGCGAAAATCGTCAATTTCGGCATCATCTATGGCATGAGCGACTTCGGTCTGAGTCAACGGCTGAAAATTTCGCGACCCCATGCCAGGAAATTCATAGATGAATATTTCGCGGCATACACGGGGGTGCGTGCCTGGATCGACGCTGTGCTGGAGGGCGCGCGCAAGGACGGCTTTGTCACCACCATCGCGGGCAGAAGACGCTATCTTGCCGGCATCAATTCCAGTAACTACAACACCAGGTCAGCCGCCGAGCGCGTCGCCGTCAACGCGCCAATCCAAGGCACAAGCGCCGATATGATCAAGATAGCGATGATTAATATTTGCCGCTGGTTGAAGGACAGCGATCTCCGCGCACGCATGATCATGCAGGTTCATGACGAGCTGATTTTCGATGTTCCAGCGTGTGAACTTGCGGAGGTGTCGGCGCGTGTGCGCGAGCTTATGCAATCGGCGCTTCCCCTTGCCGTTCCCGTGAAAGTGGACATCAAAACAGGCGCAAACTGGGCGGAATGCTGATTCCGGGGTCCCACGCCCGGCATGCGGCCCGATCAAGCGAATGTTTGTTGCCGGTTTTCGTCAGAATTGATTTGATTTCGGCTAAATCCGGTGTCGTATTGCTTTTCGTAAATATACAAAAGATATTGGAGATTCGAATGGGCAGGCATTTATGGACTGTTATATTGTTATGCGCGCTTGGGCAGTGCGCATTTGCATATGAGGCCGGCGGCGGTGCGCCGCCTCCCCCCCGGATTCGTGTAAAACCCCGATGCAGCGCGGTTGTGCCTTATCCCGCCCCCGCGGTTGCGCCTGATTCATCCGGCGGAATCATGGGTCCCTATGGCCCGGGTCTGGCCGCCGCGGCGCCCATTGGCACTCCCTATTTACGCTCGCCCGCTTTTGCCGGACCGCCCATTATCTATATGCCCCAGACCGTGACGCGCATCCTCGTGCCGGCCTCAACCCCCTATCCGTCGAGCATTATGCCGGCAGGCCAATATGCATATTCTTCAGCGCCGTTCATGCGCACGGATATTTATGTGGATCTGCCCTATGGCACTTATTACTGGCCGCAAGGATATGCGGGGACAACGCCGGTTGAACCCCAGGTGCCGGGTTATGTTATCGCGCCGGCTGAGGCTGTCATGAGCAACCAGGCGCAATATACAACGCGTAATTATGCCCAGGAAGCCAGGGAGAAGGCGGCGCCGATAACGGCACAAGACGCGGAAACAATCGTTCCCCTGCCCGCAACAGCCGCCACGCCCGCGCCACCGCCTGTTTCACCAATGCCCACGCCGAAGTTTTCGACGGACTCGCGCTTGCCACCTCCCGCGCCACCGCCTGTTTCACCAACGCCCACGCCCGAACAGCCTCCGGTGTCGCCACCTGTTTCACCAATGCCCATGCCCGAACAGCCTCCGGCGTCGCCGCCTGTTTCACCAATGCCCACGCCCGAGCAGCCTCCCGTGCCGCCACCCCCTGGCGGATTGCCGCCGCCACCAGATGCATCGGCGCCTCCCATGTTACCCCCCCTGCCCGGCGTGCCCGTCCCCGGAGCCGCTCCGGACCCCGCCTTGCCGCCTCTGCCAGATGCATCGGCGCCTCCTCCGCCAGCGCCCACACCCGCTAATCCGCCGCCATCACAGTGAAATGAAATCGGAGCCTGATGAATGAATCTCGTTTGTATCCAAAGAGCGCATGTTTGGCTCATGATGAGCGCATGTCTATTGGCCTGCCTCTTCCTGGCTGAAGCAAAATGGTGCGGTGCGCAGGATGCGCCCGCGGCAGCAGAAGGCATAACAATTGCCCAACCACAACCGCTCTCCGCGACTGCCGTCAGCAACGCGGTTGCCGATGCCGGAGCGCCAGTGTACAAAGAATCATTCTGCTACCCGGCCAACGTGCGGCGCGTGTACAAGCCCGCCTTCACGCCACAGATTTCCAGCCTGTTTATGAATCCGCGGACGTTTCCCGCCGCGGTGGGTGTGATTGCGGATCCCTCCATTCAATACGCCGGTATGTATGGATGGCATTTCGGATCTCCTTCAGGCTTCACCAGCGGCGCTCCGCGTGAATCCCATGCGCTTGCCTATCAGCGCGGGGAACTCGACATCACAAAAAATCTTTACCGGGGACTGCCGGAAGGCATGAAAGTTGTGGAACCGCTTCTTGTTCCGGTTCAACCCGTATGCCGCCGTGGCGGCATCTATATCGACGGAGGGCCGAGCCAGATCCTTCTGGCAACGCCATGCCCCGCTCCCGATCCCGCCAATTCCCGCCGCAACGGGCACGGTGAAGGCAACAACAACCAACCCATCGAGAAGTAATCTTTTGGCCACAACCATTCATTTTTTTCAGCGTCTCTTCAATCCCGACCAGCTTCAACTCATGATCATCGAATGGGGCTGGGTGGCGTATATCGTCCTTTTTTTCATCATTTTCGCGGAAACCGGTTTGCTGGCGGGTTTCTGTCTGCCGGGCGATTCATTGTTGTTTGTCGCGGGATTTGTGTGCGCCATCGAGGTGAACAATCAGCGTGTTCTGAACATCTTCGTTCTTGTCCCGCTGCTGATGGTCGCCGCCGTGGTTGGCGACAATGTCAATTACATGCTCGGCCGCCACACCGGGCCGCTTATCTTCAGCCGGGAGAATTCCCTGCTGTTCCACAAAAAACATCTTGTGCGCACCCAGCATTTTTATGAGAAATATGGCGGGCGCACAATCGTGTACGCGCGCTTCGTGCCCATCGTGCGGACGTTTGCGCCCTTTGTGGCGGGCATGGGCAAGATGAAATTTCAGCATTTTTTTCTCATGAACGTTATGGGCGGGACCCTGTGGATCATCAGCATGACGGTTCTCGGCTATTACCTCGGCCAGATACCAGCCGTGAAAAATAACCTGGAGAAAGCCGTGATTCTCGTGATTCTCCTGTCCATGGCGCCATTGTTCATTGAAATCTGGCGCGCGCGACGCGAGAAAAAACGGCTCGCGCTGAACTCGGCAGCGCAGTGAGCCGTCAACCGGAACGCTGATATGCGCTCATCGGGACTTGTTTTGAAAACCACATACGTTTCATCCATGATGCATGTAAGATGCGGGCAATTCGCGCAGGAAGTTGTTTTTGAATATATGAGATTCTGAAAGATACAAAACAGGCGTTGCGCATTCCCGCGCATTGAAGCGCGCGCGGGATGGGCGCGGGATTTGCAAGAAGAACAAAAAAGGGAATTGATGCCATGGCAAAGTGCAGTGTGTGCGGCAAACAATCGCAGGTTGGACATAGTGTCAGTCACGCAAACAACAAGACCAAGCGCCGCTTTCTGCCCAATCTGCAGCACATACGCGTGCGCAAAGGCGCGGCCGTCAGGCGCGCGGCAGTGTGCACATCGTGCCTGCGCTCGGGCAAGGTTGTCAAAGCCGCATAGCGGCCAATGATCATACACGGATCGCAGGCGGGATGGGGGAGAGGATTCATACGATGACGATCGGTTCGGCTGCGATTTCCGCCGCGAAATATCCTCCGCGCCTTTCCCTGGCGCAACTTCCCACACCCATTGAATTCATGCCGCGCCTCACAAGACTGTTCGGCGGACCGAATATTTATTTCAAGCGCGATGACCTGACTGGTTCGACATTGTCGGGCAATAAAATCCGCAAGCTGGAATTTTCCCTCGCCGAAGCGCGCCAGCTTGGCGCCGGCGTTGTCATCACGGCGGGCGGCATCCAGTCCAACCACTGCCGGGCAACGGCATTCGCATGCGCCCGGCTCGGCCTCGAATGCCATCTTGTTTTGCGCGGCGCGCGCCGCGGAACACCCGACGGTAATCTCATGCTCGATTGCCTTGCCGGCGCCCGGTTCACCTTCCTTACAAACGAGGTTTATTCCACCAGCAAACCGGAAGTGGCGGCCCGGCTGACCGAAGACTACGCCCGTCAGGGCAAAACCGCGTATTTCATCCCCGTGGGCGCTTCAAACGCCGTTGGTTCGTGGGGATATGTGCGCGCGTTTGAGGAGATCGTCGGCCAGGCCCAAACCGCAGGATTGAAGGTGGATCACATTGTCAGCGCCACAGGTTCAGGCGGGACAACCTGCGGCCTTGTGGCCGGCCGCGCCATGATGCGTCTGCGAAAACCGCAGGTGTGGGGAATCAATATATGCGATGACGCCCCGGCATTCGTTCACGATATCCGCCTCATTATCGGGGAAATGAATGAAAAGTATCGCCTGCGCATGACGCCCGCCCAGACACCCGTCAATATGATCGACGGATATGTTGGCGAAGGTTACGCCATCCCTTACCCTGAAGAGATGAAACTGCTGGCGGAAGCCGGCCGCCTCGAAGGGCAAATGCTCGACCCGGTTTACACCGCTAAAGCCCTGTATGGGCTCTCACAGGAAATAAAGAAAGGCCGATTCAAAAAGGGGGAAAATGTTCTGTTCATCCATACCGGCGGGATGTTCGGGTTGTTTCCCCTGCGCACCGCGCTGATGGCCGCGTTGAAAACGCGTTAAGGCGCGCCAAAAAACCAAATGCGCGCGGCCGGCAAACCGGGTCAATAGAGCGGCCAGGTCTCTCCTATGGCAGACTGCAATGACGCCCGTGTGAGTGCCATTTGCGACACGCTGATAAATCCCCACTCGCTGGTCAACCGGTCGATTATCACAATTTTCAGGCTGGCGCTGTCAAACGGGCGCAGGTTCCAGTTGACCGGCACGCTGATCGCATTGTCGCTGTGTCCCCATGCGCATTGCGCCACATCACCGTAAACGCCAGCCTTGATATCGGTATAAAGCGTTGCGATGCTTGTTGGATTCACGGGGATGTCAGCGCCCCCCTCGATGAGCAGAACCTCCGCTTTGCCCCCATGCACTGAGAAACTGAGCGAGCGGTTCAGTTCGTCCCGGGGCAATTGCAGCCACATCATGCCGGTTGCCGCATCGCCTTTCTCTGTATATGTTGTAATGTATGGAGTCGAGCCCTGCGTGAACGTGGTGAAGAAATCCGCCGATGTCATATTCCAATTGACGCCGCCGGGCATCAACCGCAGGGTCTCTGTCCTCGTCTCCATCTTTAATTCATCGGGCCGCAGCGGCTGGCCAATCTCCGAGCGCATCATGATTGCCTGATATGGATTCCATGTCGACATGGCGTAATAAATCCGGCAGCGGGTTGCGTTTCCTTCAGTAAAACGCGGGATGATGTAGGGGCCGTACTCGCCCCCCCAGTTGTTCGCCTGTCCCGAGTCGTGGAAGGCATCCAAGTGTTTCCAATCCCATGAGACGTGCATGTAACGGCCATAAGCGTCATCGTTCCATGGTTCCATGATGATCTGGCCCGGTGAGTATGGCCCCCATGGCCGCGCGGCGGTGCGCATGGTGATGCCGCGCGGAGAGCCTGCATTATAGAAAACCGCCCACCGGCCCACAGGCGCGATCCATGCAGCGGATATCTCACCAATGCAGGCATGCGTGAAAAGCGGCGTCGCTTGCGATTCGGAGGAAGCCCATACGGGCGCGTTTTGCGCATCAAGCCCCGCGAAGTAACGCATCCTTGTCTTGTTTTCAATTTCAGACGACGGTATGCATGCAAGGTAAGCGTCACTCTTCCGGTATGCGCCGGAGCCCCATATGAGGACGACTTTCCCGGATGAGAATGGCAACCCCGGCCAATCTGCCGCGCCGACTTCCGACAGGGCCGCATTGATGAAGTGCGTGTTGGTCATGTCGTGATTAGATGCCGCTGAAAGGTCATACACCAGCGGCCATGTCTTCCCGTCGTCGTCCGAACGCGCCAGAACGGAACGCTCCATATTGCCTGTTCCCGCCGCGCCCGGCTCGTGCCAGTCGGTTGTATGGACGATGTAGATGATGCCGTCGAGCGATATGCCATACGATGGAACCTCCATCGCTCCCTGGGAAATGCCCGGAATGACGATGGGGCGGACAACACCGTTATTGCCCAACGGAAAGTTGAGGATCAAATCGCGCGGATTCGTTGCGCTCGATGTCGCCATGCAATCGGCATTGCTGACGCCGCCCGAGCAAAACGAATCGCCGAACAGGAAACACAGATTCCCCTTGTGCTCAAACGAGCTTCCCAGATCGGTTGCCGTCAAACCCGCGCGCGTCTTCGTCTGGCTCTTTGTCGGGCGCTGAAGCGGACGGTCAAGATCACCGGTCAACTGCAAAATCTTCCGGGTTGTCGCCGTGTGATAGACCGGTTCCGCGGCGCCCGCCGTCATCACGACAGAGAGAAGTAATGACGCCACAAGTAAAGGCGCTGCTGCGCTCAAAAAACCATTTATCATTCTATTGGGATAACGGCACATGGAAACATCGGCATCCGTGTGATTTCATTTGTTCGACATTATTAATGGCAATATAATGGCAAGACGCCAGGTTATTTGGCCGTGCCTGTGCCTTTCAGGACTTCGATCAAAAACCCGAGGTTGGACACCTCCCCAGTGAACGCGGGCAGGTTGAGCTCGAATACCTCGCCGCCGTCATCCTCACGGACGGTAACGAGCGGTAACGTGCCCGGTTCGGGTTCAACATCCTGCGTCGCTTCGGCGTCGCCGATGATGTCATCAAACGCGGGCATCCCCGGCGTGAAAAATGCCATGCTCTCCGGATGAGCGTCAAACACTTCCGCGGTCGTGGCGACACGGATCTCGTCCTGCCCAGGGACACGCAAACCGCATGACCCTGGGTCAAGCCGCCTCCACTCCCAGCCTGACGGTTTAACCCCTGGCAAGGTCATGGCTTCAGCGAGCACTTCTGGCGTAAAGGGCGGATCGGGAAGCATGGGCATCTCGAGCGCATCGGCAGACACCTCATCGATGTCAAAGGGTGACAGCTCTGCCTGCGTCACCTGATTCTCAATGTCAGCGATGAACCGCTGGCGCGTCGCCTCGCGGTTCTCAGACCGCTCCAGGACGACGCGCTCGAACTCCTGCGGCAGTCTCGACAGAATCGGCTGGAGCTTGCCGACGATGCCCTGGAAAAGATTGATCCGCTCACCCAGGGCCAGGTAGACGTCCGCCTCGATCGTATCCTTGTAGGCAAGACTCACCACGTGGACCTCTTTGTGGACCTGTCCGATGCGGTCAATGCGGCCTATACGCTGTTCGACCTTCATGGGGTTCCACGGCAGGTCATAGTTCACGATGACGCCGCAGAACTGAAGATTGAGTCCCTCGCCGGCAGCGTCGGTGGCGACCAGCAGCCGCACACGTTTTGCCTTGAGCGCCCCCTTGATATGCTCTTTCGAGCAGTTGGTCCATGTGCCGCCTTTGTCTCGTGTGCGTCCACCTTTGCCGGAATATGTCCCGATGGGCAGGTCTGGCAGACGCGATGCCAGAAATTCAGCAAGAGAATCCATTGTGTCTGTGTACTGGGTGAACACGATCACCGAGTCGTAGTCATTTTCCAGGAGCTTCTCGATCTCGTCCGCCAGGCGCTTCGCCTTCGTTTCCGTGCCCGCCTTTTCGATGGCCTTCAAAAGCGCCTTGATCTCGACGGTTTCCTCGGCAACCAGTGCACTCCTTGCCAGGGCGGCGGCCTCCTCACCCGACATGATATCATCACGCGTCTCGTCCTGCGATGCATCCTCGTCATCCGCCAGTGGTTCGACTCGCTGGAGCCTTTTGATCAGCGTACACTTCAGGGCGTTAAAGCTCGACGCAAGGCGCCGGCGATAGATCGTCATGACGAAACCGACTGCCGTCTTCTCCTTCTGCGAGGCCTTGTTGTACGTGTTGGAAATATAAGCCTCGATGGCCTAATAGAGCGCCCGCTCGGTGGCGGTCATCTCAATCATGATGTCGTGCACCCGCCGTGTCGCGATGGGCAAGTCCATAAGCCCCTTGGCGTGGTAGGCGCGCAGTAATGACCGCGTGTGTCGCGACATCCGATGCCGCACGGGGCTGAACCGCCTCAAAACCTCCAAAGCAGCCTTCCTGGCTTCACCATCGAGGCGTTTGAGCGGAATGCCGCTCTTGTCTCGGAGAGCTTTCAGGATTTTCGTCCGGGCCAGCCTTGAGATGTTCGAAACAACTCGCGCCACGTCGTCCTCACTGACCGCCCCGAATTCCGTCTCCGTAGCCTGAAACATTTTTGCCAGCCACATCATGTCCTCGTGGCTCGGGTTGCGCGACGCCAGTTCGAAGTACCGGATGAACGCGCTATCCTCCCAATACGCCGGCATACCGAGGAGGGCCAGGAGGTCGTACACCTCAATCGGGTGAACCTGCATGGGCGTTGCCGTCAGCAGCAGGAGCGATTTCGCCCGTGGCGCCACCGCCTGCATCAATGCCAGCAACTGGTTGGGCCCCTTCTCCTGGGGAGTTCCCGCCCCCCGGCGTCGGGCATGGTGCGCCTCGTCCAAAATGACGAGGTTCCATGGCTCAGCATCAATAATCTCGTTGGCGCGGTCGCGCCGACGCATGAGCTGACTGCTTGCAAGAACGACAGGCTCTTGCGTCCACTCCATGCCCCTGATCGCCCGCTCGACGGGACGATGCCAGCCCGCAACTTTTTTCCAGCGCAGCGTGTGACCGTCGTAGATCGGCACATTCAGATTGAACTTCTCGTAGAGCTCGTCCTGCCACTGAAGGATGATTCCCTTCGGCACGAGGAGCAACACCCGCCGGGTGCGCCCGGAAAGCCATGCCTGGCGGATAACCATGCCTGCAGTGATGGTTTTCCCCAAACCGACTTCCGAAGCGTCGAGGAGGCGGCACGGCCACCCGTCCCACATCCTCACAAACGATCTCGTCTGGTGAGGCCACGGTTTCACCGCGGACGTGACCTCGCCCAACCTGATGCCATTCTTCAGCCGCGCCGCGTGGCCCACGAATTGCCACACGACCTCGTGGATCTCGTCAGGCAATAGAGCCGCCCTCCGAGCCGGAACCTCTTTCCCGGGCGCGTCCTGGGGCGCGCGGCATGACTTTACGGGCGGAAGCGGCGGCGTGACGAACCGGTCGTCCTTCGGCATAAACTCCAGTAACTTCTTCCGGGCTGCCTCTGGGAAGGAAAATGTCCGAATGCTGGGTGACCTGTTCTCCCACTGGCGCTTAAATGCTTCGACGTTATCCTCCACGTGCTTCGCCTCACGGTCGCCCAGCCAGGAACAATGCACGTGAAAACTCTCGCGGTTGTTCATCCATCCGCCGCGTGTCTCGTTGATTGAACCCGAGAAACTGATCCGGTTGCCGTCGGTGTCTGTGATCATGCCGACTTTTTCATGATAAATACCCGGCGCGTTCATCGGCTGGCCCGTTGAGGGATCCACAGGAATGGCGACGATGATCTCCAAAAGATCCATCGCGATCATCCAGGCCAGCGCGCCCAATCCGTCCTTGGCCTTCTCGTCGGGCGGATCGAACGTGATGGCCGCCATGCGCTCGGCGAGGCGCGCCTCAATCTCCTCAGGGCGTATGACGCTCTTCCAGGCATAACCGGCGGAGATGGCTGCCTGCTCATCGTCGCAGAGGGTGCAGCCGACAATCATACGCATGCGCCCGCTATTGAAGATCAACTGATCGATGCCCCGTGCCGCCAGTGACAGCGCGTCCGCCGTAAAGTAACCTGTCATGCGGTCGTACCGCACAGCACATGACAGGGCGGGGATATAAAACAGCTCCACCAAGTCGCCGTCATCGTGACGGTAGCTCGTGTTCCACGGAATGCCAGGCAGCAAAGTCAGGCCCACTCGTCGGCTATCCTCTGCTTCGTCAGCCCGTGTGCCAGCGCGACGGCCTCTCGCCCGTGAAACGCGTACAGAATGACCTTTGTCTTTTCCATCTGCATTCCCGACTCCGAAAAGTTCACAAGACTGTGAATCAGGTCAAGCATCCTCTTCTTCCTGCTCCACACCATCAAGGTCATCGCGGATCTCAGTCGTGCCGGGCACGAAAATCGCCAACTGACCCGACTCAGGAACCTTCTCCCTGAATGCCAGCTCCCGCAGTTTCTCCAAGGCCTCAAAGTCGGTTCCGCCCACGGGCGGCAGGACGTTGAGCAGCGCCTCCAAGGCCGTCAGGAGCGTCGGATCGTCCAGCAAGCCGGCGTCTTCGATTACTTTCCTGGCGGCGCCTGTGTTGCCTTTGCGTCCGGCGGCAGCCGCCTGATGCAATGTGTCAAGCATCACCGTCTCGCTTGGCGCGCCCAGCTTGCCCTTGGCGCGGCGCGTCAGCGAGTCCCACAGTATGACGTCGCTCCCCTTAACCTCGCAGACGTGATTCCTGACCTCGGCGTCGAAGTCCAAACCCGCCACGCGTGCCAGCTTGAGCGCTTCGTCCGCCGGAAACTTGGGCGCCCGGAACGCGTCCCATGCCAGGATGAACCATTCGGTCAGCGGATCAATGTGGTGCTGGCGTTTCACCGTGGCAAGCTGCTCCATGCGCCATCGCTTCACCTCGCCCCGGGCGGCGTCCAGCGCGTCCTCGGGCTTCGCGGCATACGGATCCCACTTGTTAAACTGGTCCTCACCAAACCAATCGGGCTTCGGCACGGGCCGCCCGCGCGTCACCGGCCAGTTCTCGCTGAACACCTGAAGCGCCGGCCCGAAACACGCCAGGTAAAGGTCAACACCCGAAATCCCTGCCTCCTGAAACTCCGACACGTGTTCACGGACTCGCTGAGTCACCTGCGGCTCGATCTCTTCCCAGTAGCGAGGCTCGGCGTCGTCACGCTCGGTTTCTTTTGGTCTGCACACGAGGAAAATCGTGCTCTTCGCCGCATTTTTATCCTTAATGTGGAGCGATCCCTCCGCCTCGGTCTGAATCGGCCACGACGCGGTGATCGTGAACCCGGCCAGCACTAATCCCGTTGCCAGCGCGTCCCACGCGCCCGACGCCTTGTGCGTGAACATCACGGTCATCACCCCGCCCGGCTTTAACACGCGACGACACTCGCGGAAGATTGCCGCCATCCGGCTCTGGTAGTCGTAGCCCGCGAGGTTCTTTGCGCCGCCAGCCTGTCCCTTAAACTTCGCAGGGTTCGCGACAGCCTCATGGTCCTTGTCCGTCAAGTCGGCGTAGAACCGCTCCGGGTAAAGCAGGCCCGCAGTGCGCTTAAGCCAGACATAGAAAAAGTCCGCCAGCTCGGCATACATAACGTTGTCATAATACGGCGGGTCCATGACAATGGCGTCCACGCTGCCATCCTGCAGTGCCATCGCATCAGCCGACCCGCACAAAATCGTGGCATGGACATCCTGCCCATGATCTCCATCACCCTTTGAAACCTCAGCATCCCGCCCATGATCTCCCTTTGTGGAACAACAAGCTGATGAATGCTCAGACGCGTTCATCAGATCCACGATATCATGATTTTCCGCGGGCAGGATGCCCGTGCCACGGCTTGAACTGCACAACCCGATCAGCTCCTTAAGAGCCTTCCCCGTTTGCTCGACTGCCCAGTCGTAGCCAAGCCCCGTGATCGTAGGCGCCATCTCTCCATAGCTCCATTTGAAGGAGAAGTCGTGTCGGTCAAAGACTGGGGCCAACACTTCTCGCCCTGCATGCCAACGCGCCATGATCGCATTGTAATGGATCATCTTGTCGATCGCGATTGCCAGATAGACCAGCGCCGCCTTGTCCAATTCCGGCGCCTCACCGCCGTTTTTCTCACGCGCCTCCTCAACCAGCTCGTGGAACACCTCGACACTCGTCCCGTGGCCGAGAAGCTGCCGTGGCGCGAACATGTCGCGCCAAAGCGGCATACCGTATTGCAGTGGACGCGAGTCATTCGCACCATCCGGGAAAGCTTCCGTCGGCACGATATTGCGGGCGATCCACTCGGGCATCTTTTCATCGAGCATGGCGCGGACCTTGTCCTCGACGTCGTCCTCGGGCCGCGGCGCACGGAAACC
Source organism: Candidatus Sumerlaeota bacterium (assembly GCA_026398535.1). Classification (GTDB taxonomy): domain Bacteria; phylum Sumerlaeota; class Sumerlaeia; order Sumerlaeales; family Sumerlaeaceae; genus JAPLSQ01. The sequence continues at coordinate 423 of JAPLSQ010000023.1, read as the reverse complement.
GCGTATCTTCTTAAGCTTGTCTTTGCCCGCTTTGGTGCGGCCAATCATCTCCAACTTTTTGAAGACGACGCAGTAGAGCTGCTGACCCATCTGCCCGGCCTGTGCCTGCCGCTTGATCTCGTCACCGTCGATCACGCGCCCGCAATCCGGGAACGGGCACAGCGCATCGCCGCCCGTCACAGTGCCCTCGCTGTGATCCTTAACCTTCGTGACAATATCAAACCTGCACCGCCGACCCGTGGCATGGCCATCCTGGCCATGATGACCTTCTCCCTGAACCTGAGCATCACCCATCACGGGCATGATGCCCGTGCCACACTGCGGCGCCAATCTTACACCCATGCCCTTCCCATTCAGCCGCCAGTTCGGCGACAACGGAACCAGCCCGCCGCAATATGGACAAGTAATCGTGCGAGCCCAGAG
>JAPLSQ010000120.1 GCA_026398535.1 Candidatus Sumerlaeota bacterium | reverse complement strand
CGACGCTGTCCGCGAACTGATTGCCGCGCGCTGTGTGAGTGATCTCGGCCGGCGGGCTGTGATGGCCATGTCACCCTCCACGGACCAGGCGGCGCTTGAGCATGACATCGCACTGGTGAATGAAATGATGCGCCTGATCGCGGCGCGGCGCGAGCCCCCCATTCATGAGTTGCGCGATGTCACTATCGAGCTGAGGAAAGTGGCGCGCGAGCGTTCCGTGCTCGATCCGCAAGAATTGCTCAATGCGCGCGATTTCTGCCAAACCGCCAGCCACATGCGCCATTTTTACGAGACGATGCATGATAAGGCTCCCGCTCTTCATGCCCTTGCCATGCCGCTTTACCACGCGCCCGCATTGATCGGTTCAATTGACGAGAAGATTGCTCCTGACGCGTCCGTGCGCGATTCCGCCAGTGAATTGCTCCAACATCTGCGCGCGGACATCCTCGCCACCGAGCAGCGTATTCAGCGCGAGTTGACAAGGCTCGTGCGCCAGCTCAGCGAATCAGGCGATCTTCAGGACAACTTTTTCACGTTGCGCAATGAGCGCCACGTCCTGCCGGTCAAATCCACAAACCGCAGCAAGGTGCCGGGCATCATCCACGACTCATCGAACACAGGTGAAACTGTCTTCATCGAACCTTTCGTGATCCTTGAGGAGTCAAACAAGCTGGCTGATTTGCGTCTGAGCGAAAGGGAGGAAATATACCGCATCCTATTGCGAGTCGCAGGACACATACGCGATGAGTTGAATGTTCTGCTGAGCAATCTTGAGATACTGACAGAATTCGACCTGATCTATGGCAAGGCTCGTTTTGGAGTTCAAAACGCCGGCGCTTTCCCTTATCTTACGACTGAGGATCGTCCCATAAGCTTGGTGGATGCCCACCATCCGCTGATTTACGCGGCCGAGTCTGAGCAATCGCGCCCCTTGAATTTCGCGCTCGATGCGGCGGACCGCGTTCTTGTGATTACGGGTCCGAACGCGGGCGGAAAAACCACGACTCTCAAAACCATCGGCCTTTCGGCGCTTATGGCCCAATGCGCAGCGCCGGCGCCGCTGAACCATAAAAGCCACATGCCTGTGTTCAGGAACATACTGGCGGACATCGGGGATGAACAGAACGTCATTGAGGGGCAAAGCACTTTCAGCGCGCACATGCGCCGGCTCGTTGAGATCCTGCGAAAGGTTGACAGGCAGTCGCTTGTTCTGCTTGATGAGCTTGGCACTGCCACCGATCCCGGCTAAGGCGGCGCACTGGCTGTTGCCGTTCTAGAATACCTTCCGGAACGCGCCGGGCTTGTCATTGTCTCCACGCATATAGGAGCCCTGAAGAACTGGGCGCACAACCACCCGCACGGCCGCAACGCATCTTTCCGGCTCTCGGAACGCGACCATCGCCCCACATTCCGCCTGACACTTGATCTGCCGGGTATCAGCGAGGCGCTCGTGGTGGCCGAGCAGGCGGGCCTGCCGCCCGAAATCATCAAGCGCGCACGCTCATTGCGTCCCGAAAGCGAGCAGGATGTCACAGCGCTCATTCTTACCCTTCAGGAAAAGGAACAACGATTGTCGCAGGAAATCAATGATACACAAGCGTTGCGGGCCGAATTTGACGCGGAAAAGTATGAGACGGCGAAGTTGCGCGAACAATTGCGTGAGGAAAAACGCACATTGCGCGTGCGCTTGACAGCGGAGAAGGAAAAGGCCGTCCGCGAAATTAAGGCGCGCGTGGAAGCGCTGATCGCCCACCAGCCCACAAAGCAGCAGCTTGCCGATGCGCGCCGCGAACTCGACAAGGAGATGGAGCGCGTTGCGGCGGAGCAACGTGAACTTTGTGATAATGCGGGCAGGACGCCCGCGGTCCCGACCGATCAGCCGCAGGGCGCCATCCTTGACCGCCTGAAGACAGGCGATCACGTGCGTGTTGTCAGCCTGAACGAGGAGGGCATCGTGCAAGATGTGTCCATTCGGCGCGGGGAAGTTCGTGTTTTCGTAAGGAACATGACCGTTACGGTGAAACCATCGGACATCGAATTGTTGCCTGCGGATCAATCAAAAGCAGCCGCCCATCGAAAGAAAGGCGTTCATTACAAACGCCCCAAGGACATTTCCATCACGCTTGATCTGCATGGTTTGAGGGTGACCGAAGCCATCAATCGCATCGAAAAGTTCATGGATGACGCGATTCTCGCGGGCTCGAGCCACATCCGGCTTGTGCACGGGCATGGTTCAGGGGCATTGCGCCGCGCGCTTCACGATCATCTGCGCGCGCATCCGCTTGTGAAATCATACCGGTATGGGAGTCCGGCGGAGGGCGGCGCGGCGGTGACAATCGTGGAACTGAAATAGCTTCAGGCCGTATGCCGATGCTCTTTGAGCGTGCGGTCGATTTCGCGCTTGGACTCGCGCTCCTTTATATCGTGGCGGCGGTCGAACTCTTTTTTGCCGCGCGCAAGTCCCATTTCCACTTTCACACAACTTCCTTTGAAATAGAGCTGAAGAGGAATGAGAGTGAATCCTTTTTGTGACACCTGACCCACCAGCCGGCTGATTTCCTTTTTATGGAGCAACAATTTCCGGGGACGACGCTCTGGATGGTTGAAGCGGTTTCCTTTATCATAGTGGCTTATGTTCATGTTCTGGATGAAAGCCTCGCCGCGCTCAAAAGAAGCATAAGAATCCACAAGACTTGCCTTTCCAGCCCGCAACGATTTCACTTCGGTTCCCTGCAATACCAATCCGGCCTCGATGCGCTCTGAAATGTGGTAGAAGTGGAACGCCTTGCGGTTAGTGGCAATGACCTTTATGGTGGTGTCTTTGGACATGGGAGCCATTACGTGATTCTCGGGACCGCGGGCATCCTGCCCGCATTATCACCGTGATTCTTGGAATTCAGGAGAGAAGATACAACCGGCGTTATGGTCTCATACAATTCTTCTCAAACCGGAAAGAACACTTTGTCGGACGGCAAAGTAAGCTGGCAGAGCGGCGCTGGCCACACCCAGAGCCAGCGCGGCGATCATGCAAATGCCCACCGTGCGCCATTCGATCTGGAAAAAAGGTATATTGCCGGCTGTGAGTTTGTTGATGTCGATTGATCCAAAAAACGATCGCCCGCCAGCCATGCCAATGGCCCCGCCGACCAGCGAGATGACGACACTTTCAGAAATAAGCAGAAAAAGAATCAAGCCCCGTTTGAATCCCAGTGTTTTCAAAACCGCAATCTCAGCGGCGCGTTCGCGGATGGACATGGCCATGGTGCTGGCCACCACAAGAAGGATCGTGATGACAACGACCGTAGAGATGCTCGCAAGCAACGCTTTGACGTTGCCGAGCATGGCAACGAAACTTGCTCCGAATGCCTTCTCTGTTTCCGTGCGTGTTTCCGCGGAGGTGTTCTTGAACATGGAGTCGATCATGGCCGACACGGAGGGTATGTCAGAGATCGAGTTCACCTTGACCCAATACGAGCCAACCGCGCCGATCCGGCCGGCGGCTTCGTCAAAATAGTTGTGATGGAAATAGAGGTGAGTGTCGGGACCGGATATGGTCGATGTGAAAATCGCGCGCACGACAAGCTCAAGCTCGACTGGCACGCCATCGGGCGTCGCCCATATCTGGCTGACCAGATTGATGCGGTCACCGAGTTTCCATCCGAAGTGATCGGCGGTCAATTTGCCGACTGCGGCCGCGTTTTTTTCCCGGATAAACGCTTCTTTCTGGGATGGTGAGATGACAATTTCACGGAACATATCGAAGACAACGCGCGGATTGCACCCGAAGTTGGGAAACATGTTCTTTTCCTCTTCGCGCCATACGCCCTGGAACCAGGTAAATGGCATGGCGATCCGCACGCCCGGCACGCCGCGAATCTTGTTTTCATAAGATGCGGGCAAAGGGTCCGCGATCGATGTGCTGCGCGTTATGGCAAGCCTCAGCACACTGTCATCCGTCTGGGGCATATCGAAAAAATTGACGATGGTGATCAATGTGCCCAGCACAAAAAGCGAGAAGGCGATGCTGATGGCGGTAAGCGCTGTGCGGCGCTTGTTTCGCAGACCGTTCTTATAGGCAAAGGTTAGATAATTCACAAGGCGCGCTTTCCCTGACGATGCTTCAGCATCTGGACGCGGATGCCGATCTTCTCATCAAGGTTGCGCTGGATGCGCGCGGTGATGCGGTTCAATCCGGCAACAGCAAGAATGCGGTTTTGGCAGTCAGCCAGAACGATCAAATAATCGCGCACATAATAAGGCGCCTTGTCATTGATGAGCACTGTTTTCAGGCGCACCGAGGGAGACACGCGGTCGCCCGGTTTTCTGTTGCGCAATACCAGTGGATAAGCAAATCCGGAAGATTGCTGATTTTCGTCCATCAATGGCAATTTATTCTGAGCCACGACATCGAGGGATAAAATCGCCCGCGCTTTGTCCAGCATGACTATTTCGGCGGAAAAGCGCTTGGCGGCTTCCGGATCGGCGATCACAAGCGGCTGATCGATTCGCGCCAATGGCGGCGCTGTTGGGCATTCCGTCTGTTTCAGCGCAAGTTCAAGACGGGCAAAGCGGTCCAGGAAATTTTGTCCTGAAGCGGAACGTTCGCGCAGACCTTCCGCGCCTTTCACCAGTAATATCATGCCGCCATTTTTCACCGCCATGAAGCCGCTGGGCAAACGAACCTCGCGTCCCCTCTTCGATTTTGCGAGCTTCAAGATCGATTCAATGTGCTGATACGAGGGTGCGATTTTACATCCCCTCTTGAGCCAGAGGCGCGCGATTTCATACTGCAGAACAAGCGGCTGTGCAAGGAACCGGACCGTTGGCAGGACATGCTCCCCTTCGCCGCGTCTTAAAAGGACACGCAGACGACGCCGGGCTTTTTGATGAAGGTAATCTCCGGCGCGGGCGATGATGCTTGATGCACGGCGCAAAGCATCAGTGACAGAGGGATTAAACTCGCGCTTGAGGAAAGGAATGAGAACATTTCTCACGCGATTGCGCGTGAAGTCGAGGGAATCGTTGGAAGCATCATGATTGCATGGCACGCCATGCGAGGCAATGTGTTTCATGACACGCTGGCGTGAAGTCTGCCATAGAGGACGAATGATCAGCACATCACCGTGCCGCTGGGCGAACGAAAAGGTCAGCCCTTGGAAACCTGTCCCGCGCATAAGGTGCATGAGAAAAGTCTCGGCAAGGTCGTCAGCGTTGTGTCCGAGGGCGATGCATTTCAAGTCATGATCGCGCGCGATTTCATGGAGCCGGGCATGGCGCTGTTCGCGAAAGTATTCCTCGACGGTTTTGCGGCGCGGTTTGCGCTCAAGAGGCTCGATCTCGCGGTAGTATGCCGGAACCGCGAGTTTGGCGCATTGCTCTTTGACAAGCTGCCAGTCCGAAAGAGCATCAGCACCACGCATGAGGTGATTGATGTGGGCCACATGGAGGGTGATGCCAAGAGGGGCGGACAGCTCGTGCAGGACATGAAGAAGACACATTGAATCCGGACCGCCGGAAACGGCCACAAGGCAGGCGGAACCGGGAGGCAGGCAGTCGCGCAAAGCCCTGACATCAACAATACCATAAATATCAGGGCTGATGATCATGCGGGTAGATCACAATTTCGCGTGCAACAATCTGTCGAGCGAATATATGGCATCACTATCCGTTTCGACGCAATGGGCGTAAACACGCTGTCCCATAAAGCTTTTCGGTGTGATATGGAGAGTGGTTTCCTGATTGTTCTGGCGAACATATAAAATTTCGGATTCGAATTCATGTTCAGCGGCGAACTTGAGGAGCTTGATGATATCCTCCCTTTCAACGGCAGGATTGGCTCCGGTGAAATGGTACTTCGATGGCCCGCGCCCGCCCACACGTCTTGTCATCAGGCGCGACACCTGTGAGCGCAATTTCTCGGATGCCTCATCGATGCGCTTTTCAAGGGCAACATTAAACCGTTTGAGGTAGGCGTTGAAGATGGCCTCGGTGTGCTTATGAAATGTCTGGAAGCGCGCTGTTTCGGGCTTGAGTTTTTGCGCAAGCGCTTCGGTGCGGCCTTGGGAAATATCCGCGCCGAATTCCTGTTCGATTGTCCACACAAGCCGCATAGCGGCCAGCAGATCATAAAGCTCTTCAGGTTCAAGGGTGAGATGATAGCGTTCATCAGAGGTTGCGTGAACGACATCAGAATCGACACGAGGCGACATTCCGGCATTGCGCATTTCCCGCGCCAGGCGTGAGATATCGATGTTTTCGGGAATAATGATGCAATGGTTGCCAATGATATCCTTGATGAAAAGCGCGAGTTTGGGTGTCGATTTGATCTGCTCAATCATCATTGGATCCCCGACACGTATGTATCCGCCCGCCGTGCCAACACGCAACTGGTCATGCTGTTCCAGACATTCGCAAATAAGCTGGCTGGCGGTCTCTGGCAGGCCAACCCGGCTTGATTCAGCCAGAAATCTCTCTATCTCTTCGGCGTGCATGCCTTTGTCGAGGCATTGATCCACGGAGTCGCGTGTCAGTTCGAATGTCGTGACGACATCCGCATTGCGTATCACACAGATCTGCGCCAGTCTGTAACGTTTAGCCAGAGAAAGGTCCGGCGGCGCGATGATTTCGAGGGTGGGCTGTACAATAAATTGGTTGGAAGCGAAAAAGAGCGGCAGTGACTGGGGATTGAGCTCCTGCGGGACCGGCGAACGATCCGCTCCGGCCACGCTCAGCACGGCATGGCCCAGCGGCGTCACTTGAAATGAAAACCTGCCCTTATAGTCGGGGGTTGCCTCTTCATTGTCCTTGTCCTTGGAATCGCCATGATTGATATGGCGATGATTCTTGGAGCGTGAAGACTCGTCGACACCAATGGCAACGATTCCGAGCCAGTTCAGTGGTTCGACCAGCATGTTTTCAATAAGACGTGACAGGAATTTTCCGGTACGAGACTCAAAGCGCGCGTCGCCCGAATGCGACAGAACTGTCATTCCTTGAAGCCCCACCGTATCGAAGAACGATTTAAACGCATTCCAGCGGTCAGTGGGCAAACCTGTCATTCCTGCGAGAATGATGCGCCGGATTTCGGTGATATCGCCCACGGGGGTTGGCGGTGTCGATGCTCCTGGTTCAACAATGCCCTCGAGGCTGTTTTCGCGCCAATCAGAGGTTGTGCGCCACCAGCCGAAGAGATTGCTGTAACATGTCGCGGGATCGGCAAGCCATGATTCAAAGGACTCTGAAACTTTCCATAAGCCTCCAACCTCGATGAGGAACTTGTTCGCCCGCATAAAAGCGCACAGGAACTGGGCGTACTTGACTATTCTTTTCCCGCCGAACGAGGGCAATACTCGTTTGAGATCGTATGCGCTGACGCCTCCGCTGACGATGCGTTTGAGATTGTTTGTCTGAAAGAAGGCGGCGGCAAGGGCGATGTCGCGAAGAATGTCGCCTGCCCGCTCATGCACGGCTGAAGGTGGCGGTTCCTCATCGGCCACTGATACGCTGTCGAGATCTTTGAAGGGACGATTGTCGGGTTTATACTCCTCGGATATGGTATAAAACAGGTCACGGGGAATGATGAGCATGTTTGCGTACTTGTTTGCCCCCTCGGAAAGGGCAAAAACAAGACGCCGGTTATTGATCAGATCATTAAGATATTCGGCTTTTGATGGTTCAAAATGCCTGTGATTGGCCGACTCGAGCAGATCGCCATACAGGCAGGAGCCGTTTTTATCGAGCAGGCGTTTGAACAATTCCATAAGCTCGTCGGGCAGAGATCCGACATACGTTTGAAGGCAATCGGGGTCGGTCATGGTCTGCCGGATATGATATTGAAGCACATGGCGCTGTTGAGATTTGAAATCAGGGCATTCAAGTATCTCGGCCAGTTCGGACAGACGCGGAGTCGTCTGGGCGGAGAGAAAATAACCAAGGTAGCCTCGAAGATGCGGAGGGAGTTTGATCTGCTTGACATGGCAATCGGGCATGCAAACAATGATTTCGCCATAATCACCTTTCAATTCCTCACGGATGCAAAAACCATACAGGGATGGGCGATCCAGGAATTCATCAAATGCCGATTCTTTGCCGTCAAGGCAACGTTCTATGATTTCCTGACGCCCAAGAATCCCGCCATGCATGGCAATAAAGGTGACAAAGTCTTTGTCGTCTTGGGAAAGCGATGAGAATGCTGTTTTAAAATATTGGGCGGACTGAATGCGGGGGTAAAGAAATTCGATAATGCCGGCAAGATCCGGTGCTTCATCACGGTCTGGTTTGTTTTCAGGTTGCAGATGCCAGAAATCGCAAATGCCCCGCAACATTCTGTCATCACACATTTTCAAAAAAACTTTAAGTTTCATCTTCCTGCTGTCTGTTTATGAGATTTCCGTGTGTTCTTGGGCCAATTCGGCATTCAGCGGTTCTTCGGTATGGGCGAATTCAAACATCTCAGCCTCGATCTTGTCCATATCAAGAACGTGTATTTTGTAGCGATATCCCTGCTCGGTGAGAAACAGTGATCGTTTCTTCGCGCATTCCTGGTCCTTTGTGTCTTTTGTGACAATCGAATAGAAATATGCGTAATTATCCTCGGGTTTGGGCCGGAGCACGCGTCCCAGGCGCTGGGTTTCCTCTTGGCGTGAACGGTATGTGCCGGATATCTGGATGGCGACATTGGCGTCGGGCAGATCGACGGCAAAATTGGCGACTTTTGAAACGATTAACGTTTTGATCTTGCCAGCCTTGAAATTGGTGTATATTTCCTCGCGCTCGGTGTTGGGCGTTTCGCCGGTGATGATGGGAGCGCCTGTGCGGGCACGCACCCGGTCAAGTTGGTCCAGATAACAGCCGATGATGAGTACCTGGTCGTTGACATGCTTCTTGAGAAGACGGTCCACAACAAGATATTTGACCGGATTCTCCATGGCTATCCTGTACTTGGCGCGAAGCTCGGCCGTGGCATATTCCAATCGCTTATCCTCGGCCATGGGGATGCGTATCTCCATGCACAGCGCTTTGGCAATCCATCCCTGCTTTTCCAGCTCCTTCCATGGTTTGTCAAATCGTTTTGGTCCAATGAGCGAAAAAACATCGTCCTCTTTGCCATCCTCACGAATCAGCGTTGCCGTTAGTCCCAGTCTCCGGCGTGCCTGAATTTCAGCCACAGCCCGGAACACTGGCGCCGGCAACAGGTGCACTTCGTCGTAGACGATCAACCCCCAATTGAACTTCTGGAAAAGATCCATGTGCAGGAATTCGCCGTGTTTATGGCGTTTATAGGTGAGAATCTGATATGTTGTCAGTGTGACGGGTTTGACGTGCTTTGCCTCGCCGCTGTATTCGCCGACATCGTTGGATGTGAGCGTCGTCTTGTCGACAAGTTCGCTTCGCCACTGCCTGAGGGCGGTGATGTTGGTTGTAAGGATGAGAGTGTGCTGTTTCACGCGTGACATGCAGGCCATGCCAATGATTGTTTTTCCCGCGCCGCAGGGCAGAACAAGAACACCGCTGCCTCCAACGCTTGAGCCGTCCGCGTAAAACACATCGGCGGCATCGCGCTGATATTCCCGAAGCGCGAAGTGCAGGCCGGTCAGGGTTTTGGCGCGCATTTCAAAGGGCAACGGATCGCCATTCGCGAATCCGGCGAGATCCTCAACGGGGTAACCCATTTTGATCAGCGCCTGCTTGATGCGGCCGCGGGTGCCCGGCTTGATGAGAATTTCACTGGCCGAAATCTGCCTGTCGATGAAGGGTTTGACCTGCGGGGTTGCCAGCATTTCACGAATGGCAAATTCATCTGATGACTGAAGAACATGGTCATCGGAATCAGGCTGGCGGATAAGTTTGACGCGGCCAAAGCGCGCCAGGAGTTCGCGGATTTCGGTCAGGACATTCGCGGGAATGTCGTATTTTGAATACTTGCGCAATCCCTCATAAATATCATTCAACACCAGACCAGCCGCAGCCGCGTTCCAGAGGGAAAGAGAGGTGATGTGGTATGTGTGCAGATATTCCGGGCTTTTGCGCAGTTCGGCAAACTGGCCGAGAAAATCGCGCGCCTGCTCATAGAGCGGCCCCATTGTTTCCAGCAACACACTCATGTCGGACTGGACGATGACAGGATTTTCCGGATTGTAATTCATAAATTCCTTATACGCTTCTTGGTGGCAACCGTATTAATAATCCTCGACATTCTGCACATCGCACAGAACCTATGTCAAGTCATCCATGAGAATTATTTTTGCGGCATGCTTTTGGCGCTTTTCGCCGCCGTCAAGAGTGTCTAATGAAGCTTATAATCGCCATTATAAAGCCATTCAAATTGGCCGATGTCAAAGAAGCGCTCGCGGAATTGGGCGAGGTTCGCATGACCGTAAGCGAAGTGAAGGGATTCGGCCGCCAGAAGGGCCATACCGAGTTTTATCGCGGCAGCGAATACCAAGTGGATTTCCTGCCTAAAGTGCGCATCGAAATCGCCTGCGATGACGAGATGGCTGAACACATTGTGGATGTCATTGAGCAAGCCGCCCGCACAAACACGATTGGCGACGGCAAGATATTCCGGGTTCCGCTGGAGGAAGTCGTGCGCATCCGCACCGGGGAACGGGGCAAGGACGCATTGTAAAAGGATGTCTGGATGATCATCTCGCCACAGTTAATCGAAGAGCATGGCCTTAATCCGCGGGAATACGCGACTATCATCGGGATTCTCGGCCGGGAACCCACACTGACCGAACTGGGCATCTTTTCGGTCATGTGGAGCGAGCATTGCTCCTATAAAAATTCCAAGCCGTTGTTGCGCACATTTCCCACTGAAGGCCCGCATATACTCCAGGGTCCGGGCGAAAATGCGGGCATTGCCGATTTCAACGAGCGTTTTGCCATCGTGTTCAAAATGGAATCGCACAATCATCCGTCGGCGCTCGAACCATATCAGGGCGCCGCAACAGGCGTGGGCGGCATCCTGCGCGATATATTCACGATGGGCGCCCGGCCCATAGCACTGCTCGATTCGCTGCGATTTGGCGATCCGGGCAACGCCCGCACACGTCATATCATCAGCGGCGTCGTCGAAGGCATCGCCGATTATGGCAACGCGGTTGGCGTCCCGACAGTCGGCGGCGAGTGTTATTTTTCTTCGGCCTATGAGGGCAATCCTCTCGTCAACGTCATGTGCGTGGGAATCATAGAAAAGGATAAAATCACACGCGCAGTCGCCTCGGGAGCGGGAAATCTCGTTGTCTATTATGGGAATTCAACGGGACGCGATGGCATCCACGGCGCAACGTTCGCCAGCACGGAACTGAGCGAGGAAAGCGAACAGAAACGAAGCGCTGTTCAGGTGGGCGATCCCTTCACCGAGAAAAAAATCATCGAAGCCACACTCGAGCTGATCGCAACCAATGCCGTGGTTGCGCTTCAGGACATGGGCGCCGCAGGGCTGACATGCTCGACGGCGGAGATGGCGGGACGCGGCGGGATGGGCATCCGCGTCAACCTTGATCTCGTCCCGCAGCGGGCTGAAAATCTGACCGCCTATGAGATCATGCTGAGCGAAAGCCAGGAGCGGATGTTGGCCATCTGTGAACCGCGCAAGTTGGACCTGATGAAAAGCATCTTGGCCAAATGGGATCTGGATGCGCACGTTCTGGGCGAACTCGATGACACTGGTTTGATGCGTGTGGAACATCAAGGCAAGATCGTGGCAGAGATTCCCGCCGACAAGATTTCCGAGAATTCGCCTGTGTATCAGCGCGATAAGCGCTGGCCGGATTACATGGATGCTCTTCCCGACGCCCGAACAGAATTGCTTGAAATGGTGATGAGTGCGCGATGTGAATGGCTTGATTTCCTTGCGTCTCCCAACATTTGTTCCAAGCGGTGGATTTATGAACAATACGATCACATGGTGCAGACACAGACAACAACCCCGCCCGGCGATAACGCCGCCGTGTTGCGCATACATGATTCACCGCACTCACTCGCCATGACGGCGGACGGCAATGGCCTGTATTGTTACCTTGATCCCTATGAGGGCGGAAAGCTGGCTGTCGCTGAAGCGGCAAGGAATGTGGCGTGCGCCGGCGCCCGCCCGCTCGCAATCACCAATTGTTTGAATTTTGGCAATCCATTGAAACCCGAAATCTTCCATCAACTCTCAGAAGCTGTGCGCGGCATAGGCGAAGCGTGCAGGACGTTTGGAACACCTGTCACGGGCGGCAATGTTTCCCTGTACAATGAAAATCCTGATGGAGCGATCTGGCCAACTCCCGTCATCGGAATGATTGGACGCGTCAGCGCTCCGGCGAAACCGTTGAAAGCGGGATTTGCCCGCCCGGGGCTTGATATTATACATGTTGGCCCGCCTGCCGATCACCTCGGCGGCTCTGAATATCTGCACTGGAAGACTGGCAAAGCGCATGGTCCATGCCCATCATGCAACCTTTCACGGGAACGCGCTCTCATTGATTTTCTTGTCGAAGCCTGCGAAGCCGGTCTTCTGGCGTCAGCACACGATTGCGGAGTGGGCGGTTTGGCAGTCACTCTGACGGAATGTGTGCTCAATGGCGCGGATGAAATTGGAGCGGACATCAGCATAGCTCGCAGACAAATACCAGCTTCCTGTAGCATGGATCGGGCAGACTACTTTGGCAAAGAATCATGATCCGCAACTGATCTTTCGCCATGGACACAGCGAAATGTGTTTCGATGTCAGCGAGTTGCGCTCATATTATGAGTCAACCAAGTCAATCTTCTCATGAATGGCGTTTCAGCGGCAACTGAGAGATCCCCGATGAACACAAAATGGTCAGCGCACATCCGATTGTCGCTCGTGATGCTGTTGCAATATACAGTTTGGGGATTATGCCTGCCGGTGCTTGCGCGTTATTTGCAGGACAAACCCGGGGAGGGCGGCCTTTGGCTTCAGCCCCCGGGCATGCGCGCATCTTGATTAGGTTGGGGTTCAATAAGTCGGCAAATTGATTGTGCTTGAAACAAGGTGTATGATGACCATAGGAAACAGAGTTTCCCCGGGGAATTTTACCTGGGAAACGCTGATTTCTCATCAATCGCACAGTAAGGTTTATCCAAATGAGAAAACGGATTCATGAACCGCTCAGTCGCGAGGACGTGGCACGGGCTGTTGAAGGCAGGCAACCGCCACGCATTCCCATGGTGCTTGCGCGCTGGTGGGGTGTGGGGTTGCATGATCAGTATGGCGGGCGTTTGCTTGAGTTGGACGAACGCTTCCCCGATGATGTGGGGCATCTTTGGCTGGAACCCGTCTGCGCGTCACGCATGAATCTTTCATGGCGCCCGCCGGACACAGGATCACTCGAAAACAGGCCGGTTTTGGATGAGTGGTCGAAACTCGACGAGTTCATCGAAAAGCTGCCCCGCCCCGAACACGATGACAGCATCCGCGATCTTCCCCGGCTCGCCGAGAAGGCACACCATGAAGGACTCTACATCCTGATGTGCTGGTGGTGCCTGTTCTTCGAAAAACCATGGAACATCCGCGGCATGGAAAACCTGATGGTGGACTATCATGAGAATCCCGACAAAGTGCGCCTGCTCCACCAGGCGCTTCTCGACACTTACCTGGCCTACCTGCGATGGGGACTGAAAGAATTGAGCTTTGACGGTTTTTTCACAAGCGACGACCTTGGCCACCAGACTCAGCTCATGATGTCGCCCGCCGTGTTCCGCTCGCTGATCAAACCCTATTACCAGCCCATCGGAAAACTGCTGAAAGACAACGGCAAACACTTCTGGCTGCACAGTTGCGGCAACAATACCGAAGCCCTTGATGATCTTGTCGATGCCGGACTCAGCGTGTTCCATCCCGTGCAGAAGCATACAATGGATGAGATTGCAATCGCGCGCAAGTATCGGGGCCGCCTGGCATTTCTCGCTGGTTTCGATGTCCAGCAGACTCTCTTGCACGGAACCCCCGATGAGGTGCGCCAAGAGGCGCGGCACCTGATCGACACCTTCGACTGGCCCGAAGGAGGGATGTGCATGGCCGCGGGAAACGGCATCGTCGCCGGCACTCCCTATGTGAATATTGAGGCCTTCCTGGAAGAGACGGCCCTTTACGGAAAAGCCCATAGGGAACAGTATCGCTGATAAACTCATGGATGATCAATCCCCCCGTCATCCTTGCCACGCTGCCCGCTATTTGGTTTGACAGAGCCCAAGTGCGTATCTATAATTTGTGCTTATAAAGTGAGCAACCGCCGATGATGACACCAAAGAAGCGGGCATTCAAATACATCCAGATCAAGACCGATTTGTCGATTCAGATACTTGAGGGGCAGTTGCGTCCGCATGACCGCATTCTTTCTTTGAACGGGATTGTTGACAAATACAAGGTCAGCAAAATCACCGCCAGACGGGTGCTGAATGACCTTGTGGCCGAGGGGCTCGTCTACGCGACGCGCGGCGCGGGTTCTTTCGTCGCAGACGCGGCGTCGCGGCGCACCGACCGCCATTTCCCCGGCGCCGAGGAGCAACTAGGCGTGGTTTTCGCCCATGCCGCGGGAACCTTCATGAGCGACATCATCCTGGGTATCGACGAGGAAGCCTTCATCCGCAATGTCCAGATCGCGCTGTGCCTGTCGAACAATATGTACGAACGCGAGGCGGAACTCTTGCAGCGCCTTGCCCGCCAAGGCGTCAAGCGCATTCTCATTTTCATGGTTCTGCAGTTCGACAGCGGCATGCTCAATCCGAACATCCCCCTGTATCTGCGGCTTCAGGAGCGCGGGATACGCCTGCTCTTCCTTGTGTGTTACGTTCAGGGCTGCCCCTTGTCAGCAATCACTTACGACGAGCACAACGCTTACCGCCGGCTGGTCAAGTTCATGAAGGACAAAGGCAGGAAGCGACTTGCCTGCGTGACCCGCAATGACAACGCCTCTTCCACCATCGAGCGCTTGCGTGGCTTCAAGGACGGATTGCTTGATAACGGCATGCCGTTCCTCAAGGACCATATTCTCCAAGTGCCCATCGCGTCGCACGACACTGTGGTTTCCGACACTGCCCGTCATTTCGCCTCCTTCCTGCGGCAGGGAAACAGCCCGGATGCGATCATCTGCTCGGACGAGATGGTTGCGGGCGGGGTTTTTGACGCGATTGACACATGCGGTTTGAACGACGATGCTCGCCCAATCGTCGGAGGCATGGGCATCGTGCGAAATCTCCACATCCTCAAAAACCGCCATTATTTGCTCCTTGAGGAGGATACGCGGCGCGTGGGGAGAGAGGCTGCCGCCCTCATACTCGGCGACAAATTCCCGCAACAGGGCGAGATGGATGCTGCAGCTTTCCACCAGTTCGTCCCCGTCCCCATCAGAATTCCCAAGAATCTCAAGTGACCGGCCACCGCGAATCGACGGGCTGATGACAGGGTGGAGAACACGGACAACCACGGACGAAGAACGAGGCGGCGGCATTCCGCTTTTCAGCAACGTGGCGCGGAATACGCGGCAAAACGTCACCTTGCGGGTTTTTCCCCCGCAAATATCGAAGCGGCAAACAGCCCTTTTCAGTTGGAGCTGGCGCACAGTGTATTCTGGCGCTCCTACATCGAAGCGTGGGAGTCCGTCATGCATGGCCAGCAAATCACCACCGCCGCATTACTGCGGACCGAGGGGTATGTGCAGCAGAAAAGCGCGCGCAGCAATCCCAGTGTGGCGGTCATATAGATGAAACCGGCGACCAGATACAGCACAACGCACCGCGAATGGGCAGCCGGTTTCGCCTTCGCCAGCCCATGGATCATCGGCTTTCTGCTATTCACCGTCGCGCCAATCTGCATGTCCTTCTACTACAGTTTCTGCCGTTACGATGTCCTGCGGCCGCCGATGTTCATCGGCATCGAAAACTATCGTTTCCTGCTGATGGAGTCGGAAAAATTCTGGAAGTCCGTCTACAACACCGTCTACTTCACGGTCTGCAGGGTGCCGCTTGTCATTGCCGGTTCCCTTCTGCTGGCTCTGTTGCTGGCGCGTCCGCGGCGCGGCATCGGACTGGCCCGCACAATCTTCTACATGCCATCGATCATATCAGGCGTTGCTCTCTCGCTCATATGGCTTTGGCTGTATAATCCAAAATATGGTCTGGTGAACCAGGGGCTGGCCCTGCTGGGCGTGAAGGGTCCCATGTGGCTCAACAGCCCCGCATGGTCGAAGGAGGCCATCATCTTCATGGGCCTGTGGTCCATAGGCGGCGGGCGCATGATCGTCATGATCGCCGGACTCAACGCAATTCCCCAGCATCTTTATGAATCCGCAAGCATCGACGGCGCGGGCTGGTGGAGCCAGTTTCGCCACATCACACTGCCCCAGCTTTCCAGCACGCTCTTTCTGCTGACCATTGTCGAGGTGATCGGCTCGTTCCAAGTGTTCACCGAGGCCTACCTGATGACAAGCGGCGGACCGCTGGATTCAACCCTGTTCTATAACCTCGAATTATATTACAAGGCTTTCCAGGAATATAACATGGGGCTGGCCTCAGCCATGGCGTGGCTGCTTTTCGTCGGCACGCTCATCGTGACCGTTTTCATGTTCCATGTGCTCGGACGCCGCGTCTATTATGAGGCGGAACAATGATGAATGCCGCAGAGCGCCCTGACCGATGCTGATCAAAGGGAAAACGCTGAAGAATGTCAACCAGCAGACTGTCATCTGGGCTGGAGCGCTTCTCATGCTCATCCCGCTCCTATGGATGATTTCGAGTTCGCTGAAAACACCTCAGGGTGTGTTTGAAACACCCATCCGCTGGATTCCAAAGCCTGTATACTGGGAAAACTACACCAAGGCTTTCCAAGCCATGCCGACCCTGTTGTACACGCGGAACACGATCATCATTACGGCATGCAGCATCATCGGATACCTTGTTTCAGGCTCGCTCGTGGCTTACTCGTTTGCGCGCCTGCGCTGGCCCGGACGCGACAGCCTGTTCTATGTGCTCGTTGGAACCATGATGCTCCCCCCGCAGGTCACCATCGTTCCGCTGTTTGTCATTTTCCGGAACCTCCACTGGATCAACACCTACTATCCCCTTGTCGTCCCAGCTTACCTGACAGGTTGGCCATTTTTTATCTTTCTCATGCGACAATACTTCCTGACGATTCCGCTCGATCTGACGGATGCCGCGCGTGTGGATGGCGCGGGACACCTGAGAATCTACTGGTCAGTCATCCTGCCGCTTGCGCAACCCGCGCTGGCCACTGTGGCGATCTTCGCGTTCCTGTTGCATTGGAACGACTTCTTCGGACCACTGATTTATCTCGCCGAGGACAGCAAGTTTACACTCGCGCTCGGCCTGATGTCGTATGCCGGCAGGCATCAGAGCGAGTGGAGCGTTCTGATGGCGGCAAGCGTTGTGATGCTCCTCCCTCCTCTCATGGTGTTTTTCTTCTGCCAGCGTTATTTTGTCGAGGGCATCGCCCTGACAGGAACGAAAGGGTGACAAGACGGCACAATATGATACGTTGTCTTGGTGTGGATAATCTGTTGCAACGCGGCGAAGTTTGCATTGTCATTGTTGCGTTGTCACTCGGAGCGGCATGTTGCACCGCGTCATGCCACGCCCAGCTTTTCACATAAGGTGTTCTGCCAGTCGCACAGGCAAATTTTGATCCTGATGGGGACATTAGCGTTATGGAAACTGCCGCAGTCGCCATACCGGCGCCTGAATTGACCCGCTTGTTCGCGCCACGCCCCTCCGGCTGGCTCGGTGCGGATGGGGTGCTGTCAGTGCCTCTTGCCGACGGCCGCACGGTCTGGTTCTTTGGAGACACAATGATCGGAATACTCGCTGATGGAACGCGCCAATGCGACGCCATGCCCCGCAACACCGTGGCAATCCAAAAACCCGGCCCTGTCAGCCCCGAATCCATACAATTTTTTCTCCACGGGACTCGGGGAGAACCGCGCTCTTACATCCGCTTGCCCGATGTTGACGACAAGGAATACTGGTTTTGGCCATTGACCGCCCTATACCATGATGGATGCGCGCTTGTTTTTTGTGTGCGGGTAACTGCGTCGCCGGGCATTTGTGAGGCGCTTTCGTTTCGCGTTGTCGATCCATGGCTGGCGCGCATCCGCGTCACCGAAAACGATCCGCCGCAATGGCCCATGACGCTTGAACCGCTGCCATGGCATGCGCCCGATCTGCTTCTGAGTTCGGGGTGTCTTCAATGGAACGGTTATCTTTACATGCTTGGCGTGAAGTGGAGGGAACCGGTCACCATGAAGACGCAATCTTGTGCTGTCCTTGCGCGGATGAATGCTGACAGGCTCAACGGTGACGCGGCTCAATTCGATATCGAATATCTGACCACGAACAACACGGCTCAGCAAAAATGGTCGTCTGAACCTGACAACCTCATGATTCTTTACCGCCCGGCTGTCACCGAATCCACGCTCTTTTACGATGCGCCGCGGCGGCGTTTCATCACAACGACATACAGCCCGTCGCAACCGCTCATGTGCATCCTCACGTCGCCAGAGCTTGAAGGACCGTGGTCCGAACCCATTCCTGTTTGCGTCTGCACGGAAGGATTTCCGCGCGAACGCCATCTTTTCTATGCCTTGCGGATGCACCCGCACCTTGCGCGCGTCCGCGACGAGATGGTGTTGTCATACGTCGTGAACGCGCTGGCATGGGATGACGTTATCACGAACACTGACATCTACTTTCCCCATTTTTTGCGGCTGGATCTCAACCGCTTGTAACAAAACACCACTGTAAAACAAAGGAACTTGTAATGACATCAGGCCGGATCACATGGGGGCGAAACAGATTTGTCGAGGTGACCCCATGGGGACCGGGCGTCTTCCGGACGCGGATCGGACACGGAAAGCCCTCGAAGAACTGGCCAAGTTACGCGATCAATGGCACGTCCTCCGCCACAGCGCCAACCGCCCTCGCGCGAAAAGGCAATCGAATCACGGCAAAGGCTGACGGATGGTCGCTCTCTGTGACATCCACGGGCAAAACCAGTCAATTGAACATACGGTTTGCCTCACCAAATGGAGATGTGGCGTTCGCAACAGCGGACCGCGACGCCAATGTGGCATACGACAAAAAGCAGGGATTGTCTCTGCGTTTCAAGCTGCCGCATTGCGTGCAATATTATGGGCTTGGGGAATTCGGTGAGCGTCTCGGCAGAATTCAGGGCATCTGAGAAAATGCGGGAAATAATAAAAATAAACACGTCGTCATCAAATCATGATACACCAACCATAAATAAAGAAAGGAATCGTTTGAAATGCTCGATCAACTTGCATTCATGCGTGATGGGCAGTCGAAAAGGGTGTCCAGTTACGACACAACGGGGAGAAACAAGGATTGCATTGAGATCAAAAAAGGCAAGCTGACAACACTTGCCGACATCAAGGGCGCGGGAGTCATCCGCCACATATGGTTTACCATCATGGCCGGTGATAATTACCTGCGCCGAATGACACTGCGGATTTACTGGGATGGCATGAAACATCCGAGCGTGGAAGCGCCTGTCGGCGACTTCTTCGGCATCGGCCACGCGCAACTGGCGCCGTTGAACACGGCCGTCTTCAGCGTGTCGGCATCCGACTTTTTCGGGCCAAAAGCCGGCATGAACTGCTATTGGCCGATGCCCTTCTCCAATGGAGCGCGAATCACCATCGGGAATGAGTGCGAAGGCGATGTGCCCGCATTTTACTACTATATCGACTATGACGAGATGGATGCGCTCCCACCCGATATGTTGCGCTTCCATGCATGCTGGCGCCGCAACAATCCGTGCACAAAACCGAAACATCTGGGCAAAGAGCACGATGTCAATCTTACCGACAAGGACAACTACCTCATCGCCGACATCCGCGGGCGCGGCCATTATGTCGGCTGCAACATGTCCGTCCACAACCTTTATGGCGGATGGTGGGGCGAGGGCGACGACATGTTCATGGCGGACGGCGAGAAGTGGCCCCCCGATTTGCACGGCACCGGATCGGAGGACTATTTCGGCCACGCATGGGGCATGCAGACACAGAATGCGTTTATGTACAACGGCGTCTCCTACCACAAGAAGGGAACCGACCCCGCGCAGATCAATGAGCGCATCACCGTGTACCGGTATCATGTCAGCGATCCCGTGATTTTTCACAAGTCATTGCGTGTGAGCATCGAGCATGGCCACGCCAATGACCGTTGCGACGATTATTGCAGCACGGCATACTGGTACCAGGAACTTCCCCACAAACCTTTCCCTAAATATCCGAAAGTTGAAGAGCGCCTGCCAAGGCCGGATGTGCCGGTCATTGTGCAATCGCCGCAACTCCCCATCCCCATAACCGACGGGCGACACCACTCCGGCATGCCATATCCGCCCTATACGCTGGCTCCACAAAAACCTTTGGAAAAACGGCGTAAATAGAGAGAAAACAAGGAAGTCCCGTGATGTTATCCATGATGTCTCTGCGGTTCAATAATGTCATGACCAGCAGATATGCGCGATTCCTGCCTGTCCTGATGTTTCTGCTGTGTGTGCCTTTTGTGCCGCACGCGCAGGAAGCGCGCGCGCTGGTTGACGATCTTGTGAAAGGCGCCGTCAAGGGGCTTGATGTCGGGGTGCAGTACGATCTTAATCGCTCGCCGGTGAAGAATATCTATGTCGTGTTTTCGTCGCACTGGGACATCTTCTACACAGATCCCGATGATGTGCTGCGCGACCAGTTGATCCGCCACATTGAGGACCTGATCGAAACCGCCAAGGCAAATCCTGATTTCAAGTGGAGCGTTGAGTCATTTTGGCAAATTGAGGGCTGGTTGCGATCGAACCCGCCGCCGGAGCGCCAAAAGGAACTCGCCGAATTGATCCGCTCAGGAAGAATCTCCGTCGGCGCGACACAACAGATGCTTGTGACGCTTCCCGATGAGCTGATCAAC
>JAPLSQ010000069.1 GCA_026398535.1 Candidatus Sumerlaeota bacterium | reverse complement strand
CGTGTTAACTGGTGGTTTGCCGCGAAATGACAGTTCGATGGAGTGAACGCCATCGAGAACCTTGACGCCCTCACCGTGGGTGATGTCGATATGGCTCCATACTATCCCGTTTACTATGTCTCGTGGAACGACATACGCAACACGAACGGTTTTCTCGACAAGTTGAACGCTCACATTGCCTCTACTGGCCAAGGCCCGGCCACGTTTCGTTTCCCGAGCGAGTCGGAGTGGGAATACGCCTGCCGCGCGGGCAGTCAGACGCGGTTCTGTTTTGGCAATTCGGACTGTGTGGCGGACTCGTGCAATGCCTGCAACTTGGGCGATTACGCTTGGTTCTGTTGGAACGGTGGCGGTCAGACGCATGTAGTTGGCGGCAAGCTGCCGAACGCGTTGGGCCTGTTCGACATGCACGGCAATGTTTTGGAGTGGTGTGAGGACTGGTGGCACGGATCGTATACGGACGCACCCGCGGACGGCAGTGCGTGGATTAGTCCACCCGACTCTTACCGGGTGCTGCGCGGCGGCCTTTGGTACAACGTTGACGATGCGGGGCGCTGCCGCTCGGCTTGTCGCGACGGCCACGATCCGGACTACAGCAGTGGCAGTATTGGGTTTCGGTTGGTGCGGACTCAATGACATGATGTACTCTTTTTTCTTTTCACTTTAGCGAGCGAAGCGAGTGTTTTCAAACGACCGTGCGGCAAGTTTGCCGTAAGCATGGCTTGCGCGCTCCAAGGCGGCATGGCCGTCCCGGCCATGAATCATGGGCAGGATGCCCATGCCACATTAAGAATCCCCTGCCGCAGCCCAGTTTAAAATGCGCTGCTGCCGTCTAAAAATGTTGTTTCTGTATGTTTTACCCAATAAGCACATAACCGACACGCTCAATGCGGAGCGTTGCCATAAAGCAAGATATTCGCGGAGCAAACCATGCAGATACGCAAGGCAGTCATCACGGCGGCGGGGCGGGGGGTGCGCTTGTATCCCGCCTCAGACAGCGTCCAGAAGGGCATGTTTCCTTTCATCGACCGCGACGGCATCAACAAGCCCGTCATCCAGATCATCGCCGAGGAGGCGCTGGAAAGCGGAATTGAGGAGATATGCGTCGTGTGTGTTCCGGGCGACGAGGAGCGCTACCGCGACGGTTTTCAGTTGTTGCGCGAGAATCTGCTGACAGCTTACCGCGGCGCCGATTGGGCCCGCGAACAGGACGATCGCCTGAGCAACCTTATGCGCCGCCTTCATTTCGCTGTCCAGCAGGAAGCCGGCGGTTATGGCGACGCCGTCTACCGTGCGCGCGAATTCATCGGCAACGAGCCTTTTCTGCTGTTGCTTGGCGACCACCTCTACATATCTCACACGAAGGATGCGCGCTGCGCCCAGCAGCTGATCGGTCTGGCCCAGCAGGAGAAGTGCCCCGTCTCGGCCGTCCACGCGACCCGCGAGCACCTCGTCACGCACTATGGCACCGTCGGCGGCAAACGTCTGCCCGACCGCGCGGGCGTCTACCAGATCGAACGCATTCTCGAAAAACCATCCATCAGCCAGGCCGAACTTGAGTTGCAGGTTCCGGGATTGCGCGCCGGACACTACCTGTGCTTTTTCGGCATGCATGTCCTTTCCCCTGCCGTGTTCTTCATTCTCGAATCGCAGATCAACGCGGGCTTGCGTCAGCAGGGCCAGCTTCAGCTCACCCCGGCGCTCGAACAACTTGCCCGCGCCGAAAAATATCTTGCCCTTGAAGTTACCGGCACACGCTATGACATCGGACGCCGCTTCGGGCTCCTGCAAAGCCAGCTTGCCCTCGCCCTCAACGGATGCGACCGCGACGAAGTGCTCACACTCGTCATCAATCTGCTGGCGGAGACCGGGCGAAGGGAGAATCGCGACACTGAAGATTAGACGGCGTTGCCGCCCTATCAATGTGACAAACACACATCATGAATCCATTCATCGACACCATCACAAGCGGTGACGCCTCGAGGCGCGACAGGGCTTTCGAAGAGCTTTGCGCCGCCATAAGTCCGGCGCAGCTTTTGGCGGCGTGCGAGGAGCTGGAGTCGTTCCGCAAATCTGCCGCCAATCTTTACGAGCGCGTGCGCGCCACGCTGTTTCTGCATGCCGCATGCCGTTTCCACCTGGCCGAATTGCCGGACATTCCCCGGACGGGCATCGTGCCGGTCGAGGGGCACAACGACCTTTTCGCGCGCCGTTTCGAGCAGGCGATCGCGTGCTTTCGCGCCGAGATGGAGCGCACAGGCCCAAACGCCGCGCTGTTCAGCGCGCTTGCGGAGGCATACCATCACTTGTGTTTTCAGACGCTTCTCGACCAGGTGCGCCGCAGCGTCCGCGCCAGTTGCGGCAACCAATGGATGTTTCGTGTGGGTCACGCCGAGGATCACACCGTCCGGTTGCGCCGCGAAATGCTGGAACGGGCTGCAGGCAGTCTCCTGTATCCCATCCTCGCTGAAGCGACCCCGGTGCGTCTTGACCTCAGCCACAGCGGATGGTCCGACATTTTTTTTCTGGGCATGGATTTCCCCGAGGGCGCGCGCGTGCTCAACATCTCTGTCGATCTTGGCGTTTACGGTCGCGACACAGCCACCCGCCCGCCAGTCGAGGCGTTTGTCCGCGTCATCCCCGAACCGTTGCTGCGCCTGACCAGCGCCGATCTTGGCGCGACAAAAGACATCCGCGACCTGCGCGACCTTTTCAATTTTGGCAACGACTATCTCAGTCTGCTCAAGGCGGGCGTCATTGCCTCCGGGCTGATTCCGCCCTCATTCGAGGGGACAAACCAGTCCGTGGCCGGCATCCTTGGCCGCATCGCGGGGCGCGGGCTCGGCATCGAACTGGTCACGCATGTCAACGACATCCCCAAAGGTTCGCGCCTGGCCGTATCGACGAACCTGCTCGCGTCGATCGTGGGCGTGCTCATGCGCGCCACGGGGCAGACAACCTCGCTGGAGGGCGGCCTGACCGAGCCCGAACGACGCCTGATAGCCTCGCGCGCCATACTGGGCGAGTGGCTTGGGGGCTCCGGCGGCGGATGGCAGGATTCCGGCGGCGTGTGGCCCGGTTTCAAGGTCATTGAAGGCGCGGCGGCGGCCGAAGGCGATCCTGAGTATGGCATCAGCCGCGGGCGGTTGCTGCCGCGCCACCGCGTGCTCGGGGAGGCGGACCTGCACCCGGCCATCACCGAGCGCCTGACAGAATCGCTCACGCTTATCCATGGCGGGATGGCGCAGAATGCCGGCCCGATCCTTGAAATGGTCACCGAGAAATATCTTCTGCGCTCCCGGGCCGAATGGCGTGCGCGCCTTGCGATGCGCGAGATCTTCGACGCCATTCTTTCCGCGCTCAAGACGGGTGATGTCAGGGCGATAGCCTCATGCACAACGCGCAACTGGGAATACCCGCTCAAGACCATCATTCCATGGGTGACCAACCGTTTCACCGAAACGATCCTCGCTCGTGTCCGGCATCGTCTTGGCGGCGATTTCTGGGGATTCCTCATGCTCGGTGGAATGTCGGGCGGAGGCATGGGAATGTTCACCGCGCCGCAGCGCCGCGCAAGCTTCAACGATGAAATTCTCGGCATCATGGGCGAAACCAAACGCGAGCTGGAAGACGCGCTGCCGTTTGCGATGGATCCCGTCGTTTACAATTTCCGTATCAACCAAATCGGGACGCGCGCGCGCATGCTCACCGGCGGCGAAGCGCTCATGCCTTCGGGCTATTACGCCATTCAGGTGCCCGTGCTCGTGCGCCAGAATCCCGAAAGCATTTCCTATCTTCGGCGCGCCGAACTCGATCACTTCACGGCCCAGTGCGCCGAATCCGGCGAGGCATTCCGGATGCTGCGCATGATGGTCGGCAACCTGTTTCGCGTGGCCGATCCGGCTTCGCAGTCCGACCGTCTGCGCTGGGACGCCGAGTCCGAGCGGATCAAGCGTGAAAACGGTTTTGACCGCATCCAGCACGAGCAGATGCGCGCCGACCTTATCAGCGGGCGCATAGGTCTGTCGCGCAACCGTCTGCCCATCAACACCGACATTGAGGATGTGCGCGACGGCGATGTGATTCCGTTTACGGACAATCCAACGGTGCGCGCCCTCGGCGAGCGCGCTCTTCGCGAAGGCAGGGCGGCTGTCCTGACGCTTGCGGGGGGCGCCGGCAGCCGCTGGACCACCGGCGCCGGCGTCATCAAGGCGGTGAATCCGTTCATCTTCATGGAAACAGCCCCGCAAAGCGGGATTCATCGCACTGAATGCGATGCGCAGGCGGGCGGACGCCATCGCAGCTTCATCGAGATTCACCTCGCAAAAACCCGAAGAACCTCCCGCTCTTACAGCCGCGCGATTCCGCACATCATATCGACCAGTTATCTGACCCACCGCCCCATCACGAAACACCTGGGCATGAATGCCAACTATGGTTTTGACGGCCCGCTCTACCTGTCACCCGCGCGCTCGATCAGCCAGCGCCTTGTTCCCATGGTGCGCGATTTGCAGTTTCTGTGGGAGGAGATGCCGCAGGAAACCCTCGACGACCAGAAACAGAAAGTCCGCGATGCGGGCAGGCGCGCCCTCATGGACTGGGCGCGCGCCAAGGGTGAGGGCAGCGACTACACCGACAACCTTCCCGGCCAGCGCTTCGTGCCGCCCGGACACTGGCACGAATGGCCAAACTTGCTGCGCAACGGCGTGCTGGCGCAAATCCTCGACGATCATCCGAATCTGCGGACAATCATGCTGCACAATGTTGACACTCTCGGCGCCGGCCCCGATCCAGCGGCGCTCGGTCTTCACCTGCATTCGGGCGCGATGCTCACCTTCGAGGTCGTCCCGCGGCGAATCAGCGACAGCGGCGGCGGACTGGCCCGCGTCAACGGGCGTGTCCGCCTGCTCGAAGGTCTCGCCCAGCCCCGCGAGGAGGATGAACTCAAGCTCAGCTACTACAACAGCATGACCACATGGATCGAGATCGATCCCATGCTTGCGGCGTTTGGCCTTACCCGCGGCGGCCTTGCGGGTCCCGAAGAGAAAATTGCCGAAGCCATCCGCCGCATGGCGCAGCGCGTTCCGACCTATGTGACCATCAAGGATGTCAAACGCCGATGGGGACACGGTCAGGAGGACGTCTTTCCCGTCGCACAGTTCGAAAAACTATGGAGTGACATGACATCCCTTGCGGACATCCCCTGCGCTTTTCTTGCTGTCGACCGGATGCGCGGCCAGCAGCTCAAATCGCCATCCGACCTCGACGCGTGGGCCAACGACGGCAGCCGCGACCACATCGCGAGTCTTTGCGATTTCACATGATCCGAGCCGCAAAATACCCTCGGCATCGTCCCCCGGCTCGTTCAGGGATTATCTGTCGCGGTGAACAGCGAGCATCCGCTCAAGCGCGCGCCGCGCGCCCGCCAGAATCTCCGCGCCGACATTTACCTCGAAAACTTCCTCGCGCAACGAACGCTCCACATCCTCCAGACCGATGCATTTCATGTAAGGGCAGTTGAGCCGGCATCCGATGCATCCGTCGGCAAGTATGAACTCGCGGTCGGGGTAACGCTTTCGCAACTGGTGCAGAATGCCGTTCTCGGTCGCTATGACAAACGTTCTGGCTTCGGGAAAACGTTCGACAGCATTAATCATCCCGGAGGTCGAGCAGACGGCGTCGGCCATTTCGATGATGTCTTCGCGGCATTCCGGATGGGCGATGACAATGGCGCCCTTCTTCGAGTCGCGCACCTTGGCGGCGTTTGCGCCGCGCAGCACATCGTGAGCGGGGCAGCACCCGTCATAAATCACCACATCCTTTCCGGGCAGCTGCTTCGCCACCCATCGGCCGAGGTTGCGGTCGGGAGTGAAGAGAATCCTGTCTGCCGCAAGGCTGCGCACCACGGAGACCGCGTTGGCCGACGTGCAGCAGATATCGCTCATCGCCTTCACCTCCGCGGTCGAGTTGATATAGGTCACCACCGTGTGCTCAGGGTATCTTTCCTTCCACTCCGCCAGACTCTCGGCGGTGATGGAGTCGGCCAGCGAGCATCCGGCCGCCAGGTTGGGCAGTAAAACCTTTTTTTGGGGATTAAGTATCCTGGCCGATTCGGCCATGAAATGCACACCGCAGAACACGATAAGACTGGCGCTGGTTTTCCGGGCGTCGAGGCTCAATCCCAGCGAATCGCCCACATGATCGGCGATCTCCTGAACCTCCGGCATCTGGTAATTGTGCGCGAGGATGACCGCGTTTTTCGCGCGCGCGAGCCGTCTGATCTCAGCGGCAAGGTCCTCTTTCATGTCAGTCCGCGTGATGGTCATTGTTCATGTCACCTTTATGACTGTTACAATAACGGCCATGTTTTGTATCGATATCTGAAACTTTAAGGATCGGACTATATTTCATCACACCGCATTTATATCATGACCATGATGGGCATTTCATTCAATCTTCCGGCCGCGCGCCGCATGGCGCTCGCGCTGTTTGCATCGCTTGTTCTTGCGAGCGGCCGCCCGCCATATGGCGCATTTTACTCGAGCCATGATTTTGATCCCGCCGGCAAATCCGCCACCAGCATCCGCGACCTCATGAACGGCGTCTATACCGAGCAGGATCGTGAGCACACCACGGCGTTTTGGATGCGCGAGCTCGCCAAACTTGAGGCAGAGGCGCCCAAGCACGCGGACGACGCGGACTTCCAGGACGATCATGCCATGCTGCTTTATCACGCGGGCAAAGTCACCAGCGCGGAGCTGCTGTGGAAACAATTGCTTAAAAAAGATCCGGACAGGTTCCAAACCATGGCCAATTATGGCACGGCGCTTCAATCCATGGGGCGTTACAACGATGCGGCTCCCCTGATCGAAAAAACGGCGGCGATGCGGCCCGAAATGCGCGCCGGAGTGGAAAAGCTTCAATCGCAGATGCTCCAATATATGATGCGCCACCGCGCCGACAACTCCTACGGGCAGAAACACATCTTCATCGCCTCGCTGACACCTGTCTGGGACGCGCGCAAGCCCCCGCCGAAAACCTTCCGCGAAGTGTCATTTCCCGTGCCGTCCGCCCAGGGCGTGGCGGAGCTGATGCGCACCTTCCCGAAGTTCGGCGACGGCTGGCTCGTCATGGGCATGCTGCTTGAACACGAAGGCGATTATTCAAAAGCCCTCACCGCTTACCGCCTTGCGCTCAAGGCCGGGGCCAACAAGCAGAACGAGCTCAAAGCTTACATCCAGCAATTCGCCCCGTATGCCGAGAGCCTCAATCCCATCCATTACGCGGGAAAATCCGTTCTCACACTTTTTATCCTCGTGGCCGGCGGGTTCATCGGCTTCAAATTGTGGCGCACGGGAAGAGCGGTGTATGATGACATCGCCGAAACGCGGCGCGCCAGCGCGCCCGGGAAAGACAAAAAGGACAAAAAGGCGCCGGACGCGCCGTTTAAAAAATGAGCGCGCCCAATCGCAATCGTTCACGAAAGGGCACCCGCGCGGCAGGATGTCGCATCCAGTCATAAGCCGGATTAAATCGTTGCCGCTGGCTCCCGTTGCCCTTGAGCGGTATGGAGCCTCCGGTAGAGTCCGTCAAGGCGCATGAGTTCATCGTGGGTTCCCATTTCGCGGATGGCTTTGTCTTCCAGCACGACCACCATTCCGGCGTTGCGCACGGTGGACAGCCGGTGGGCGATGATGATGGTGGTGCGGCCCAGCATGAGGCGTTCGAGCGCCTGCTGGATAAGTTGTTCGGTCTCGGTGTCCACGGCCGACGTCGCCTCATCGAGCACGAGAATGGGCGCGTCCTTCAGCAGGGCGCGCGCGATGGAAAGGCGCTGTTTCTGCCCGCCCGACAGTTTGACGCCCCGCTCGCCGATAAGGGTGTCGTATCCCTCGGCAAGCTCACTGATGAAATCATGGGCGTTTGCGGTTTTGGCTGCCGCAATCATTCCGTCTTCATTCGCGTCCGGACGGCCGAAAAGAAGATTCTCGCGCACCGTGCCGTAGAACAGGAACACATCCTGCAGAACGATGCTGATCTGCTGGCGCAGACTGCCGAGGGTATATCCACGGATATCGCGCCCGTCGAGGGTGATGACGCCGCTCGTGACATCATAGAACCGGGGAATAAGGCTCACCAGCGTGGATTTTCCCACACCCGTCGGGCCGACCAGCGCCGCCACCGTGTGGGCGGGGACCGTCAGCGAGATGTCCTCCAGAATCGGCATGCCTTCGATGTATTCGAAACTCACACTATTGAAAACAATCTCGCCGCGCGCGCGTCCCGCGATGGGAAGCGCTCCGGGCGCGTCGTGCGGCTCCTGCTCCTCCCGCAGCAGGCCGGTGATTCTGTCGGCGCCGGCCAGCGAGCTTTGAATGGCTTCCCATGCGCCGCTGAGGTTGCGCACGGGCGCATAGAACATGTCAAGGTACAGAAAAAACGCCACGAGGTCGGCGACGGACAGCCTGCCCTGAAGAGCCAGCCGTCCGCCAAAGAAGATGACAATGAGTGTGCCCAGCGACGACGTGAAATCCACAAACGGCTGGAAGGTGGCCATCAGTTTGAGCGCGTTGAGCAGGGACTGCCGGTAATTGTCGATATGCTGATGAACTCGTCGCGCCTCGTCGCG
Organism: Candidatus Sumerlaeota bacterium; assembly: GCA_026398535.1. GTDB lineage: Bacteria > Sumerlaeota > Sumerlaeia > Sumerlaeales > Sumerlaeaceae > JAPLSQ01. The sequence goes on along the minus strand of JAPLSQ010000069.1, from coordinate 34,061 downwards.
CTCGCGGGTGAACGACTTGATCTCGCGGATGCCCGACAGGTTGTCATTCAGCATGGCGTTGAGATCGCCCAGCTCTTTCTGGCGGTGGAGAAACGCCGGGCGCACATGGCGCGCATACACCTCCAGCGAGATAACCACCAGAATGATGGGGATGGAACTGAGCAGTGTCAGCATCGGGTTGAGGCAAAGAAGAACGCCGGTCACGCCGGCCAGCGTGATCACATTAACCACCACGTCGGGGACGGCGTGCGAGATGAGCTGCTCGAAAAGGTCGGTGTCGTTGACCATGTTCGACATCAACTGGCCGACCTGTTTGTCCTCATAAAAGCGCAGCGAAAGCCGTTGCATGTGGTCATAGATATACTTGCGCACATCGGCCACCACGCCCCACCCGGCGATGTGCGCCATGTACGAGCGCAGGAACTGCAATCCGGCGCGGGCAATATAGATCACCAGGACGGCGAGCGTCAGCTGGGTGACAAGGTTCATATCGCCCAGCGTGGCGCCCGGCGCCGTAATGGCGGCGATAAGCATCCTGATGATCCACGGGATAAAAAGCTGAACGCCAACCAGCGCCAGCATGCTGAAGGCCGTGACGGCCAGCGCCAGCTTGTATCGCCGGGCATAAACGAATATGATTTGCAGGGGTTTCACTGGCGCGCCATCAGCTTTTTCACGAACGGCGTGATCGCCAGCATGATCAGCGTGACCAGCCCCAGCGCCAGCGCGCATTTCCAATACAAATTGAAGTACACCGATGCCGTGCGGGCAACTTCATGAACCATTGTCTTTTCCACATCCGCAAGACTTGCGAGATATCCGGAAATATAGCCGCCCAGCGAGTTGCACAAGAACCACGATCCCATAAGCAGTGACGCGAAGCGTTTTGGCGCCAGGGTGCTCACCGCCGACAATCCCATTGGCAGGATGTTCAGTTCGCCCACCGTCAGGATGACAATTGCCAGCACAATCCACCAAGCCGAGGCTTTTTCGCCGCTGACCGCGATGCCTCGCGCCACCCACGCCAGCAACGCCGCGCTGGCGGCAGCGAAGCACAGCGCCATGACGATTTTCATGGGAATCGACGGATTTCCGCCTTTGTCGGCCAGCCGGCCCCACAACCAGGTGAACACGCCGGCAAGAATGATGACCGACAGCGAATTCGGAACCAGCGCATAGAAGGAGGGGGCCAGCGGAATGCCAAACAGCGCCTTGTCAAAATCACGATCCGCAAACAAGGTCAGCGAGTTGTACAACTGCTTGAAATACGACTGGAAGCAGATGGCGGCGACAATGATGATCAGGATCGCATAAATCGATCGGCGCTCGCCGCGTTCCTTGCAGGCAAAAGCCAGCGCGAAAATCCCCAGCACAATAAAGCCGCTCAAATAGATGATGGCGATTTTCGTGTGCCCAGAATGATGAAACAGATACACCATCAGCGCGCCGATGCCGGCCGTTCCCGCAACGATCCACGCGAGAATCGGCAGACCGAGAAAGCGTTTGAACAGGTTCTCCCGCTGAAAACCGTCGGCTTCGTTGTTATAATGCCTGCAGCCAAGCTGAAACGCGATCAGCCCCAGCAGCATCCCTGCCGACGACAGATAGAATCCCCTGGTCCAGCCGTATTTCTCCGCCACATAGCCCATCAGCAATCCGGCCAGCAGCGCCCCCACATTGATGCCCATGTAGAACAGCGTGTAGCCGCTGTCGCGGTGGCTGTCGCCCGTTTCATAAAGCTTCCCCACCATGACCGACACCGTTGATTTCAGGTATCCCGTGCCCAGCGCCACAAGCGCAAGGCCGATAAAAACACCCGTCAGCTCTTCATACCAAGCCAGAACCAGGTTGCCGATCAGGATCAAAATGCCACCCGTCGTCACGGAATAACGCAATCCCAGCACCTTGTCGGCCACAAAACCGCCCAGAATCGGCGTCATGAATGTGAACGCCATGTAAGCGCCGGAGGCCAGCCCGGCTTCCTTGTCCGGCAAGCCCAGCTTTTTTGTCAGATAAAGAGCCAGAATCGCCGAAATGGCGTAAAAGCTGAACCGTTCCCACATCTCCGTGACGAACAGATAGAACAGCCCTGCGGGATGCTTTTGTGTCATCGAGGCTTCTGCGTCCATGGGCAAGATACAAGCGGCTGGCGGACGTTACACGCAACAGATTTGCTATGAACCTGGAGGGCTGAAGCCGTTTTGATCAATCGCGCCAGGGTATGTTATCATGGCGGCTCCGGAAAATTTGATTTGCGGCGCGCGAAATTCTCTGGCTTGGTGTCTGTTGTTTGGAACGCGGAAAGAATGCACTCTGAAGTTGACAAGTTGCACATGAAGCGCGCGCTGGATCTGGCGCGGCGGGCCCGATGGCGCACCAGCCCCAATCCGATGGTTGGCGCCGTTGTGGTGAAAGACGATCGCGTCATCGCCGAAGGATGGCACCGCGCCACCGGCCAGCCGCACGCCGAAATCGAGGCTTTCAACAACGCCGCGGAACCCCTCGCGGGAGCGACGCTTTACATCACACTTGAGCCGTGCTGCCATCATGGCCGCACGCCGCCGTGCACCGACGCCATCATCGCCAACAGGATCGGGCGTGTCGTGGCGGCGGCGGGCGATCCCAATCCGCTGGTGGCAGGCGGCGGATTCAGCCGGTTGCGCGAAGCGGGAATCCGAACCGAAGTGGGGTTATGCGGGGAGGAAGCGTTGCGGCTCAACGAGGCGTTCTTCACCTACCACCTGAAAAAACGCCCTTTCATCATCTGCAAATGGGCCATGACAATCGACGGCAAGATCGCCACCGACAGCGGCAATTCACAATGGATATCAAATGAGAAAAGCAGGAACTTCGCGCATCAGCAGCGGGCGCGTGTCGACGCCGTGATGGTTGGCATCGGGACGGTGCTCATAGACGATCCCATGCTCAATGTCCGTCTGCCGGGCTTCGACGGACGCCAGCCAAAGCGCATCATCGCCGACGCCACCCTGCGCATACCGGTGCGCGCGCGCTGCCTGGAGTCCGCCCAGCCCGGCCAGTGCATCATCGCCACCACCGAGAACGCCCAGCCCGAGAAAATCGAGCGCCTGCGAAAGGCCGGCCACCACATCCTCGTCCTGCCCGGACGGCGCAAACTGCTCGATCTTGCCGAACTGATCCGCGAACTCCACCTGCTTGAAATCCAGTCCATTTTGAGCGAGGGTGGAAGCAGTCTGCACGGCTCGCTTTTCCAGAGCCGCTATGTCGACAAGATTCTCGCCTTCATCGCCCCCAAGATCGTGGGCGGCGTCACCGCCAAAAGCCCCATCAGCGGCTGGGGAATCAGCAACATGAGCATGGCGCTCACACTGACCAACGTGGCATTCACCCAGTTCGATGAAGATGTGTGCATCGAGGGTTATGTGTCCTACTCCGACACGACCGCAAAACCAAACCCGGCCGCCGGCAACGGCATCATCGAGGAGATCGACAGCCCTTGAAACGCATGATCATGGGCATCGCGGGCGGAACCGGTTCGGGCAAGACGCTCGTGGCGCACCATATCGGCCAGGCGCTTGGCCAGCGCATCGTCGTCATCGGTCAGGATTCCTATTACCTTGACCGCTCAGACCTGCCCTTTGAGGAGCGCGCGCGCATCAACTACGACCATCCCGACGCCTTTGACCACCGCCTGCTCATCAGCCATCTCGAGCGCATGTCGCGCGGCAAACCGATCGAGATGCCCGTCTACGACTACGCGGCCCACGTGCGCTCTAAACACACCATCCATGCCGCCCCCGCTCCCGTCATTGTCGTCGAGGGCATCCTCGCGCTGGCCATCCCCGACCTGCGCGCCATGATGAATGTCAAACTGTTCGTGGACACCGACGCCGATGTGCGGTTCATCCGGCGTCTCTCGCGCGACATCCGCGAGCGCGGACGCACACCGGAATCCGTCATCAGCCAATACCTTGACGTCGTGCGCCTCATGCACCTCGAATTCGTCGAGCCTTCAAAACGCTACGCCGACATCATCGTCCCCGAGGGCGGATACAATTCCATCGCCATCGATTTTATCGTCACCAAACTGCGCACACTGCTGGATTAAGATGGCGCCGGACACCATCGCCGCCCGCGCCCACCCCGGCGAATCCTCATGAATACCAGTCGATGAAATTCTGGACATAATGGCTGAACCGGCGCAGGATATTCCCGTTGGAGTAATACTTATTCGACGATTCGCCGCTGAGACCGTGAAGGACGAGTCCGATGCCGGTTGAATAGATGGGTGACTGCATGATACCGCTCATGCCTTTTAATCCCTGCGGGGCGCCGACCTTTGCGGGTTTGTCGAAAATGCGCTCGGCCAGCTCATCAATGTCCGGCAGCAGGGCGGTTCCGCCCGTCAGGACGGTTCCCGCATAGATTTTATCGTGCAATTCGGCGGCATCTATCATTTTGCGCGCCTTGATGAAGATTTCCTCGAGACGCGCTTCGGTGATCTCGCACAGAAAGCGGAGCTTGGCGTTTACCGGCCGGTTTTTCAGCACGCCCGACACCTCAATTGTCTCGTCGGCATCAACGGAGTCGGCCATTGCTCGCGCGTGTTTCTTTTTCACATTTTCGGCGTCGTGTCTGGATATTTTCAGCCCATAGGCGATGTCGTTGGTGATATTGTCGCCGCCGAGGGGGATGACCCCGCTGAGTTTGATCATCCCGCGGGTAAAGACGGCGAGGTCGCTTGTGCCGCCGCCAATGTCGATGAGCATGACGCCGAGGTCCCGCTCATTGTCGCTCAGGATGGGAAGCGAAGAGGCAAGGGATTCGAGGAGGATGTCGCCCACGCGCAGGCCCGCGTGCTTGATGCATTTCACGACATTTGACACGCTTGTCATCGAGGCGAGAACGAGGTGGACGCGGGCTTCGAGCTTTGAACAACTCACGCCGATCGGATTGCGGTATCCCGGCTGATCGTCGCAGATGAATTCCTGGGGATAATCGTGAAGGATTTCCATGTCCTTGGCGATGGTGATCTGGCGCGCCCGGTCGATGGCGCGCTGGCGGTCCTGCTCGCTGACGCCGCGGATGGGATAACGCACTTCGATCATGCCGCTGCTGTTCTGGCTTGAGATGTGACCGCCGGCAATACCGACAATGACGTCGCGCACGCGCACGCCCGCCTGCTCTTCGGCCTTGCGCACGGCTTTCTGTATGGAATCGATGGTGGCGTCGATATCGACAACCATGCCCCGCTTGAGACCATCCGACGGATTGCTGCCCATGCCGAGGATAGTAAGCTTGTCATCATCGCCTGGGCTGCTCTGGCCGATGATGGCGCAGATCTTGGTCGTTCCGACATCAAGACCGTTGATGATTTTCTGGCGTCTTTTTCTCATCGGTGAACCGGTCTCTCACCTTTGCCTGTCGACCGCCGCCGCATTTGCCGGGCGGGCATGGATTGCGCCGCCATCCTGCTGTCCGGGTGTCTGGTCCTGTCCCTGCGGCTGGACCGACGCCTGTTGAGCGGTTGCATCCGTTGCGGGGGTATTTGCCGTCTGCGTGTCATCAAAGCCGCCTGTTTCCATCACAGGCGTTTCCGCCGCGTTCTGGCCGGACGCCTGTTTTCCGGCGGTGGCGGCGGCGGCGGCGTCCCTTGCGGATTTGCGCGCCAAATTGTCTTTGCCGCCGCTTCCCGCCGCGGCGCGCGATTTACCGCCCTGGTCTTTCTGTCCTTTCGCGGTTTCCGCCGCGTCCTGCTGGCGCAACTTGTCAAGCAGTCCGGTGGCCTGTGCAATCGCCGTGAAGCGGTCCATCCAAGCGATTTGATTCTTAAATCGCAGATCCACATAGGTCATGGTGTACGGATCGAAGCCTTTTTCCTTCATCTGGTTCACAAACATTTCGAGAGCCGGCAATTTTTCAATGGGATTTCCGTCGCCAAACCGCACTTCAAGGCCGCCCTTGAGTACCGCCCTGAAATTATCCATGTGCGAGTTCTTGTCGCGATCGATGTTGACTTCGGAAAGACGGGTGAAAAGATCGGGATGATTTTCCTGCAGCATGAAAATGAGATCGAGCGCGCGATAGAGATTGGGATTGCAGACCTTGTCGCCCGCCTGCGCCTCCCCCGAGACAAGGCCATTGATATAAGGGATATTGTAATCGCGCAAACGGGCCGGGGCAAGCCTTTCCATGACAAAGCCCTCCCGGTCGACGAGAAAGAAACCATCGGCAATGACAATTGCCGATGGCGTGCGCTCACTGGCGCGCACAAGCAGAGTGTCGGGCATGACCTTTTCAAGTTTCAGGTTGCGCACCCGCGGCAGCTTCTCCAAAGCGCGCACGAGACGCCCGGAATCAAGGCTGATGATGTTATTGTTTCGATCAAGGAATGTTTTCACCATGGACTGCACTTCGCCGGCAATGGGTTTGCTCAATCCCTCGATTTGGAGCTGCGAAACCTTGAAATACGGCTGATCCCGCAGAAACCCTGACGCGACCTGCCCGATGGCCGCCAGCGCCACAAAAAGAACAACCGCCGCAAGCAATCGGTACAGGGGCGCGCGCATGAATAAGCTACGGGGACGGGTTCGCCGCCGCCTGGCAGCCGCGCCCTGCTTTTTCCTGCGGGTCACATGAACGCCAACCGGTTGCCTGCGTTTTTCATTCTGCTTCATCGAACTGCCTGCTCCAACAAGCGCAAACACAATAATACTTTAAAGAAGAACCCGGTGTTGTCACACAATAAAGGGGATCCGCAGGGATGATTATTCCGGCGATCCGTTATTATTAGACATCATCTGCTTAAAAAAGTGTCAGGATTATATTTTCTTTACCCTCTATTTTAAGAGAAGCAAACAAGATGCAATGCGAAAGGAATCATTTTTTTCATTCCAACCATGAAGGGATTGAACTCGCCGCCCCGTTGCAGACCGTTGTTATTATCCGTCCCCCCGGCGGCAAGACATGTGACGTCTGGCGCGCGCATATCCTCCGCCTGTTGCCCGCGATGGTTTTTTTGCTCGTTCTTGCGGGCGCGGTTTTCTCGGCGCTGGCGTATCCCTTTCGTCTGCCTGAAGGCGCGCTTGCCGCGCTTGATGCCTGGAGCGCGCGCGCCGGGGTGTGGGGAAGCATTTACTCCGGGCAATTGCGCGCCCAGCTTGCCTTCACCCACTCGCGGCTGATTTACAAGGAATGCGTGGCGGCGGGTTTCCTGCTTGCGGCAATTCTTGCTCTTGCGGCGCTGAGGTCCATGGAACAGGCAGGAACGGCGTGCGCCGCGGCGGCTTTACGGCGTTTGACGCCGGGTCCGTCCGTTTGGATCGCTCTGTTGCTGGCGTATACGGGCGCCAGCGCCCTCATCGTATCGCCAACGTTTTTCACGAGTCTGTGGGCATTCCTTATCTTTGCGCTTGTCGTTGTGTCCATTCCGATGCTTGCGCAGCTTCCGCTATCGCGTGACATGGCGGGCAAGTTCATGGCGGTTGTCTGCGTTTGCGGCGCTGTGATTACCGCTGTGGCCATTCTTCAGCATGTTGGATTGGCCGGCAAATTCTTCATGCCCACATGGGACGATCCGCGCAACCGGCTGGGCTCGCTTATCGGCCACAACACGGCCGCGGCATCGTGGCTGTTGTTCCCTTTGTGCTTCTCGCTGTATTATCTTATGTGCGGGCAAAGCCGGATGTCGCGTGTCGCGGGCGGCATACTGTCGTGCGCGGCGGCATTTGTGATCGTGGCATCTCAGAGCCGCGCGGTCTGGATCATCGCACTGGCGCTGGTCCCCTCTTGCCTTTATGCCCTGTCCCGCGCATCCGGGCAAATCCTGCGTCTGCGATTCTGGCTGGCGGGACTGGCCATTGTGGCGCTCATCATCGCATCGCAAAGCGTTGCCCCGCGCCGCAATCCCCTGGCGCGCCATGAAGTGCCGCTGGCTCAACGAGTTTTGCGCGGTTACAGCCCGCGGCAATTGCTTCACGAAACGCGCCTTCGCATTTTTGTCTGTTCCATGCCGCTCATCGCCCAGCGTCCGATGCTGGGGCATGGCTTTGGCTCATTCCAGTATGTCTACCCGCCCGCGCAGGGCGAATATTTCCGTTCACATCCCGGCACGCCGCTGGCTTTGACGGCCAAGCGCACTGATTTGGCGCACAACGACTACCTTCAGATGCTTGTGGAAACAGGTCTGACGGGTTGTGCGCTTGCCGCTGTGCCGTTGTTGATGCTATTGAGGCGCGGATGGAAGAATTTCCGCGCGATGCCTGCGGGACGCGGACGCGCCACGATGATTGCGATGTTTGTGCCCATGGCGGGTGTGGCGGTTCATGCCCTTTTCGATTTCCCCTTCCACGTCATGCCAACCGCGCTGATGGCGGCCATGTGCTTGTCGTTCTGGGCATCGTTGCGGGAAGAACAAAATCCGCCGTTGACGGCTGTCCAAGCGGATATTCCTTCTCACGACAATGCGCGTCCCCTCGTCAGAACCCTGTTGATGGGGGGAAGTGTTCTTGCAATCTCACTGGCGGTGACAACGTTCGCCTTTCAGCTTGTCCTGCGCCAGTTCATGGGGGATATTTATGTTTCGGATGCCGGGCAACATATCAATCTGGCGCGCAATCTGACGGAAAACGATGCGTCAGGCGCATACGCCTCTCTGGTGCGTGCGCGAAATCTGTTGCGCCGCTCGACACGCGTCAACATCTTCAACGGCCAGGCATACGAGGGGCTGGCATCGGCGCAAATGCTGCTGGGGCAGCTTGATTACAATCACTGGCAGAAAGCCCTTGCCCAAGGCGACACCACCAGCGCCGCCTACTGGCGCAAGGGGGCCGTCAGCAATTATGAGGCGGCCATTTACTGGGCGCAATTGCAACTCAGAATGCGTGAACTGCGCACTCACTCCACCTATTATATGATAGGCGCGTCAAATCATATGCTCTGGCGCATCAATCCGGCTGATATGAAGGCGCTGACAAAAGCCGGAGACGCTCTTCAAGCGGCGGCGGACTTGAATCCCGGCGGCGCCGAGGCGCTTTTTGAATTGGCCGGCGTTCTTGAGGAGTTCACACCTCCTGACATGGAGGGCGCAGCGCGGGCGCGCGCCACAATTTTCAGACACGACCCGGACTTTGGCTATGTTCGCGTGCTGGCCGGCGTGTGGGACGCGGCCGACCGCGGGGATTTCGGTGAGGCGACACAACTGCTGGCGCGGCATGAGAGTGAACAGCCCGACGCGTGGGCCGTGCGGACAGCCAAGGCCGACCTGCTTCAGCGGGCCGCGCTCTGGCCGCCGACCGAAATGGACGGGATTAAACCAGCGTCTGACCCCGCGCCGTGGTTTGAACAACGCATGGCTCAAGGCGAGCGTTTGCTCGAAGACATCGAAAGAGCTCATGGCGATGAACCCCGCGTGAAGTCGATGCGCATGCTTTATGATACGGCGCGCGGCCGTTATGACCGCGCCCTTGAAACAGCCGACCGTCTTGCCGCCACAGGAGACGGCGTGGGCCCCGATTTCCAGGTCTTTCGGTGGATGCTGGCGCAGAAAACCGGCCGGAATCACGACGCCGCACCCATATCCGACACCGAATTTCTTCGAAGAATGCAGATCGGCCGGCTGCTTTACTTCAACGAGCGTCTTGCGGGCGCGCGCCAGATATCGTCGCTCGCCAACGCGGCTGGTGTCGGCGTCTATGAAGGGATGCGGGCCGCCGCGTACCTTTTGGCCAGCGGTCTTGCGGTTGAAGCCGCCCCGATTGCGGCCGCGCTTCACCAATCGCATCCCGCCGATCCGGCAATCGGGCAGTTATGGAAGCAGACCGCCGGAGCGCCGGCTGAAACCGGAAATTGACGCTCGGGTATGACGATGCATTTGTGGCGCAGGCGACATCTGGTTTGTTATCTTGGAATTTACAGAAGTTTTTCGGTCAATCCCCCAGAGCCGCAACAGTAATCTGTGTCCTGGTTCTTTCCAGGTTTATGGCAAACCGAAGGCGTGAGCGACACTGAACATTGGCGCATCAATTTGCGCGGGTTTTTATTTCTTTAGAATAAATTTCATGCAAACACGTATGGTCATCCGCTGTGCCGTATCCACGCGTCAATAGAGCCATGTCTAACGACGCCCGTTCCCAGTTATCTACCGTTCTCACTTTAAGCGCATGCTTGACGTGTGCGCTTGTTTTTATTTATCTTACCGGAGCGCGCAGGAGGAAACTTGTCTCATGCCCACGACACGCGGTCGCCATGCTTCTTCACCCCATATGATTGATGGGCGCATCAACTTTTCCCGCATCCCCGAAATCATGGAGATTCCGTATCTCCTTGAAACTCAAAAAAAGAGTTACGACGAATTTCTGCAGTTTCATGTTCCCCCGGATCTTCGGCAGAAGGATCTCGGCCTTGAGGAAGCTTTTCGGAGCATTTTCCCCGTTGTAAGCGCCTCGACGCCGAGCACGCTTGAATTCGTGGAATACTACTATGGCTCCCCCAAATATAATGTGAAGGAGTGCATGGAGCGGGGGATGACGTATGGCGCGCCGCTCAAGGTCAAGATCCAGCTCATCGTCCGCGAGACCAATGCCGAAACAAACGAAACCGAGATCAAGGACATCAAAGAGCAGGAAGTCTACATGGGTGAGATCCCTCTCATGACCGATCAGGGAACGTTCATCGTCAACGGCGCCGAGCGCGTCATTGTCTCGCAACTTCACCGCTCACCCGGCGTGGCGTTCGGCTCATCGGTTCACCCCAACGGCAAAACCACATACGGCGCGCGGGTCATCCCATCGCGCGGCGCATGGGTCGAATTTGAAGTCGACATCAACAATGTCATGCATGTCATGGTCGACCGCAAGCGCAAGCTGCCCGCCACGACATTTCTGCGATGCTTTGGGATGAACGACAACGAGCAGATCGTGCGGGAGTTTTTCAAGACCGAGACGGTGCAGCTCGACGATTTTTCACGCGGTGCTTCCAAGGTCACCGATCTCATCGGCAAGTATCTTCACAACGAATTCATAGAGAATATCTGTGACCCCAAAACCAAGCATCTGCTTGTGGCCAAGGGCGCCAAGGTTACGAAGAAGGCGGCAAACCTGCTGTTTTCAAGCGGGGTCATCGAAGTTCACCTCAATGTGGCGGAGGAGTACAATCACCTTCTTGGCCGCCGGCTCGGATGCGACGTGATTGACACAAACACCGGTGAGATGCTCGCCGAGTGCTTTGATCGCATAACGACAACGCTTCTCCGGCGTTTCGCTTTGAGCGGTGTCCGCAAGATCGACATGCTGATCGTTGATGAAAACGAGCCAAATGTTATTCTGGCCACGATGGGCAAGGACAAGGCAAAAACAGTCGAAGACGCCCTGATCGAGTTTTTCAAGCGCATGCGGCCTGGCAATCCGATCAGTCTGCCCAGCGCCCGGCGGCTTTTCGAGGAAATGTTCGCCAACGACAAGCGCTATGACCTCGGTCTTGTGGGCCGTCACAAGATGACGCGCCGTTTCAAGCTTCCGGCGGAAGAAAAGCGCCGCACTCTCAACATGCTTGACATCGTCAGCATCATGAAGCAGCTTTCCCTCATCGCCGAGGAGGAGCTCGAAATTGATGACATCGACCATCTCGGCAACCGCCGCGTTCGCAGCGTGGGCGAGCTTCTGCAGAATCAGGTCAGAATCGGTCTCGCGGAAATGGAAAAGACCGCCCGCGACCGCATGGGCATGGCCGACCTTGAGAATCTCCTGCCTCAAGGGCTTATCAACGCCAAACCGCTCATTTCGCAGGTCAAGGATTTCTTTGGCCGCTCGCAGCTCAGCCAGTTCATGGATCAGACCAACCCTCTGAGCGAACTGACCCACAAGCGCCGCTTGAGCGCTCTGGGTCCGGGCGGCCTGAGCCGCGAACGCGCGGGATTCGAGGTGCGCGACGTTCACCACACGCATTACGGACGCATCTGCCCCATCGAGACGCCGGAAGGGCCGAACATCGGTCTCATTTCATCCCTCTCAACCTATGCGCGAATCAACGATTACGGATTTATCGAATCACCTTACCGCAAGGTTTCCAATGGCAGAGCCAGCAAAGAAATCGAATACATGACCGCCGACACAGAGGACGAAAAAATCGTGGCGCAGGCAAATGCCGAGATGGACGATCACGGCAAGCTGACCGGCGACACGGTGCTGGCGCGGTTCAAGGGCGATTTTCCCAAGATCCAGCCCGGCCAAGTCAATTACATGGATGTGTCGCCCAAACAGCTTGTTTCGGCCAGCGCTGCGCTGATCCCGTTTCTCGAGCACGACGACGCAAACCGTGCGCTTATGGGATCAAACATGCAACGCCAGGCAGTTCCGCTGCTTTTCACCGAGCCGCCGACCATTGGCACCGGAATCGAGAAAAAATGCGCCATCGATTCGGGCGCTTGCCAAGTCGCGCGCAACGACGGCGAGGTTGTTTCAGTCACCGCAACGCAGATCGTCATCAGAAACGACGACAGCTTGGAGGATGTGTACAATCTTTACAAGTACAAAAGGTCCAACCAAGACACCTGCATGAACCAGAAGCCCGTCGTCAACATGGGCGACTGTGTGAAGAAGGGACAGGTCATCGCCGACGGGCCCGCCATAAAGGATGGCGAGTTGTCGCTGGGCGCCAATCTTCTCGTGTCCTTCATGCCTTTCGGCGGCTACAATTTCGAGGATGCCATCCTGATCAGCGAGCGTGTGGTGAAAGATGACACATTCACCTCGATCCACGTCGAGATGCTTGATGTCGACGCGCGCGACACCAAACTCGGCAAGGAGGACATCACTCGCGACATCCCCAACGTGTCCGAGGAAATGCTCGCCAAGCTTGACGAAAACGGTCTGATCTATATTGGATCTGAAGTTGTGCCCGGCGACATCCTGGTGGGAAAGGTCACGCCCAAGGGCGAGACCGAGCCAACCCCTGAGGACAAGCTCCTGCGCGCGATTTTCGGCTCAAAGGCCGACGATGTGCGCGACGCATCGCTCAAAGTCCCCCCCGGAACGGCAGGCACCGTCGTGGACATCAAGGTTTTCAGCCGCAAGGAAAAAGGCGGCAAGACCGAGAAGGAAGAAAAACAGCGCATCGCCGAGATCGAAGACCAGCGCAAGACCGACCTGCAGAATGGGGGAACAGAATTCACCACGGCGCTTCGCGCGCTTCTGGCGAAAATCGACAAGCCGGTGGTCAATTTCGAGACGGGCGAGATCGAACTCAAACCTGGCCAAAAGGTCACCGACAAGGCCATCGATCACGTTAAACTCAGTCTGCGCACTGGAATGTTGCCGGTGGAGGGCAAAATCGGCGGTGAGATCAAAAGGCTTTACCAGCGCCACACCACTCGCACCACCGAGATTGAAGAAATTGCCCGCAACAAGGTTGACCGCATCAAGTCCGGCGATGAGCTTCCGCCCGGCGTGATCAAACAGTGCAAGGTTTACGTGGCCACCAAGCGCAAGCTCCAAGTGGGCGACAAGATGGCCGGACGGCACGGCAACAAGGGCGTTGTGGCCAAGATCATGCCCATTGAGGACATGCCATTTCTGGCCAACGGCACGCCCGTGGACATTGTTCTCAATCCGCTCGGTGTTCCTTCACGCATGAACGTGGGACAGATCTTCGAGACTCACCTCGGATGGGCCGCAAAAGCACTCGGCTGGAAGGTTGCCACCCCCGTGTTCGATGGCGCCAAGGAAGATGAAATCCGCGAGTGCCTTATCAAGGCAAGGCAGCACAGGATGGCCGCGGCCGACGACAAGCGCAAATACGAGGAACTGCCTGAAGACGAACTCTTGCGCGATGTCAACCACACCGGGCAGGTCACCTTGTTTGACGGAGCGACAGGCGAAGCATTCGACCGCCCCGTGACCTTAGGCATCATGTACATGATGAAGCTGGCCCACCTCGTTGACGACAAGATGCATGCGCGCTCGATCGGTCCCTACTCGCTCGTCACCCAGCAACCGCTCGGCGGCAAGGCGCAGTTCGGCGGCCAGCGTTTTGGAGAAATGGAAGTGTGGGCCATCGAGGCATACGGCGCCGCCTACACGCTCCAAGAACTCCTCACGGTCAAGTCAGACGACGTCGAGGGACGCACAACCATTTACGAGTCGATCATCGAGGGCAAGAACCACCTGCAACCCGGCATACCCGAAAGTTTCAACGTGCTTGTGAAGGAACTGCAGGGGCTCGGTCTGAGCCTTGAACTTCTCACCGAAGACAAAACGCTTCCGTTCCTGGAACGCGATGACAGTTCATTCGAGGAAAAAACGTTGCTCACCGTCGATAGCGAGATCACCTTCCCGGATCTTGACGGCGAGGATGCTTACGACCAGGAAGAATCCGAGTATTAATTGGTGCGGGCGGGACGCCCGCGCTCCCAAGCCCATCAAGACAAGGCTTATCAAATCTGCGAAAGCGAGGGTTACGACAATCGCCGCGAGAAAATTAACCGCAAAGAAAAAGGATGATGCCGTGGTTGCAAAGAAGCCGCGCGTAACCCGACGCAAGTCGGGTCACATGCTTGAAATGACGGCATTTGAGGGTGTGCGTGAGATCGACGAGGCTCCGGCGCCAAAATACAGTGTTATTCCCCTTGGCTCGGAAAAAGACGAGAAGGTCAACCTTAACTCGGTCAACACGATTGCGCGCATATCAATCGCCTCGCCGGAGCGCATTCTTTCATGGTCGCGCCGGCATTCGCGCGCCGGCGAACGCCGGCTTGGTCTTTCCGGACCGCGACTCGGCAATGACCTCGACCTGAGCTCCTTTGGAGAGGTCAAGAAACCCGAAACGATCAATTACCGCACCTTCAAGCCCGAAAAGGACGGTCTTTTCTGCGAGCGGATTTTCGGTCCGACAAAGAACTGGGAATGCGCCTGCGGCAAATACAAACGGCCCAAATACAAGGGCATCGTGTGCGACCGTTGCGGGGTGGAAGTTATCGAGAGCAAGGTGCGGCGCACACGCATGGGCCACATCCGTTTGGCCGCGCCTGTCTGCCATATCTGGTTTTACAAGGGGACTTCAAGCCGCATCTCGCATCTGCTCGACATGAGCGTCAAGGATCTCGGCAAGGTGATCTATTTCCAGAATCACATTGTCGTCGATCCCGGCGAAGCGCGCGAGCTCAAGCTCAAGCAGCTCCTCACCGACGAGGAGACACGCAAGGCCCGCGAGACATACAGCGACAAGGTTGACATCCGCATCGGCGCTGAAGCCGTGAAGGAACTGCTCAAACAACTCGACATCAACGAGCTTTCGAGCACGCTGGCCATCGAGATGCGCCGCGCCACGAGCGCCCAGCGGCGCGGCAAGATCATCAAACGGCTCAAGGTTGTCGACGCTTTTCGCAACTCCGAAAACAAGCCCGAATGGATGGTGCTCGACATACTGCCCGTCATCCCGCCGGAGTTGCGCCCGCTGGTTCACCTCGACGGCGGCCGTTTTGCCACAAGCGATCTCAACGACCTGTACCGGCGTGTGATCAACCGCAACAACCGCTTGAAAAAACTCATGGAACTCAAGGCGCCCGAGGTCATTCTGCGCAACGAGAAACGCATGTTGCAGGAGGCCGTGGACGCGCTGTTTGACAACTCAAGGCGCACTCGCCCCACCAAAGGACCCAACAACCGCCCACTCAAGTCGCTTGCCGACATGCTCAAGGGCAAGCAGGGCCGGTTCCGCCAGAATCTGCTCGGCAAACGCGTTGACTATTCCGGACGCTCGGTCATCGTCGTCGGTCCGGAACTCAAGTTCAACGAGTGCGGTCTGCCCAAGAAGATGGCGCTCGAACTGTTCGACCCATTCATCATCCGCGAACTAAAAGCACGCGGATTCGTTGCAACAATCAAAAACGCGAAGCGAATGATGGAACGCGAAGCGCCCGAGGTCTACGACATCCTTGACGACATCATCAAGGACCACCCGGTGCTTCTCAACCGCGCGCCGACGCTCCACCGGCTTGGCGTGCAGGCTTTCATGCCCAAGCTCATCGAGGGCAAGGCCATTCAGCTTCACCCGCTGGCTTGCGCCGCCTTCAACGCCGATTTCGACGGCGACCAGATGGCCGTGCACATCCCGCTGTCCACCGAGGCCAAGATCGAAGCCAAGCACCTCATGCTCGCCGAGAACAACATCCTGTCGCCGGCAAACGGACGGCCCATCGCCACCCCCACGCAGGACACGGTTCTGGGCATCTTCTACATGACCAAGACCGTTCCCAACGATAAGCGCTATGCCAAGTGCAAGAACGACAAGGACCGCGAGCGTCTGCTGCCGCGCCTCAGTTCCATCGAGGAGTGTATCACGGCCTACAATTACAATCAGGTTCAACTCCAGGAAGAAGTCGAAATCCGCATAGCAAGAAACAGGCGCGTCAAAACAACACCTGGACGCGCGATCTTCTCGAAAGTGCTTCCGGACAAAGTCGATTTCTTTGACACAAAGTATCCCTTCAACAACCAGGTGCTGACAAAAAGCCAGCTCGTTCAGATAGTCGCTCTTGCCCACAAGACCGTGGGCAAGGCGGCCACCGCGCGAATGCTTGACAACATTAAGAACCTCGGCTACTATTTCGCGAAAAAGGGCGGCATCTCCATCGCCATCCACGACATGGTCGTGCCGACATCCAAATCCAAGCTGCTGGCCCACGCGCGAAAGCAAATCGAGAAGGTCACCAAGCATTACAACGACGGCCTGATCACCGACGGCGAGCGCTACTCGAAAATCATCCATGAATGGCAACTTGCCACCGACCAGGTGGCCGCCGATATGATGGGGCAAATGCAGCGCGACCAGAAGGGGCTGAACTCGATTTACATGATGGCCAACTCGGGCGCCCGCGGCAACGAGGCGCAAATCCGCCAGCTCGCGGGAATGCGCGGACTCATGCAGAAGCCCACCAAGAAGATCACCGGCGAAATCGGCGAAATCATCGAGTCGCCCATCACTTCCAACTTCCGCGAGGGGCTGAGTGTGCTCGAATACTTCATCTCAACACACGGCGCCCGCAAGGGACTGGCCGACACCGCGCTCAAGACATCCGACGCCGGATATCTGACGCGCCGCCTTGTTGACGTTGCGCAGGACCTTTTCATCACCGAGGAGGATTGCGGCACGGATGACGGAATCGAAGTGACTGCTCTGACGGAGGTCACAAGCACGGGCGAGCGCGAACTCGAACCGCTTGCTGACCGCATCATCGGACGTGTGGCATCCGAGGACATCGTCGCCGTCACCCATGGAACACGAAAGGCCATCGTGGCCCGCAATCAGGAGATTCTCCAAGAGCACGCCTTTGAGATCAAAAAGGCGGGCATCGAAACAGTGAGCATCCGCAGCGCTCTGACCTGCCGCACCCGCCGCGGGTTGTGCGCCAACTGTTATGGCCGCAACCTCGCCACCAACAAGCATGTGGAACTGGGCGAAGCCGTCGGCGTCATCGCGGCGCAATCCATCGGCGAACCCGGCACACAGCTTACACTGCGAACCTTCCACATCGGCGGCATCGCCTCGGTCCAGGTCGAAGGCTGGTACCAAGCCGCCAGGGACGGCATCGTGCGCTTCCGCAATCTCGAACAGATACAACTCGAGGATGGCAAGGAAGGCGTCGTCAACCGCATGGGCTCGATCGACATCGAGGACACCGTCGGCGGAAGCGTGGTGCAGCGCCTTCCCAACATCCCCTATGGCGCGCGGCTGCTTGTCAGGGAGGATACTCTTGTCAAGCGCGGCGAGCGCTTGGTCGAGTGGGAGCCAAACTTCACGCCCATTCTGGCCGAAATCGACGGCATTGTCCGCTTAGTCGACATAGAAGCCGGATTGACAATGGAGGAGACGTATGATGCCGTCAGCGAATCCAGACAGCGCATCATCATCGAACACAAGGAAGACCTCCACCCCACGATCCAGATGCTCGACAGGGAAGGCAATATCCTGGCGAAGTACGCCCTGAGCGCGGGGACAATTCTCAGCCGCGAGATCGAGAACGGCCATGAGGTCAGGGCCGGACATCTGCTGGCGCGCATTCCGCGCGCGCGCGCCAAGAGCAAGGACATCACGGGCGGTCTGCCGCGCGTGGACGAGCTTTTCGAGGCGCGCAAACCCAAGGACGCCGCCGTCATCGCTGAAATCAACGGTATCCTTCACATCAAGGGATCAGCCAAAGGCTCCGCAAAAATCTCCATTACGGGCGACGATGGCGAAGAGCGCCAATACTCGATCCCGATGATACGGCATCTCATCGTGCGCGACGGTGAGCGCGTGCATGCGGGCGACATTATCACCGACGGAACCCCAACACCGCACGAAATTCTCGCCGTCAAGGGCGAGAAGGCCGTCATGGAATTCCTTGTTCAGGAAATCCAGGAGGTCTACCGGCTGCAAAAGGTCAACATCAACGACAAGCACATCGAATGCATCGTTCGTCAGATGCTCAAGAAGGTGTATGTAGAAGAAGTCGGCAACACGCGGTTCCTTTACGGCCAGCAGATTGACAAGTGGGAGTTCGAGGAAGAAAACCGTATCACCATCGCCAAAGGCGGCGCTTGCGCCAAGGGCAGACCCAAGCTGCTTGGCCTGACCAAGGCGTCGCTCGAAACCGAGTCATTCATCTCGGCCGCGAGCTTCCAGGAAACCACACGCGTGCTCACTGATGCCGCGGTGCGCGGACGTTACGATCAACTGCGCGGACTCAAGGAGAACATCATCATGGGACTCCTCATTCCCGCCGGAACCGGACTGCCGTTCTACCGCAACACCGAGGTGCGCCCGCCCTACACGGAGAACACGGACAACCACGGACAACCACAGACAACCACGGACGAAGAACGAGAGGATTAGCGGCCGCCCTGCGCCAAGAATCTGTTCAACTGCGCCCGCCCTACACGGACAACCACGGACGAAGAACGAGAGGATTAGCGGCCGCCTGCGCCAAGAATCTGTTCAAACGCCTGTCTGTTGGCGGACATGATTTGTTTGATGCGGACTTCCAGCGCGGCGGGCGGGTCAAATTCCATCATGCGGCTGACGGTTTTCTGGTGAACAGGGTCTGCGGGCAGGGCGCTCGTGCTTGTGCCGGTCACAAGGCGCGCGGCGGTCTCAACCGAGCGGAGAAAGCCGTAGCCGTCTCGGAGAACGCGCAGCGGCGCCGCGCAATCCCCGTTGCCGCACTTCCGGGCCAGCTCATCCAGTCCCGCCGAATAATCAGCGATGTCCGTCCGCGCCTGGCCGGTGAGTTGCAGATATTGTATGACAAACTCGGCATCGGCCAGACCGCCGGGTGAGCGCTTGAACTCGTGCAGGGCGCACTCGGTGGCGGGCACGGCATCCTCAAGACGGCGGCGCATGCGCCGCACTTCGCCGCGGACATTCTCACTATCAAGCGCAATACGGCGTTTTTCAGCGGTATCGCGAAGCCGCTCCGTCAGTTCCACGCACCCCATTGCATGCCGCGCGCGCAGAAAAGCCTGCAGCTCCCAAACCTCGGCCTCTGACATCAGGCAGGCCTCGTAAAACGACATTGGCGTGGCAAGCGGTGAATTGCGCCCGTGCGGGCGCAGGCGCGCATCGAGCTGGAACACGCGGCCCCCTTCGAGGTTCTCGCCAAGGATCTGGGTGATGGCATCGGCGATGATGATGTAAAGCTCGCCTGATTCATGGAGAGGGCGCAGTTCTTTCGGCAATTCGACAACGGCGCGCGCGGGCTCATTGGGCGGCGCGCCGTCACGGTAGACAAAAACAACATCGAGATCGCTGAAGAAATTGAGCTCTCCGCCTCCAAATTTACCGAGTGCGATGACGGCCATATTGCTGTCTGCGGCTTCTGAGATTGCGCGTCTGACGGCTTGGGGGTCCGTCATTTCCCCGCGCGCCGCGATGCGCTCAACGGCACGCTCAACGGCCAGGGGAACCGCCGCATTAAGGCAGGCTTCCGCCGCGAGCGTGATCCCTTGCAGGGTTTGCCGCGCGTCGCGCAGTCCCAGCAGATAACGCAACGCCGTCAGAAGCATTTCGAACTGCGCGGCGCGGCGCAAAAGAAGCAGCTTGCGGCTGTGGCGGCGCGAGACGCCCAGAGCCGCAACGATGCGGTCAATGCGTGCCGAGTAAGTGTCTGGTTCGTGAAGAATCTGGCTCGATATCAGCATGTCAAAAAATTCGGGATGCGCCGTGAGAACGCGCGAGAAGTGGCCGCTGGCGCCGAAGAGCGCAACGAGCAGCTTGAGAATGTCGGGGTGCATCGCGATGAGCTCATAATAGTAGGTGATGCCTTTTACTGCGAGCACGAACGAATGGAACCGGGGCAGGACGCGGTGCGGATTGGGCGCCCGCGAGGCCAGCCGCAACAGCGCCGGAAGCATCTGCTCGAATGAGCGCTGCCCTTCGGCGGAAATGAAAATTTCGCGTGTTCCACGCCCCAGATCTCGCAACATCGCGTGAGCGGACTCGTCATCCAGTCCGTACCGCGCCAGCGCGGCCATCGCGGCATCGGGTGTCTCGGGATCGAGCAGCAAGAGCATGTCGCGTTCCTCACGCCCGGCGACGCCCGCGTCGTGCTCGAAGAATTTCTCGAAACGCTCGTGCACGCCGCCGGTGATCCGGCGGTATCCAGCCATGAATTCCGCTGAAGACGCGAATCCGCAGCAGCGCGCCAGGGTTTCAAGAGCTTCGCCCCCGGCGGGAATCGTGTGTGTCTGGCGCTCCTCGGCCATCTGCAGCCGGTGCTCGACCATTCGCAGAAATTCCAGCGAATTCAGATAGAAATTAGCCTCTTCGGGCGCGAGCAGGTTGACCTCCTGAAGGCGCTGTATGGCCAGGAATGTGTTGCGCGCGCGCAGAGCGCGGTGGGTGCGGCCATAGATGATCTGCATTGCCGCGATCACAAACTCGATTTCGCGGATGCCCCCGTAGCCGCGTTTGACCTCGCGGCGATAGAGTTCGCCGGCCATGACCTCCCGGTCGATGCGCAGCTTGAGCTGCCGCACCTCATGAACGACCGTCGCGGGTTCCGCGTCGGAGAACACAAAATCCTGTGTGATGTGGTAGATGCGCTCGGCAAGCGCCGGCGGGCCGTGCAGAACGCGCATCTTGAGATAGGCGATGCGCTCCCAGTCGCGCGCCTGCTGGCGGATATAGTTCATAAATGACTCGAGCGAGCGGGCCAGCGGCCCCGTCTTGCCTTCCGGGCGCAGACGCATGTCCACTCGGAACAGGTTGCCCTCGGCGCCGCGCTCCGAAAGAAACCGCACCAGGAATTCCCCCATCCGGGTGAAGAAGACATGGTTGCTTGCGGGCGCGATTTTGCGTCCGCCAGGCAGAACGCCGTTGGTCTGTCCCTCGGCCTCGTAGATGAAAATGAGATCGATGTCGGAGGAAAAATTCAGTTCACGTCCGCCCAGCTTGCCCATTCCCAGCACGCATATGCCGCACGGGCGGCCGGGTTGCAGGCCGGCTTCGGTGACCGGTTCACCAAGGCGGGCGATGGTCTCTTCACTCGCGATCACCGCGCAGGCCGCGATCAGCGCCTGCGCCAGGTCGGAGTTCTCCCGCGCGGTTTCCTCGCCTGTTGCCAGCTTGAGAATTTCGCGCGCGCCGATGCGCAACATTTCGCGGCAGCGCAGCCGGCACAACGCGCCGTGGCGATCGTCGCGCCCCGCATGACCGCGCATGATCTGCTCCGCGGCGCGCCGGTAATCGGCGGGTGTGCGCCATGCGTCCAAGTTGCCCGTCTCCAGCAGCCACCCCAGCAGCGAACTGTCACGGATGAGCACACCGGAAAGAAACTGTGAGGCGCCAAAGACCGCCGCCGCCGCGCGCAACGCCCTCTCGTTGTCCATCAGCATGGCCGCTACCGCCGTGGCGTCATCGCACGACGACAGAAACCGCTCGAAATTGTTCAGCGCCGACGGCGGCGACGGACCCTCAAGCGCCAGTGTTGCAAAAGCGCACGCCAGCTTCGCGCGTCGTTCGAAGCCTTCGATGCGCGCGCAAATCGTTTGCAGATTCCTGCCGGCCTGAACCTGATCGCCAAACTCATCGGGAAGAATGGGCGCGCCGCCCCGCAACGCGGCCCGCACCGCCTCGCTCAAAATCGCGTTCGCTTCAGCCATAAGGAAAGGCTGCGGCCAGCAGACTGCCAATTACAAAACAAATCCGAGAACACGGACAACCACGGACAACCACGGGCAACCACGGACGAAGAACACCATCGACTTTTCCGGCGTAACCTGTGAAGGGATTGAAAAGTACGGGTATATGCATGGTGGAAATGCGCATTATTGATCATTCACCATTGCGGAGGGCGCACCAAGCCCTCTTTGTCGCATTGATTGTTCTTGCGAGCGCGCTTTGCCATACGCAGCCGATATCGCCGCCGCCCACGCCTTCGCTCACCGCTGGGGAATCCAGCGCCCTCCCGTTGCCCGTCCCCATTTCGCGCGGAGGCGCCTCGAATCTCGACAATCCGGATTTCGTCCGCGCCATCATCGTTGACGTCACAGGTCCGGCGCTCAAGTCAGCCGATGGCATCCGCAAACTTGTCGCCGATGCGCGCAATGCCGGTTTCAACACGATCATCGCGCAGGTGCGGCAGTTTGGCGACGCTTATTATGCCTCAAAAATCGTGCCCCTGGCCGCCTCCCTGCCTCCGGGATTCGATCCGCTGAAAACATTACTCGACGAAAGCCGCGCTGGCGGCAAACCGCTCAAGTTTTATGCCATGATGGTGATGCCGCGCGTCTGGTCGAAGCGCCAGGGCGCCGTCCCCGAGGCCAGCATCGCCGCAAAGCATCCCGAATGGATCACCGAATCGGTGGACGGCTCGAAGGATTCGGGCGACGACGCCACAGAGGTCTGGCTCGATCCGGGCGTCATCGCCGTGCAGGATTATATGGCGCTTGTGGCCGCGGAGGTCGCGGCGAATTATCCCATTGACGCCGTGTTGCTTGACCGTATGCGCTACCCTGATGTCTCGCTCAAGTTCGGCTACAATCCGGCCGCCGTGCAACGCTACAATCTCGAAAGGAAAAAGTCGGGCAAGCCCGACCCGAACGATCCTGACTGGGTTGACTGGCGCCGCGCGCAGGTGACCCAATGTGTGCAGAAAATCGCCGGTCAGGTGCGCAAAGCGCGCCCGCTGATGGCAGTGGCAGTCACAGGCGTGACCTACGGCGCCCCTCCCGCCGATCGCGCCGCCTTTGCCGCATCGAGCGACGTCTGCGCCAAAGCGCTCAGTGATTACATCGGCTGGTGCGAAACCGGACTGGCCGACATCAATGTGCTTGCTGATTTCAAGCGCGCCGACCGCGGCGGCGCGGATTTCCGCGGATGGATGAAATTCGCCGCGGAAAATCGCGGAAAATCGCGCCTTATCGTGGGTATCGGCGGCTATCTTAATCCGCCAAAGTCCTCCGCTGTCATGATGCTGACGCCCATCTTTCATCCCCAAGTCGCCGGGCTTGCCGTATCCAGTTACGACGATCCCTCGGATTCGCGCGACACCGCCGGGGCGGCTTTCAGCCTGTTCAGAAAAGTGTTTGATCCGGCCATTGTGGAGGCACGCTCGAAGGAGGCCCCCACCTCGGCGGGGTTGGAGCCTTGGGACGATCCCGGACGGCTTGAGATGATCGCCGCGAATATCGTTGAAGACTCATCCACCGCCACGACACCCGCAAAGCCGCCGCTCGAGGCCATGGCGCCCAGCACCGCTCCGCCCGAGCTGCCGTCGTTTCAGGCTCAGCCGGCCCGTTCCACCCCGTTGCCTCCGCCCGCGCCGACAGCCGCTTCAGTGCCCAGCGCACTTTTGCCCATGCCGCGCGGCCCCGGCGGCGCACTCGCACCTCCGTTCAATGGGGCGGGCGGTCTTTCGCTCCCCGTCATGCCCGGCGCAGGCAGTGTGACTGTCCCTGGAATGCAGGGGGCCGCCCGGCACGACGCCTGCCGCTCCGCCCATCGACGGCGCATTGCGGGGATCCATGCCTGCGGCCCGCATCCCGGTGTCATCGGTCCGCAATTACAGCGTTCCGGCGGCGCGTCCGACTGCCTTGGCCACAACGCCAGCTCCGGGGACGTTCAACACGATCATTCTGCGCAGCGGCAAGGAATTCCCCGGCAAGGTTGTCGAACGCGGAAGAACATGGAAAATTCAGCTTCCCAACGGCAGTATCATCACAGTTCCTTATTCAAAGATCGCACGCGAGCAGCCTGGCTCGCCCGCGGAATCCCTCACGAAGGATCAGCCTCAATGAATCCCGCCGCCGCCCCGCCGTCGTCATCGTTTTCCTCGCGCGCGGAGTCCGCTCCGAGGCTTCTGCTGGTGTGCGCCGTGTGGCTTGCGCTGGCCGGCGCGGCGTTTGCCAATCAGATGGCTATTCTCGGCCTTGCCTCGGGCGAAGTCATCTCTGCTGTATCGGTTGCGTTGTGGCTTTTGCAACCTGTTGCCGCCGGGCTCATCATCTTTTTTCTCTCGGAAAACGCAGCGCTTGAACAGCGTCTTGGCTGGACGTTGCGCATCGTTGCGCCCTTGGCGCTCGCGTTGTGGATTGGCGTTGCGGCGGCGCTGCCGCTGGGGATGATCAGCCCGGCGGCATTCATCGGTCTTCACATGACTGTTGTCGCCGTGCTCCCCGTCTGGCGCGGCCATGGCATTGCGGTTTGGCTGGCCTCCTTTGGGATGGCGGCGCTTGCAATCATGACGCTGCTGCGCCCCCAGGATGCCGCCTTTGCCGCCGCCGCCGCATGTGTCTGGTGCGTTGCCATTGGGTGGATCAGCTCCACGGCGAAATAAAGCGCGCCTGCAACAACAGACGCGCCTTGATGGGGCAAGATTTGCCCCTTGCGTTCAATGCGCAATTTTGCGGGGTTTGACCAACAATTCTTTTATGGCTGGAGCGATGTGTTCCAGTAGGCGTTATCGATAAATTTCTGCCACAGAGAGTGCTCATCAGGCCGTGACTGGAACTGCGAGCATTCGAGCCAATGCGGTCGTTTGGGCGTGTTGAGCAGTTTCAGCCCCTTCTCGCCGGGCAGGCTGTCGCCCTTCTTCATGTTGCACTGCACGCAGGCCAGGACAACATTGTCCCACGTTGATTTTCCGCCGCGCGATCGCGGCGCCACATGGTCGATCGTCAGCTCGTCGCGCGCCGGCATGCGCCCGCAATACTGGCAGGTGTGGTTGTCACGGGTGTAAATGTTGCGCCGCGAGAACTTGACCTGGCGCGGCGGATACTTGCCGTAGCGGGTGAGCATGATGACTTCGGGCGCGGCGATCTGGAAACTTGGCGTTTGTATCTTGCGCACGGTGTTCATGAAGCGCGACACTCCGCGCCAGTTTGCGAAATCGTGCGTCGAGTAGTCATCGGTCACGACGCGCGCGTGATCACCATAGAGCAGGATCAGCGCCCGCCGCACGCTCGTCACATGCACGGCCGCCCAGTGCCTGTTCAGCACAAGAACACTATGTTTAAGAAGTGTTTGCATAATGCATGCTTCACATGCCGCGCGATCAATTAATAATCCGCTCCGTGAATATATCACAAATTATAATCATCAAAAAAACATTTATTCGACATGACCTTGTGTCCCCCGGGTGTCGAAGGGGAAATTATTCATGGAATTTTGCGGAAGTTGACTCTGTTTGCCGGTGACCATAAGTATTAGCCGCGAGATGCCGGAGTTGGCTTTCAGTCACTATCTCGCTGGGACCAGCCCATCGGTGAGCCTGGCGCGTGAGATGCTTGACATTGATTTGATCCGCGCCGTGTTTGATTGGAACAAGCAATGACAACCTCCCTTATAAACAGGATCATGGAGCTGGCGCTGACGCCCACAGCCCCGTTCCGCGAGCATTGGTTTTGCGCCGCTGTTGACAGGCAGCTTGCAGCCATTCCGGGCGTTCGATTCGAGGCGGACGCTTTTGGCAACCGCATCGCGCGGCTCAGACGCGGCGCGCCTCACGGCGCTTTGCCTGTTTTTGTGGCGCACATGGATCATCCGGGTTTCATCTTCCCGCCGCAAGGCGCGCGGGCCATTTCGGCCGCCGAGCCAAACCGTTACGAGGCCGTTTTCGAGGGGCGCGTGGACGACGAATATTTTCCCGGCGCTCCCGTGGCACTTTATCGCGCGGCGGACGATAAGGGTGTGGCGGGCCAGGTTGTTTCGGCAGCGCCGCGCGGCGGAGAGGATGACAACCGCCGCGTGGTCATCGAGACGCGCGACAACGCCGAAGGCGCCGTTCTGGCCGCATGGGATGTACCGGTTTTTATGGCCGAGGGCGGCCTTATCCTCGCGCGCGCCTGCGATGACGTCGCCGGTTGCGGCATGCTGATCGAAGCCATGGCGCGGCTGGCCGGCGAACCCGACATCGACATCGCGCTGATTCTGACCCGCGCCGAGGAAGCCGGTTTATGCGGGACGCTGTGCATGCTGGACAATCTGCCCATACCCGGACTCGATGGCGAAAACGCGATTTTTATTTCCGTGGAAACGAGCAGTGAGCGTCCCGGCATCGCTCTCGGCGAAGGCGCCGTGATACGCATCGGCGACCGGTCGAGCACCTTCGACGGAGCGTTTGCCGATGAACTGTGGGGGCTGGCGCGCATGCAGTCCCTGTTCGCGCGGCGCGCCCTCATGGACGGCGGCACATGCGAGGCCACGCTGTTCGGACGCGCGGGCTTGCGCTGCGGCGGAATCTGCGTGCCCGTCCGAAATTATCACAACATGGACAGGGAGGCCGGATCGCTCGCGCCGGAAATCATCGCCGAAACCGACACCGAGGCGCTTGTCGAGCTTGTCGCCGGCATTGCCCTGGCGCACGCGCGCGGCGATGCCGCAAGCGCACCGCCCCTCGTGAACTGGAACAAACTCCTCCGCAAAGGCCAAAGGCAATTGCAACCACTCCGGATCATTGGCAGGTAAAGAACAGCGATGACACGTAAAAATCGCAATGGCATGAAAGATATGGATGAGCATCACAAAACCGCAAGGCGCGTATCATGAAATCAAATCTCCCTGTCTTTGCGTCACTGGCTCACACGATGGGCCGAGCCGCGTGTGTGTGTGTCTGCGCGGCGCATGTGATGACCGGCGTCTGCGCGACGCCGGAGGGATTGTTTGACCATCTGATCCGCCCCAATTCTGAAGGAGCGCGATCGGCAAGGGAGACGCGTGTGGTCTCCATCCCGGCGGGGCAAACGGCCGAACTGGCTGACATTCGCGGGGCGGGCGTCATCCGCCACATGTGGTTCACGGCGCAGTCGGATGTGCCGCCTGTTTACGGATTGCTCATTCTGCGCATGAAATGGGACGGAGAAACCTCGCCGAGTGTCGAGTCGCCGCTGGGCGATTTCATCGGCGTGGGATTCGGTCGTGAACGCTTGTTCACGTCGCTCATATCGGACATGACGCCTGCGGGCGGCGCCAACCACGCGGCGCTCAATTGCTACTGGCCTATGCCCTTCCGCAACCGCGCGCGCGTCAGCATCGAAAACCGCAGCAAGCGCATTGTGACAATGTTCTTCTCGCAGATTGATTACGAGACCCGCGCGCGCGCGCCGCGCCACACGCCCCTGTTCCATGCCCAATGGCGCCGCGAAAATCCCGTCAAACTTCATGAGCCATACACCCTTCTGGAGGCGCGCGGGCGCGGATGTTATGCCGGCACAGTGATGAATTACCATCTGCTGGCGCCGGGCGCGTGGGTGGAGGGCGGATGTGATTTTTATATCGACGGAGCCGCAAAGCCAACCCTCCCGGGCACAGGCGCCGAGGATTACTTCGGGCAGGCATGGGGATTTCGCAAAGAACACACGGCCCCCATGCACGGAACAACCTTTGGCCCCGGGAACGCCAAGATGACGGCGTATCGCTGGCATGTGGCTGATCCGGTGTGGTTCAACAAATCGTTTAAAGCTGTCATGCGCTGCCATGGCGCCGACACCGGCGACCGTCAGGATGACTATTCGAGCGTGGCGTTCTGGTACCAGGAGGAGCCCCACGCGCCTTTTCCACCGCTTCCTGCTCCTGATCCGGATTATCTCGAAATTCCTGCCGAGTATCGCGCATCTGTGACGGAGCGGTTTGCCTCCGGACGTCTGCCGCCCCCGCCGCCTGGGCGCAATATCGTCTCTGGCGCGCGGGCTTGTCGCGCATCGGGGCAATATGACGCGCAGTCGGCGGGGAAGAGCGCGTTTGACGGACGTCTTGACACGAAATGGTGCGCCCGCGGCACGTCTGAAGGCCAGTGGCTTGCCCTTGATTTCGGATCAGAGAAGAATTTGACGGGCATAATTCTGAAAAATGCTTCCATGGCGGGCGAGGCCGAAGGATTCGACACGCTGGGTTTCCGCGTCGAGACTGCGGGCGTGCTGGACGGCCCATGGGTGAAATTGTGCGAAGCGGTCTATCAGCAACCAGTTTTGGATGCCGCCGTGACAACCGGCACATGGTCGATCGCGTCGGGCGGCGCGGAAATCGCGGCGGCAATTGCGCCCGAATACAAAGCCTCACTGTGCGTTCTGCGCTTCAAAAACCCCGTGCGCGCCCGTTGCGCGCGCCTTGTTGTCACGCGCCCCTGCGCTCTTGACAACATCGCGCGGATACCGGAATGGGAAATATATGGGACAGAATGACGCGCACAGGACCGTAAAACCATTTTTTCGTGCGGTCCGCGGCGGCAAATTCCACTCTCTGCGCATTAAAAATAAGAAGGGTTGATATTGCCGTGAAAAACACCGTTTTGTCTTTCATCCGATCATTGACCCATTATATCACGGGAGCCATTTTGTTTATGAGTATCGCAAGCCAAGCCGCCGCCACCCAACCGCTTTCCGCCATGCGTCCTCCCGCCGTGCCCCTCGTCACGTGCGATCCATATTTCAGCGTCTGGTCGATGAGCGACCAGCTCACCGATGAATGGACGAAGCACTGGACGGGCGCCATCCAGGCGATGTGCGGCTTGGCCCGCATTGACGGTCAATGCTACCGGTTCATGGGTGTGATGCCGGACAAGACGCCCGCCATGGAACAGAAGCAGGTGACGGTTCTGCCGACGCGCACCGTCTATGTCTTTGAAGCCGGCGGCCTGCGCCTGTGCCTGACGTTCCTGACACCATCGCTGCCGTGTGATCTCGCGGTCATGTCGCGCCCCGTGGCCTACATATCGTGGGATGCGCAGTCGGCCGACGGCAAAAGCCATGATGTGAGCATCTACTTTGACTGTTCCGCGGAATGGGCGGTGGACAAGCCCAATCAGAAAGTTGTTTGGGGACGCTACCAGGTTGAAGGTCTGCGTGTGATGCGTTTCGGCTCGCACGAGCAGCCCATGCTTGAAAAACGGGGAGACGATCTGCGGATTGACTGGGGTCATTTTTATCTTGCCATCCCTGAATCGACGAGTTGTTCGACGATCATGGCCGGCCACGGGGTGCGGCATCAGTTCGCGCACTCCGGAACACTGCCTGCGAATGACGATTTGCGGATGCCCAGGCCGGCCAATGACGACCCGCCCGTCCTCGCGTGCGCGTTCGATCCTGGCTCCGTCGGTGTCAACCCGCCGCGGCAGGCGGCGGGGCATGTCATTCTGGCATACGATGACGTTCTTTCGATCGAATACCTTGGCAGGCGCCTGCGGCCCTATTGGCGGCAATCATTGCGGAATGCGGCGGAACTGCTCATGGCCTGCGAGATGGAACACGCCGAAATCGCCGCGCGATGCGCCGCGTTGGATGACGAATTAATGGCGGACCTCATCAAAGCGGGCGGCGAACATTTCGCGGCTGTCGCCGTGCTGGCATTCCGCCAGTGCATCGCCGCGCACAAACTGGCCGCCGATTTCGACGGCACGCCGCTCATGTTTTCAAAGGAGAATTTCAGCAACGGCTGCATCGCGACCGTTGACGTGACCTATCCGTCCTCGCCGTTCTTCCTGCTGTTCAATCCCGAATTGCTTCAGGCACAGCTCACGCCGGTGCTGGAATACGCGTCGTCACCGCGGTGGAAGTTTCCCTTCGCGCCGCACGACCTCGGAACGTATCCCCTTGCCAACGGCCAAGTCTATGGGGGCGGCGAACGGACCGAGGACAACCAGATGCCGGTCGAGGAGAGCGGCAACATGCTCATCATGACAGGAGCGCTGGCGCACATCCAGGGCAGCGCCGCTTACGCGGAAAAATACTGGCCCACACTGACGAAATGGGCCAATTACCTGCGCGAGAAAGGACTCGATCCGGAGAACCAGCTCTGCACGGATGACTTCGCGGGGCATCTCGCCCACAACACCAACCTCTCGCTCAAGGCGGTCATGGCCATCGGATGCTATGCCAGGTTGTGCGAGATGACCGGCAGGACACAGGAGGCCGAACAATGGCGCAACACGGCGCAACAGATGGCCAGCGAGTGGGTAAAGAAAGCCGATGACGGGGATCATTTCCGTCTCGCGTTCGACAAGCCGGGAACATGGAGCCAGAAATACAATCTCGTCTGGGACAAACTGCTGGGCCTGAACCTGTTCCCCCCTGACATCGCCCGCAAAGAGGCCGCCTTCTATAAAACAAAATTGGCCGCATATGGTCTGCCGCTCGACAACCGTTCCGAATACACGAAACTGGATTGGAGCGTGTGGACGGCCGCGCTTTGCGAAAAGCCCGATGATTTTGCGCTATTCCTTGCGCCGATTTATCGATGGGTGAACGAGACGCCCCAGCGCGTGCCCATGACCGACTGGTATTGGACAAACGACGGCCGGCGCGCCGGCTTCCAAGCGCGGTCCGTCGTCGGGGGTGTCTTCATCCCCATGCTCGCCAATCCGCAAATGTGGAAAAAATGGGCGACCTGCCCGGCAAAATGACGCAAACGAACCAGCGGACGCCTGGTATTGTACGTGAGATGATCTTCCTTCCCCTGACCGCCGGCATCCTCGGTTTTTTTCTCGTTCTCTCGCTGACGTGGCCGGCGGGGCGGCGCGAATTGTCGCTCGATGACCTTGTCCACTTCCAGCTCAATCCGGCGCAGAACGTCTCGCTGAGTCTGTGGCAGATCGCGCGGCTGCGCCACTGGCAGCATGATCCGGCCGATGGAACATGGCGGCCGGTCCCGAAGCTGTTATGGACGGCGCTGTGGCGGGTGGGCGACGGGCGCACGCTGCCTTTTGCCTTTATGACAGCGGTTCTCGCGGGTGTATGCGCGGGTCTGTTCGGCGTCTGCCTGATGCGCGGACGCGGACCCAGCGCGCCCGCGCCGCTGGTGCTGCTTGCCGCGGTCGCGCCGCTGCTGAATCCCCTTTCGGCGGACGTCATTCTGCCGTTTGTGGGCCAGGCTGAGCTGCTTGCCGCCGCGGGAACGCTGGGCGCGTGGATTTGCTGGCGGCGGCCCGGCATCCGCAGCGGCATGCGGTTTGCGGGCGGGTGTCTTTTTCTCGCAAGCGCTATTCTTTCAAAGGAAGGCGCCTATCCGGCGGCCGTGGTTGTGCCGCTTGCCATCTGGTTCGGTGAGGGCGGGCGTCCGATGCGGAGGCGGCTTGCCGCGCGCGCGTTTGCGGCCGCGTTTGCGCTGATCGTGCTGCGTCTTTCCCTGCAGACCTATGTGCTTGGGGGATTTCAGCCGATCTCCGGACATGGCGGCGGCTGGTTTGCGCCAGGGGAGCGGCGAGTGGGTTTTATGGAAATCACGGGACGTTACGCGGCTGGTTTTCTGTTCCCCGCGATTCCCCAGACCGATTACAGTTTTCTGAAACAGGCGGGCAGCCGCGCGGGAGCTTATCCGTGGATTGGGGCGCTGGCCTTCTGCATCGCGCTGGCGCTTCTGGCGGCGCTGCTGTGGCGCGCGCGCGCGAATCGTGCCAACGCGCGCTTGTTGCGCGCCCGCCGCGAGGCTGCGGCGGCATTGCTGTGGATGCCGCTTTTTCTCTCTCCCTTTCTTCAGATCATCCCCTTCGGCGCGTTGTGGGCGGGGCGCTTCGCCTTCATCCCGCTTTTCGGTTTCGTTTGGCTGATATTCGTGGCGGGCACGGCCGCCGCCGCGCCGGGATCACCAGCGTCCGGCAAAGACGGCACCCCATGGGCAAAGGCCAGGACCGCCGCGGCATATATGCCCGTCGTTTACCTTGTTTTGATATCTGTCTTTGGCGCGGCGATGATCAGCATGCGCTCGCGCGATTTTGTTTCGCCGCTGGCATTGTGGGAATCGGAAGTGCGACGCCAGCCTGATCACGGCATGGCATGGCAAAATCTCTCGGTGTATCTCTACCGTCAGGGACGGCTGGCCGATGCTTATGTGGCATCGAAGCGGTCAACCGAGTTGTTGCCGACGATTGAGCACCATTGGGTGACGCGCGGCCAGCTTGCCCGCGATTTGGGTCTGCGCGACGACGCGGCGCAATCATTTGCCCGCGCCCGGGAAATCCAGACGCGCAACAAACGGCAATGACATACCGCCGCCGGGCGGGCGCGCGGCGGCCAAGCATTTGATCAGGGATATAAGCAAGGGGCGACGCCGCGACGCGACGCCGCCCCAATTGTTCAAGAACGGTGGCGGTTAATAAATGGCCCAATCCGCGACAGACGAGGAGTCATAGGTCAGCGTAACGGCTTTGGGCCCGTAAGCCTCACCGGTTTCGGCGGTTGGGAAGCTCATGAGTATCGCGCCGTACATCACGGCGGTGTCAAGCTCATAGGTTCCCACGGGCACGTCATTGCGGGGATACGGCGGGCCACTGGCGGTGCTTCTCGGCCAGTCGATGGTCACCGTGACCTGGCCTTTTGCGGCATCGGTTGTGTCGACTGCGGTGACGTATCCGCTGACGACTGGCGGCGTGTAGGCCCCGCCAGGCTTGAAATAGATCAACAGCGGAATCGTGGCAACCTGGGGATGCCAAATGGTGAAATGATTGAAGGTGAACGTGTATTTGCCGGTCGGATGCGCCGATCTGTCGGCTGGCGGAAAGCCGAAGTACTGCGCGGTCCGGAAGACATCCACATTGTTTGTGGCATTGGCCCAATAGTGGTTGAATTCCGTGCCATCGGGCGAAAACCATCCGGCGGGAACGCTGTTGTAGTCGTTGTAAGACAGCGTGCCGTAATTGGGTTGTATCGGGGCGAACCATACCGTCACAGGGGTGTTAACATTGTAATTTCCCTGTGATGCGCCGGCGTCAATCAGAACAGAGAGCTTCCCGCCAGTCGCGGCCTCGAATCTCCCCAGATACACGAAGGCGGCATCCGGCCATGAGGGGCCGGTGGTGTCGACGGTATAGACCACTTTTCCCGAAGGGGCGTTGGTCAGGTCGGTTTTAACTATTCTCTTATCGGGGCTGATGAAATAGGCGCCGTTCGACTTGAAGTTCACCGTCACCGACTCGGATGTCGCGTTATCCGGGCCTGTCTTGATCTGGGCCAGGAGATCATACTGGGTGTCTGTCGGCATCATGACAAACTCAGCGGTAAAACCGGCATTACCAACGCCAGTCCAGAGGCTTCCCCAATTTCCCGGGTATGAATCCGGATTCCATGCTGCCGATGAAGGCGTTACAATTGCCGCATCGCTGCGAATCTTCGTCGCCACTCCAATCGTCTCGGTTGGGACATCACTGGTGGCGAAGACACTCGAGCACAAGAGCCAGACAAATGCGGGTGTCATTGCTTTAGTGACAAAAGTTTTCATTTTGATCCTCTCTCTTTAGGTGATCATGTTGCATCTGTGCCGGGAAGACTTGACATCTTCTTCCCATACGAACCGGTCTCTCCACGGAGCGGCTTGCGCTGCCTTGGAGGATTCATCAAATATCGCGGACCGCGTCTCACATGCGATCCTGAACCATTCTCCTTTCCTGTTTACAATATTGCCTTTCTGGATCGGCTCATGCCGCTGGCGGTGGTGATTGGCGGGTTTATGAATTGCGCGCCGCTTGTTCCGAATGCACCGGGAAGCCGTCTTGCGGGAAATCCGATGCTGATGCTGAACGTTCTTGAAAACAAACACACAACCACTCGTTCCGCAACATAATTTGACGGTTTGCGGGCCTCCTTTCTGTGATCATGTGAAATCTGAATGTCATCGTTCCGCCATGC
>JAPLSQ010000088.1 GCA_026398535.1 Candidatus Sumerlaeota bacterium | reverse complement strand
GATCCAGCGCCACGACAGCCATGTGGTGATGATGCCGCCCAGCGGCGCGCCGAGGCTGACGCCCAATCCGGCCGCCATGGTGACCATGCCGAAGGCCCACCCAAGTCGCGCCGCCGGCACATACGTGGGGATCAGCGCGAACGACGATGTGGCCATCATCGCTCCTCCGAATCCCTGAACGCACCGCGCCAGCACCAGCACCGCCAAGTGCGGCGAAAATCCGCAGAGTATCGATCCCGCCGTGAAGATGGCATAACCCCACAGAAAAACATTTTTCAGCCCCATGCGGTCAGAGAGCTTGCCAAACACGAGCATCGTGCTCGTGCAGACAAGCTGGTAGCTGATGACCACCCAGGCGATGTTGCCAGTTCCCGCGTTGAAATAACGCGACATCGTCGGAAGCGAGACATTGACGATGTACATATCGAGCTTGCTCATGAACGCCGCGAATGCGACGCTGAGAACAAACCATAACTGCCGGCGCGGGACGCCGATCATAGGACGCTTTTCACGCCGCAACGCTCAGGACGCCGCCCGCCGCGGCAGGAACACAATCCGCAAATTTTACGCCTGTCACCCTTCCATCTCGCGGCAGATTTCACCAAGAATCTCGACCGTGTAATCGGCCTGCTTCCTGGTAATGCATAACGGCGGACAGAAGCGGATCGTGTGGGCGCCGCAGCCGAGGACAAGAATTCCCCGCTCGAAGAACCGGTGCACGATGCGGTTGCGCGTTTCGGGCGAAAAGGCGCCCTGGCCGTCCATGACATCAATCCCGATCATCAGACCGATTCCGCGAGCGCCCGACAGGAAGGCGGTGGCATGAGTAAGCTCTTCGAGTTTGCCTTTCATGCGCGCGCCGACGACCGCGGCATTTTCCATCAGAGAATCCTCGAGCAGGTCCATCGTGGCGTTGGCCGCTGCGCATGCAACGGGATTGCCCCCGAATGTGGTTCCGTGCTGGCCGGGTTTCCAGTTCATGATGTGGGCGCGCGCGATGAACGCGCCAAGCGGCAGACCCGAGGCAATGCCTTTGGCCGTGCATATGATGTCGGGCTCGACGCCGAAATGCTCGATGGCGAACATCTTGCCGGTGCGACCCATGCCGGATTGCACTTCGTCGACCACCATCAAAATGCCGTAACGGTTGCACAGATCGCGCAATCCCTGAAGCCATTCGGCGCTCGGGACAATGTAACCGCCCTCGCCTTGGATCGGCTCGACAAAGATGGCGGAGAAGTTTTCGACATCGATGGTTTTTTTGATCACATATTCTTCGATGTATTCAACGCTTTCGCCATAGCGCACATGATGGACGCCCGACAGCAGGGGCGCAAATCCCTTGCGCTGGATGTTCTTGCTGGCTGTCAGCGACAGCGCGCCGAGTGTGCGCCCATGGAATGCGCCGAAGAAGGCGATCATCTGGTGGCCGCCGGTGTGGTGGCGGGCAAGTTTGATGGCGCCCTCTATGGACTCCGCGCCGGAGTTGCAGAAGAAAATGCGTTTGGGATCGGGAATGGGCGCGTGCGCGCACAGGCGCTAGGCCAGCCTGACTTGGACATCGTAGTAATAATCCGTGCCGCTCATGTGGAGGAATTTTTCAGCCTGGCCGGCAATGGCAGCGACGACATCGGGATGACTGTGCCCCGTCGAACAAACGGCAATGCCCGCCGCCATGTCGAGATACCTGTTGCCATCGGGATCCCAGACCATCGCGCCCCTCCCGCGATCCATGACAAAGGGATAATCGCGCGTGTAGGAGGATGACATGATGGCCTGGTCGCGCTCAATGATTGCCTGCGCGCGCGGGCCGGGCGCCGGCGTCTTGATCTCGGGCAGCAGCCCTTCGGGCACGATTCCTTCGTCATTAAATGGTTTCATCGGTTAACCTCGCAGAATTCATAAGAAAAACAGAAAAACAACGCGCGCGGGCGTCTACAAGAACTTTTCAATTCTTGCCTGCGCGCGCGCCTCCTGCAACCATTTGACGAACGCTTTCTTGCGCTGAACAATCATGTACAGCGACTGGGCGTTACCCTGGCGGCGGTCGGCCACATGAATGATGTGAAATCCCACGGGTGTTTGAACAACACCCGTCGTTTCACCCGCCTTGATGGCGAATGCCGCGTCGTCAAATGCGGGATACATCTTCCCGCGCGTGCAGTAGCCAAGATCGCCGCCCCGCGGCGCTGTCATGGCATCCTGGGAATGGCGCCGCGCCGCCTCGGCAAAATCAAGCCCGGCGCGAATTTCATCGAGCACAGCCCGCGCTTTTTGCCGCGCGCTATCGATCTGCGCCGTGGATTCATTGTCATGCGCCCGGATGACAATATGGCTCACGCGGATTTCCTCGGCGCCGGATGTGATTTCCGGGTGGCTGAGCGCGAAATTGGCCAGTTCTTCCCCGGTGGCGGGGGGCAGAGACTTGCCAAGGTGTTCCTCCACCTTCTTCATGAGCAGGCGCTCGAGGATGTCCTGGCGCATTTCTTCGCGCGTAAGCCCCTTGCGGATGGCATCGTCTGAGAGTTTATTGCCGTCCCGCAGGCGGTTATTGGCCGCGGCGATGAACCGGTCGATTTCATCCCCGCTCACAGTCAGTTTTTGTTTCGCGGCATACTCTGTGACAAGCGCCGTGCTTAGCAGATTATCCAGCACGGGGGCCGCAAGCCCGGACTGGAAGGCTTGTGTTTCCTGCTCACTTTTGGGTGATTGTTTGGACATGGCTGTGCGGAGTTCCGCGCGGAACCGGTTTTCGGTGATGGGCTGATCGTTGACCATGGCGACGATGCGCCGGCCCGACTTGTCGGTTGGCAGCTTGTCCAGCTTCAACTTCGGCAGGTCCGCGTAATCCACTTTGGGCAGGCCATTTTTGACAGCCGGCTTGCGCAGTGTGGCGGATGTGGTTTGATTGGGGGTTGCGGCGGGTTGAGGCTGTTCAGACTTGCGCGCATTGCATCCCGCAAGAAGCAACGCAATCGCAAGCGGCAACGTTGCCGCAAATGATGGTTTATGAAAACGGTTCCAGTTCATGTTGATATGTTTTTCACGACACAGAATGATGCGGAGTGTGGCATCCGCCGCCGCGGACCGCACTCCATAATGTGCCGTTTCCATTCCGTGTGAATATTCTACTACAACCGAAAGCAGATTGATTCTTGTCAATCATTGATCATCGCAGATGAGCCACGACACTTTCATTGAAGATGACCGGATCTCCGGCGCGGCTGATCCCCGCCTGACCTTGAGGCTGCTGAGATTTGTCGTGCCCTATTGGCGCATGATTCTTGCCTCCAGCGCCATCTCCCTCGTTCTGGCTCTTCTTCAGATTGCCGGCCCCTGCATTGTCAAGATCACGATCGATGACGGTATCGCGAAGAACAACACCCGGGAAATCATTTTGTGGAGCGGGCTGTTTCTGGCAACGGTCATCATGGGATTCGCCCTCGAATATGCCCAGGGGATGATGATCACGTGGGTGGGGCAGCGGTCGATGTTCGATCTGCGCTCCGCCATGTTCGCCCACGTTCAACGCTTGTCGGTTGCGTTTTTCGACCGCCATCCCGTCGGCCGGCTCATGACGCGGCTCACCAGCGATGTCCAGGCGCTCAACGAGTTGTTCTCGCAGGGCATCATGACTCTCGCGGGCGATATATTCCTGCTCATCGGAATCGCCGTCATCATGCTGTCCATCGACGCGAAGCTCTCACTGCTCGTTTTCGCCACCGGTCCGCTGCTGTTCCTTGCGGGCAGTATTTTCCGCCGCGAGGTTCGCATCGCGTACCGTGACGCGCGGGCGCGCCTCTCGCGCATGAACGCCTATCTGCAGGAAAATATCTGCGGCATGCGCACGGTTCAGGCATATAACCGCCAGTCCAGCAACTTCAGCCTTTTCAGCGCGATGAATGACAGCTACCGCGCCGCCAACAAAAAAACGATCTTCTATCACGCGGTTTTCTTCCCTGTGGTCGAGCTTATCGCCGCCATCGCGCTTGCGCTCATTGTCTGGTATGGCGGCGTGTCCACGCTTCACGGCACGATCACTCTCGGCACGGTTTTCCTTTTCATCCAGTTCACGCATCGGTTTTTCCAGCCGATCAGGGAACTCACGGAAAAGTTCAACGTGTTCCAAACCGCGCTTGCCTCGGGCGAGCGCATCATCAAGCTGCTCGACACGCCGGTGGATGTGGCTTCGCCGGCGCGCCCGTGCCCATTCAACGGTTTGAGCCGCGAGATTCGCTTCGACCACGTATGGTTTGCCTACAAGGGCGAGGAATGGGTGCTGCACGACGTGAGTTTCACGGTTGAGCGCGGCCAGACAGTGGCGCTCGTCGGCCACACCGGCAGCGGAAAAACCACAATCACCAGCCTGCTGGCGCGCTATTATGACATCCAGCGCGGCGCGATCACCATCGACGGAATCAATATCCGCGACATTGACCTTGTCGCGCTGCGCAGACAGATGGCTGTGGTCATGCAGGATGTGTTTCTCTTCACGGGCGACATCGCATCAAACATCCGGCTTGGCGACACAACGATCACGGACGACGCTGTCCGCCAGTGCGCGCAATATGTCAATGCCGCGTCTTTTATCGAGAGCCTTGATGGAGATTACCGCCACGAGGTTCGCGAGCGCGGCGCCACACTGTCCGTCGGGCAGAAACAGCTTCTGGCGTTCGCGCGAGCGCTTGCCTTCGATCCGCAAATCCTCATCCTCGACGAAGCCACCGCATCGATCGACACCGAGACGGAGTTGCTCATCCAGGACGCCCTCGAAAAACTGCTGCGGGGGCGCACAGCCATTGTCATCGCCCACCGGCTTTCGACCATCCAGCATGCCGACAAGATCATCGTGCTCCATCATGGATGCGTGCGCGAGACCGGTTCGCACGACGAGCTTCTGCGACGCGAAGGCATCTACCACAAACTTTACAAACTGCAGTACAAAGGAAACGGCCAAGCCTCACCAGCCGCGCCGGGCAAAATGACCGGATGAACCGCAGATGGAATCTGGAATCAGGGGGTAAAAAAACTGACATGAACAACCACGGAGAACACGGAGAACACGGAGAAGCGGGCGGGACGCCCGCGCTCCCAGGTGATCAGGAGACAACAAACGTCGCGGTCTCGGTGGTTATTCCGTAAGACGGGGCGTTTGAATCATCTCAAATCGCGCGGATTGTGCCATCGGGCGCGAGGATGAGCGGTTCGGGCTGAAGCCGCACGCCGAACTTTTCCATGACGTGCGCGATGACGAGCGCCGCAAGCTCGGTCACGTCGCGGGCCGTTGCGCCACCGAAATTCACGATGGCAAGCGAATGTTTTTCTGAAATCCCCGCGCCGCCGTGGTGGAATCCCCGGCGCAATCCCGCCCGCTCGATGAGCCATGCCGCAGAGAGCTTGAGCCGGCCATCCGGAACGGAATGCGCCGGAATTGTATCGCCGGGCGAGACGACTCCCGCGCGTTCTGCCGTCGCGCGGATGTCCACGAATTGTTGCGCGCTCATGATGGGATTCATGAAAAACGATCCGCAACCTCGCGAGTTTGGTTCGTCGTGGTCGACCACCATCGCCTTGCTGCGGCGCACGGCCAGAACGGCCTCACGGACATCCCTGAGCGTTGGATGGCGAATGCCGTTTTTGGCAAGATATGTTTCGAGGCCATGGTAACGGACAGCGGGCTTGCCGCCGGGAACCAGGCGGAACGTTACCGAAAGAACAATGTAACAGCCGCGGTCGATTGTCTTGAAACGGCTTGTGCGGTAACCAAAGGCGCATCCTTCTCCGGGGATTTCTGTTGTCGCGTCATTGTGGCGGTCAAGGACAGTCACACTCGCGATTGTCTCGGCCACTTCCTGCCCGTATGCGCCGACATTCTGGATTGGCGTGGCGCCGGCACAACCCGGAATACCGGAAAGACACTCGATGCCCGCCCAGCCGCGTTCGACGGTCCACGCCACGAACGCGTCCCAATCCTCACCCGCCGCCGCCGTGGCCAAGACAGTCCCGGCGGTATCCGCAGCGGCGGATTCCCAAATTGCCTTGAGAGCAATTTGAATGACCAGCGCGTTGAGTTCTTCATCGGGAAACACAATGTTGCTGCCGCCGCCAAGGATGAATACCGGCAGGCGCTGGTGGCCGGCCCAGTCAAGCGCCTCGCGCAGTTGCGTGATGTCATGGACGGCGAGAAAATACCTGGCGTTACCGCCGACTGCGATGGTGGTATGCGGCGCCAGCGGTATGTGTTCCTTAAATCGATCAAAAGGAGGCCGGGCATCCCGTCCGCCATGATTCGCGGGCGGGACGCCCGCGATCCCGGGATGCGCCATCTCACCCGCCCTCTTTGACCCGCCGTAGCGGGCGCATGTTTTCTTCGATGATGTCCTGCAACCCGTATTTCTGGATGCGGTAACCGAGTGTGCGGCGCGTGATGCCGAGATGCCGCGCCGCGCGCGTGTAATTGTACCGCGCTTTTTCCAGCGCTGCGAGGATGCACTGTTTCTCGACCTCATCGAGGCGCATTCCCTCGACGCTCGCCCCCGTATTGAACGATGAGCGCGACCAGTCGAAATTCTGAATCTGCAGGGGCAGGTCACTTGTCTGAATCATCGCAGCTTCGCTGAGCACCACGGCGTGCTCGATGGCGTTTTCGAGTTCGCGGAT
Source organism: Candidatus Sumerlaeota bacterium (assembly GCA_026398535.1). Taxonomy (GTDB): domain Bacteria; phylum Sumerlaeota; class Sumerlaeia; order Sumerlaeales; family Sumerlaeaceae; genus JAPLSQ01. The sequence continues at coordinate 4,345 of JAPLSQ010000088.1, read as the reverse complement.
ATTGCCCGGATAATCATAGCGCAACAGCAGGTCGAGCGCATTGGGGGACAGTTGCTTGACCGAGCCTTGCGGCGTGAATTTCCTCAGGAAGAGCGTGATGAGCGCGGGAATGTCCTCGCGGCGTTCGCGCAAGGGCGGCAGGCAGATCGGGATCACGTTCAGACGGTAATAAAGGTCCTGTCTGAAGGTGGCGTTTGCGACAGCCTGTTCGAGGTCGCGGTTGGTGGCCGCGATGACGCGCACGTCGACCATTTGAGGCCGCGAGTCGCCGATGCGCTGGATTTCGCCCTCCTGCAGTACGCGCAGCAGCTTGACCTGCAGGTGGGTGGGAATCTCGCCGATCTCATCGAGGAAAACTGTCCCGCTGTTGGCCGTCTCGAACATGCCCTTGCGGTTCTCGATCGCGCCGGTGAACGAGCCCTTGACGTGGCCGAACAGTTCGCTTTCGAGCAGAGTGTCGGGGATGGCGCCGCAGTTGACGACGACGAGAGGTTCGCGCAGGCGCGGGCTCATGTTGTGAATGGCCTTTGCCAGCACCTCCTTGCCCGTGCCGCTCTCGCCGCGCAGCAGCACGTTGGCGTTGGACGCGGCCACCTTGCGGGCGCGCGCGATGACATCCCTCATCTGCGATGATTGAGCCACCATGTCCTCAAGCGAAAACGATTGCCTGATAACGTCGCGAAGACGCTGATTCTCCTCGCGCAGATTGCGGCTTGCCTCAAGGCGCTTGACGAGAAGTTTCAACTCGTCAATCGGAAACGGTTTGATCAGGTAGTCGATGGCGCCTTTTTTCATCGTCTCGATGGCGGTCTGGACGCTGGCGTATGCCGTCATGACAACGAAATCGGTGGACGGGCTGATGTGCTGGACGCGCTCGAGCAATTCGATCCCGCTCATTTCGGGCATGCGAAGATCGCTCAGCACAATGTCGAAATGCCGCTGCATGATCCGTTTCAGTCCGTCCTTGGGGCTGGAGGTGTGCTCGGCATCGCAACCCTCGCGCGCAAGCATCCTCGCAAGCACGCTGCTCATTTTCTCTTCGTCGTCGATGATGAGAACCGAGGTCATTGGGGTGTTAACTGCATTGATCTATACGCCGACGGCGGGAATTTTAAACACAAAAAAAGTTATTTTGCGCGAATTTACATGCCGTCTGATGAATATGAGAAACGGGTTTGACGCGCTTGGTTGCAGGGTTTCACGAAAAATTTGCCAAAAATCGATTTTCCGTGAATAATGCAAAAGGACGAATCGTAAATATCCGATGCGCGTTGGAACAGGTAAGAACGCTGAGGACGCGTCTTCGGAACCGAGGCCCGGGGTCAAGAGGGCCTCGAAACAGAAGTATCGATCAATTTGCCCAACTTGGCACGCTGGAAAAATGGCATGCAAGGCGCGTAAGCTTCGCGAGGCAAACATAAAAAGTTTTCTGGAAACGGTTAGTGTGTGTATGCATGCGACTGGGGCCGGAGAGTGTTCTTTGACAATTTTTATATGGAAACTGACAGCGAAAGGGTCTGACTGATTAAGACGCCACAAGAGTAAAAGACGAATTAGGTTCGTTAAGCTACAAAGGGCGTACGGTGGATGCCTTGGCGCTGGAAGGCGATGAAGGACGTGGCAAGCTGCGAAAAGTCCGTGGGAAGCTGCAAGCAAGCGCTATTATCCCGGAATATCCGAATGGGGAAACCCGGCTGGCTGAAGGCCAGCCACTGCCGCCTGAATTCAATAGGGCGGCGAGAGCCAACCCGGGGAAGTGAAACATCTCAGTACCCGGAGGAAGAGAAATCAACCGAGATTCCGCAAGTAGCGGCGAGCGAACGCGGAACAGCCCAAACCAAGGGGCTTGCTCCTTGGGGTTGTAGGGCGGGAGTCATGGGACTGCCGACGCGAGCAGAACGGTCCTGAGAAAGGCCGGCCATAGAAGGTAACAGCCCTGTAAGCGAAGTCGAAGCGGCCCTATTCCGTTCCTGAGTAACGCGGGACACGTGTAATCCCGCGTGAATCTGGGGGGACCACCCTCCAAGGCTAAATACTCTCCAGCGACCGATAGTGAACCAGTACCGTGAGGGAAAGGTGAAAAGTACCCTTACAAAGGGAGTGAAATAGTACCTGAAACCGTATGTCTACAAGCAGTTGGAGCACCGTTGGCGGGGCTTGCACCCGCCACGTGCAACAGCGTGCCTTTTGCATAATGAGCCGGCGAGTTACTGTGCGTAGCAAGGTTAAGCGCCTCAGGCGCGCAGCCGCAGCGAAAGCGAGTCCTAAATGGGCGCCCAGTTGCGCATAGTAGACCCGAAGCGGGATGATCTAGGCATGGCCAGGGTGAAAGCCGGGTAACACCGGCTGGAGGCCCGAACCGTTGTACCTTAAAAAGTGCTCGGATGAGCTGTGTTTAGGGGTGAAAGGCCAATCAAATTCCGTGATAGCTGGTTCTCTCCGAAATGTTTTTAGGAACAGCCTCGATTGCTCAGTCGCCGAGGTAGAGCACTGAATGGACTAGGGGTCCTACAAGATTACCGAACCCAATCAAACTCCGAATGCGGCGACTCAAGAGATCGGGAGTGAGTCAGTGGGGGATAAGCTCCATTGTCGAGAGGGAAACAACCCAGACCATCAGCTAAGGTCCCCAAGACGGCGCTAAGTGGAAAACGATGTGATTTCTTTTAGACAACCAGGATGTTGGCTTAGAAGCAGCCATTCATTTAAAGAGTGCGTAATAGCTCACTGGTCAAAAGGGATTGCGCGGAAAATGTAACGGGGCTCAAGCGTCGCACCGAAGCTATGGGCCTAAGCCGCAAGGCTTTGGCGGTAGGAGAGCATTCTGGTCTGCAGTGAAGCGCGATCGAAAGAACGTGTGGAGCGGCCGGAAGAGAGTATGCCGGCATTAGTAGCGATCAAACGGGTGAAAAACCCGTTCGCCGTATATCTAAGGTTTCCTGGGCAAGGTTAATCCTCCCAGGGTGAGTCGATCCCTAAGGCGAGGCCGAAAGGCGTAGCCGATGGAAAGCAGGCGAAAATTCCTGCACCAGTTTCCAGACGATAAAGACACGGTGGGGTGACGCGGAAAGGTAGCCCTAAGCCCTGACGGATGGGATGCGAGACCTGCAGGTGGAGGATCCAGGCAAATCCGGATCCTCATTCAACACCGAGGGGAATCGGGAAGTGCGGCTTCGGCCAAACCAACTGGGCAATCCTATGCCGCCAAGAAAAACCTCGTTCCGTGAGTCTGGAAACTGATCGTACCGCAATCCGACACAGGTAGATGAGGAGAAAATCCTAAGGCGCTCGAAATAACTCTTGTTAAGGAACTCGGCAAAATAGCCCCGTAACTTCGGAAAAAGGGGTGCTCCGTTAAGGTGATGCTATTTACTGGCAAAGCCTGAGGGAGTCGCAGTGAAATGGGTCAAGCGACTGTTTATCAAAAACACAGGGCTCTGCTAACTCGCGAAGAGGAAGTATAGGGTCTGACGCCTGCCCAGTGCCGGAAGGTTAAAGGGCGTGGTTAGCCGCAAGGCGAAGCTATAAACTGAAGCCCCGGTAAACGGCGGCCGTAACTATAACGGTCCTAAGGTGGATTATCAAGCTGCCCCTCGCACTGGTAACAGTTCGATGTGCATCTGGCTATATGCTGGAACATCTGAGTATCCCGGAATACGTGGTAATCGTGTTGACTAACGATTATCACGTGACAATGTCCGGGTGCAGACAATCAGCAGGAAAGACTGGTCCAAAGCGACCAGAATCCTCAGAGACCACATGCCAGACATCCAATCGTGTTGGATGATGATATGGTCCCATCTGCATGGCGACATGCAGGAGCCGCACTTGAGAAGCGGCTCGCTCAACGTATGTTGAGTAAGATTAATGAGCGAAATTCCTTGTCGGGTAAGTTCCGACCTGCACGAATGGCGTAACGACTTGACCGCTGTCACAACAAGAGATTCGGCGAAGTTGAGATACCGGTGAAGACGCCGGTTACCCGCATCAAGACGGAAAGACCCCGTGCACCTTTACTATACCCTGATATTGGAATTCGATGTTTCATGTAGAGGATAGGTGGGAGACTGTGAAGCGGGGGCGCAAGCCCTCGTGGAGTCAACCTTGGAATACCACCCTTGGTATATTGAGTTTCTAACCCGCTCCCGTAATCCGGGAGGGGAACAGTGTCAGGCGGGTAGTTTGACTGGGGCGGTCGCCTCCCAAAGTGTAACGGAGGCGCGCAAAGGTTCCCTCAGCACGGTCGGCAATCGTGCGTAGAGCGTATAAGTACAAGGGAGCTTGACTGCGAGACTGACAAGTCGAGCAGGTGCGAAAGCAGGCTTAAGTGATCCGGTGGTTCTGT
>JAPLSQ010000009.1 GCA_026398535.1 Candidatus Sumerlaeota bacterium | reverse complement strand
GGCCGTTCCCGATGACAATGTCTGGCTGCCTTATCTTGGCTCCGCGCTTGACGCGGGCGTGGCCACGCTGTTTTCGTTCGAGATCATCGAGGCATGCAAAACGCTGATTGGTCCGAATCCTGTTCAGGGCATCTGGCTGGGCGCCGCGAGTGATGTCATCATGCGCGAGCGCGGCATTGAGTTTGTTGACGGCACGGCGCCCGGTTTTGCGGCGGTTGTCGGGCGCGCTCCCGACAACGCGACGGCTGTGCGCATCGCGCGCGAGTTGCAGGAAAAGAATCTTTATGTGTTCATGTCGGGCGGTGTGGGCGGGGTCAGTTTCGCCGAGCAACTGGCGGCGGAGGGCGTCCAGCTTGGCTGGGAGACGCGCCTGGTGCCGTTCGGCCCCGATGTCTCGGCGTGCATCTACTCGCTTGGCTTCGCCAGCCGCGCGGCGCTGTCATTCGGCGGTGTTGCTCCCGGCGATTATGAGCGCAACCTGCGCTACAATAAAAATCGCATCTTCGCCTTTGTCCTCGCGCTTGACGAAGTCGGCGATGAAAAATATGCGGCGGCGGCGGGGGCTATCAATTATGGATTTCCGACGATTGCCGACACGGACATCCCCGAAATCCTGCCCACGGGCGTCTGCACGTATGAACATGTGGTGAGCAATGTGCCGCTTGACAAAATCGTGGAGCGCGCGCTGGAGGTGCGCGGATGCAAGATCAAGATCACGAAGGTTCCGATCCCGGTCTCTTACGGGCCGGCCTTTGAGGGCGAGCGTGTGCGCAAAAACGAGGCGCACGCGGAGTTTGGCGGCAATATCACCACGGCGTTTGAATTCGTCACGATGGCGGAAATGGATGAAATCGAGGACGGCGTCATTGAAATCATCGGCAAGGATGTTGATGAAGTTCCTGAAGGTTCGGCGCTGCCGCTGGCCATCTGGGTTCAGGCGGCGGGACGCAAGATGCAGCAGGATTTTGAGCCGATCCTCGAGCGTCAGATTCATCACCTGATCAATGGGGCCGAGGGCGTGTGGCACATCGGCCAGCGCGACATCGTTTGGACGCGCATCAGCAAGACAGCCTTTGCGCGAGGTTTTCGCCTGCGCCATTATGGCGAGATCATCCACGCCAAATTTCTCGGCGATTATCCGGCGATCGTTGACAAGGTGAAGGTGACGCTGATCACGGACGAAGCCGAGGTGCGGCGGCGCGTCGATCACGCGCGCAAAATTTACATCGAACGCAACCGGCGCCTTGAATCGATGACGGACGATTCGGTCGACACCTTCTACAGCTGCCTTTTGTGCCAGTCTTTCGCTCCAGACCATGTCTGCATCATCACGCCCGAGCGTCTTGGATTGTGCGGCGCCTACAACTGGCTTGACGGCAAGGCGGCGTTTGAGATCGATGAAACGGGACCGAATCAGCCTGTCACGAAAGGCCGCTGCCTTGATCCGGTCTGCGGCATCTGGGAAGGCGTCAACGAGTTTGTTTATCAGAAGTCACACAAGTCGCTCAAATCGTTCACGGCTTACAGCATCATGGACCGCCCGATGACCTCGTGCGGGTGTTTCGAGGCCATCGCGGCCTATGTGCCCGAGTGCAATGGGGTCATGATCGTGAACCGCGAATTTCAGGGGGACACCCCTGTGGGCATGTCGTTCAGCACACTCGCGGGATCGGTCGGCGGCGGGGCGCAGACACCAGGATTCATGGGCATAGGCAAGGCGTTTATCAGCAGCCGCAAGTTCCTGTTTGCCGAGGGCGGCTTGGCGCGCGTCGTTTGGATGCCAAAGGAACTTAAGCTGGCCGTGGAAGAGGATTTTTGCAAGCGCGCCGGGGAGCAGGGCGTGCCGGCCATCCTTGACATGATTGCCGATGAGAGCATCGCCACGGATCCCCATGCGATACATGAATTCATGGAGAAGGCTGGCCATCCCGCGCTCAACATGCCCGACATGGCCACCCTGTGGACGGATGAAGCTGAACCCGAGACTGCGCCGTCTGTGATTGAGGCGCCTGCTGAGATCAAAATGGCGGATGCGGTTTCCGGCTCGGACGGCAATGGCGGTTCGCCCGAACCGTTGGCGCTGTTTACCGAGCTGAAGGCTGAAATTAAAAAAGAATTGAAGACCGAAATCACCCGCGACATTGTCAGCCAGATTGTCAATTCCCTGCAGGCATCGTTTCTTGGCGTCAAGCCCGTGCAGCAGGCTCATCATGAGAAACCGCAACCCGGCGCGATCCTGAAGACATCGGCGCCATCCGCTTCGCGGGAGGTTGCGACTGTGGCGGCGGCCGTTGAATCCGCGCCAGTCAAGACGAGCACAACACATCCCTCAGAACCTTCCCGTTTCGCTTCTGAGAAAATCGGCGCGGTGAGCAAGGTTCAAATTCCGCGGGAGCCGTCAAGCGAGACAATTCAGCTTGTCACGCTTGGCGCTGCGAAAGCCGAAGGCGGCACGCGCGGGCGCACCATGGCAATTGGAGGGCAGAACTGCCTGTCTTTCCATTATTTCGAGGGTGGCGCGCCCAATCCGCCGCGTTTGGCGCTTGAGGTGTTTGACACCGTAAGCCCCAAGCTGGCGCCCTTGATGCGCGAAATTTGGGGCGATGCGCTCAACGATCCTCCGCGCATGGCCGCGCGCGCCGTTGATGAGTTCGGCGCTGATCTGATCGCCGTGCGGCTCGAGGGCACGCATCCTGAAAAGGGGGGAAAAAGCTCCGACGAGGCTCTGGCGCTGGTCAAGGATGTGCTGGCTGCCGTGGATGTGCCGCTCATCATCACGGCCCACAACCATTTCGACACAGCCAACGAGGCGCTCAAGAAGGTCGCCTCCGCATGCGCTGGCGAGCGTCTGTTGCTCAACTGGGTCGAGGGCGGCAACTACCGCACCATCGCCGGCACGGCGCTGGCCTACGGGCATTGTGTGGTTGCGCAAAGCCCCATCGACATCAATCTTGCCAAGCAGCTCAATATCCTGCTGGGCAACATGGACATGCCCCGCGACAGGATTGTCATCGATCCGCTTGCCGGCGCCCTCGGCTACGGGCTTGAATACACATATTCCGTGATGGAGCGCATCCGCCTGACGGCGCTCGGCGGAGATCCGGCGCTGGCCTTCCCGATGATTGTCAGCGTGGGACAGGAAGCGTGGAAGACAAAGGAAGTGCGCGCCAGCGCGCCGGAGTTTCCGCAATGGGGCGAATTGTCCCGCCGCGCGGTGATGTGGGAGGCGCAGACCGCCATGCCGTTCATCCTTGCCGGGGCCGATCTGCTCATATTGAACCATCCTGAATCGCTCGCCATCGTGCGGCGCAATGTCAGACGGCTCGCTCAAAACAAACGCGCGGGGAGTTGAAAGATGAATTCAAAAGAATTGCTGATAAAACAACCGGCAGCGTTCCATGGCGAATCGGCGCGCCATTTTATCTGGGTCATGATCATGCACTATATCAGTCATGCCGCGCAGATACGAACCATCCGCCGGGCTTACGGCTCGAGAACAGATTCCCATCCCATACCCCACGAGGCTTGAAATGGCGCTTGCCGGACTTCAAATACAGAAACTTCTGCCCAAGACAAACTGCAAGGAGTGCGGATCGAACACCTGCCTGGCGTTTGCCATGAAGCTTGCGGCAAAGAAAACGGAGCTTTCCGAGTGCCCGTATGTTTCGGAGGAAGCCAAGGCCATTCTTGCCGCGGAATCCGAGCCGCCGATTCGCACCGTGACGCTGGGTTCGGGCGAAAGCGTTTTTCAGGCGGGCGGTGAAACCGTCATGTTCCGCCACGAAAAGACATTTGTCAATGCGACGGGGATTGGTCTGGCGATTCCGGACACGCTGGCCGATGCGGACATTGACCGCCAGGTCAAAGAGTTTGCGGAGTACAGGATCGAGCGTGTCGGCGAGATTCTGCGGCCGGACGCTGTGAGCGTGGCAATGTGCAGCGGGTCGGAGCGGCGGCTTCTGGCAGTTCTGGAACGTGTTGCGGGCCTTTGGCCGCGCGCCATCGCGGTGAGGACCGATGACGATTCGGCGCTGGCCGCCGCCGCCGTCAAGTTGCGCGGACGCAAGCCCCTGCTGGCCTCGGCTGTTCCCGCAACGGCGGAGCGGCTTGTGAAACTGGCGCGTGAAACAGGTTCCGCCCTCGCCATTGCGGCGGACAATATTGACGATCTTGCGGACATGGCAACAAGGATCCGCGATTCGGGTTTCAAGGATCTTTTCCTTGAATTGCGCGCCGGCAGTCTTTGTGAAAGGCTGCAAAACAACATCATCCTGCGGCGCATCGCGCTCAAAGCAGGCAACAAGGCGCTCGGATTTCCCATGTTGAGTTACGTTTCCACAGGCGATGCGATGGACGATGCGATGGAGGCAGGAATTGAAATTGCCAAATACGGGGGTCTTGTCTTCCTTCCAGGTTTTGATCCCGCCATGTTTGTTTCGCTGCTCACGTTAAGGCAGAACATTTTCACCGATCCGCAAAAACCCATTCAGGTGGAGCCAAAGGTTTATGCCATCGGCGAGCCGAACGAGAACAGCCCGGTTTTCGTGACAACCAATTTCTCGCTGACTTATTTTATTGTGTCAGGCGAGATCGAGAACTCGGGCATCTCGGCGTGGCTGGTCGTGCCTGAATGTGAGGGCATGAGCGTGCTGACCGCGTGGGCCGCGGGCAAATTCGGAGGCGCGAAGATTGGAGCGTTCGTCAGGGAGTCGGGAATCGAGCAGCAAACCAGGAACCGCCAGATCATCATCCCCGGCTACATCGCGCAGATATCAGGCGAACTTGAGGAAGCCCTGCCCGGCTGGAAAGTGCTCGTTGGACCGCAGGAAGCCGGCGACATCGAGAGTTTTGTGAAAAACGTTTTGAAAGTTGCATGACTTGATCTTCATGCGTCAAATGCTGCTTATGATCAGGGCAACTGGATTGCCCTCCACACCATACCTAACAACGGGCGTCATCCATGCCGCGCATTACTTTCCAGCCTGAGAATCGCACTGTTGAGGTTTCATCGGGAACCTCGTTGCTGGATGCCGCGTCAAAGGCGGGGTTGGAGATAGCGGCGCCTTGCGGCGGTGAGGGGGCATGCGGCGAGTGCCGGGTGCGTGTGACGGCGGGCAGGATGGATTGGGTTGCGCGGGGATGCCTTTCAGAGCAGGAACTGCGCGATGGATGGGCGCTGGCGTGCAGTTCCCGCGTGACAGAAGACGCCACAATCCGTTTGGAACCTGCCCGGGTGAGCGCCGCCGGGCAGATTGTCACCGATCATATCGCCCATCATCATGCTTTCAGGCGCGCGCATCCCGAACAACCGCTTGAGCCGCCAGTTAAGAAGATTTTAGTCAAGGTGACACCGCCATCGCTCGATAACGCGTTCAGTGATATCGAACGGCTTGAGCAGGCGCTCGATGTTGCTAACGATGCGCGGGTGAGTTGCGGGCTTCATGTGTTGCGGGAGCTTGCGGCCGTCCTGCGCGGCGCTCAACCGGGTCTTGTGACGGTTTCCGTTTTGCGCGACGATGAGCGCGGCGATGTGCGGATCATTCGTGTTGAACCGGGCGACACAACGGCGCGCGCTCATGGTCTGGCGATCGACATCGGCACGACAACCTGCGTGGCGCATCTTGTCGATCTTGTGAATGACGTTATCCTTGGCACGGCGTCTGATTACAACGGACAGCGGGCGCGCGGATTTGACATCATCAGCCGCATCAACTATGCCCGCGCGCCCGGCCGTCTTGCCGAGTTGCGCGGGCTTGTGCTCAACACCGTCAATTCGCTTGTTGCGGAAGTCTGCGGACGTCATGATGTCGATCCGGCGGAAATCGACAACGCGGCGCTTGCCGGCAACACCACGATGGCGCATTTGCTTCTCGGCCTTGATCCGGAATATATCCGGATGGAGCCTTACACGCCCACCGTGAATTGTCCGCCCTTGCTTGAGGCGGGTGAAATCGGGGTGAATGTCAATCCGCATGCATGTGTTGCTTTTGCTCCCGGTGTGGGCAGTTATGTGGGAGGCGACATCACCGCCGGTCTTCTGCAGACGATGCTCAGCGGCGATGATGAAAGCGTGTCGCTGTTTCTTGATTTTGGCACAAATGGAGAGGTTGTGCTTGGCAATGCGGAATGGTTGATGGCCTGTGCGGCGTCGGCGGGTCCGGCGTTTGAAGGCGCCGGCATCAAGTGCGGGATGCGCGCCGCCGCGGGCGCCATCGAGCGCGTGAGCATCGATGCCCGTTCCGGAAAGGCGGACATATCCGTCATCGGAGGCGGAAAGCCGGCGGGGGTGTGCGGATCAGGCATGATTGATCTGCTTGCCGGATTGTGGGGCGCAGGTCTGCTCGATCCGTCGGGGAAGCTTATGCCTGACGCTGCGCCGGAACTCATCATGCCCTCGCCGGATTCCAGCCGCAACCTGCGGTATCTCATCGTCCCTGCCGAAGAGGCGGCAGATGGCCATCCCATCACCATCACCGGGCAGGACATCATGAATCTTCTGCGCGCGAAGGCGGCCGTTTACAGCGCATGCTCGCTCATGTTGCACTCGGTTGGTTTGGATTTTGACGCAGTTTCGCGCGTCTATGTGGCGGGAGGATTCGGGCGCTTCCTTGACCTCGACAAGGCGGTGTTGATTGGCATGCTGCCCGACATGCCTTTGAATCATTTCATTTATCTTGGAAATTCGGCGCTTGCGGGCGCTCATGCGTTGCTCGTTAGCCGCGCGGCCCGGCGCAAAATCCGGGAACTGGCCCGACGGCTGACTTATTTTGAACTCAATGCCGATCCGGCGTACATGGATGAATACATGGCGGCGCTTTTTCTGCCGCACACGGACGTTAGGCGTTTTCCCAGCGCGGCCAAACGCTTGGCGCAAAGGAGGTAGGAGATGGAAACCCGTTGTCCGGGAAATGACGCGAGCCGGTGGAAACCCGAGGATATCTGTTTCACCAAATGCCACGAATGCGGCGCTGAAGTCGAAATCTGGAAAGACGAGCCGGTGCGCGCCTGCCCTTCCTGCGCCTGTTTTGTGCATAATCCAAGGCTCATGCCCGATTGTGAAAAGTGGTGTCCATCGGCGGACACCTGCCCGGGTGCGCAGATGAAACAAAACGCAAACAGGGAGAACAAACAAGGCGGCTGATGTTGTTCCGCGCGGATAACATGGAAGAGGGCCGGAAAGAGGCATTGGAATATGCGCGGGCAAAGATGGGAACCATTGACATCGCGCGTGCCGCGCACAACGGGGGGATCGAAGTCGCGTCCGATGGGCTGATCAGTCTGCATTTCCTTGGCAGGAAAATGAGTTTTGATACGCGGACGTTTGCGCTCATGGCCGTGGACGGAGCTCCTGTCCACATCATTGAGGAAACACTTATCCTCCGTTATCTCGCGGCGGAGCGTGCGGTCAAACCCGCGGGTGAACTCATCACTTTCCGCGATTTGCCGGGGGGAACTTTTTATCTTCAGCCGGTTCATGACCGCACAAGCGCGCTTGTGCTGAGGCGGTTCGGAAATGATCTGGAGTCTTTGCGTGCCGCACTGTCGCAATATCCGCACACATTCGGCGGCCCCGGCGATCTTGGCGCAACCGTGCCCGCAATAGGCAGGATTAATCTGACACTGATCTACCGGCTTGGCGATGAGGAGTTTGCGCCAACGTTTGATATTCTGTTCGACCGCATTGTTGGCAGCGTGTATCACTTGGACGAGGTTGCCGCCCTTGCCCAGCGTTTATGCCTTGGACTGATCAAGGTTGATGTTGTGTCTCCGAGGGGCGTGTCGTGAAGCGCGCTCTCATTCTGCCGCAGTCGTGCCGGAATTGTCAGCCGTGCCCGGTGGAGATCCAATGTGAAATGACAGCGATCATCCGCGAAGACCTTGGCAGCAAGCCATGGATTGATTTTTACAGATGCAGAGGATGCATGAAATGCAAAATTTTATGTGATCATGGGGCGGTGGTTGAAATCAGCCAGCCTTGTGACGGCAAAGGCCGCACTGGATGGTAAGTTCCATGAATACAAAGTTGTGCGTGACAAAATCAGCGGTAAATCGCTGATGGCGGACTGGAATTGACAGGATGGGTCGCGGCCGGGGAATATCATGAAAATAAAAAAAGTTCAAAAAGGCTGTTTTTTTTCTTGATCTCCTCTGCCCGCGAAGTATGTTTTATACAAGAGGTTAGCAATATAGTCTTATGGAGGTTGGAAAATGAAGGTTATCAACGTTGCTCTCGTGGCCGTTTTTGCGGTTACCATTCTCTCGGGATGCTGCCTGTACAAGGCGAAATGCTACCCGTATCCGGTGTATGATTATTCCCCCGCCCGCACCTGTGCGGCTCCTTGCGCTGTTCCCTGCCAGGTTCCAGCGATGCCGTGCGCCAAACCCTGCAAATAAGTGTGCCGGGTTAGACTGATAATAGCGATTGCGACGGCGGCCGCCTTGGGCGGTTGCAGTTGCGTATCGGGCATGCCGCGGTGCGCGTCTGCCTGCCCAACAAGGGCGGCATACAGGCCTGCGGTTGCATGGAGTTGCGCGGACACGTATAACTGCGCCGATTTCACGACGTGTCGCACGTATTTCTGATTCGCAAGAATCACGCAACAATCACGCCGCCCTTATGGGCGGCTTTTTTTATGTCTGTCATCCCCGCATGATCACATGCACAGGAATAAGATGAGATTATGACTTCTCCCAAGCGCCCAAGCGTTTTCAAACACAAGCACCTGCTCGGTCTGGAGCATCTCACGGCTGACGAGATTATCATGATTCTGGACAGCGCCGCGGGAATGAAGGAAATTTTCACCCGCACGGTGAAAAAGGTGCCCACACTGCGCGGCAAGAGCGTATGCAATCTTTTCTTCGAGCATTCCACACGCACGCGCACTTCCTTTGAGCTGGCCTCAAAGCGGCTTTCCGCCGATGTCATCAATTTCAATGTTGCCACCAGCAGTGTCGCCAAGGGCGAGTCTCTGCTCGACACGGCCCGGACCATTCAGGCCATGCATGTCGATTTTGTCGTCATGCGCCACTCCTGCCCGGGCACGCCGCACCTGCTGGCGGAAAGGCTGAAGATGAGCGTCATCAATGCCGGCGATGGCGCTCACGAGCATCCCACACAGGGGCTGCTGGACACTTTCACCATGCGCGATAAACGCGGCAGTCTTGCCGGCCTGAAGGTTGCCATCGTGGGCGACATTTTGCACTCGCGCGTGGCGCGCTCCAATATCTGGGCGCTCAGCAAGCTTGGCGCCCGTGTGGCGCTTGTGGGGCCGTCGACGCTTGTCCCGCGCCATTTCGAGCGGCTCGGATGCGAAATCCATCACAGCCTCAAGGATGGAATCGCCGGCGCGGATGTCATCAATTTGTTGCGCATTCAGCTTGAACGGCAGCGCAAAAACCTTTTCCCGTCAATCCGCGAGTATCGTCTGCTCTACGGCCTCACCAAGGAAAGGCTCAAATACGCGAAGCGCGACGTGGTTGTCATGCACCCGGGACCAATCAATCGGGGTGTTGAAATTTCACAGGATGTGGCCGATGGTCCCCACTCGGTCATCGAGGAGCAGGTGACCAACGGCATCGCTGTGCGCATGGCCGTGCTGTACCTGCTCAGCGGCGCGCGCGACGCTCCTGTTCCCGAAGACGCATAAGCGCAACGCGTGTTTGGATTGCGGCAGCTTGTTGCCGCTTTCATCGGTCGCGGCGGATAAGCCATACATGCTTCAGATGCGCGCTGAGGACAATAATGCGGATATGAACCCTGGTGTCAGTCCTGGCGCGGCAGCTTGAGCTGGTTGGCCATTGCGAGCGCGGCCATCGCGGCTTCCCAGCCCTTGTTCGAGGTTCGGTCTCCACTGCGCTCGATGGCGTGCGCAACCTCGTGCACTGTCAGGATGGCGTTGCCCACGGCAGCCTGGCCGCGCATGGCAATTTCGGACACGCCCCTCATCGCCTCCGATGCGACAAATGTGTAATGATCGGTTTCACCCTTGATGACACACCCGGCGCATACAATAGCGTCATAACGTTTTGCCTGCGCGTCGCCGTGTTCGGCCAGCCGCGCCGCCAGCGCCGGTATTTCGAGCGCCCCGGGACACCAGTAAACATCGATGTCGTTATCGGCCACGCCATTCTCTCGCAGCGCCTCGCATGCGCCTGTCACAAGTTTGCTTGTGATGAATTCATTGAACCGGCTGACGACAATCGCAAAGCGCAGTCCCTTTCCGATGGTTGTGACAATGTATTCGTTCATGTTGATGTACAAGTATCTCAAAATGTGAAATTGATGAGTGACCTGTATCCCATGCACGAGGACGCACTCCGTGGTAAAGATTAAAATCTGCGGCATGACGAACGCGGAGGATGCGCTTGCGTGCGCGCGGGCTGACGCCGATTATCTCGGCTATGTTTTTTCCCCGGGGAGTAAACGGTTTGTCCAACCTGATGCCGCGGCCGCGCTTGTTGCCCGGGTCAGGAGTGAGTTCCCGCAGATTTTTCATGTGGGGGTTTTCGTTGACCAGGATATCAGCCATGTGTTGGACGCCGCGGAGCAGGCGCGGCTTGACGTCGTTCAGTTGCATGGCAGTGAATCGCCGGAATATTGCGCGCGAATCATGGCGGCCGGATTCCTGCTGATCAATGCCTTCCGCTTTGGCGCGGGCGCCCCAACGGCGGATTGGGCTGTGTATTCAAAAACGGATTTCCTGCTTTGCGACACATATGATCCTTCACAGGCTGGCGGAACGGGACATGCATTTGACCGCTGTCTTATGCCGCCGGATTTTCCGCTGGAGCGCGCGTTTGTGGCTGGGGGCTTGAATCCGGATAGTGTGGGGAATGTCATCAAGTTGTTCCGCCCATATGGTGTTGACGTGTCGTCGGGAGTTGAGATTGCGCCGGGACGGAAGTCCCGCGAGCTTGTTGCGCGATTTATCCATGAGGCAAAGGCAGCGGATTCATTGCCGCTGAATGGTGATTCAGCAGGCTGGTAGCGATGCTATGATGAATGCAGACCCCATGACCTATAATCCGGCAACGCCCGATAAAAGCGGGCATTTCGGCCAGTTTGGCGGACGATACGTTCCGGAAACCCTGATGTCGTCCCTTATTGAACTGGAGCGCCAGTATCTGGCGATCGTGGGCGATGAACAATTTCGCGCGGAGCTGGATGGGTTGTTGCGCGATTATGCGGGACGCCCCACACCGCTGTGGAATGCCCGGCGGCTGTCCGCGGAACTGGGCGGAAAATGCCGCATATATCTCAAGCGCGAGGACTTGTGCCATACGGGCGCGCACAAGATCAACAACACTCTTGGCCAGGCGCTGCTTGCCAGACGTCTTGGCAAGCAGCGCGTCATCGCCGAGACCGGCGCGGGCCAGCATGGCGTGGCAACGGCGACGGCGGCCGCCTTGCTGGAGCTTGAATGCGATGTCTTCATGGGCGCCGAGGACATCGAGCGCCAGAAGCTCAATGTATTCCGGATGGAATTGCTTGGCGCGCGGGTCATTAGTGTGGAGAGCGGTTCGGGCACGCTCAAGGATGCCACTAACGAGGCGATGCGCGGCTGGATGGCCCGTTGCGACGACACGCACTACATCATCGGCTCGGTCGTCGGCCCGCATCCTTTTCCGATGATTGTGCGCGATTTTCAGTCAGTCATCGGTTCTGAAGCGCGCGCGCAGATTTTGGAAAAGGAGGGCCGCCTGCCGGATGTTTTGATGGCCTGCGTCGGCGGGGGCAGCAACGCAATGGGACTGTTTTACCCTTTCCGTCTGGATGACAAGGTGGAGATGTATGGTGTTGAGGCGGCCGGCGAAGGACTTGAAACGGGAAGGCACGCCGCATCCATCTGCAAAGGCGGGGTGGGCGTGTTTCATGGTTCGAAGAGTTTCGTTCTTCAGACGCCGGACGGCCAGATCACGCCGGCGCACTCGATTTCAGCCGGGCTTGATTATCCGGGCACGGGACCCGAGCACAGTTATTTTTCGTCGACCGGCCGCGCCCGCTATACTGCGGTGACTGATGCGGAAGCGCTGGAGGCCGTTCAACTGTTGTGCCGCACCGAAGGGATCATCCCGGCGCTTGAATCGGCCCACGCCATCGCTTATGCCGCCAAACTTGCCCCGGATCTGCCGCCCGATTCACTCATGATCCTGTGCCTGTCGGGCCGCGGCGACAAGGATGTTTATTCGATAGCCCGCGGCTTGGGTAAGACGATATAATTCAGGGCAGGGGTAATCATCAGGACAGATGTGTCTGTCGCGCTCCATGACGAAGCGCGGCGCGTATTTGGATTGCGGCAGCTTGATTGCCGCTTTTCGTACGCCAAGGTGGACGAGTCATGATCAAGCCTTTTACAATTCGCACTCCATTGAAACACACTCGGTTTTTGTGCGGAATTCTGCTAAAATCAGGGCCGCAAAACTGTGACCCATCACTGTTTTGCGCGGCCTAACGGTTTGTGCTTTTTCTGACCGGAAGGGCGGTGTCCGGCGGCATGGTGATTCCACCGCTGTCGTATCCTGTCCCGGCGCCGGCGCTCATCAGGTTGAATGATGCCGGTCTGGCGGGCAGGGCGACAGCGGACTCGCGCCGTTGCAATGACAGGCCTGAGCAACCTGCCAGTATTAATGCCCCCGCCGCCGCCACCGTTAATCTTGTTATCATTCTGTCAGCGATCATCATTTCCGACTCCTTGCCCGCGCCCAGACATGGGAACAGGTATAAATGAACAATTCGACTTCATAAGCATGACGGCACAGGTTGGCAAGCATTTATTCATGTTTGCGCAGTCTTGACGTGTTTGCCTATTACTGAGCGCACGATGGGGTTTTTCCGCAGATCATTCTCCGCATCGGCGCAGGTAAATTTGCCGGTGGCAAGCAACAGCGCTTTCGGCACAACCTTTTCCACGAGTTTTGCGGATTCGATGCATTCGCTGATGGACGCGTTGCGCTGGGCGTCCGTAAGCGTTGTTGTCTGATAAATGGACTTGAGAAGCGCATCGCGGGCCGCTTCGGGGCTGACCTTCATCAGGTCGCATATGATGCCCATTGTGCGGTGGAATAGTTTGTTGTTCGAAATGCGCAGATCGACCATCCGGTTGCCAAACACTTTGCCGGCCAGCACATGGGCGCCGGTCGTCAGCGCATTGAGCACGAGTTTGACCTGCAAATCATAAAGAGTGGAACCCAAAGCGTGTTCAAATGGCGGCTGCAAAAGCCAGATGGTGACATGCGCCTTGCATTTGTCTTTTTTGCTGGTGATGACGGCTGTTTTGGCGCCTTTTGCGCGCGCTTGTCGCACAAGTTCCCGCGTTTCTTCAAACTGTCCGATGAAAACACAGAGGTCGTTTTTGGAGAGATTCGGCCATTTGTCGCGCATAAAATCTTCGATGCTGATGCGGTAATGGGCGCCGAGATTCGACAAATCAGTGTCCTCGAATGGAAAAAGCGTGCGCCATCCGCCTGTCAGGAATCCGCGCACATCATCAAAGTCCGCTCCGTAGGTTGGCGGGCATTCGGAAGCGTCGATAAGGCCGAGAATCCCGGTGTTCCCGTCTTCGGTCAATGATCCATTCTGGTCAATTCCCGCCGGGCCCAGATAATAGATATGGCCATGGTTGCGCAAAGCATTTCCGCCCAGTTCAATGAGCTTCGCCATTTCAGCGATCGACTTATAAGCCAGGAGAATCGCTTCCTGGTGGCATCTGAGGAAAAGATATATCGTATCTCGTTTTAGCTTGCGGGAGCATTTTTCTGGCTGTTTTTCACGGGATATCGCCATTGCGGCCGCGCTGATGAAAAGCGATTCGAGAAGCATTTTCGTGGCGCTTCCGCTCTTCATGCGCGTGGAGCCGGTGATCGGTTCGGGACCGAGGATGGGATTGAGGATGCGCGCGTTGGGAGCCTGTTCGGCGCGCCGCGCCGTATCGCGGAATGTGTATGGCCAGCCTTCGATGGGCATGTTGCGCGCGAGTTCCACGGGATTGAAACCGAGCAGGACAGCCATCGCATTTTTCCGCGTCAGCATATATTCCATCTGACCGGCAATGTAAGGCGCGCTCATGCCGCATGTGATACCGATATAGAAAACGTCGCGCGCGCCGTTGATGGCATCCTTCAGATCATCGACGGCCTTGCGCGGATCATCTTCGGCGCCTTCGTATGCCTGAATGAGCGCGGCGTTGCCGCCTGCCATTAAGTAACGGATCAGAGGAGGATTGACGCGCTTGAATAGAATGTTGAACATGCGGGCTTCGAGCATCGCCAGCCGCCCGCTGGTGCCGGCGCCGCTCAACACGATGCGCCCCCTTGGATTAAGCATCGTGCTGGCGGCGCGATCGGCCAAATCAACAAGGCAATCAAGGATCTCATCATCCATCATGCCGGGATAGCCAAGGTATCCTGTGAAGATCTGCGCATCCGTCTGGCGCAGGATTCTCACGATCTGTGTGGGAGAGGCCAGATCGATGTCAGACGAAAGGAAGTTTGGGGTTTCCGTGATTGCGTGTGTCTGGGTCATGCTTTCCGCAGTTTTTCAGATTGATGTCACGTGCGAATCTGTCCATCGCCGAAGACGATGAACTTGCTGGTGGTCAGTTCGCGCAATCCCATCGGGCCGCGCGCATGCAGTTTGTCCGTCGAGATGCCGATCTCGCATCCCATGCCGAATTCACCGCCGTCGGAGAAGCGGGTCGAAGCGTTCACGAAGACGCACGAGGAGTCAACCGCTGTCAGGAAACGCATGGCGTTGTCGTGATCGCGCGTGATGATCGAATCGGTGTGGTGCGAGCTGAAATTGTTGATCCAGCCGATGGCGGCATCGAGCGATGGCACGACGCCCAGGCTCAGGATCAGATCAAGGTACTCAGTCCGGAAATCCTCCTCCGTGGCGGCATTGATTTCCGGCACGATGCGCCGCGCGGCTTCGTCGCCGCGAACCTCGACGCCCGACTCAATCAGGCGCTTGATGATGCGGGGCGCGAATTCGGAGGCGATTGACTCATGCACAAGCAGCGACTCCATGGCGTTGCAAACGCCCGGGCGCTGGCACTTGGCGTTCATGATGATCGTTTCCGCCATGTCGGGGTCTGCGCTTTCGTCGACGAAAATGTAACAGTTGCCGTCGTAGTGCTTGATGACGGGTATGGTTGACTCGCGGACGACCATTTCGATGAGCGATTTGCCGCCACGCGGGATGATGAGGTCGATGAGCGCGTTGAGTTTGAGCATCTCCAAGACGGCTGAGCGGTCGGTTGTCGGGATGAGCTGGACGGAGTCGGGCGGCAATCCTGCCGATGCGCCCGCTTCGTCCATGAGCCGGGCGAGGATCGTGTTGGAGTGAATCGCCTCGCTGCCGCCGCGCAGTATGACGGCATTGCCGCTCTTGACGCATAATGCGCCGGCGTCCGCCGTGACATTCGGGCGCGATTCGTAGATGATGCCGATAACGCCGATGGGCGCGCGCATTCGTCCGACGCGCAGGCCATTGGGGCGTGTTTTCATGTCATAGATTTCCCCGGCGGGGTCATCGAGGGCGGCCACCTGCCGCAACGCCTGCGCCATGGCGGCGATGCGCTTGTCGTTGAGCGCAAGCCGGTCGAGCATGGCGGCGTTCAGCCCTTTCTCACGGCCAGCTGCGAGATCCTTTTCGTTGGCTGCCTTGATGGCATCGATTGACGCGGTGAATTTGTCCGCCATTGCCTCGAGTGCGCGGTTCTTGGTCTCGGGTTTCAGCACGGCCAGACCCGCCGCCGCCGCGCGCGCTTGTCGGGCCATATCGGCCACGTGTCGCGGTGTGTTGCTGTTGTCTGTCATGATCATGTGCCTTGTGTTGTTATCAGACGTGTATAATGATTTCATTGTGATTGTTTAACGATTGGAACAATGCATCCTGAACGAATGCATCGCAAGATCATGTTTAGCCAGCCGTCTTGAGATTCGACAACCGGGCGAGGAGTTTGAAGAGTTTGCCGTCGTCGATCCGGACGAGATAAGTTGTGGATTTTCCCGACCCTGAAACGCCTTCGATGATTCCCTCGCCAAGGAGGGGATGGCTGACGCGCTGGCCGACGTCAAATGCGAGGCGGGGCGGGGGACGATGGGCATGCCCGTTCGTTTCGTCATCGGGACCGGGTAATTCCGCTGGCGCGGGTGTGCCGGCGGGAACGATATCAGCGAGGAATTGAGCAAGACTCGCAAATTCGAAATCGAGGGGATTGATCTCTTCGATCAGTTTTTTTGGCAGCTCACGGAGAAAACTCGAAGGGAGAAAAGATCGCCATTGCCCGTACCATGGGCGTGACCAGCTGTGCGTCAGAAACAGCAATCGGCGCGCGCGCGTAATTCCGACATAAAGCAGCCGCCGCTCCTCCTCCAGGCCGCCGGCCTCAACAGCGCGGATGTTCGGGAAGATGTCGGCATCCAGACCCGCGATGAAGACGGCGGGGAATTCGAGCCCCTTGGCGCTGTGCAGGGTCATGAGCGACACGCTGTCCTCCTCGTCCATCAGCGTGTCGGTCGCGTTGACGAGACTCACATTTTCCAGATAATCCTGAAGGGCTGCCAGCGGGTGTTCGCGCTCGTGTTCCATGATGGCAGTTTGCAGTTCGCCGATGTTGTCGAGACGCGCGCGGACATCGAACAACGCGGGATCACCGAGGCTGGCGGCATATTGCGTGTCGTCGAGAATGCGTTTCAGCAGTTCGGATGTCTTGTTTGATTTTCCGAATTCGTGCCACTCCCTGATCTGCCGGGCGAATCCCGCGGCGCTTTTTGCGGCAGCCCTGGGCAGAATCTTGTCATCCACGGCGCGGAGCATTGTCTCATATTCGCTGACGGAATTCGCGCGCGCGAAATCAATGATGGCCTGGACTGAACTGGCGCCGAGGCCGCGCTTTGGTTTGTTGACAACCCGGAACAGCGCAAGGGAGTTGCCCGGATTCTGCGCGGTTTGCAGGAAAGCGATCAGGTCTTTGATTTCCGCGCGGTCATAAAATTTCAGACCGCCGACGATGCGGTAGGGGATTCGCGCGCGCCGCATGGCGTCTTCATAAGGTCTGCTCAAGGCTGTGACGCGATAAAAAATGGCAATGTCGCTGCAGCGAAGCGGGGTATGGCGGGTCAGGCGCATGATCGATTCCGCCACGACAGCCGTTTCCTCGCTCTCGTGGCGGGCCTGGATAATGAATATCGGCGCGCCAGCTCCCTGCGCGGTGAAAAGCGTCTTGCCGATCCGTTCGCTGTTGCGGGCAATGAGGCTGTCGGCAATATTAAGGATGTTTGCGGTGGAGCGATAGTTCTGTTCGAGCTTGATGATGCGCGCGTCGGGGAATCGCTTCTGGAAATCGAGCAGGTTCGAAATGTCGGCGCCACGCCACGAGTATATGCTCTGGTCCTCGTCGCCCACCACAACGAGGTTGCGGTGATTTTCCGCGAGAAGCCGCACAAGCTCGAACTGAACGGCGTTTGTGTCCTGGTATTCATCCACCAGCAGATGGCGGTAACGGTTGTGGTAAAATGCGAGGATGTCCGGATGTTTGCTGAACAACTCCACGACGCACAGGATAAGGTCCTCGAAATCGACCGCGCCATTTTCGCGCAGGTATTTTTGATACGCCTCGTAAATGTCGGAATATTTGTTTTCGAGTTTGGAACTGGCAACCGCGCCCGCATCGGCCGGGCCGAGCATGCGAATTTTGCATTGCATGATGATATTGTGGGCGTCGGCCGGCGCCACCGACTTGTCCGTGATGCCGAGTTCTTTCATGACATGCTTCACGGCGCGCAGTTGGTCGGCTTCGTCGCATATTGTGAAATCCGATGGCAGGCATGCGGCTGATGCCTGGCGCCTGAGGATGCGGGCGCAAAGGGAATGGAATGTCGCGATGTGAAAGTCATGAGGCAGCCATGCGCCGAGCATCCGCGCGACGCGGCGCTTCATCTCGTCGGCGGCCTTGTTCGTGAAAGTGGCGGCGAATATCTGGTAGGGCTGGACACCGCGCTCGCGAACTAGATAGGCTATCCGGCGGGTGATAACACGGGTCTTGCCGCTGCCGGCTCCCGCGATGATCAGCAGGGGGCCGTCGGGAGCTGTCACGGCCTCGTATTGCTGCGGATTCAGATCGGCGAGGATATCCCGCGGATCAAAATGTCTGGAGGATTCAGTCATTGTGTTCAAAAAAACAGACCATGATCCCGTGTGCCATGACAATCCCAAAGCGCGCGCCCAATCGCTTGCCGGCTCAAAACGCGTCCATGCAAACTACACTTTGAAATTGCCGCGCGGATCAGCATGTATGTATGAAAACGGTCAAAATGATCATAACATGCGCCTCGTAAACGCCACGATTCTTGACCTTGATCAGCCTGCGGTAAGGCATGGCGATGTTCGCATTGAAAACGGCGTCATAACATCCGTTGAAGATGCCAATGCCATGTGTTTCCGCGGGTCTGGCGAGGAGCAGGCGGATTGTTTCCGCATGCTTCTGATGCCGGGTCTGACAGTGGGCCACACTCACCTTTATTCATCGCTTGCGGCCGGGATGCCCCCGCCTGCCCGCGCGCCCGGCAATTTCACCGAGATCCTTGACATGGTCTGGTGGAAACTTGACCGGGCACTTGATGATGAAAGCATTGCCTGTGGCGCGCTGGCGGGCGCCGCACAGGCGGCGCTTTGCGGGGCGACGACGATTGTCGACCATCACGCTTCGCCAAACGCCATTTCGGGTTCGCTCGATCTGATCAGGGACGCTCTGGCCGAGATTGGATTGCGCGGTGTGTTGTGTTACGAGGTTACGGATCGCAATGGCGCGGTGCAGGCCCGGGAAGGCATTGCTGAAAACGAGCGCTTTTTGTCTCGTGTGGTTTCCTCTGCCGACGGGCGGCACGGATATTTTTCAGGCATGGCAGGCGCGCATGCGGCATTCACGCTTGGCGATAAGTCTTTGAGAGCCGTGGGGGAGCTGGCCTCCGCTTTTGGAACAGGAGTTCATATTCACTGCGCGGAGGATCCCGCCGATGAAAAGCTTTGCAGAAAACTTCATGGCGCGGGTCTTGTGGAGCGTCTGGATCGTTTTGGCATTCTCAGACCGGGAACAATGCTTGCGCATTGCACGCATCTGACGGAAGGCGAAATACAACGCGTGCAGGATGCAGGGTGCTGGATCATACACAATCCCCGCTCCAACATGAACAACTCGGTTGGTTACGCGAATGTCGCGCGGATGCGGCCCGAATTGACCGCCTTGGGAACAGACGGAATCGATAACAATATGTTCGCGGAATCAAAGGCATCATATTTCAAGATTCGGGATGCCGGGACGGGATTGGGCATGTCGGATGCCCTCGGGCAGCTTGCGGGATCTTCGCGCATGGCATCGCAACGGCTGGGCGTGAAGCTGGGCAGAATCGGACCGGGCGCGGCCGCCGATCTTGTGCTGCTTGATTATGAGCCGGCGACGCCGCTGCACACGGGCAACGTGGCGGGACACTGGTTTTTCGGGCTGGATGCCCGCCATGTGCATTCGGTGATGGTTGGCGGCAGGTGGATTGTGCGAAATCGTCAGCTCGTTAGCGAAACGGCGCGCGCCCGCCTGGCAGAGGCCCCGCGTGTTGCCGCGCGGTTGTGGGAACGCTTCAGGGCGTTGTGATCAGTCTTTCACCGATCCCAGTCGTTCCCCGCTAATCGAATAGCCCGTCATTTTCGCGGACCCACGCCAGCAGGCGGCTGACACCCTCATGCTTGGAGACGCGCGGCTTCCAGCCGAAAACACTTTCCGCCAGACGAATATCGCTGATGTAGACCGGCTGATCGCCAGGGCGCCAATCGCTGTAGGTCAGCGACATTTTGCGTCCTGTCATTTGCTCAAGACTGGCCACCAGTTCGATAAGGCTGATCGCGTTGGCGGGTCCGCCGCCGATGTTGAAGACCTGCCCCCTGGTTATTTCTATCGCAGCTTCGGCGGTCCGGAATGCCCGCACAAGGTCATCAACGAACAGAATGTCGCGCACCTGTTTGCCGTTGCCGTAAATCGTGATGGGGCGCCCCTTGTGCGCCGCGATGATAAAGTGGACAACCCAGCCCTGATCTTCGTTGCCAAACTGCCGCGGCCCAAACTGGCAGCTCATGCGGAAGACCACGGCCGGAATGCCATAGATGCGCGCGTAATCGCGCACATATTGATCGCCCGAGCCTTTCGAGCAGCCATAAGGCGAGTGGAAATCAAGCGGTTGTGTTTCGGGAATGCCCTGGCGCATCGTCACGTATTCATAACGTTTCTCATGCTCAACCACGGCCACATCTGTCATTCCGCCGTAAACTTTGTTGGTTGATGTCATGAAAAAGCTGGTTTTGGTTCCCGCGAGCCGCACGGCTTCAAGCATGTTGAATGTTCCCCCCGCGTTCACTTCGAAATCCTCGCGCGGGTTGACAACGGATGTCGTCACGGCCACCTGGCCGGCCGTGTGGTAAACACAGTCGAAATGGCGCGACTCGAAAGCCCTACGGAGGGATTCGAAATCCCGAGCGTCGCCTTGGATGAAAGTGAAATTCGGATTGGTTTTCGATTGCAGCCACTCGAGGTTCCTGATCGTGCCCGCTCGTGACAGATTGTCGAACACCACCACTTGTTCGCCGTCGGCCAGCAGGGCCGAGGCAATGTTGCTGCCGATAAATCCGCAACCGCCTGTTATAAAGTAATTTGTCATAGATAAAACCGTTAATCAGTCAGAAAGCCCCCATGTCAAGCAAAGCATGCATTTTCGCCGCGGCATAGGGAACTTGCATTTGCCGGCTGGTGATGAGTCAGACTATGCGTTATGAATTTCGGGCTTCTTCAGGCTGAGGAGAAATTTTTCCGCGGTGTCCCGGGAATGACGCGGCGGCGCGTATGCGCGATGGGGCGCGCCCAATGAACCGGCGCAGGCGCGCGCTGGCATGGATTGCCGTCTATGTGTCCGCCATTGCTGTCATCGCCGCCTTCCATGCGCGAGTGATCCCGCATCCTGCCGGCCAGTTGCTGGGCGACGCGGCGGGCGATATGGCCATTTATCATTATCCCGTTCTCAACTGGGCGCGGAGCGCGCTGGCTTCGGGCGGATTGCCGTTGTGGAACCCGCTTATATTCTGCGGTTATCCGCAGTGGGCTGAAGGCCAGATGGCGCTTGTCGGCCCTCTCGCGCCGCTTTTGATGTTCCCGATCACGACGGCGCTCAACCTGTGGTGGGTCACTCTTCATGTGATGACGGCGGCGGCGGCGGTCTGGTGGCTCTCCACGCTGCGTCTGTCGCCGCTGACAGCCCTGTTGGGCGGGTTGAGCATCGCGCTGAGCAGCGCGTTTGTCATGCGCATCACTGGCGGCCACCCCAACATTGCGGGTTGTTACCCATGGTTTTTCGTGATGGCGGGCGCATGGAACAGGTGGTGGGAAGGGCGCGGCAGGAAGTGGATCGTGCTGGCAGCTGCCGCGTGGTCCTTTGTGATCTGGTCATGCCATGTTCAGACGGCGTATCACCTGATGCTTTGGTGGTGCGTGTTGATGTTGTGCGGTTGCGGGCTGGCATGCAGCGGGGCTTTCTGGCGCTGGCTGCGCGGGATGATCTTCATCATGGGAACAGGCGCCCTGACCTGTTCAGCCCTGCTGCTGCCGAACATCGAGTTTGCCATGCTCTCCGCGCGCGCCAGCCTGAGCATTTACGAATCTTCAACGTTCGATTTTCCCGCCGAGAATGTGCTCACCCTGCTGTTTCCCGGATGTTATGGTCTTGGCCTGACGCAGGCGGCAGGATGGAAAAGCATCGCTTATTTCGGACGCTGGTATCATGCATGGGAAAGTTCGCTGTTGATCAATCCGCTGATCCTCGGCTGCCTTTTTCTTCCGTGGCCGCGCCGGCACAAGCATATCATGCGCGGATTGATTATCGCAACCGCTGTCTGCCTTGCGCTTGCGCTCGGCCGCCAGACGCCCATTTTTCAGGCTGCGTATCATGCGCTTCCCGGCATCAGCATGTTCAGGTGCCATGGCCGCTTCATGACGCCGATTCTCTTCGGAATCACGGCGCTTGGCTGTCTGTGCCTTGATAATTTCCTGCGGCACGGCGCGCGGACGCAAAGAAGCTGGCGCCGGACCGCGCTTGCGGGGGGATTCATCTTCAGCCTGATCCTGGTGGCGATACTCCTATGGGCGCGCATGCATCCGGAGGGCGCCGCCGCGGCTTTCCTGGCTCAAACGGCCGGGGCGCCGTTGATGGGACCGTCATTGGAATTGTTTCCGTCCATCCCAGCCGGCTCTTCTTTGAATTACTTTCATGAAATTGCCGCGCTGCGGGAGCGCACGGAGGTTTTCAGCCGCGCCATGCTTGGCGCCGTGTGCGGATGGCTCATTCTTTTACCGCTTTGTTATGTCCTTGCCCGTGCCGGAAGAAAACGCGCCTATGCCGCCATTGTGGTGGTCGCGGCCAGCCTTTCGGTCACATTCATTTCAGCGCGCGAGTCGCTGAGTTATTGGAATCCCCGCCTTTCCGCTCTTCCAGACGCCATTATTGAGCAGACGCGCATTCTGACTGCCTCGGGCCGGGTTCTGCTCTTTGGCGCCGGCGACAGGAACGGATGGATGAACGAGAACATTCCGGCCGCCACGGGTTACGCCGCGCTTCTTGGACGCCGGCAAAATACCCTTCTCGCGCTTGCCATGAATCACCCCGTTGACACGGCGGAATATCAGGGCAACGCATGGGAGCTTGGTCCCGCTGCGCGCTGGCTGGGAATATCGGCGCTGTATGGCGCTGATCCGTCCCTGACTCCCGGCGGTTCCTATCAATTGGCCGCACAGGAGGGCGATCATCGCGTCTGGAAGGTTTCTAATGCGATGCCGCTCGCGATGTGGACCGAAGGCGCGCTCGCGGCAAGCTCATATAAAGAGGCTGTTGATATGCTGGCCAACCCCGCCATCATGCGCGGCGGCCGTGTGATTCTGGAATCGGAGCGGAGCGTCGCTGCCGCAGACGCGCCCATGAGGCCATTGCCGATCACCCGGCCGGGGCTTGCGGAAATTCATGTGCCCGCCAACCGCATGCGGAACGGTTGGATTGTGGTTCTTGAGAGCTTTTTGCCGGGATGGAAGGCGTTTGCCGGCAACCGGCGTGTACCGATCACGCCCGCCCAAGTCGCTTTTCAAGCCGTGCGGATTGATGAGCCTTGCGATGTCGTGCGGTTTTCCTACCAGCCCGCGAGTTTCCGTTACGGACTGTTTCTGACTCTGATGACGACGGGCTTCCTGATCTGGCTAAGCATGACGCGGGGCGCGGCGGGCAAATGGCACAGACGCTTGCCGCTGGATGGCGCGATACCGGGAAGCCCTCTTCACAAGAAGAAAAGACCCGCAAAACGGGCCTCGGGCAAACATCGCCGAAACTGAAAGGATCGCCGGGGTCAAGGCTCAGCGGTTTTGCTGATATACTCCGCCGTTTCGGGTGTTTTCCGCACAAAAACCGCGGAAGTGTCATCCTTGAACACCGTGGCAATGTCCGGTCGTGCGGCCAACCGCTGCGCCAGCCTGCCCGGATCGTAACCCTCGCGGCGGTCGAGCACAAATGTCTTCAATCCATAACGGTCGCATGCTTCATCGATGGAGAGTGATCCCCTTTCGATGGCCCGGTCGTCGAGCCACACTTTTGGATCATACGTGTCGATGCGGCCGTCAATGAACACTTTTGTTTGCGGTCCGAGGTGATACATCAGGAATCCGCCGTAATGATATGAATTGAAAATATTGGAGGGAGGTGGATGCCGGAGGAGAAAATTCTTTGCGCCTTCCGGGTATGTGCCGGGCAGAAATTTTACTGTTGGCCAGCCGGGCGAACTGTTCAGATTGCCGCCGTATTGCATGCAACATAACGCGGCGCATCCCGTGATGGCCAGCGCGGGCGCAAGGTATCCGTGTTTCCTCAACCGGTATTCCGCGCCCTCAAGATGGGGCAATATGAATATGGGCAATGCCCATGCTGTGATGCCAAGCTGACGCCGTGCCTGCCAGGCGATGGCAAGGCAAAAGACTGCGGCCGCCACATGCCACCACGGAAGTTTTGTCCGGCGGGTGAGCAGCGCCGCGCAGCAGAGCGTTATGAGCAGCGCCAAACCGGCGTATATGAACCACGGCAGATTGTTGCCGTTCGGGCTATAAAGCGGCATCCATTCAAAAAGCATTTCCCGGATGCCCGGCACGGCGCTGATTTTCGACGGCAGGGTGAGCATCCTGTATCCATAGGGATTGGCCAGCCACGCGACCATGCTGACCGCGCATGGTATCGTTGCCATAAGATCGGACTTCAGACCGAACCGCCGCCAGTTCATGAAACGGTGAAGGCCATATATGGCAATCAAGACCGCGCCGGCCATGAATCCTGCGTGAAGATTGGCCCAGAGCGCCATGAGAAACGGCAGAAGCCAAAGCCGTCTGTCTCCGGCGGCGTTTGGTGTCGTGCTTCGGGAAGACGGCCTGCGCATCCCGCGCGGCGTCACGTCCTCGGATGTCACAAGCAGAAGCAGCACGACAACAACCATGATCTGGCTGCAAAGATCGGGTCTCGGATTGAACCGCAAACAGGCCGTGAGCAAACAAACCATTAGAAGAAGCGTCATCGCGGATTCAACTTTGCGGCGTAAGGCCACGGAATATATGGCGAATGCGGACACCAAAACCTGTATGAAAACAAAGAGGGTCAATCCGGCAAGGTTGCTTCCGTGCCCGATTTTTTCAAACAGCCAGTAAAGAATGACTGATGAAAGCCAACCGGTGGAAATCCACTCGCGGCCAAAGGAGGTGAAGGAGAAGATGTCACGGCCAAGAAATTCGCCATGCTCGACAAACTGGCGCGCAAATGCGAAGTGAAACCATAAATCGTATTCTTCGATCGGGCAGACGCACAGGAACACGATTGTTGTGAGCAGGCATGCGGGAAAAAGGGCGTAGCACAGGATCGCTTGGGCATGGGGAGAGATGGCTGGCGCCGATGGGATTGCGCGCTCATTCCGCGCGCGGACAGCCGCTGGTTGTTTCTTCTGTTTATTGCTCATTAATCGATCCTGCGCGGTTGACCGCCTGCAGCCGCGCACGCGCGGTGTCCAGAGCGGGATCAAGGCGAAGCGCCTCCTTGTATTGTGCGGCGGCTTTGTCAAGACGCCCCTGCAGTTCCAGGCCGTTGCCGTAATTGAAATGCGCGATGGCGCTCTTGGAATCCAATCTGACGGCTTCCAGAAAATGTTTTTCAGCCTCCTCCCATCGCTTCTGGTCAACGAGCAGATTTCCAAGATTGTAATGCGGGGGCGCATAGTTGGGATTCAGGCGCACAGCCTCGCTGAACTGCGCCTGCGCTTCCTCCGGACGCCCGGCGAAAACGAGCGCGTTGCCTAAATTGTTGTGCGCCTGGTCATAATCCGGTTTGAGCCGGACGGCTTCTGAAAGGTGGCGGATGGCACGGTCAGCCTGCTGTCGTCCGAGCAGGATCACGCCAAGGTTGTTGTGCGCCATCCATGCGGATTGATTTTTCTCCAGTGTGTCCGTCCAAAGCGTTTCAAGGTTCATGAACACCCCGGCGTGGCGCCATGTGAGCAAACAGAGCGCGGCGAGGAGAGCGGCAGATGCCGCGATGGCGGGATATGCAAGGCGTCTGGCATGGGGTCGAATCGCGGCAGACGCGCCGCCACAGAACAATATGATGAGGGGGAGGGCCGCATGATACACAAAATGGTCGGCCACATAGGAGAACCGCATCGGATAGACATCAAAGAATCCGAGAGCTGGCGCAAGCATGACGGTATAACATGCCGCGGCCGCAAATGGCCCCCTGCCAATGCGGCCGCGCAGGAGCCAAAGAATCAGGGCAAGCAGCAATGCCGCTGCCGGGAACAGATATTGCCACGCGGCGGCGGAATCGATCTGCCATCGCGGATAGATGAACATGAGCTGAGCGGGCCACAAGAGCTTGCCCACATAAAACCAGAGGATGCGTCCCGCGAGCAGGATGTGATCCATGATGCCAAGCGACCATTCCGCGCCAGAGGCTCCGACGTGATGCTTTTCCAGCCAGACGGTGCAAAGCCCCATCGCTGCGCCAAGCGCGATCAAGGGGGCGGCGGCAAGCATCTCCCTGCGATTCACGGTTCCGCGCAGCCACCACACAGTGAGCAACAGTGCGGCGGGCATGGCGGCCGTGACGGTCTTGCTCAACAGCGCGCATATAAAGAGCAACAGACCGGCCCCATAAAGCAGCCAACGATGTGAAGATGGGCGCGGCCGCGGCGGACCGGTTGTTCTCTCGCGAAACCTGCCTGGGGTCAGACCGAAATACCGCGCATAGACAAGGAATGACAACAACCAGAAAAACAGTGACTGGACATTCTTGCGCTCTGTGACCCACGCGACCGACTCCGCGTTGATGGGATGCAGCGCGAATACGGCCGCCGCCAGCCATGCGGCCGGCACGCCCAGCTCCGTGAGCAGAAGCCACAACAGAAGCGCATTGGCAATGTGCAACGCCAAATTGATCGCATGATACCCAAACGGATTCATCCCCCACAAGCTGTGTTCAATCCAGAAGGCCGTATGAACAAGGGGATAATACTGTGGAATCGAGGCTGGTTCGAACCAGATTCTGCCCAATCCATCGGCTGTCAGCAGGCATGAGTTTTGCGTCACATACTGGTCGTCATCCCAAATGAAATCCGCGTGAATAATCGGAGAGTACGCGGCTGTTGAGGCAAGAATCAGCAGAGTTGCCAGCAGCCATGGCTGCGCGCGCGCAAACCGGGAAAGCCGTGCGGACAAAGGATGGGCATTCTGGCGCGGGTTGCGCGGTGTGTGCGTTTTGTTGCGTGAGCGAGCTGGCAAGTTGCTTCCGAGAATTTATCTGATTGCGCGCGATGATCAAATCGCCAACCAATTCAATCCGGTAACGCTTTTGTGGGTGTCTTGCCATGAAAATCAAATGACATTGCTCCGACGCGCCCTGATTTTTGGATGCGGTTCGCAATGGCGGACTTCATGACTGTCAGTGATGGTAATCATTGCCCTGATTGTATCAATCCGCGATGTATATTGACACACATTCCCATCTTCATGCCCGGGATTACGCATCGGATCTGGCCGAGGTGATCGCGCGTGCGCGAGGCGCGGGGGTGGAGACCGTTGCGCTTATTGGGGAGGATGCGGCTGACAGCCTTCGCGCGGCGGAGTTGGCCAACAAAGATGATATTTTCATTATCGCGGCGGGACTTCATCCACATCGCGCGGCAGCCTGGAGCGATGACGAAGCCGGCGTCATCCGCGATCTTGTCAAGCGCGCGCCGCGCGCCGCGGCCATTGGGGAGATCGGTCTTGATTATCATTACGATCACGCCACCCGCCGGCAGCAGCGCGCCGCGTTTACAGCACAGCTTGCGCTGGCGCGTGAATGCGGCATGCCGGTTGTCGTTCACTGCCGCGAGGCTTACGAGGACGCGATTTCCATTCTGCGCGAACACGCGGGTGAACTTCGCGGCGTCATGCACTGCTGGTTTGGCTCCATCGAACAGGCACGCGCGTTTGTTGACATGGGATTCATGCTTGGCATTGGGGGCGCCGTGACGTTTCCCAAGGCGGCTGAGCTGTGTGACGTGGTGCGCGCCGTTCCGCTGGATCACATCGTGCTCGAGACCGATGCGCCCTACATGACGCCCGCGCCCCACCGCGGCGAGCGCAACGAGCCGGCGCACATTCCGCTCATCGCGTCGAGGATAGCCGAACTGCGCGGATTGCATGCCGGCGATGTCGCCCGTGTCACGCTGCTCAACTCAGCCAGACTTTTCGGGCTTGATGTTGAGAACCGGCCCGTCATCGCCTATCCCATCCGCGATTCGCTTTATATCAACCTGACAAACCGCTGCACCGCCTTGTGCGTGTTCTGCGACAGGCTTGGGGGCGCCACCGTCAAGGGGCACAATCTCCGGCTGCGGCACGAGCCAGCACGCGATGAAATCATTGCCGCCATCGGGGCTTCGGGAGGCGCCGGACGCTGGGACGAAGTTGTGTTTTGCGGTTATGGTGAACCCGCGCTGCGTTTTGATCTCATGCTTGATCTTGCGCGATGGCTCAAGGGACCGGGCGGAGCAAGGCAAGTGCGGCTTAACACCAACGGGCATGCCGATCTCATCAACAAACGCCCAACGTTGCCCGAGATGAGCGGTCTTATCGACATGGTCAGCGTGAGTCTGAACGCGGCCGATGAGGAAACCTATAACCGTCTTGTGCGCCCGTTTGATCGCCGGAACTCGTGGCGCGCGATGATCCAATTTCTGCGCGACGCGCGCGGCTATATTCCCAATATTCAGGCGACAGCCGTGGCCTATCCCGGCCTCGATCTTGAACCTGTGCGCGCACTGGCGACGAGTTTTGGAGCATCATTCCGGGTGAGGCATTACAACGAGGTGGGATGACGCGCAGGCTGATGCGCGTTCGCGTCATACAGCGGTTTTATTGCTCTGTGTTGAGATTTGGCGAGCAGCGCGCAAACTTTTCAAAGTAACGTCTGTCGGCGATGACGCCGTCATGTGTAAGGCGGGTGTGGATGAAGAGCACGCGCTCATGGCGCAGCGATTCCACAAGCTCATCCACGCCTGCGCCGCCGCGAAAACCGGGGAATTTCATCCCTTTGAGCGATTCGACATCTGTGCCGCGCGTCGTCAAATCGTCGTCCTCAACGACCATGATCCGTGATCCGCTGCGGCTGATGTTGCTCATGAGCTGGATGTTTTCCGTCGACAGGTGGTCGGTGAAAATGCTTCGCAGGCGCATGGCGCTCGTGGGCGGAGCGAATGGCGCTGACAGTTCGTCGAGCACGCCGTAAGCAGCGTCGAAGAGCCAGGCTTCGCGTATGTTTTGCGGCATGCCTCCGTGGTCAAGGATCATTCCGAGCACGCGATAAGCGCCGCTATGGCCGCTGACAATGATCCGGCCCGCCCGGGCGCCCTTGGGCAGTTTGCCTTCCTTGACGAGGAGCGTGATGGTTTCATCCATGAATTTCGCGAACATGCCCGGCTTTTCAAGTTTGCCGCCGCTGCTGTCGGGCGCGTTCTTGGGGCCTTGCGGAACAATCAGGATGGCGCCCGCGCCGCTTGCGTTGAGTTGTTCTCCCAGCTTATAGTGTTCCACGGCCCGCCGCGCCTCGTTCATGTGGCCGTGGAAATGCGCGATGAAATCAGGGGTGCGCCCCGGTTTGAATGTCCTTGGAATGGCAATCATCACGGTGTTGTCGTCATAATGGCCTTCGCGGGGGAAGTCGCCGCGTTTTGAACTGAACCCTGTTGTGCGCGTGTCATCGGGGAACGGCGCATGCTCAAGCCGCGCCGCCCCAAGCGCCCCCCATGGATGGGTTGTCCAGATTGTTTCGGTCTCCGGCCGGTGTTGGCGTTTCGTGGTCATCGTGGTTTCCTGAGCGGGAATATCCGTTGTCGTGAACAGAAAGGATGCGCATATGAGCGCGCCCCAATTGCATGCTTTCATAAATCATCCTTGATCATTGCCAATGATGGACATAACATCCGGCATTCAAGCCGGGTAATCGCAAAAGGGATTGCTTCATGGTTTGGCGGTCTCGTACTCGGCAAGTGGGCGTGAGACCGTGATGTAGACGCCCGACTGAGAGTTGTAATTCAGCGTCAACACGGTTTTGTCTTTTCCGAAAATGAAGTTGAAGCTGGTCACGCTCTCGTCCTGTGAAATGATGTTCCAGCCATTCTTGCGAAGCCATTTTTCATATTGGCGCGCAAGCGGGACGTCGCCCATGGCGAATGTGGCTGTTTGTTCGATGCCGTTGCCAATTTTGTTGGCCTGTTGAATGACGGGTTCGTCCTTGCCGAACTGTGGCAGTCCGATCCGCGCGACAGACAACGGCAGTTTGCCGTCCCCTCCGCATGCGCTCAACAACATCAGCATTCCCGCAGCCCAAGGCAACAGGAGCGCCAGAGTTTTTTTCATCATGTCATTCCGCCTTTGGCGCGTGTGGCGCCATGCATTGTATGAAGCACGATTCCTGATATTGATATTCAGGATATCCCTGCCTTTTGCGGCCGATGAAAGCAATTTTAATCATCAGATCATGAAGTTGCGATCTCGGCCGAAGCCCCGCGCCCGGTTGAATAGCCGCGAATTGAAACCATACATTCCGCTGGTCATGGACGCAACACACGCCGCGCCGCTCAACAGCTATTGCATCATCACCTATGGCTGTCAGATGAATGACCATGATTCGGAGATCATGGCTGGAATCCTTGACGCCCGCGGCATGCATCCCGTCAAAGACGAGAGTCTTGCCGATGTCGTTATCGTGAACACGTGTGTTGTGCGAGGCGGCGCCGAGGAACGCGCGCTGGGGCGGATCGGCCAGATGGCGGGGCTCAAAAAGCGGCGGCCGGGCATGATTATCGCCGTCGCGGGCTGCATGGCCCAGAAGGATGCGGGGCAATTGATTGCACGCATGCCTCATCTTGACATGGTGATTGGCACCCGCGACCTCTACAAGCTCTCGAGTCTCATAGATGAGTTCAACCGCACGGGTGAATCTCTCGTTTCCATCAAGGATGTCGACAAGCCTGTTTTTCTCGACGCGTTTCCCGTGCGCCGCAAGCACAAGATCAAGGCTTTGACGACCATCATGTACGGATGCGGCAATCTTTGCTCTTACTGCGTCGTGCCGCAGACGCGCGGGCGCGAAGTCAGCCGTCCCATGAGCGAGATCGCGGATGAGGTCCGCCGCCTGGGCGATGATGGTTACAAGGAAGTTCTGCTCATCGGCCAGAATGTGAACTCTTATTGCCATGAGGGGCGCGATTTTGCCGATCTGCTTGAGGCGCTGAACGGCATCAGCGGCATTGAGCGCATACGATTCATCACTTCACATCCCAAAGACTGCTCGGACAAGCTCATCGAGGCTGTCGCCTCGCTTGACAAGGTGTGCGAGAACTTCCATCTGCCCGCCCAGTCGGGTTCCGACAGTGTGCTTGAGCGCATGAACAGGCGCTACAGCGCCGGGCATTATCTTGGTCTTGTGGAAAAGATCCGCCAGCGCATGCCCGGCGCCGCCGTCACGACAGATCTGATTGTCGGATTCCCGGGCGAGACAGAGGCCGATTACGAGCAGACTTGTGAACTCCTGGAACGGTCTCGGTGGGATAGCGCCTTCATTTTCATGTACTCGCCACGCGCCGGCACGCCCGCCGCTCAATGGCCCGATTCAGTGCCGCTGGCTGAGAAAAAGCGGCGGCTCCAGCGATGCCTCGCCCGCCAGGAGGAAATCAGCGGCGGGATAAACAGAGCCCTTGCGGGTCAGAAACTTGAGGCGCTCGTGGAAAGTGTTTCGCGGCGATCGGCGCGCCAACTTATTGGGCGCGCGCGGGGCGGTAAATGCGTCATCTTTGACGGCGACGCCGGCCTCATCGGAAAACTTGTTCAAGTAAAGATCACGGGTTCCGTCCCGCACACGCTCTTCGGATCGATTGATGAAGCTTGATTCATGCGGCGCCGGGGCGCGGCAAACAATCCGCTTGCACCCTCCCTGCCAGCGGGTATCTTTTTCCTCAAGACCTGTAATATGACCTCCATGCCATCGTCAAACAACGCCACATCGCCCGTTGCCGAGTACTTCGGCATGGTATGGAACGCCGTGATCACAACGCTGATCGGACTTGGCGTGACCGGCTGGTATATGTTCACCAAACCTGTCACGCTTCAGTATCCCGATGAGAAACCTGAGATCCCGGATGGTTACCGCGGCATCCACATCTATGAAAAAGAGAAGTGCATCGCGTGCGACCTTTGTTCGGCGGCTTGTCCGGTCGATTGCATCAAAATCGAGAGCGCCGGCAAGGGCAAAAACGCGGTCATCACGCGTTATGAAATTGATTATAACCGCTGTCTTTTCTGCGGATTGTGTGTGGAGCCATGCCCTTCAAACTGCATCCACATGGGCAAGAGCTATGATTTGGCGGCATACCGCAGTCAGGATTGCGCGATCGATTTCGTGAAATTATGGGAAGAGCGGAAACTGCAGTCTCCTTCAGGCGATGTCATCGAATGGCCGGACACGCCAAATCCCGCCGCGCCGGGCCCCCTTTCGCCCCAACGCGCGCATGGAAGGTAAGTTTCGATGGGCAACATCCTTGTCCTGGGCGTCGGACCGCTTCCTCCGGATGGCGGCAAGCGCCTTTATGCGCCGGGACTGCGCACATGGCACATGGCGCGCATGCTCGTGCGGGCAGGGCATCACGTTACGATAGGGGTCATCGAGTTTGGCGACTTCGCGGGGGGTGAGCATGGTCCTTTCAAGCCCCGCCGCGAGGAAGCCGGCCACAATATCGTGATCTGCCGGCTGCGGTATCATGAGCGCGACACGGCATCCGCGCTTGCAACGCTCCACGTTGGCAGCCGATTTTCATGTTTGGTTTCAACGACAGACATCATGAATGCCGTCGCGGCCGCCGTCCCGTTTCACGTGCCACTATGGCTGGACTACAACGGCGATCCGTTCGCGGAAAAACAGCTTCAGGGGGAATTGTTCGGCAATGACGCCACACTGTTCGGACAATGGAAATTGATGCTGCCCGGTCTGCTGGCCGGCGACCGTTTCAGCACGGCCTCACGCCCTCAGAAATGGGCGCTCATCGGCCAGCTTGGTTTCGCGGGGCGGCTGAATCAGTTTACCGCCGGCGAGGAACTGGTTCATGCCATGCCCAACTGTTCGCGCGCGATGCTTGATGTGGGCCAGCCCTCGCCGCGCATGTTCAAAGGGCGTCTCATCCCCGCGGACAGCATCATGATTCTCTGGAGCGGCGGATACAACACGTGGTGCGATCCCCGCACGCTTTTCCACGGCCTTGAGGCTGCCATGCGCAAAAATTCGCGCATATTCTTCATTTCAACAGGAGGCGAAATCAGCGGCCACAACACGTCGTCATTCACGCAATTCCGGGAACTGGTCGAGGGCAGCGATCTTCAGAGCAGGTTTATTTTAACGGGCTGGCGCCCGCTTGATGAAATCCCGTCTTATTTCCGCGAAGCCGATGCCGCCATCGTCGCCGACCGCCCATGCTATGAAGGGGAACTCGGCGCGCGCACACGCATCAATGACTGGATTCTTCACGAACTGCCGGTGATCACAACATCCATCAGCGAGACCAATGCGCGTCTTGCCCGTGAGGGGCTTGTAACGGAGTATGAACCTGGCAATTCTGACTCGCTGGCTGCCGCCATTATTGAGGTGGCCGCCGATCTTGCGTCCGCAAAAGCCGCGGCGCGGCGGGCGAAGGAATTCTTCGACAACGAATATGGTGAGCGAAAGGTTTTTGAGCCTTTGCTGACGTGGGCTGATCAACCGGTTTTTGCGGGCGACCGCCGCGAATCCCATAAAAATGTCCCGCTGTCAGCCCACGAGCGCGTCGACTGCGCCCTGGCGCGAATCCACATCGAACAGCTGGCGCGCGCCGGTCATGCGCGCCATGGAACCGCACGACAATCATTCATGCAAAGATTGTTCGGAGCGGGCCGGCATAAGACTTAATATTTACGCCTGTCAGATTGTTAACCACGAAAAACACGAAATACGCGAAGCTGAACGGTTTACTTGTATGCGCAAACAATCCATCATACCGACCGAGGGAAATTGAGATGCCTGTTGATAGAGACGCCATCTATACTGCGCTGAAGACTGTCGAGGACCCCGATCTTGGCCGCGATCTGGTGTCCCTGAACATGATCAAGGATGTTGAGATTGATGACAATGGTCGTGTGAATGTGACAGTTGTGCTGACCACGCCGGCCTGTCCGTTGAAGGCGCGGATTGAGCAGGACGTCAAGGCCGCGGTGATGCGCGCGCCGGGGGTGAAACGTGTCACTGTGAACATGGGGTCGGATGTCAGCCCCATGCAGCGCCCCCCCGAGTATGCGCGCACGGTGCGCAATATCATAGGCATCGCGTCGGGCAAAGGCGGTGTCGGCAAATCCACGGTGGCCGTCAATGCCGCCATCGCGCTCGCGCAAAGCGGCGCGCGCGTGGGTCTTCTAGATGCCGATATGTACGGACCCAACATACCGCTGATGCTTGGCATGTGCGGCGAACAACCGCAAATCGTCAGCCGGAAAGGCGATGATGGAGCCGACATCGACATGATCATCCCTCCCGTGAAGCATGGCATCAAGGTCATGTCGATGGGATTCCTGACCGGCGACGATACGCCCGTGATCTGGCGCGGCCCCATGCTTAACAGCGCCCTGAGGCAGTTCCTCAGACAGGTCGACTGGGGCGACTTGGACTACCTTATTGTTGATCTGCCGCCCGGCACGGGCGACATTCAGATTTCGCTCATTCAGCTTGTGCGCGTTACGGGCATCGTCCATGTGACCACGCCACAACAGGCCGCTCTGCAGGATGTGCGTAAAACAATCATGATGTTCCTCTCGCAAAACATCCCCCTGCTCGGTGTGGTTGAGAACATGAGTTACTTCGTATGCCCCCACTGCCATGAGCGGACGGAGATATTTTCCTGCGGCGGGGGCGAACAGCTTGCCGCCGAGTATGGCATTGCTTTCCTTGGCAGCATTCCGCTGGCGCCCGAAGTGCGCGCGGCAGGCGATGACGGCACGCCCGTGGTCGTCTCGAATCCCGGCTCTGTTCAGGCGCGCAAATTGATTGGGGCGGCGGAACAACTGGCGGCGCAAGTCAGCAAGCTGAATTATCGGCGGAGCGCATGAGCGCGGGGCGCCTGTGCAGTCATGTCTGATAGCGCGCCAGCCCCGGCATTGGAATCAAGGGGCGTTTTGCTTGGCATGGACCTGCCGCGGCTCACAGAGATTGTGGCGTCGGCAGGTTATCCCGCGTTTCGCGCGCGGCAGCTTTACCACTGGCTTTATAACCGCGCGGCCTTCGATTTCAGCGAGATGCACAATATCGCGCGGGATTTCAGAACGTGGCTTGCGGGCAATTATGCTATGGGCCATCTGGAAATTGCCGGAGTGCGGGAATCAACCGATGGCACTCGTAAAATATTATTCCGCCTGAGCGACGGCATCATTGTTGAGGGTGTGTTGATGCGCGAGCGCAACTGGCTGACGCAATGTGTGTCGTCCCAGGCGGGGTGCGCGGCCGGTTGCGCGTTCTGCACGACCGGTTATGACGGATTCCACCGCCAGATGACAACCGCCGAAATCATCTCGCAGATACTGCTGGCCAAACGCGTTTTCAATGACGGCTTCTGCCCGCGCAACATTGTTTTCATGGGCATGGGCGAGCCGATGCTGAATCTTGACAACGTTATCCCCGCGCTGCGGATTCTGAGCGATCCGGACGGCATGGCCATTGCCGCGCGGCGCATCACAGTTTCCACGGCGGGCATTCTGCCGGGCATCGAGCGCCTGGCTCGCGAAAATCTTAATGTGAACATAGCCATATCGCTCAACGCGCCTGACAACGATCTGCGCAACCGGATCATGCCCATCAACAAGGCGCATCCGATCGGGTCGCTGATCAGCGCCTGCCGTGAGTACCCGTTGCGCCGCCGCCGCCGCATCACATTTGAGTATGTCATGCTCGGAGGTTTCAATGATTCGCTTGAGCACGCCCGCAAGCTGGCCGCGCTGCTCCTTGGCCTGCCATGCAAGATCAACCTGATCCCATGGAATCCCGATGGGCGTCTGCCTTTCCGCCGCCCCAGCGATGACACTGTCAATCAGTTCCAGCAATTCCTGCACGACCGGCATTTTATCGCAAGCATACGCTACTCTAAAGGGTTGGATATTGGGGCGGCATGCGGTCAGCTTGCGGGGGGCGCCGCTGCTCGGGCGAGGGAGCGGCTCGATAAAGAACCGCGGGGCCGTCGCTGACGCCCGCCGGAACATAATGTTGGCTGATCCAGTCCATCAGCCCGTCATCGTCTGGCGGCAGATCGCGGCGCGGATCGGCCGATCTCTGGATGATGTATTTCGGAGGATGGGATTTCAGGCTGGACAGGATGCGTTCAGCTCTGTTCTTATAGCGCGCGCGGCCTTCCGCTGTGCCTGAATAGTGCACCAGCAGATTGCTGAAGTACTTTGTGGGCGGCAGACGCCGCGTGAGAAAGTAATAGCGGGCGTGATGGCCTGAAGTTGTCCAGATGTAATCATCCTCTGACGTGTTCCTGACAATGAAATCAGAAATTGGATCGGGAGCGGGCGCTGAAAATGGCAATCTGA
Source organism: Candidatus Sumerlaeota bacterium (assembly GCA_026398535.1). Classification (GTDB taxonomy): domain Bacteria; phylum Sumerlaeota; class Sumerlaeia; order Sumerlaeales; family Sumerlaeaceae; genus JAPLSQ01. The sequence goes on along the minus strand of JAPLSQ010000009.1, from coordinate 57,552 downwards.
TTCGGCCGAAATATGCGGTCATAGTGTGATGGTCACAGGCGATCAGGATAACGATCCATATAAGGAAAACGCCTAAAAAGCCATGCCTTGTCCGGTGGACGAGATAAAATGAATACGCGATGCCGGCCGCGGCCAGAAGAACACAGGAAGGCACGAGCTGAAGGTAATAGTGGCCGTATTTGCTCGTTGACAGGGTTGTGGCCGCATAACTTGTCATCAGCATGGCAATGAGCGTCAAGGGCAGATATGCGGATCGTTTCTGAAATTGCGGTGAGAATATGCTTGCGACGCCAGCCGCGCATCCAAGCGCCACGGTGATCATTCCGCCGAATGCGAGTCTGGCGGGAACAAGATTGTCATACAGGCGGTGAATCCATGCGGGCGGGCTGTTCTCGGCGGCATAAATGCGGTTGTGAACCATGACATCGCGCCACGCGGGCATTGCGCCATGCGAGTAAAGATATGTTACGCACAACACCAGCGGAATCATGACGCCTCCTGCGCATGCGACAACACGCGTAATGCTGTTGCGCCAGGAATGTCCTGCCGGCCATGCCATGCAGATGATCCACGGGATGACTGACAGCAGAAAGGGTTCCTTGGTGAGCGCGGATAGCGCGAAAAAAACACCCGCCATCATGCTCACGAGCAGCATACGGCGGAAATCGCGGCTCTGAGTGGCGTAAAGCGTCATGACAATGCCCGCGAGAAGGAAAACGGTTCCATATTCCTCTGTCAGATTTCCGCCTTCAAAAACGGACGGATGATAGAATGCCATGAGCCACAGAAGACAGCCCGCGGCAGCAAGACCCACGGGGGCAAATGGAGCGGGGCATCGCAAACGGCTGACCGCGCGCGGAAATGACCGCAGAATCGTGAGAAACACCAGCGCCGCGCCGGCAACCGCAAAGAGACGCTCCATCGCGCGAACGGCAGTGATGGATACGCCTCCAGCCTTCATGGCGGCCGCGTTGAGAAAATATATCATCGGCGGTTTCTGTTCCCAGAAATCCTTGTAAAGCGCCTTGCCATTAAGCAGGAACATGCCCCCGCAGGCATAGATGCTCGAATCCGTGCCGGGCAATTGAGGGGAAATATGGTTGAGACTCCTCCATGCCATGGCACACAGGCATGCAACGGCAATCAGGGATGCCGCAACTCGGCCGCATGAACACAGCGTTCGCGATTTCATCTTTGGAGCATCAACCATAACCAGATGAAAATCACACTCACAAGCTGAAGCTTGGACCCGGCCGGCAAGAGGGCGCGTCTTGATCCGGTTCTGGTTTTTGGGAGTGTCATGGGGGGGGCGCCGCGGCGGATTCCAGCCAGCTTTCTTGGAAGACTGTGTCAGCAATTGGATACAGTTGCGCGGGTTGATCATGGCGGCATTTGGTCAATCATTGGCATTTGATTTTCCATGACATCAAATGGTATATCGATCACATGAAAGATGACGGCGAATTTGCGGGAACTCCGGATGAGTCCCTTTACCAGATGGCGATGGATCTTCTGGAATCGGATCATTGCGAAGAGGCCCTGCAGGCGTTTGATTCGGTTGTTGAACAACAGCCGTTTAATGCCGACGCGTTTTTTCATCGCGGCATCGCGCTGTCCCAGCTTCGCAGGTTTGAAGATGCTATTACCTCGTTTGAGCTGGCCATAGGTCTTGCCCCGGCACAACCTTATTATCACACCCATTATGGCCATGCGTTGCTTGTAAGCAGCCGCTACGATGAGGCCATCGAGCATTTCGATATCGCGCTGGACCTTGAGCCCGGCGATTATCACAACAAAATATACAAGGCATGCGCCCTCGCCGAGAAGCATAGATTCGGTGCGGCGCGGCGGCTGATCGAGGGTGTTCTAAGCGATCATCCGCATGACTTGGTGGCGCTGCGCCAATATGGCGCGCTGCTGGCCGCGCTCGGAGAGGATCCGCAGGCGCTCGAACAATATGACAAAATTTTAAAAACCCAGCCCAACAACTTGGATGTCATGCGGCGCCGCGCGGATCTTCTCCTGCGCCAGGGAATGCTGGAGGATGCCATCCGGAGCCTGCGTGAATTGCTGGCGCTTGATCCGGGCGATGCCGATATATGGGTCATTCTCCTTCGCGTTCTGACCGACCGCAACGAATACGACGCGTGTGCGCATCATGCGGGTGAGGCGATTTCGCGCGGCATTGAGCGCGCGGATATTTACGCGTTGCGGGGTTTTGCCCTGCTCGAACTGCGACGGCCGGAAGAGTCTCTTGCCGATTTGCGGCGCGCGCGCGGGCTTGATGAGCTTGTTCCGGAGACACATTTTCTGATCGGGCGCGCGCTGGCGGAAATGCGCAAGAACCGCGCGGCGCTCTCCAGCACGATGCGCGCGCTCCAGCTCCGTCCGGGCGATCCGCGTTTCCTGATCTTCAAGGCGCATTTGCATCACAAACTCGGCGATTATGCGGCCGAGGGACTGTGTCTTTCGGAACTGGCGGAGGCGAAACCAGATGATTTTGACATCGCCCGGATGAAAGCCGGCAATGAATTGATCCGCGGCAAGCTGGCCGAAGCCGCTGCCACGATCGGGCGTTTTCTCGTCATGAAACCCGATCATGAGCAGGCCCTGCTCCTCGCAGCCGAGTTCAACGAACGGCTGGGTGATATGACGGCGGCCATGAATTGCTACCGCAGGATATTCAGCGGAGAGGAAGCCGGTCCGCATGCCTTCATTTCTTATGGGGCGTTCCTGTTGCGCCATCATGCCGCCAATGAGGCTGTCGAAGCGTTGCGGCGGGCGCTGAAAATATTCCCTGACAATCCGAATCTTATATTATGCTGTGCCGCTGCCCTGCAACAGTGTGAGCGCAATGACGAAGTCATCGAGACGGTGCGACCGCTCGTTGAGAGCGGCAAGGCGTCGCCCGAATGCCACTGGATGCTGGGCAAGGCGTGTTTTTCGCTCAATCGGCATCACGAAACACTGGAGCATTTCGAGAAGGCGCGCAATTTGAGCGACAAAGACGGCGAATCAATGCCGCCCGCCAGCAGCTTTATCGCTGTCGAGGCCATGTCGCTGTTGCGCGTAGGGCGCGCGGAAGAAGGCATACGCCTGCTCGAAAAGAACACATCCCAGTTTGAACAGGCGCGCGGCGAATATTTCAAGACGCTGGGCATGGTTTGCCTTGAGGCGGGCAATTTTTCCAGGGCGCTGGAAGCCTTTGCCAGCGGGGCGCGGGCTTGTCCGGACAAGGCGCTGTTTTACGACGGAGCCGCTCGCGCGGCGGCCATGATGGGAAACAAACGACAGATGCTCGATTTTTTCGCGCGGGCTGTGGAGCTTGATCCGGGCATCGCCGGGGCATCCCTGAGCAGACCTGAGTTCCGCCGCTATGCCTTAAACCCCGCTTTCAATCGTCTCGTTGGTTTCCGTTGTTATTTTATGATGCTCAAAGGGTTTGCATGGGCGGCCGCGGGCGCCGCCGGCATCGCCCTGCTGGTGCTCCTTGCGGCCCGGTTGCTGCGTCTGTGACGCGTTTTTTTTCTCTTGATCGCAAACCTGGATCAGCCTATCCACGGTCATCGTGAACACGATGGCGATAATCGCAGCGGTTGCCGTGTGGGGCGTCATGCTCTCCATGGTGCGTTATGTCCGGCATCCGCGATTGCGCGAGAACGTTGAAGCCTATTTGTATCTACTGCCGGCGGGCGCGGTGCTCACGGTCTTCTGGTTCTTCCCCGTTCTGTTTTCGATACTTGTTTCGTTCACGAACTGGACGGGCGCGTCGCGCTTGAGCACAGTGGGATGGGTGGGACTGGCAAACTATGGGCGGGCGTTGAAGGATCCCGATTTTCACCAGGTTCTTTACAACACGGTGAACTACGTTGTCTACAGCGTGCCGCTGACCCTGGTCTGCGCGCTTGTGGTGGCGATGACAATGAGCACGAAATTGCGGGGGCGCAACGCCTTCCGCACGGTGTACTTCCTGCCTTTTGTGACAACCTGGGTGGCCGTTTCCATCGTTTTCCGCTATGTGTTCAATGAAAACTTCGGGCTGGCCAACTATCTTCTGCACTCGGCCGGTCTCCCCATGCTTGGCTGGCTCAATGAATCACGCGGCATCTTTGAGATGATTTTCAGGGATGCCCTTGGCCTGCCTTTGCCGCACCCCATGCATCCGCTGCTGGCGGGGCCGTCGTTGTCCATGTTTGCCGTCATCATGACATCGGTATGGCGCGACATCGGTTACTTCATGGTCATTTTTCTCGCGGGTCTGCAGAACATCGACTGCGCCTTCTATGAGGCGGCGGAAATCGACGGCGCGTCGCCATGGCAGCGTTTCCGCAACATCACATGGCCGCTGCTTTCCCCAACCACCTTTTTCATCCTGATAATATCCCTGATCACGGCATTCAAAGTTTTCGTGCCGATGTACATCATGACGCCGAACGGCGGCCCCGGCCGCACCACCGAAACACTGGTTTTTTATCTTTTCAGAACCGGCTTTCTCGGATTTCGCGAGCTTGGTTGCGCGTCCGCTGTCGCCTACATTCTTTTTGCCATCATCCTCGCGCTCACTCTGATCCAGAACCACGTGTTTGGCAAACGCGTGCATTACGACTAACACAACAGGCGGACACGGGGCGTCTCGCATCGGGTGATCTTCCAACCGAATGAGTAATCAAGCAGAACAATGCCCGTGGTGGCTGAAGGGCCGGCTTACCTTTTGAGACGAATGGAATATTTGTAAAGGTCGGGGTTATAGACCGCCCGCACCAGTTCAACCGGGCGTTCCCGCATGGTGTATGTCAGGCGCTCCATCACCAGCACACAACCGCCTTTTTCCATGAGTAACACCCGCGCTTCCTCCGCGTGTGCTTTTGCGGCTTCGATGACTTGGTGGGCGTAGATAATGGGTATGCGGTATTTTTCCTCGATCAGTTTGTAGAGCGAGCCGTTGAAATCCTCTTTGGGGCTGATGCCGAAGCTGACGGGAATATCCGAGTGCAGATAGACAATCGGGAAGGCTTCACTGGTGCCGCGCAACCGGCTCACGCTGAGCACTTTCTCGTTCTCTTTCATTTTCAACTTGATGCGTGTTTCAGCGCCCGGATAAGTGACGACGACCTTGAGGACTTGCGTGCTTGTCGTCAGGTGTTTTTCGGCCATCTCTTCCGTGTAACTTTTCAGTTTGGCCAGATCCTCGGTGATTTTCTGGCGCAGCACACGCGTTCCAAACCCGCGCTTTCTTTCCATCAACCCCTGTTTGACAAGCGCCTCGAGGGACTTTTTCACGGTTATTTTGCTGACCCCGAAAATTTCGACGAGATCGGATTCCGGCGGCATCATGCGATGCAACATGTCATCCTGGGAAATACGGTCCAGGATCACTTTCTCAAGCTGGTGGTATAACGGGATGGGCGACTGATGGTCGAGATATATCCTCTCACTTTTCTGAAATACAAGCGGGGCAGGATCATCGGCGGAATTGTCTGTCATGTCCATGATTCGTTGCTCCATGAACAATAAATAGCAAGCACAAAACATTGACCATATAGATACTACTATTTGATGCGACTGTATCACTGATGCCGCGAACTAAAAAGAAGACAAATCACTTTGTGGTTGGGAACAAATCCGGTGATCAGCCGCGCTCTGTGAAGCAGTGCCGCCAGCCCAATCTGCCGCCTTGTGCGCGCATGCAAGCGGCATGGAGGCACAAGGTGATGCTTGTTCTTTTTTCATTTGTGCTAATTGGATTGACGGAGCTGGGCTTGCGGTTGGCGGGATTTGGGGGTGTCCGCCCGTTCATTTCTCCGTTGCTTGTTCGCGCGAATGCCCCCGCTGAAATCAGGCAGGCCATGATTGCGGGAGTCAATCCGTCAGCCGTATCAATCTTTTTTGCCCGCCCGTCACATGCGGAAAACCTCCAATCCGGCAGTGTTCACGAGGAAAAATTCATCCTGCCCAAACCTCCCGGCACTGTCAGGGTGCTTTTTTTCGGGGAGTCGACAATCGAGGGATTTCCTTATCCGCGAAATCTGACCTCATGCGCTTTTCTTCAATCCATGCTTCGACATGTCATGCCAAGCCGGAAGGTCGAAGTGATCAACCTCGGCGTGACCGCGGTGGCAAGTTTTCCGATCAGGATTCTCGCCATTGAAGCCATAAACAAATGCCAACCTGATCTTGTGGTGGCGTATGCAGGCCACAACGAATATTTTGGCGCTTTCGGGATGGCATCCACCCAGTCGGCGGGGCTGGGCGAACAGGCCATGAAATTCGCGTACCTGGCCCGGCAATCCGCCATTGTCCAAGGGATGATCTTCGTGATGCAGCGCCTTGTGAGCATGCACTCGTCCGGCATGCCGGAGCAACTCATTGAGATTATGGCGGCCTCGCGGAGCATCGAGCCGCAAGGGCCTCTTTGCGCCGCGGCCGGCCGCAGTTTGAGCACAAACTTGCGCGCCATTGCGCGCGAAGCGCACCGGAACACCGTGCCCGTTGTTCTTTGCACAGTTGCCAGTAACGAGCGTGATTTTGCGCCCGTCGCGTCATGGGGGAAAGACCTTTCTGTGGAACGGCAGAGGAAATGGGAAACAGAATTTGCTGCGGCCAAAGATATGATCACGAGTTCCAGCCGCGACGCGTGCGCAATTCTCGAGCAACTTGTGCGTGATGCCCCGCGCCACGCGGCCGCTCATTACGCATATGCGCGCGCGCTGGATACGGCGGGGGAGACCTCCGGCGCTGTCGAGCAATACCGCCTGGGGCGCGACCTTGATACGATGCCATGGCGGGCGAGCCGTCCGCTGAACATGGCTGTCCGGCAAGCCGCGCAGATAGAAAACGCTCTTCTTGCCGATTGTGAAAGTGCTTTTGCTTCAGTTTCAGGCAATGCGCCGGGCTGGGATCTTTTCGACGATCACCTGCATCCGAATCTCCATGGTCAGGCGCTCATCGCTCAAACTGTTTTCGACGTCATTGTGCGCAACAGTTTGTTGCCTGTCGACCCGTCCCTTACATCCGCACTCCCTGATTGGCAGCAAATGGCGGAAGAGTTGGGGTATAACAATCTTGAGCGCTACCGTGTTGTGAACATGATGTCCGCTCTCTTCAAGCGTCCACCCTTGAGCATTAACAATGAGGCTGCAGCCCGGCGTTACAGCCATATGTTGTCCGAAATGGAGTCGCGCGCCGACACTGTAGAGAATACAGCAGTGGAGCGGTGGCAGATGGCGGGAGCGCGCTCACAACAGGCGTTGCCAATTTCATATTTCGGCGGCGCCTCGGCCCTGAAAGCCAACGACATCGCGCGCGCGCATCTGTATTTCACGTCAGCCATAGCCAACAGCGAGCCATACACGAGCGAGAAATGTGCGGCACAATACCTGTCACTGCTCACGTTGCCGCCGAGTCTCAAGGAATCACCGGCAAAAGTAAAACTGCGGCAGTCCTATATGAATGAGGCTGAACTCGTTGAAATTCTTCAAAAGAAAAAGCCCGATCCTCTTCTCGCCCGAGTGCTGGCTGCTTATCATTCCCTGATGAAAAATGAAGCGAAGGCTAAGCAATATCTCACGCTTGCTGAAAAAATGCCAGGAGAGGCCAACCCGCGAATCCAAGCATATGCCTCCGAGTTCCCCAAGACAGAACATTGAGTAACAATCAATGTCGGGTGTTTTTCAGCGCGTTGTCTGTTTGCGCTCAGGATGCTGCCGAGTTCGCGGGAAGTTGGCTGGTCCGCCCAAGCAGGCAATGCGGGTATGACCGAGTCTGATGAGGTTCTTCAAGGCAACACAAGCGACCATGCGACGCTCAAGGACTTTCTCAAGAGCATCGAAAAAGTATGGAAAGGCTGGCCGTACGTGGTTGATGCATCGCGGAATTCCGACCGTCTGGCATCAGCGCGACAATCGCATCGAAGCGCACATCTTCATCAGCTTCCTCGCATACTGCCTTCACGTCACGCTGCGCAACCAGGCACACAACATCGCCGCAGAACTCACGCCCGGCGCGATCATCAACAAGCTCTGCTCGATCCAGATGATTGACGTGCATCTGCCCACAACCGACGGACGCCACATCGTCCTGAGCCGCTACACACAGCCTGACCACGACGTCGCTGTTGTGCTGGCACAGCTCAAACTGCAGCTTCCCCCTCAACCTCCACCGAAAATCTACTCCACGGATAAAGTGGTCATGTAGTGCAGACTTTTTGAAAATTCATACTGTAAACACTGGGGTTACCATTGCCCATTACCCCCAGTTGTGAAAGTCGGGTTAACTTTGTGACGTTCAATTTCAAAGCTCACCCGCTCGCGCAGCGGCTCTCGAGTATTATTTAGTATGAGCAGCTTTTTATGCGCTTGTTTCAGGGTTAGTGCCATTCCATAGAAGGAGTCATTTCATTATGTCATTGCGATTTATCATTGCACTTGTCCTCTGCGGGTTTTGTTGCGCAGCGGTCCCGACAGACAAAGCCTTGGCGGCCCAGGAAGATCAAAGGCCCCTCAAAGATCGGATGATTCCCGGGCAGCCGGAGCGGCTCAAATCATTTCTTAACCTTAAACCCGGTTACCTGCACGGAACGCAATACTGGATCAATCCGGATTCAACGCCGGAATCCATCCGGGAAGATTTCCGTAAAATGGCCGAAGAGGACAATATCAATTTTGTCCGCCTGGCCCTTTGGACCATGCCTCCCGGAACCCCACTGGATTTCACCAAATACGATGTTTGTTTCAAGGCGGCGGAACAATACAAGATAAAGATTACGCCGGCCTTTCCCCAGATCCCCGGCTGGGTCAATGGCAAATCCGACGACCCCGCCGTGCGCCAGACCTATAAAGAGCACATTCAGAAAATAGTGGCCCACTTCAGGAACGAGCCAGCCCTGTTGATGTGGACGATGGACATCGAGCCCTCGCGCGGCTGGAAGGTTGAGCCGACCACGAGTACGCTGGCCCTTTACCGGAATTGGCTCAAGACGCGCTACACCTCGGAAGATGAATTCCGTCGCCTGACCGGCATGCCCTCCTTTGCCACCGCTTATGCCACCAACGACCCGGGCAAGGGAGCCTGGAACAACTATCAGGCCTATAACGACTGGCTGACCTTTACCTGCTATGCCGTAGCCGAACAGAACCTGTGGATTACCAACATGGTCCGCGAATCCGACCCCGTCCACCCGGTCAGTTCCACGCCGCCCGACATCCTGCACAACCAAGTGGTGGAGAACGGCCGAAGCATGTGGTGGCTGGCGGACACGGTGGACGTGCCCAGCATGCAGATGGAGACCATGTGGCACTTGGAAATGGCAGACATGCCGGCCGACGTGCTGCCGGCTCAGGCGGCCAACGTGCGCAAGTGCTACAATTCCGCGCGCGAACGCGGTGTCACCTACACTGGAGAATTTCTCGCGGGCCAGGAACTTGGCGAAAGTTTCCGCATATATACGCCCACGGCGGAGGAAATGGTCGGAACCTGTCTGGCCCACTTGGGCGAGGGATCCAAGGGTTATCTCTTCTGGCTTTGGAATCCGTTGAGGGAGGGGCCAAACGCGGGAGCCTGGAGCCTGCGCGAACTGGACGGCAGCCCCAGCGACCGCTCTGAGGCCATGGCCAAGGTTGGCGCCATGATCAGGAAAAACAATGACCTCCTTTACGGCATGTGGCCGGCCGACACCCATGTGGCCATGCTTGACTCGATCGACGCAGCGATTTATCTGCACCGCCGCTCGCAATATTTCCTGATGTCGGAATGGTACGCTAAAAATCAATACGGCTTTTTCAAGGCCCTGCGCGAGGAAGGCATGGGCTGCGATTATATCGACGAGATCGGCCTTGTGGATGGCACGCTCAAAAAGTATTCCGTGGTTTACCTCCCCTTTTCGATGTGCATCCGCGACTCGGTGGCCAAGGCTATTAAAGAGTTTGTCGCCCAGGGCGGAACCATCATCGCCGACAGCATGACGGCCTTCACGCCGCCGGAACACGCTCCTTTTAAGGAACAGCCGGGCGCCGGCCTCCAGGAAGTGTTCGGTATCAAGGCGTCCGCCGCCGAAGTTGTCGGGACGGGATGGATGGATGTCGATCGAACGGATAAGTCTGAATTCTTTGACCGCTACACGACCAGCCGGCTGCCCGAACAGTACCTCCCCTATTTCGGCGCCGAAGACCAGACCCCTACGGCCTTGGTCGCGGCCAAGTACCTTCAACCCGTCCGGCCCACGACCGCCCGCGTCCTTTATCGTGACAAGAAGGGCCGGCCCGTGGTCACGGTCAATCAATTCGGCAAGGGCCAAGCCATCTGGACCGGAACGCTACTCGGCCTGACCTGCCGTCCAGCCAATACGCCCCCCGAACGCTATCAGGCCGTGGCGGATCTAATCCGGCCTTACATGCCAAAAGCGCCCTGGAAGTTGGACACATCCAAAGGCCAGATCATCATCCGCCGTCTTTCCAGTTCCGAAGGAGATCTGTTCGTCCTCGTCAACGAGCACCGCAGCGAGAAAGCCTCCTTCAAACTGACCTTCGACCGGGCCTCTCAACCGCGTGAGTTGCTCTCTCCGGACCAGCCGACGTGGAAGTCCGCCGGAAAAGGTAAAGTCAAAGGGACTCTCGCCCCCCTCGGGGCTGCCGTGATCTACTTCCCCCCGTCTTGATCGGAGGAGGAAATTCACACGGTTATGAATGAAGGATAGATCCTCCAGAAAGGGTTCGAATCATGACGCGTCATCGTGCTGTTTTTTTTCTTTCCTATGTCTGGGCACTTCTGATCCTTGCCACCGCCATGGCAGGAAATTGCACGGAGCTCACAAGTGGAACCTCCCCAGTGGCGACAAGCGAGCTCATCGTGCGTTCGGTCGCTTACCCGGGTGACACAGCCCGTCTGGATCGCGTCATGGAAAAGGCGCTGCGGGGCGAGCCCCTAACCCTGGGCGTGGTCGGGGGCTCGATCACTGAGGGAGGGGTGGCCAGCAGTGTGGACAAACGATGGGCTAACCGCGTTGCCGCCTGGTGGACTGCCACCTTCCCAAAGAGCAAACTCACTTTCGTCAATGCCGGGCTGGGCGCCACCGGCTCCAACATCGGCGCCCATCGCGTCCAGCGCGATCTGCTCTGCCATAAACCCGATTTCGTGGTCATCGAGTTTGCGGTCAACGACAATTGCACATCCGGCGCCATGGAAACAATGGAAGGACTGGTGCGCCAGATTTTGGCTCTCCCCAACCAACCCGCTGCACTGATGCTTTGCACCATGCATCAGGATGGAATGAATACGCAGCCTTTCCATGACCTCATTGGGCGTTACTACGGGCTGCCGATCATCAGTTATCGCGACGCCCTCTGGCCGGAAATACAGGCTGGACGCATAAAGTGGTCCGATATCGCGGGGGACCATGTGCATCCCAACGACTTGGGGCATCAGTACCTGGCGGAGTTCGTCACGGGATATCTGAAACAGACGCTGGCGCACCTCTTTGAAGCTAAAAATCTCCCGGCGATCAAGCCCTTGCCCAAGCCGCTGATCAGCGACATCTATGCGCGCACGGCCTGGTGGGATGGCGCCAACTTGAAACCGGCTCGGAATCAGGGATGGCAGGTGAGTGATCCCACGCCCCCGCCCAAAACGTTTGGCAAATGCTGGGTGGCCGACAAACCCGGCTCGACGATGGAGTTGGAGGTCGAAGGCGCCGCGCTCACGATGCTCTATTACTCCCAGAAGGCAGACTTGTGCATGGCCGAAGTGCGGGTGGATGGGGGCGCGCCGGAAAAATTGGATGCCTGGTTCCCCATGTCATGGGGCGGCTATACCGCCTTTCGATCCATTGGGCATGACTTGACGCCCGGACGTCACCAGATTCAGATTACGCTCTTGAAAGAGAAAGCCCCGGCCAGCAAGGGGCATCGGTTCGAAATCCGTGCGATTCTGGCCGCAGGACTGAAGGATATTCGGTAGCTCTAAGAGGAGGGTCGCGGCGAGCATCAGAAGCCGCGCGCGGATTTCATCGTCACATTTCCCTTGCGTCGTGTGTGATCCTACAGGGGGGCGGAGCGAGGGACTGAAACGGCGCCGTCCCAACCATCGGCTGCCACTTTGGAGACCTTCTGCGCCTTGCGGTCTGCCTCGACGCGCTGGGCCATGGCGGCGGTCAGCGAGGTCTCTGCCACGGCACAACCCGGTAGGGATGGAATCAGGATGGCCGCGAGCGCGACCATGGCGATGGAAGAATGAATGATCACGGCAATGTCCTCTGGTCCGATTGATGGTATTCGGGGGGTCGTTGGAAAGAACTGGCCACAACCGTGAAGCCCAAAGCACCCAAGTCAACCGAGGACGCGGGGCGTGACCGTCCCGTTCTTCTTGACCGGACACACTCCGGGGCGATAGACGTCTGTCGCTCCTGCTTCATAAATAAGACTTTCTACTATTCGCTGTTACAGCAGATACGACATCATTGCGGAGACAACCGGGAATGCTTGACTCAAAACCAGACACGCCAGCCGTCTGGTGCTATTCCAGATTTGCGTGATACTTCCACAACTCTTCGTTGCTCAGTCCCCTGCGTTCCTGTAGCTTGATGGCGATGACATCGCCCAACAGATGCAGACATTGATCAAACAACGTGCTCATCGACTGAATCGAGCGAATCCCGCACGAAGGGTCCGTTTTGGTTGAACACGGCATTCTCAGGCTGAAATCACTAAGGCGTTTAATCGTCGAGTCATCGGCGGCGGTAATCAGCCCGATGCGCGCACTCTTCGCTTTGGCGATGCGAGTGATTTCAGCCGGCAGTTTGCTCTCTCCCGACCCACTGGCGATGAGCAGCAGATCTTCCGGGCCGATCGGCTTTTCAGTGACCGCGCCGACGATCTGACAGTCGATCTGAAGGTGACCGAGGCGTTTGCCCAGGCACTCCAAGGCAAGCATCACCCTGCCCACCGCGAAAATGAACACCCGACGCGCGCCAGACAGTTCATCGACCAGCCGGTCGACTTCCACTGAATCCACCTTGTCCAGAACCGCATGCACTTCGGCGGTGATCGTGGCGGCAAGCTCCCGATATTCAGACAAAGTTAACTCCTGGACTCATCTTCAAGCGTGATCCAACGCCGCCAGTAATCGACCGATTGACGGAGATTCTTTTCCCAATCGTATTCATCTGGAAAATACGCCCGATGGCGAACTTCCAAGGCCAACAGCACCTCATCCTCCGTTCCGGAGTCGGCGACGGTGCGCAACACTTCAGCGGGGAGGACGTCCCCTTTGCCGTTGAACTCATCGAGAAACGGCCAGTGCGCGCTGGTGGCGGCATTGCATTGCTGAATATGAATTAGTGGCGAGACCCGTCCATAGCGCAGGATCCATTGGCGATAATCGGCCTCGGGCGCAGTCGAGTTTTCCTGGTTGCGATGGCCGACATCCAGGCAGACCTTCATCGGAATCGCCGCGTCACCGAGTTGTTCCAGGACCCAATCGGTTTCCGCGAAAGTGGCGCAGGTTTCACGCGGCACGGAGGTTGTTTCGAACAGCAGATATTTTACCCCTTGCCTGCGCGAATACTCGGCGATACGCCGGTATGAATCGATCGCCCGGTTCAAGACCTCAGCGCGCCTGGTGGGATTGTTATGCACGGCCGTGGAGGTGATGGCGAAACAGGTGCCGAAACCCTCACCACCCAAGGCGGCTGTGACATCGGCCATCCGGCAATAGGAATCCTCGTAGGCCCGGGCCACTTCATCGTCGGGATGTCCCAGATAATTCTGATGATGATTGTGCCCGCCAAAGGCGCACTTGATGCGAATCCCCTTTTCAGCGCAGCAATCGAGTGTGCGTCGTGCGATACGTTCCCAGATTCCGCGTGGCAGAAGATGATCCAGAAGATCGAAGTTGTATTGGACGGTCTTCACTCCACAGGAAGCGACAAAATCTGTCCAACTCTCGGGTTCCATCAGCCGGTTGGAGAAGCAATTCAAATCGAAACCCAATTTGACATTCATGGATTGACGACCACCTTTATGGCCTTTCGGCTTTCGACCATGTCGAAAGCTTGCGCGATTTCAGAAAGCGGAAACTTGTGCGTGATGTACTTGTTGGCATCGATCTTTCCCTCGGCAAGCAGATTCAGCGCTTCTGCGTTCTGGCGGGCCAGCGACGAGGAGGCGCCGCCGATGAAGAACTCTTTGTAGTGCAACTCGTTGGCGTTGACCGTGATGTGGCAACGATCCTTGGGCAATCCACCGAAGAAATTGATTCTACCGCGGGGTGCGACGAGCTGGAATGCCTGTTGCTGGGCTTCGACCGAGGGTGCGCAGACAAAGATGACATCGGCGCCCACGCCATCAGTCTCTTCCATGACCGCGGCCTTCAAATCCTCCTGCGACGAGGCGATGCAACGATCGGGGTTGAAGCGGCGGGCCAGTTCAAGCCGGTCAACGCTACGCTGAGTCAGCAGCGTCTTGCGCGCGCCTTTGATTTTCGACAGATCGGTTTGCAGGCAGCCCGCCGGTCCGGCGCCCATGATCAGCACGACATCCTCTTCGCGCACAGGCGTGTTTTCCTGGGCATTGATGCAGCAGGCCAGAAGTTCGGAAAGCGAAGCCTGATCGAAAGTCAGGCTGTCGGGGATCCTGTTGACGAAACCCAATTGCACAACATTTTCCGGGGGGACCATGTATTCCGCGAATCCGCCGTCCGATGCGTAACCGATGGAGGGGCGGGGATTGATGCAAACGTTGCTTGCGCCCGACAAGCAATACCGGCAGCTTCCGCAGCCGTGGCCTGGCGCCGCGCAGACGCGGTCGCCTTCAGCGTAACCCTTGACGTTTCGCCCGACTTTCGCCACCGTGCCGGCAATCTCATGGCCCAGCACGATCGGATAATTCGCACGGGCATCGCCCCGTTTGTAGATTCGGAGGTCGGATCCGCAGATGGCGCAGGAATGGACCTTTATCAAGAGCGAATCGTCGCCGGCTTCCGGGACGGGCTTTTCCACCAACTGGAGTTCATTCAGACGAATAACTTGTGCGGATAACATTGAGTATTTTCGCCTCATCTAAGGATTGAACAGGATTTTGCAGAAAAAACGATCTTTGTTCCACATTCCACTGATTACTGCCGGACCATCGTCCAATGGAATGGTGGCGGTAATCATCGGCCATATTTTCAAGCGCCCACCGGCCAGGGTTTTCTGCAGGAACTCCCGATCCTGGCGCAGATCGTAACCCCAGCAACCGCAGAGCTGAGCTTCTCGACGCATGAAGGTTTCAAAGACGCTTACGGGTATAACCGTATCGCGCACGTCGCGACCCACGACTGCCAAAACCCCACGCGGGGCCAGTTTACCCATTCCGGCCAACAGTGCCGCATTGGCGCCCGCGGCTTCAAATACCACGTCGAATTCGCCCATACTTTCGAATTCCTGGGAGCGGGAATCAACCGCCTTGGTTAGACCGCAAGCCCGGGCCACATCTAACGATTCCTCGCGAATATCAGCCGCCACGACTTCCGCCGCGCCAAGTATCGATGCCCACTGCGCGATCAGCAGACCGATCGTCCCGGCGCCAAGCACCAAGGCTCGGGCTCCGGGCGTCATGCCGGATTGGCGCAGGACGTGCAGGGCGACGCTCAGCGGTTCCACGAATGCCCCTTCGTCCAACGGCAAACCTTCCGGCAAGGTGAGGAGATTCTCCGAGGGAACCAAGCAGAATTCCGCAAAACCTCCGTCTCGGCGAGATCCGATGAAATCGTATGCTTTGCAGTGGAATGGGCTCACCTTGCACCCCTCGCATTGCTTGCAGGGGATAATGGGCAGGATGGCAACCGGGGTCCCGCACGGCAACCCGCTTCTTCCTCCCCTCACGATTGTTCCCGCACACTCATGGCCAGGGATCATCGGATGGTGGTAAGCACCGGTCTGCATGATCCGAGGCAAATCCGAACCGCAAATGCCCGAAGCGCGAATCCGTACCAAGGCCCAGTCCGAAGGCCCAACCGGATCGGCCCACGCCGAATGAAAGCGCAGATTCCCAGGTTCTTCCAACACCAATGCTTTCATACGCGATTTTCCTTCATAACGCGGACGGGTCGATCCGGATATCTGGATATAACCTTAACTCGCACCGCAAAGCCTCATTCTCAGCCACCAGCGCCAAGACCAACTCCACCAATGCCGACGGGCTCAAAAGCCCGATATCCGAAGGAACGTCCACGAGAAGCCTGCCTGAACCGAAAATCGGTGTGTCAAAAAGTTAGACAGCCAAAAGCGATCAAAAGTTCCCAGGAAAACGATGGCCGCTAATCAAGCACGACGCTTCGATCTGGAGGAGGAATTTCCCTTTCGAGACCGTGACTTCTTCACCCATCAGGTGGCCGTTGCAGGTGAAGGTGAGGTGGACGGCGCCTGCCCGGCATGTGAGGAGGGCACGCGTTCCAAGCGCCTTGAGCTGGGCAAGCAATGGGTTGAAGCACACGCTCAGGCGCTCAGGATGCTGCCGAGTTCGCGGGCGGATTCTCCATGATAGATTTTAGAGATTGAAGACATTTGTCGTCGGCGACACCACGTTTGAATGCAGTATTACAGCGCCTGTTCGAAGGATTCAGTGTTTCCGACAACGGAGCCGCAGGAGCGGCGTATGACGAGTTTCGGCGGGACGAGGACATGATATGGCGCCTTGGGCGGATAACCTGTTTTTATCATGCGGATGAGAATTTCCGTGGCCAGCTGTCCTGTTTCACGGAACGGCTGGCGTATGGTTGTGAGCGGGGGATTGGTGCTTTCGGTGCCCGGTATGTCATCAAATCCCACGATGGCGATGTCTTCGGGGATGCGGATATTTTTTGATTTGATGGCGCGCATGGCGCCGAGGGCGAGCATGTCATTCGAGGCATACACGGCCGTTGGCGGGTCGGATCGTGTGTTTTCAAGGATGATGAGCATTTTCGTGTAGCCGTTGGACAATGTCCAGTCACCTGTTTCCAGCCATTCCTCGCGCTCGATGAGGTTATGGTTGCGCAACGCCCTGCGGTAACCGGTGATGCGATCGATGCTGGGCTTGAAGTTGGCTGGTCCGCCCAGGCAGGCAATGCGGGTATGACCGAGTCTGATGAGGTGTTCAAGGGCGAGACTTGCGCCGGTGATGTTGTCAGTGTCGACGTAACTGTAGTTGTTGTATTCCGAGGAGCCGACGACGAGGAACGGGATTTTTGAGTTTGCGAGCATCTCCACGTGAGTGTCCTCCTGGCGTGGCGACATGATCATGGCTCCTGCAATGGGGATGCATCCCATATCCATATTGTATCCATTGCGCTGCCGGGAGTGGGTGATGTCGAGGATGACATGGAATCCCTCTTTGACGGCAACCTGGTCGGCGGCGATGAGGAAATGGTTGAGCGAGCTTCCGAAGCCTGTTTCACCGGCGCTGTCATAAGTCAGGTCGAGGAAAACCTCGATGGTGTTGTTAGACTGTGTCGCGAGGTTTTTTGCGTGAAGGTTGGGTCTGTAGCCCAGTTTGCGCGCGATCTTGAGCACGCGCTGGCGTGTCTGTTCAGAGATCGGGTGGTCAGTATTGTTGAGCACCCTTGAAACGGTGGACAGCGAGACCTTTGTCGCCTTGGCGACATCTTCGATAGTGATTGCCATGATGAAAAAGATTGATCCTTTGAAGAAGTTACAAAGGCCAATGCAATCGCTTGCATTCCAGCATGTCAAGAGCGCAAAATATAGAATATTGATTTTCATGGAGACGGGTTAAAATGCCGCATATATTTTGGAAGGCATTCCGCTATATACAAGGCGTACGAGGAAAGTGAACGGGTATGGTCGCGATTGTTGCGGTCAGGAGTGGCTGGGGGGCATGTCATATTTTTTGAAAATAATTCTTGACGAGGGGAAAACGCTTTCCTTACATGTCCCTCACGCGTGTCAGGAAAAAGTTGTCGGCGACGGCCGATTCACCTGAATCAAGGTGAGCACTGCGATGAATCACCTGATCCGCGAAAACAATCGATAAAGGAAGAAATTGTCACGATGAGTCAGGCAGGTCAGGCCGCAGGCAACACGGGGGGATTGCACAATGCCCTTTACAAGATCCACATGGACTTGCATTGCCCCGAGTGGGACGAGGAGATACTTAAAGATGCTGACATTGGGGCCATGATGCGGATGGTGGCCGGCACGGGGACCCAATATCTTTATTTTTTCGCCAAGGACCATTACGGCAACGCATACTATAACACGAGGGCGGGGCATAAGCACCGCAACTTGGGAACGCGCGACCTCTTGGCCGAAGCGATCGAGGAGGGGCGGAAGGTGGGGGTGCGGATCATGGCTTACTACAGTGTCATCTGGGACAATCATGCATGCGAGGCGCATTCCGACTGGACAATGCGCAACGAAAAGGGGCAACCGGTGATTGATGTGGCCTCGGCCGCCGATTGCGGCAAATGGCACTATGTGTGCCACAACAGTCCCGGTTACAACATGTATGCGCAGACAATGCTGGAGGAAATCGCCACAGGATACGATATCGAAGGATTCCATCTCGACATGATCAACCTCGATTTTGGCGGGCTGTCATGTTATTGCGACCACTGTCGCGAATTGTTTTTTAAGGAAACGGGCAAGGAATTGCCCCGTGAACCGCTTTGGGATGAGGCATGGCGGCAGTTTCTGGATTTCCGTTACCGTTCGGTGGAGCGCATGGCGTGGGGATTGCGCAATCACATCCACAAGTTCAAGCCGGGCTGTCATGTTGTGTTTAACTACCACGGCTCGCCGGGCTTCGACTGGCGCGTGGGCCAGATGCCCGTTCGGCACGCCCTTTACAGCACGATGTCAACGGGCGAGACTTACACGCCGCTTTTTGGCAACATGTATCCGGGCATGGAGGCGCGTTATGTGCGCAACCTTGTGCCGGGCAAGGCGGTTGAGATGGTGGCATGGCGGATGAACCGGATCACGGATTTCACGGTCAAGCCATTGAATCAGTTGCGGTGGGAGGCGCTGACATCGACGGCCAACGGCGCCACAATCATGCTGATTGACCAGCCCTACCAAACCGGCGAGCTCGATGCTGTTGCTTACGACCGCGTGGGCGAGTGTTTCAGAGAGATCAACGCAAAGCGGGACACTTTCAAAGGCGAGCCTGCGAGGCATGTGGCCATCTATTATTCGCAGAAGACCCGCGATTTGTATGGGCGCGACGCGCAGGAGCGATTTCTGCTGCCGGTCATGGGCGGTTACAAGGCGCTCAGCGAGAGCCATTACTGTATTGATTTTGTGTTTGATGAGACTGTGAGCGCTGAAATACTGGCGCAATACCCGGTGGTCTATCTGCCGAATGTGGCCGTGATGAGCGAGGCGGAATGCGCCATGCTGGAAAAATATGTTTCAGACGGCGGATATCTTGCCGCGACATATGACACCAGTCTGTATTCGACGGACGGCGCCAAGCTGCCAAACTATCAGCTCAATCGACTATTCGGCGCTGACTATGCCGATACGCTGGATTGCGACACCCATTACTTGCGCAACATCCCCGCCCCCTTTGGCGACGGGATTGACCCCCGACATTACATCCTGCAGATGGGCCAGGCGCACCGGGTGAAGGCGACCACGGCGCGGGTGTGCGGCGATGTGCTCGATTCCTTTCACCGCAAGCATTATCCCGGCAGATTTTACTCGCACAACATCCATCCGCCGCACAGGCGGCTTGCGGATGCCGTTTGCGTGAACGATTATGGGAAGGGCAAAGTTGTTTATCTTCCGCACACGACGGATGGGTCGTATGCGGACATTTACGAGATTCCCGAGCACAGGAAACTGTTGAATAATGTTGTTCGTTATTTCGGATACGAGCCCGGGGTTGTGATTGCCGATGCCCCGTTGAACATGGAGGCGGTTATTCTGCGCGATGGCGCGCGCATTCTGGTTCATCTATTGTTGTTCAATTCCATGCGCCAGTCGGTGACGCTGCCCGGTCTGAACCAGCCGATCAAGCCATCGGTGCGCATGGAGCAACCGGCTATTTTCAGAGCGAAGATCAAGGTCAACGTCCCGTTCCGGTCGGTGGAGAAGCTGAACCCTGACAGTCAATTGCATGTTGATGGCAACATGATCACAATTCTTTGCGAGGATATCCACGAAGTCGTCATCATACGGTGAGTTTCATTGCCGGGATGTGCTGACTGGCATGTCTGGTGAAAAAGGAGACAAGAAGGAATGAAGAAAGAATTGATCCCCGCGAGGGCAAGCGCTTGCATGAACGGGGATTGTCGAACTCAAACGAAAGGAGGAAACCGACGACATTACATTGAGCTGTGCGCGGCGCGATATGCTGACAACAGAGCGCCGGCGCATGGTGTTTCATTAAATCTTCACAAAACGTTGTGTGTGCAAGGCTGGTTCACAGGAACCAGACAAATATTCCGCAAGGAGACTTTATCATGAAGAATGCATTACTCGCAATGCTCGTGTTGTATGCGGGCATATCATACGCGCAGATTCAAAACCCCGGTTTTGAGACAGGCAGTGCTACGGGGGGCTATCCGCCGTGGGTGGTGACAAACATATCAGGCTCTCCCGCGCTGGTTGACGGTTCGGACAAACCGCACACCGGACTGCAGGCGCTGAGATTTTTCTCGACCGATCCGTTTGAAGTTCAGGTGAGCCAAGCCATTACTGGCGTGGCTGCGGGCGTCTACCACCTCAAGGTGTTTTTCAATATGCCGTATGGCGGCGACGCCACGACGTTTACGCTGTATGCCGATGGCGGTCTGGGCGAGGAAACCGCCAGCGCCTTGAGCACCTATGACAGCTATCGCTCGCTTCTGTGCTCGAACATCGTTGTGACGGCAGCGGGCAATCTCATGGTGGGCATCCGCATGGCCAAGGCCAGCGGCGCCACGGGGACGAGCGTCTATGTGGATGACTTTTCCCTGATTCCTGCCCCGACAGGTTTGCAGAACTACAGCTTTGAGGCGGGCAACGCCACCAATGGCTGGGATTATTGGAATGTCTGTGTGACAGGCGGAATCGGATTTCCTGAAAACGCCAGCGGTATGGCCCATACAGGCACCAACTCGGCGCGTTTCTATACAGCGCAGGGTGCGCCGTTCTCGGGTGTGATCTCACAGGGTCTGAACGGGGTGCCTCCCGGTCGATATAACGTCAAAATGTATTATCATCGTCCCTGGGGCGGTGATCCGATTACCTTCAGGCTGCGCACGAATGGCGGCGCTGGCGAGAAATCCATCGAAACGCTCAACGACTCCAACAACGCGTGGCGTTCTCTGATGCTGCAAAATGTCGAGGTGACCGCCTCGGGTTTCTTCGACATTTTCATCGAATGCTTTACGAGCGGCGACCAAGGCACCAGCATCTATGTTGATGACGTGTCCATCACCAATGTTGACAGCTTCACCGGGTTGCAGAATCCAGGCTTCGAGGCTGGCAACCAGGAGGATGGCTGGGACTTCTGGAGCACGAGTGTTCAGAAGGGCATTGCTTTTGAGGAATCCGGTACAGGGAGCCCTCACAGCGGCAGCAATTCCTGCCGATTCTACAACAACACCCTTGGCTCCAAGGAGACCGTTAACCAGGAAATCGTCGGTCTGACCCCTGGCAGTTATGACGTTGCCGCATGGATGGGGCATATTTATACAGGAAACTGTGACTTTAAAATACGCGCCCAGGGCAATGCTTCGGAGGTGTCCGGCACTTTCACGCCGCCCGACAATGCCTATCATAATTACGGCATCAGCGGCGTGTCCGTGGGCTCGGATGGCCTGCTCAAGGTGTGGCTCGAAGCCACCGCGACCAGTGGTGATGTCAGCACATTCTTTGACGATGTGACTGTCCTGCCGACATCCGCGGTTGAAAGCTGGTCACTGTATTAAATCAAGGCGATGCATGAGAATCATCTCCCTGCATAAGCTGGCGGCACAGGCCGGGAGCCTGTGGGTAACGGGCGAATGCCTGTGCCGCCACCCTTTTCGGAAGTCTCAAATTATCATCGAATTCAAAATAAACGAGGTTGAATCACTACAATGAACCTGATGAACAAAGGCTTCACTTTGATCGAACTGCTGATCGTTGTCGCAATCATCGCCATTCTTGCGGCCATCGCCGTGCCAAATTTTCTTGAGGCGCAGACACGCTCGAAAGTTTCGCGCTGTCACGCGGATATGAGGACGGTGTCTGTAGGACTTGAGTCCTACAGCATCGACAACAACCAGCTTTCTCCAGCCACCCAGTGGAATCCCGACATGCCGTGGGGATTCAACAATTATCTTTGGGCAAAGAGCACTGCGCCGCAGGTGTGCAAATACCTTACGACGCCGATTGCTTACCTCTCCTCGTTGCCGATCGAACCTTTCTCGCAGGGCAGGTTGGGGCAGGGAACATACTCTGTTTACAGTTATGCTTATACCAATTTTGAGGGGATGTCAAAAAATCCCTGGGCATCAAGTTATGGCTACCCGACGGGGCCGGGCTATGGCTCCACGCCAGAGTTGCACTTGAACTTCGGGACCAAGGTTGTCACTCGCACCAGGTTTCTTCTGACAGGCAACGGTCCCGACGGGCAGAGCAACTTTCCCACGATTTCCTACAACGGCTGTCAGGGCCTCAAAGCGCTGGTTGAGCAGACCGAGAATCTTTTCAACACCTATGATCCGACAAATGGCACGATGAGCGCGGGCGACATCTTCCGCACCGAGTGAGCCGCGCGCGGATTGACCGTGTAAGCCGGGCCTTTCACGGCGGGCCGATGATTAAAATCTTATCCAGAGAGCGAGCAACATGCGATTGCGTAATTTCAGTCATTCAGTTACATTGATCATTGCACTATTCATGGGCGCAACGCCCGCGGTTCATGGGGCTGATGCGGCATCATTATCCGCTTCCGCCGTAACCCCGTTCCGCCCCGCATGGTATCCGCAAAAGCCGGACAACTATCGCGATTACAAGGTTGGTTTCATAAACGGTGTCCAATACTGGGTGAATGCCGATTCGACGACGCAGTCCATTGAGGCCGATTTTCAAAAGATGGCTGAGGAGGACCACATCAACGGCGCACGGCTGGCTTTCTGGACAATCCGGCTCGATCTGCTGCCGTTCGATTTCACTAAGTTTGACGCGTGTTTTGACGCCGCTGAACGCTTCAAGATCAAGCTCAATACAGTGTTGCCGCAAATTCCGGGCTGGATCGACGGGCGGGCCGACGATCCGCTGACGCGGGCCGATTATAAGAACAAAATACAGGCAATCGTCAAGCGGTACAAGGACAAGCCGGCGCTGGCGATGTGGACTGTTGACATTGAACCATCCCGAAGCTGGAAGACAGACCCCAGCACGTTCACATTGGCGCTTTATCGCAAGTGGCTGAGATCGCGTTATTCCACCGCCGACGAGTTTTTAAGGATGAATCCCGGGGCTGAAGGTTCGCTCAAATCCATCATGGAGTCCATTGACAGGGCTTACCCGATCAACGCGCGCGAAAAGGGCGGCTGGAACAATTTCCAGGGCATGAATGACTGGATCACCTTTACGGCATGGGCGCTGGCCGAGCAGACTCTTTTTGTATCGCAGGCAGTCAAGGAAGCCGATCCTGTTCATCCCACAAGCTGCACGCCGCCCGATGTTCTGCATAACCAGGTCATCGAGAACGGGCGCAACATGTGGTGGCTGGCCGACACGGTTGATTATCCGAGCCAGCAAATGCACGCGCACTGGCACCTCGAGATGGCGGACATGCCGCGCGATGTGCTGTCGGCTCAATCGGCGAGCATACGCAAGGTTTACAATTCGGCGCGCGGCAGGCCGGCAAGCTACTCGGGCGAGGTGCTGGGCGGCCCCGACCTTGGCGAGAGCACGCGGCTCTATGCTCCGGTTGCCGGTGAGTTCCTTGCCACGGCGCTGTGCCATTTGGCCGAGGGATCGAAGGGGTACTTCTACTGGTTGTGGAATCCGTTGAAGGATGGGCCGAATGCGGGCGCATGGAGCGTCCGCGAGCTCGACGGCTCAACCAGTGAAAAGAGTCGTTTGCTGGCGCGTCTTGGCCGGATGGTG
Organism: Candidatus Sumerlaeota bacterium; assembly: GCA_026398535.1. Taxonomy (GTDB): domain Bacteria; phylum Sumerlaeota; class Sumerlaeia; order Sumerlaeales; family Sumerlaeaceae; genus JAPLSQ01. Next base: position 33,491 of record JAPLSQ010000009.1, on the reverse strand, counting down.
GCAAAGAACAACGATCTCTTTTATCGGATGAGCCCCGCCGACACGCCGGCGGCGATTTTCGATTCGATGGATGCGGCGATTTATCTCTATCGCCGTTCGAGCTACCATCCGATGTCGGAATGGTACGCCAAGAACCAATACGGATTTTACAAAGCGCTGCGCAAGACGCAGATCGGATGTGATTTCATCGACGAGGTTGGCCTCAAGGACGGCACGGCGAAACGTTATGCATGCATTTATGTTCCATTTTCAATGTGCATGACCGCCGATATCGCGGACGCGCTGAGAAATTATGTGGAACAGGGCGGGACGATCGTTGCCGACGCGATGACAGCTTTCACATCGCCCGGACATCAGCCGTATGGCAATCAACCCGGTCTTGGCCTGGACAAGGTGTTGGGCATCAAGGCGCTTGGATTTGAAGTCGCGTATTCCGGCTGGACTGAGGTTATCAAGATGGACAGGGAGCAGTACTTTGACCGTTTCCTGACCGCGGAGGAGAAAATTCCTCATCTGGTTGTTTCTGACAAGAGAGGCACACCAACGGCTCTGGCCGCGATGAAAATCATCCAGCCTGTGGAACCCGCAGGAGCCGATATTTTGGGCCGCGACGCCTCGGGCCGGCCCGTCATGACAGTAAACCATTTTGGCAAAGGACATGCCATCTGGACAGGCACACTGCTGGGGATGACATGCCGCGCCGCCGATACACCGTTTGCCCGTTATGAGGCTGTTGCGAATCTGCTCAAGCCTTATATGCCGCCGACATCTTGGAAATTGAAGGCTCCGCCAAACACGATCATTTGCAGAAGACTTTCAGATGGCGGGGACGAGATTTTCGTTCTTATCAATGAGGGCGGGAAAGCAGCCGCTTTCACGCTCGATTTTGGGCGCGATGCCAATGCCGCGGAACTGCTTTGGCCGGAGAAGCCGGCATGGCGGCGTATTTCAGCGCGCGCGATTGGCGGCAAACTCAATCCGCTTGAGGGAGCTGTCATATACTGTCCGAAAATTAGTAGTGTGAAATGACGCATGGCGACGGAGTTGCGCGAATGCCGATGGCAAGCACTGACAGTTGCATTACTCAAAAACAAAGACTTGATGAGCGCTTTATGCGTGTAAAATTCAGCGCCATTCGCGTCATATTTGCCTTGATGCTGCTCCTTGCGTGGGCAGGCGGCGCATGGCCGGCGGGGCCAAATCTCCTGCCCAATCCGTCGTTTGAGCAGGGTTCATCCATGCCGACCGGGTGGAATACGTACAGCTACACCGGCACCATCCTGAAACGCGTGACTGATTACGCCCACACGGGCATTGCCTCGGCTTACATCGAGGTGACGCCGCAGGGGGCGGACACCTTTCCCCAATTCAATTATAGCATCACCAACATCAAGGCGGGGGAGAAGTATTTTGCGAGCGCCTGGATTCGCACGGAGAACATGGCTTCGGCATGGGGTGCGAGCATCAACTTGGAATTCTTCAATGGCAGCACGCGCATGCCCTACGTTGAAGGGGAGCAGAGCGGCGGTGGCAGCACCGCGGGTTGGATCAATTTGACTGTCATGGGCTATGTGCCCCAAGGCGCGACGAAGCTCATGCTCAGTCTTGTCACCCATCAGGCCGGCAAGGTCTGGTGGGATGACGCTGAACTGGTCAAGCTGGCCGATCCGGACAGCTTCACGGGCAGCGATGTGCAATTGAGCGTAAGGCCCGGCCAGACGATTCTTGACCGTTTCATTGGATTTGGCGCGCACGGCGATTATTTTCTTACCCGCAACATCAACACGCTGAAGGGGGTCAATGACGCCGACCGCAAGCTTGTGCTTGACCGTGTTGCGGCGATGCGGCCTCAGATCATCCGCGTTTTCCTGGATTATAAGTGGTGGGAGCCTCTGGAAGGAAGAAAGACACCCGACAGTGAGGAAACGCGGGACACGCTCAGTTGGCTGGGCTTTCTCAAGCAGACGGGCACGGATGTCATCATACAGCCGTGGGGAGATTATTTTGCCTACAGCGACTGGATGGGGCCCGATCCCAACAGCCGTCTGCCCATCCCCTCCAAACGCGACGCGATGGTGCGCAGCCTTGCGGATTACATACAGTTTCTGCGTAGTGAGCGCGGCCTGACGAATGTGAAATATGTGTGTCTGATGAACGAGCCCGATAATGATTACAACCGGCCTGTCGACGTGGCGGAATACCTGCGTCTGAACGCGCTGCTTGTCACCATGCTGAGCGCGCGCGGCCTGAGCGGCGTTGTCGTTCTGGGCCCGGACGACAGCAGCGCGCCTGTCAACACATACTCGCTGTGGTATCGCAATACGATTCCGTCGGGGCATGCATATTTCGGCGGCATGTCCTCGCACACCTACCGCCATCATGACACGCGCCTGATTGCGCCTTGGGTGCAAAGGCGCCTGGACATATTGCGGGCGGCGGAGCCGGATCAGCCGCTGAAGCCGTTGCACATTACTGAGTTCGGTTATGGAGGGGGGACTTTTGACAATCCTGAAAACGGGAAATATGAATACGGGCTTTTTCTCGCCGACTTTGCGATCAGCGCGCTCAATGCCGGCGCCGCTTCGGCGAACATGTGGTGCTTGTTCGACACTTATTATAGCTTTGATCAGCGGCAGAGATGGGGCTTGTGGCGCTGGAAGGACGAGGGGTGGGCGCCGCGGCCCGGCTTCTACTCGTGGTCGCTGATCACGCGATACACAGAACCTGGCAGCAGGGTTGTGCCTGTGGATGTTGCTCCGGCCGCGGAATTCGTGCGCTCAGCAGCCATGATTACGGGGGATGGAAAGATGAGTGTTCTGACGGTCAACCGTTACGACCGCATCATCAATGCTGATATCAAGCTGGGCCTGGCCCGCCCGGGTGTTGTGCGTGTTTTTGCCTACACGCAACAGGCTGTGACATCGGCAACGGGCGAGATGCTCAAGCCGATCTTCAGCATAACGGTTCCAGCGGCAGGTTCGGTCAGCGTTTCACTGCCGGCAGAGTCCTTTTTGCTTATTACAGAGTTGAGCGGCGGGATTGTGACGGAAGCCGGCCGCGAGTGGGCGTATTATGAATGAGCGCAATTTATTATTGATTCCATCGTGACGGATATAGGAGATAGTGTCCAAGGATAAAAATGAAAGCGGTTACCTTTTGTTTGCGAGAACGGGTGAAACTGCGAAGCGACTCGACCGCGGTTTGGCGCGGGGGGATGGGCGGCTGATGCGATGACGCGCAAGGTTTCCGATGTGGCAAAGCACGCGGGCGTCTCCGTTGCCACTGTGTCGCGGGTGTTGAACAACATCCAGCATCCTGTTTCGGAAAAAACCCGCAAGCGCGTGCTGAAGGCGGCGGCGGAGCTCAATTATCAGCCCAACATTCACGCCAAGAGTCTTGCCACGGGCCGCAATTTCACGCTCGAATTGTTTCTCGATCTTTCATTTGATTCAACGGGTGAGACGGGTGTGGGCACATTTCTGCAGCAGGTTCTCTACGGGATAGAGGAGGAATCGGCCGTGCGCGGCTACCGGATTGTGCTGGACATCAACCGCAATGTGAACTCGTCGAAGAAGGAATATTTCACGGGCATATTCCCGATCGCCGGGGCGGTGGTTCTGGCCCCGCGCGCCAACAATCCGATCATTCCGGAGCTTGTCCGCCGGCACATTCCGCTGATGATCATCGGATCTTCGGAATATCGCGATCAGAACTATGTGGACATGGACAATATTACGGGCGCACTGAAGGCGACCGAACATCTCATCAATGCCGGACACAAGGACATCATGTGTCTTGGGGGACCAACTAATTTCGGCCCAAGCCTTGACCGCATGACGGGTTTCCGGCGCGCAATGCGCGATCATGGGCTGAATTACGGCAGCAACAGGTGCGTGACGATGGGGGCATGGAACTGGGACAATGGTTTTCGCATGATGTGGGACATACTGCGCAACCGCCAGCCGCGCCCGACCGCGATATTTGCCTCAAACGACATGCTTGCGATCGGTGCAATCCGCGCAATTAAATCGGCTGGGCTTACCGTTCCAGGCGACATCGCTGTCGTGGGATTTGACGATCTTCCCAGCGCGCAGTTGATCAGCCCCGCGCTGACAACCATCCGGCAGCCGTTTTACGATCTTGCGCGCGAGGCGGCGCGGGTGTTGATCGAACGCATCGACGCGTCCCATGATGCGGACGCCCGTCCCGAGACGGCTCCATATCAGGACACCTTCGTGCCCGACCTGATCGTAAGGGACTCCTGCGGGGTGTCATTGAACGCGAACATAAACGCATCGCCGGACCTTGAAGCGGTGTGATCGTCCGGTTTTTTCTGGTCGAAGACACAAATCATTATTGACAAAGTTTCCCTGCGAGACCGAAAAGGTAAACGCTTACTTTATTATGATCAAAAAACAGGTAATAAATGCCGAGGACAAGGCGGACTGGAAAAGCCTGATACAACAGGCGGCGGCAAACGGCATTCCAATATGCGAAGCCACTCTGCGCGCTTTTGAAAAACTTCACGACAAAGGCCAGGGGCAGCCATGGCGCACACTGCTTGCCGTCTGCCCCAATTCCGAGGCGGTGCTGAATGCAGCCCTGTTGGCCGCGAAAAAGGCCGATGCGCCCATCATGTTCGCGGCCACACTCAACCAAGTTGATCTTGACGGCGGATACACGGGCTGGACACAGGCGCAGTTTGCGGCGCTTGCGCGCAAGCAGGCCGCGCGCATCGGTTTTGACGGGCCGGTTATCATTGGCATGGATCATGCGGGGCCGTGGCTCAAGGACAAGCAAACAATTGGAAAATGGCCTTTTGCCGAAACCATGCAAGCAGTCAAAGATTCGCTCACGGCGGCCATCGACGCCGGTTATGACCTTCTGCATATCGATCCCACAGTGGACCGCGAATTGAAACCGGGTGGGATGATCTCCATTGAAACGGTTGTCGAGCGCACGGTGGAACTTATTGCCCACTGCGAGGCGTGGCGGGTGCGGCGGGAACTGCCGCCCATCGCCTACGAAGTGGGGACGGAGGAAGTTCACGGCGGCGTCGCTGATCTCGCGACATTCCGCAAGTTTCTCGACCTTCTGAACGCCGGCCTGCGCCGGAACAAGTTGTACGGAGCGCGCCCGAGTTTTGTTGTTGGAAAAGTCGGAACCGACCTTCACACCACAGAATTCTCGTCTGAGATGGCGGAGACTCTCCATGGCGAGGCAGCGCCATACGGTGCGCTCATCAAGGGACACTACACGGACAATGTCAGCAATCCCGAAGCTTATCCTCAGTCACGCATGGGCGGGGCGAATGTGGGCCCTGAGTTCACTGAGATTGAATGCGACGCTCTGGCGCGTCTTGAAGGAAAGGAACGGGCGCAAACTCAGGCGGGGAAAGTCGGGCGCGCAAGCGGCTTTGGCAAGGCGCTTGAGGATGCGGTCGTGAGATCGAACCGCTGGCGGAAATGGCTGCAGCCAGGGGAGACGGGCAAGGAATTTGCCGAATTGTCCGACGAAAGGCGATTGTGGCTGGCGCGGACAGGCGCGCGTTACATTTGGACTGATCCCGCGGTATTGGCGGCTCGCACAACGCTGTACGACAATCTGCGCGGTGAAGGCTTTGATCCAGACGGGTATGTGGTTGATGAGATCGCCGCCGGCATGATCCGCTATTTCCATGCTTTCAACCTCGTTGGCAGTCTGACGGATCTTGAAAAGGAATTTCATCGCCGCGCGCTTTTGCCGTTTTGGGGCGAGGGCGACATTGTCAGCGCCGGTGAATTGATCGTCGAGATCATGCGGCCCGGCCCGGATCAGCCTTTGGACACGCCGGGGCATTTTGAGGGTCCTTTTCCCAGCGGCGCCCCTGCCATTTTCGCGTCAGCAGCCGCGCGCATCGGCAAGAAGGTTGGTTTTGTGGGATCGGTGGGGGAGGACGGATTCGGCCATCTGCTAATCAACCGGCTCGTGTCGGACGGCGTGGACACGCGCATGATCAGGCGCGTGAGCGGCGAAGCCACCGGTTGCGCGTTTGTGGCCTATGCCGGCGATGGTTCGCGGAAGTTCATCTATCACATCGCTGAAACGGCTTCCGGGCGGCTGGATTTTTCGATGGACGATGTTGCGGTTTATGCATCGGCGTTTCGCCACTGCCACCTGATGGGTTGTTCGCTGTCAATCAATGAGCCGATCCGGCGCGTGTGCATGGGATTGGCGCAGGCGGTCAAGGCGTCGGGCGGAACGGTGAGTCTTGATCCGAATCTGCGGCCTGAAATCCTGGGATTGGAGCGTTGCCGCGCCATCCTGATGCCGGTGCTGGCTCTGGCTGACATTGTGCTGCCGAGCGGCGACGAGGCCAGTCTGCTGACCGGCGAGTCCAACGCGGATGCCGCCTGCGCGAGCCTGTTGCGGATGGGCGTGCAAGTAGTGGCGCTGAAGCGGGGCGGGGCGGGTTGCCGCGTGTTCTATGCGAATGAGCACGCCGACATCCCCGGTTTCCGTGTGGATGTGGCGGACCCGACAGGCGCTGGCGATTGTTTCGACGCGGGATTTGTGAGCGGCTGGCTGGAGAACATGCCTCCGCGCGAGGCTGCTTTGTTTGCCAATGCGATGGGGGCGCTTGGCGCGTCGCGAAGGGGGCCGATGGAGGGAATTTTCGCCCGCGGCGATGTGACGGATTTCATAACCAACAACCAGGAGACGGATTGAATGAAAGCGGAGCATCTCATCGACCTGAGCCGGCGCATCATCCCGGGCAAGGAACACTTCAAGTTCACGACGCGCGTGGATGACGTGACGAACATCCTGCCTGAGGTCAAACACCGCCCCGACATCTGGTACATTCTCGGCGAGATGACGATGTGCACACACATTGGCACGCATATTGAGGTGCCTTTCCATCACTGGAAGGAAGGCGCCGACACCGCGGATTTTCCCATCAGCAAGCTGATCGCGCCCTGTGTTTGCCTTGATTTCTCGAACAAAAAGGACGGCGACACGATCACGCTGAGTGAGGTGAAGAAGCACGACGCGCGCATCCGGGCCGGCGACGTCGTGTTCATCCGCCAGGATATGGACAAGCTTTATGACAGCGACCGCTGGAACGAGCAGGCTCATTTGTCCATTGAGGCCAACCAGTGGCTGGTGGACAAGGGCATCGCGTGCCTTGGCACGGACGCAGCGGGGCTCGAGGTGCCTGGCACGGATTACCAGCCCAACCACATCGCATGCTGCAAAGCAGGCATCCCCATGATTGAGTCGCTCACGAATCTCGAACTGCTCGGTGAGGAGCGTCACCTTGTCATCATACTTCCCCTGCCGATCGAGGGGCTTGACGCCTGCCCGGTCCGCGTGGCCGCCATTAAAAAAGGAGGATTGGATTGGCAATGATTAACAAGATACCCGCCAACAAGGTTTCTTCCATCAGGGCCTCATTCACGAAGGAGGAGGCTCTTGAGCTTTACCGCATGATGCACATCCTGCGGTGTTTTGATGACCGTTGCCTTCAGCTCAAACTGAAGGATCTCATCATGAACGGCTTTCATCCGTATGTTGGCGAGGAAGCGGTCGCGGTTGGCGTGTGCTCGGCGCTCAAACCCGCGGACACGGTCATATCAACCCACCGGCCGCAGGGCCACTCGATTGCCAAGGGCAGCACGATTGAGCGCGTCTATGCCGAGATGCTCGGCCGCATCGGCGGCGTGAGCGACGGTCTGGGCGGCCCGATGCAGTGGATCGACAAGGACCACAATTTTTACTGCGGCTCGATCGTTGGCAGCGGGATCACGATTGCGGCGGGCGCCGCGCTGGCCAGCGACCTTCGCAAGACAGGTCATGTCACGGCGTGCTTCTTCGGCGACGGGGCATCCAACACGGGTTCGTTTCACGAGGGATTGAACCTGGCGTCCATCTGGAAACTGCCGGTGCTGTACATCTGTGAGAACAATCAGTATGGCGAGGCCATGCCGGTGGACAAGTTTGTGCCGGTGTTCCGCATCAGCAAACGCGCCGAGAGTTACGGTCTCAAGGGCGTCACGGTGAATGGCATGAATGTGTTTGAGGTTGCGGATGCGGCGCGCAAGGCGGTGAAGAAGATTCGCGCCGGCAAAGGCCCCCAGTTCATCGAGGCGGTCACCTACCGATTCCGCGGACATTATATCGGCGATCCGCTGAACTACCGCACAAACGAGGAGGTCAAGGCTTGGCAGGAGCATGATCCGCTGCCGCAATGCCGCAGGGCGCTCATCGATGAATTCGGCGTTTCGGAGAACGAGATCGTTGCGCTGGAGGAGAAGCTGACCGCCGAGTCCGACAAGGCGCGTGAGTGGGCGCTGGAACAGCGCAAGGCAACCATCGCGGAAGCCACAAGCCACGTGATAATCGAGCTTCCAGAAAGCCGGCCGCATTACTTTGCGGCGCCAGCGGAGGAATCGCGGCTTATCACATATTCCGAGGCGATCCGCGAGGCGATGGAAGAAGAGATGGAGCGCGATCCGAGCGTTATTCTTATGGGCGAGGATGTCGGCGTGTGGGGCAACCTGTTCGGGTGCTCGCGGGGCCTGCTTGAAAAATTCGGTGCGCGCCGCGTCTTTGACACGCCCATATCCGAGGCAGCCATCGCGGGCGGCGCCGTGGGCGCCGCTGTGAGCGGGATGAGACCCGTGATTGAAATCATGTATATTGATTTCATCTCCATCGCGATGGACCAGATCGTGAATCACGCGGTGAAATATCCGCAGATGGGACGCGGTCGGGTGAAAGTCCCCATGGTTGTGCGCACACAGGGCGGCGTGGGTTTCCGCAATTCCTCGCAGCATTCGCAAAGTCTTGAGAACTGGTTCGTGAATATTCCGGGCCTGATCGTCGTCATGGCCGCGACGCCGTATGATGTGAAAGGATTGCTGAAGGCTGCCATACGCGATGACAATCCGGTGATATTCATTGAACACAAGGCTGTGTACCGCATGAAACAGGCCGTTCCGAAGACTGATTATGTTTTGCCCTTGGGCCGGGCGGCGGTCAAGCGGCAGGGCCGGGACATGTCGATTGTCGCGAATTCATGGATGGCGGTTCACGCGATGACAGCTGCTGAAGAGCTGGCCAAGGAGGGCGTCGACTGCGAGGTCATTGATCCTCTGACGCTTTATCCGCTCGACACGGAAACGATTTTCGAGTCGGTGCGCAAGACGGGGCGTTGCGTTGTGGTCAACGAGGCGCCTGCCGAGGGCGGTTTCGCCAGCGAGGTGTCGGCCGTCGTCTCCGAGAACTGCCGGGATGCGTTGAAAAAACCGGTCAGGCGCGTCACCGGGATGCGCACGGGCATACCGTATGACAAGGATCTTGAAAGGGCTGTCGTGCCATCGCCGCCGTGGATCATTGATGCCGTGCGGTCGTTGTTGAAATGATATTCGGGCGCGGCTCGGTGGTCAAGGCAGGCGCGCCGCCGCCCATATTATGTGATAGGAGATTATGGATGTCTGAGACTTTCAACATGCCGAAATTTGGCATGACGATGGAAGAGGGCACTGTTCATGCGTGGCATAAGAAGGAAGGCGATTCAGTCAAAACGGGCGAACTGCTTCTCGATGTTGAATCGGACAAGGCCATCATGGAGGTCATGTCGGACGCGGATGGCACGCTGGAGAAAATCCTCGTGCAGGAAGGCGAAGTGCGCAAGTGCGGCGAACCGCTGGCAGTGATTGGTTAAGGAGCGAAAAAGGATGACAAGCACAATAAGCCCCCCATCAAAGATTGAGTTTCACGATTTGAGCGATGAGCTGTTTGCACCATTTGGCCAGTTGCTAAGGCGGCCTCTGCGCCCAGCTGACATTGAGAAGGACTGGCTGTGTTACTGGCATTGCCTTGCGGAAATTGGTTTCAAGCATGCTCCTGTGTGGGGGTTCCTGGAGGTGCGGCAGCGCCCGCGTGTGCTTTCTGAACTCGAACGGCATTGCCGCAGCCAGGAGGTGTTTATCCCAATGGGTGGGGCGTCGGTCATGGCGTTTGCCACAGGCGGTTCGCCGGACGACCCTGATGCGGCTCCGGATTTGAGCTCGCTGCGGTTGTTCCGGCTTAATGGCAGCACAGCCTTTATTGTGAACCGGGGCGTGTGGCACACTCCGGCGTTTCCACTGACCGAGTCAGCCGGATTTCTGCTGGCTCTTGAGGATGCCACACCGGAGAAAGATCTCGATGTCAGACCAGTGGGAATGATTCATTTATAATTCAGACTTTTCGGAGGCAGATTCGCATGATCAATTTCATCAATGCTGACACGATTCCAGGTGTCATCGAGCACAAACCGGAGCATCTGGCGGGACGCGCGCCGGCTGCGCGCATCGGTCTTCTCAGCCTGATCTCGGCCGACTGCGACACTGTTGCTTCCATGGCTCAGAAGGCGCGGCAGTTCCAGGTTGACGCCTTTGAGACGCTCGCAGCGCTGGGTTTTCATGTCATGCGTGTGTCTGAAATTACGCGCACACCGGAGGAGGCTGCCCGGCACATCCGGATGCTTGAGAGCGCGGGCGCCGAGGCGCTGGTGATGTATGTTGTGGACTGGTCGTATTCGACGACGGCGGCGATCGGCTCGCTCCTCAACAATGGTCTTCCGGTTGTTCTATGGACGAATGCCCGGCCGGACTGCGTCGGGCTGGTTGGCATGGCGATCACAAAAGGCGGGCTCGATGAAGTTGGCATTGATGCGGCGGTTGTGTATGGGAATTTTGACGATCCCGCGACGCAGGATGAATTGAAAACCCTTTGCACTGCTTCAGCAGCGGCGCGGCGCCTGCGGGGAATGCGATATGGTCTTGGCGGAACACGCTCGCTGGAGATGCTGACATCGGTTGTCGATCCCAATCAGTGGCTGATGAAGTTCGGGGTGGATGTGTCGGGTTTCGATGAGCTCGATGTCGCCGACAGGGCACAACACATCGGCGCGAAAGAAGTTGACCTGTATAAAAAATGGCTGACGAGTGAGTTTGGGGCTGTTGAGGTTGATGAGATCGTTGTCGAGATGTCGGTGCGGCTGTATCTGGCTCTCAAGCAGGTGATCGCCGAAAACAGTTTCGATTTTGTGAGCGTGAAATGCCTGCCGGTCATGCCGCGCATCATGACAAGTTTCTGCCTTGCGCATGCATTGCTGGGCGATTCGAGCGATGCGCAAGGGAGCAAGGAGCGGACGGTTTGCGCGTGCGAGTCGGACTCGAACGGCGCGCTGACCATGCAAATGATGAAGAATGTGAGCGACCAAGCCATCAACTTCGCGGATGTGCGCTGGCTCGATCCGCAGACGGGCATGTTGCGGATTTCAAATTGCGGGTCGCAAGCCACGGAACTGGCGCGCTCGCGCAAGGATGTCTGCTGGGTTAAACACGGCCTGCAGGAGATTCCATGGAAACACGGCGGCATGTGCCCGCAGTGCGTGAGCCGTCCTGGCAGGGTGACGCTTGCGCGGCTCAGCCGCGTCAAAGGGCGTTATGTCATGCTTGTCGCGGGGGGCGAATCTCTTAATATCCCGCGCGAGGCGCTCAAGACAACCTACTGGGAATTCTCGCCGCATACCTTTGTGCGTGTCGATGCGCCCGCGCTGGCGTTCGTGAAACAGTTGCGCTCGAACCACATCCATATGATGTATGGCGACTGGCAACGCGAACTGGTGGGGCTTTGCCAGGTCCTTGACATTGAGACTGTCATGCCCGGGGTGTGAATATCATGCTGACCGAGGCAGAAACATTTCCTGAAAAAGCCCGGCTCGATGCTGTGTTCAATCTCGAGGAACCGGACAGAATACCCTGCCTTGGCGGCTGGATCGCCGATCCAGGCAAGATCATGGCGCTCAGCGGAGCGAATGAGGCTGAATACTGGGCAAATCCTGTGCCGGTGAGCATCAGGGCATACCAGGAGCTTGGTCTGGACGGACTGCTGGATGTCAATGTGCCCTCTGAACGCGGCGGTTACACCCTCTGCACAAGCAAGGATATGGAGGAGCGGGCGCAATGGCGCACGCCGGAAGACATCGTGTCTTACATCGAGAGTCTTCCTTCGCCGGAAGAAGCGGCGGCAGCATTTGATGTGCAGGGCGAGTATGAGAAGAAGTGCGCCAATCTGTGGCGCATGCAGGAATTGTGCGGTCCCCGGATGTGGTGGTGTCCGGCCCGCTGGGAGGTCATTCCCAATTTCGAGTGGTACCGTGTGTTCGGCTACGAGAATTATCTTGTGGCCATCGTGGAATACGGGAAGGAAATCGTCCAACTTTATGAGCATTCGGCGGCGCTGGCGGCATGCCATGCCCGCGTAGTGGCGCGCATGGTGCGCGAGGGAATACAGCCGATCGGCATGCTCTGCGGGATGGACATCTGCGGCCAGTATGGCCCAATGGTTGACCCCGGATTCCTGCGCGAGCATTATTTCCCGCTCGTTCGCGAGGCTGTCAAACCGTTGCGGGATGCGGGCGCCCGTCTCGTGTGGCATTGTGATGGTGATGTGCGCCCGATCCTTGACGATATCATCAGTCTTGGTGTTGGCGGACTTCAGGGATTTCAGGAGGAATGCGGCGTTCGGCTGGAGGAAATTGTCGAGCGGCGCACCTTGGACGGCGACAAATTGCTCATTTTCGGCCCGATCTCGGTGACAAAAACACTCGTCAGCGCAACACCCGAGGGCGTGCGCCGTGCAGTGCGGCGCGCCGTGGAGGTTTGCCGCGGTAAGGCTTCGCTTGTGCTCAAAACGAGCAACGAGATTCTGCCCGATGTGCCGCTTGAGAACCTGCGCGCAATGTATGACGAGGCAACCGGCCGGTGATGAAGACGTCGTGACCGAACCGCTGACACGCATTTACCGTCTGATTGACAGGGTGACCGGTGCGGCTTATAGTCGTCAAAACCATGAACGCTTGGCGCGAACTCCGCGCGCTGTTTTCCAGATGGAAAATCCTATCGCTTGGACCGCAATCTTCGGCTATGATGTGAACCGGTATCTGACTGATCCCCAGTTTTACGTCGAGCAGACGCTGACGCAGATGCTCTGGCGGTGGGAGAATTTCTCCGATGACGCCATGCCTTTGACGCTGGAGTTGCCCGCGTGGCTCGGGCATTATCCAGAATACACATTTGTTGGTCTGGGCGTGGAATTCAACGGGCGCGGCGTACCGATCATTCAAGCAGATCATCCACTGACACGCCATCCCGACCTTGATTTTTTGAAACCGGTTTGCTTCGAATCGAGCGGATGGATGCCGCGCATCCTTCGATGGCACGAGGACATTGCAAAGATTGTGGACGGGCGGATGAAAGTCGTCTTTAACATGGTCTGGTGGCGCGGATGCCTTGACCTTGCCGTCCAGTTGCGGGGTTATGAAAACCTGATGTCGGATGCTGCGGAGCGTCCGGAATTTGTCCATGGTCTGCTGGAATTTCTCACCGCGCAGCGATGCTCATGGCATGCCGCGTTCACGCGCCATTTCGGGCGCCCGCTGGAACCGGCCGATATTGGCGACGACTGGATCAATGTCCCTTTCATCACACCGCGATTTTTCGCGGAATTCGTGTTGCCACGGTATCTGGAGCTTGAGGCTTTTCATGGTGGCGTCAGCCACATCCATTCATGCGGCAACCAGGCGCCGGTTCAGAAACATCTCCTTGAGATCCGCGGATTGATGGAATTTGAGGTCAGCCCATGGACGAGTCTTACAGAAACGTTGGACAATATTCCCGTGGACAAGTTGCTTGTCATCTCGCTGCATCCGAATGATGTGCTGTGCGCGCAACCCGCCCGGATGAAAGCGCAGTTGCTGGAAATCGCGCGTGGTTGCGCCGGACGTGCCTGGAGGGTGCAAACCTCGGGTCTGACGCCGCTGACACCGGATACGGCGGAATTTGTGGAACGGGTGCGGGTGTGGACTTCCATTGCCCGCAGTTTGTTGCAGCACGATCACATAATGTAATCCAATGCGGTAGAAACGCTCGTGGCCACACCTGTATGGATTTTCACGAGTTTTGCGGGCTGCTTGTTTCTCCGGATAACACTTAAAGACGCAAAAGAGTCGTTGGGTGGGCAATCCCACTTGCTTAATTTGACGTTTTTCAAGGTTATTCAGCCCCATTTTACGGGGAGTAATGGCAAACAGTCCGCGTAATACGCGTGGCAGATTCAAAGGGGTGAATCCTCAAGGGGATGGCGGTTGCGGTGGGGCGTGAGTTGGAATAGTCGTGTCTCTGATAAATGTTAAACACCCGTGAGCCGTATGATAAAAGTATACGATCATGACATATGGAGAGTGAACCAATGGAAGACACCAAGAATTGCGCTTCAGTAATTGACGAAATCGTAACGCGTGCGGCAACCGCGGCGGCCGTGTTCAATGAGCTGAACCAGCGCCAGACGGATGCCATCACGCGGGCCGTCTACATGGCTGCCTTTGATGCGCGCGTGCGTCTGGCGAAAATGGCAGTCGAGGAATCAGGCATCGGGCGCTGGGAGGACAAGGTCATCAAGAATGTGGTGGCAAGCCAGTTGGTGTACGAGCAGATACGCGACCTGCCCACGGTTGGGGTGGTTTCGCGCGATGTCCGCCTTGGCATCACGGAGATCGCACAACCCCTCGGGCCCATCGTCGCGATCATCCCATGCACGAATCCCACTTCCACCGTGATCTTCAAGATTCTCATCGCGCTCAAGACGCGCAATCCGATTATCATCCGCCCGCATCCCCGCACGGTGAATTGCTCTATTGAGGCGGCGCGGGTATGTTATGAGGCGGCGCTCGAGGCTGGCGCGCCTGATGACTGTGTGCAGTGGAGGGGCGACCATTCGCTGGAAGAAACCAGCGCGCTCATGGCGAACCGCAAGGTTGCCCTCGTGCTCGCGACCGGTGGCGGCGCTCTTGTGCACGCGGCGTACAGTTCGGGCACTCCGGCCATCGGCGTCGGATCGGGCAACGTTCCTGTGCTCATCGAACGCACGGCTGATCTGGCTTTCACAGTCGATCAGATTCTTGCGAGCAAACTGTTCGACAACGGCACCGTATGCGCGAGCGAGCAGGCTCTGGTTGTCGAGAAAGCTGTTGCCGAACCCTTCGCCGCTGAATTGCGCGGCAAAGGCGGGTATTTCCTGAATGCGCGGGAAACCGAACAGGTGGGCTCGTTCGTGTTCGATGCTCAGAAGCGCGTCATGAACGCCGCATGCGTGGGCAAGTCGGCCGAATATGTTGCTCAGCAGGCCGGCATCAACATCCCAGCGGGGACGCGCCTGCTCATAGCGCCGTTGTCAGAGGTCAGCTCGAACCAGCCTCTTTCGTCCGAAGTCCTCTGTCCTGTGATCGCCTATTATGTTGAGCCGGATTTTAAGAACGCGATAAAACGCTGTATCGATCTCAACTACCACGGCGGAGTGGGGCATACGGCCTCGATTTTTTCGAATAATGAGGAGCGAATTCGCGAGTTCTCCATGCTCCTGAATGCGGGGCGGATACTTGTGAACATGCCATCATCGCAGGGCGGCGTGGGCGGCATTTACAACACCCTGCCGACGTCGTTCACGCTGGGTTGCGGATCGGGCGGCCACAACATCACCACAGACAACATCACAGCGCATCACCTGCTCAATATCCAGCGCGTCACGTCGCACGCATAAAAAATCGTCATGAAGATGACAATTCACCTTGACAACGGTAAACGCTTACCTAAATTGTGTTTTCCATGATGCTCGAAAATCCACGAATTGCGCGGGAAAGGATGGTGAAATCGGATTTCTTAAATACGCGCCCACAGATGCGCACAAAGGGCGCATAAAACTCGCGGAGCTTTCCGGCACACATAAAAAATTGCAGGGAGATTTGCCAGATGAAAAGATTTGTTAAGTCCATTGCTATCGGGGTTTCCGCTCTCATTTGCTTCGGCGCCATGCCTGCGGCCGCCTCGATCATCCATATTTCCAAAAGCTATCCCCAGGGTTACAGTGAACTGACGACAAGCCCGTTTGAATTCATTGCCAGTTCGCCCATTTACATTGTTGATGCTCTTTCCTGGGGCGGCTATGCGGGCTATGTCACGAACCTGATCGACGATCAGAGCGTGGCGATTTTCGAGGACAACTCGACCTACGTGCTCGTGGAAGACGCGGCGCTTGACCCGACCAAAGTTTACTCGTCAATTTTCTGCGACGGTTTTGCCCAGCTCACCGCGGGCGGTCTGCGCGTCTACGCGCTTCCCGGCCAAACCCCGACAATCGATTTTACCAGCACGACACAGATGTGGTCGGGCGGCGCTTCCGGGTTCTTTTTCACGAACGTCAACGACAAGCCTCTGAAGTTCTCCATCGAGGGAATCCGCGTCGTGTGTAATGCCAGCGATGCGCCCAACTGGGGTGACGGCTTTGTCGTGCTTGGTCCGGGCTGTAATGTGCCCGTTTTCAAGGATTGCATCTTCGATCTGACCATAAACCGGGCGCTTGCGGTTGGCGGCGGCGACATTAATATTCATGCCCCAAGCGGCAACACATTCGATCATTGCGCATTCCGGTTGACGCCCTATGACAATGACATCCCCTTGGTTATGAAACCGAGCGCGAATTACTGGCTTGGCGACACCGTGTTCTCGCACTGCACTTTCATCGTAAACCCCACCGCCGTGCCTTCGCACTGGAGTGTCGGATGGGGAAATGAGAAGGTTGCTTTCGACAAGTGCCTGTTCTATTACATGGACACGCCCTCGCGTTATCTTGGCGTGCAGTTCTACACGAACAATTGCGACTGGCCTGACATGACCGGCAAGCCGTCGGGCACGGGCAATATCACGGTTGACCCGAAGTTGGTTGATCCGGCCACGAGTTTCATGGTTCAGAGTTCCTCGTTGTGTGTGGACGCGGGCGGTGTTCCGGCCAACAACATTGGCTATGACATCTGGACGACGCCGTCTTCATCGGTCGCCGATTGGATGTTGTTCTAATGACACGGGACCGCGCCCATCGCGGGTGGGTTAACATAGGCGGGGCGGCTGAATGCAGCCCCCGCCCAGATAATTTGTATTACGCAAAAAAATGTCTGAACATGTCTTTTTTTAACTTGACCGGGGTAAGCGTTTACCCATCATTAGACATTAGATGATGCTCTACAAGTCCCCACATTGCGGATGGAAAGGAGTGTGAGATCAGCGTCAACAATGGCATTATGCGGCGGCATGGGTAAAGACTGCCGGAAGCCGTCGTAGGGACTCAAGAGCATTCCAAACTTCATCTCACTACAGGAGAATCACATAATGAAAAGGTTCATCAAAACCATTCCAATCGCGCTGGCAGCGGCATTGTGTTTTGGCGCGGCCCCGTCCAACGCTGTTGTGGTGCACATCTCGAAAAGCTTTCCCATGGGCTACTCGGAAATCACGCCAGGATCATTTGAATTCCAGGCCAGTTCACCCATCTATATCGATGACGCTCTCGCATGGGGCGGTTATGCGGGTTATACCACCAACCTCGTCGACGGCATGAGCCAGGTCATCATCGAGGACAGCACGACCTACAACTTGGTGGCTGACAAGGCGCTTGATCCGACTCAGACTTATGCCTCGATCAACTGCGATGGATTTGGCGCGGCTGGCGCGGGCGGTCTGCGTGTTTATGCGCTGGCGGGTCAAACGCCCGGCATCGATTACACGGGAACGACGCACATGTGGGGCGGCGGCGCCTGCGGATTCTTTTTCACGAATGTCGCAGACAAACCGCTCTCGTTCAAAATGGAAGGACTTAACATTATCTGCACCAACACAGGCGGCGTCAACTGGGGCGACGCTTTTGTGATGCTGGGACCGGGATGCAATGTGCCCGAGTTCAAGGATTGCATCTTTCAGCTTGAGAAAAGCATGGGTTGCGGGGCCGGCGGCGGCGACATCAACATCCATGCCCCGACGGGCAACACCTTTGATCATTGCGCCTTCTGGCTGACACCCGCTGCCAGCGACATCGCGGTGATTCTGAAGCCCTCGGCCAACTACTGGCTCGGTAACACTGTGTTCTCGCACTGCACTTTCATCATCAACCCCACCGCCACGCCGTCGCACTGGAGCGCGGGATGGGGAAACGAGAAGGTCGCATTTGACAAGTGCCTGTTCTACTACATGGACACCCCGTCGCGCTATGGCGGCGTGCAGTTCTACACGAACAACTGCGACTGGCCGGCCATGAGCGGCAAGCCGTCGGGCGCCGGCAACATCACCCAGGATCCTCTGCTGGTCGATCCGGCCAACAGTTTCCTGGTGCAGAAAACCTCGCCGTGTGTTGACGCCCTTGGCGTTCCGGCCAACAACATCGGCTATGACATCTGGACCACCCCGCCATCGTCCGCGGTGACGGATTGGGCCATGCTTGAATAGTATCAATGCAATGACATGACATGACCAGGGAGGGGGGCGCAAAGCCGTCCCCCTTCCCGCATGTCAAAAATCACGTAGTGGGATAAACTTATCAAAAAGAGGTTTTAGTTTCATGGTCACTAAGATTTTCAAGTTGTTTTTCCCTCAACGTTTCGTGAGAACGTTCGCTACCGCATTCACCCTCATCGAGCTTCTGATTGTGGTGGCCATCATAGCCATCCTTGCGGCCATCGCCGTGCCGAATTTTCTGGAAGCCCAGACGCGCGCCAAGGTATCGCGCGTCAAAGCCGACATGCGGTCAATCTCAACCGCGCTCCACGCCTACAAGGTGGACAACAACAAGCTTCCCCGGGCCAAAACCACTGGATATGACGGCTCGGTTTACAACAACATTCTCAGAATCAAATCCCCTGTGGGCTGGGGAGACGCCTGCATTTATCTGACAACGCCCATTTCCTATATCTCCTCGTTTCCTGACGACCCCTTCCTTATGAGAGCACATCCGCAGTACCTGAATCTGAGCTACAATTATGCCGGGCTGACTGGAGCGGTCAACGACCTGACAGCCTGGCCGGCCAACGCCCAGATACTCAGCCTGCTGGGTAAAAGCCCGATGATCCGGCTGAACGGCCCCGGCAGCCCGGCGAGTTTCACGGAATTTATCCTGGCCAGCACCGGACCAAAGATGGTCTACGATACGCTCCAATACATGTTGTACAATCCCAACGCCACGCGTTATTTTATCGATGGCACACCCTATGGCGCTTCGGGTCCCGAGTACGACCCGACAAACGGCACCAACAGCCTTGGCCCGATTTACAGACTCAACTAACCCACCAAGAATCCCGGGATTACTCATCATGACGCAAAATGACAAGGGAGGCGCCCGTTGCCCGAAAGCCCCCCAGCCCGACTGGTATCTGCATTCCCAGTGCAAGATTCACCTCGATCTCCACACGCCCGAATGGCACGATAGCATTCTCTCAAACATCAACCCGGCGGACATTGTGTCGAAGGTCGTGGACTGCGGCGCCGACGCGCTGTATTTTTTCGCCAAGGATTGTTACGGTAACGCTTACTACAACACGCGCGTAGGCCACAAACATCTGTGCATCGGCGATCGCGACCTGATCCAGGAGATTGTGGACGAAGCCGCGCGCGCAGGCCTGCCCGTCATGGCGTATTATTCCGTGATATGGGACAACCACGCCGCGGAGGATCACGAAGACTGGCGGATGCTGGACCCCGATGGCAAACCCATGACCGACACCATCACCACCGACACGGGCAAGTGGAAGTACGTCTGCCACAACAGCGGTTACGCTGAATACGCCCGCGCGATGATCCGTGAAATCGCGGATAATTACGGTGTGAGCGGATTTCATCTCGACATGTTCAACATGGATTTTGGCGGGCTGTCGTGTTATTGCGCGAATTGTCGCGACCTGTTCCGCCGGGAAACCGGTAAGGAATTGCCAACGACGGCGACATGGGATGAAACATGGCGGCAATTTCTCGAGTTCCGTTACCGCAGTGTCGAGCGGTTTGCCCAATTGTTGCGTGACACGGTGCATGAACTGCGCCCCGGCCTGCCTGTCGTCATGAATTATCATGCATCGCCCAATTTTGACTGGAGAGCGGGGCAGAAGCCCGTCAGGCACTCGCTTTACAGCACGCTGAGCACGGGCGAAACTTACACGCCCATGCTTGGCGACATGTATCCCGGCATGGAGACACGCTTTGTGGCGGGCCTTACGCCTGGAAAACCGGCCGAACTGGCGTCGTGGCGCATGAACCGGGTCACAGACTTCACGGTCAAACCTGCCAGCCAGTTGCGCTGGGAGCTTTTGACCGCCCTGTCGGGCGGGGTGAGCAACCTGATCATTGACCAGCCATTTCATGACGGGCGGCTGGATGAGGTGGCTTATGACAGGTTAACCGGCGTGATCGCTGAGCTGAGCGAGAAAAGGGATCTTTTCGGCGGTGAACCGGTCAAGCACGTCGGTATCTTTTACTCATGCAAGAACCGCGACTATTATGGCCGCCAGCAACAGGAAAAGTTTCTTCTTCCTGTGATGGGCGCTTACAAAGCGCTTGTTGAAAGCCATTTCTGTGTGGGGTTCATCTTCGATGAGACGCTCAACGCGGACATTTTGCGCTCATATCCCGTAGTTTTCCTGCCGAATGTTGCCGCGATGAGCGCCGACGAGGCCGCGCTCTTCAGGGAATACGTGCGTGAGGGAGGATTTCTCATCGCAACGTTTGACACAAGCCTTTACTCGGAGTTCGGCGACAAGCTGAGCAACTTTCAGTTGGCGGAAGTTTTCGGGGCGGATTATGCCGCAACGATGGATTGCGACACGCATTACCTGCGGAACCTGCCCGAACCTTACGGCAGGGACATCGATCCGCGCCATTACATCCTCAACATGGGTGTGGCGCATCGCCTGCGGTTCACAACCGCGAAAGGTTTTGGGGATCTTCATGATTCATTCATGAAACGTTATTTCCCCGGTCACTTCTTTTCGCACAATATCCATCCGCCTTACACGAGGGAGATGGATGCGCTGGTGGTCAACCGGTATGGCAAGGGTGTGTGTGTGTATCTGCCACACGGTTGCGACGCGTCGTACGCGAATCAGTACGAGTTGCCCGAGCACCGGCAAATTATCAGGAACATCGTGCTGTCGGGTCCGCCGACGCCCGTGGCGGTTGTTCAGGCTCCGCTCAATGTTGAAGTGATGATTAACCGCAAGACCGACGGCAGGGTGATCTTTCATCTTTTAAGCTTCAATCCCATCAGGCAGGCGGCCTCGTTACCGAGCCTTGACAAGCCGGTCAGGCCGTCGATCAGGATGGAGGAGCCGATGCTCTACAGGGCATCTCTCGACATGAAGATGCCCTTTGCCTCAGCCGCCGCGCATCACCCGACAACGCAACTCAGCGTGGAAGGCAGTCGCATCCGTCTCGTCTGTGAACAGATACATGAAGCCATTGTGATCACGCCGTAAACAGAAGATTCAATCGAATGAATGGAGCATAGTAATGCCGGTTTCAGAAGACACGCCGGGTTCCGGAGCATCCGCGGCGGCGCAACCGCCAGTGATTGACAGCGACGTTCGCGGCAAGGTGCCACCCTATGAAAAGGCGGCATGGGCCGCGGGCGGCGCCTCGGACGCGGTCATGACCACCACGATCGGCATGTTTGCCCTGCCGGTTTACAACATGGGTCTGGGGCTTCCCGCCCCCTTGGTTGGCTGGGCCATAGCGATTCCCCGCCTGCTCGACGCCATCCTTGATCCCATCATGGGCAACATCTCCGACAACACACGGACCCGCTGGGGCCGCCGCCGTCCTTATATTTTCATCGGCGGCATTTTAGTCACCATTCTTTATTGGCTGACGTGGTGCCCGCCTAAGGCGTGGAGCCCGACGTGGATTTTCGTCTATTTCATCCTGATTTCCAGTCTGTTCTTCCTTGCCTACACGGTTTATCTAATCCCTCATGCCGCGCTGGGTTTTGAACTGAGTGGCGACTATAACGAGCGAACGCGCGTCATGGCCTACCGTTCCTTCTTCGGTTCGATCGGCGGCCTATTCCTTCCCTATTTCCTGCTGTGGTCAAAATCCCCGCTATTTGGCGGCAACACGGTGGATGGCATCCGCTGGGTGACAGCCATCGCGGGTGGCGTCATGATGCTGGCCATTCTGTCCACCGCCATATTTTGCAAGGAACGCGTGAGCGCGTGGAAACAGGACAAGATCGGCTTGTGGCCGGCGCTCAAGTACACGATGACCAATGGCCCTTATGTGATTATTATCGGCACGGTCATGCTGGTCATCGTTGCCTGTTTTCTGGTTAATCCGCTCGAGATTTATGTTTTGACGTATTACACCGCCAGGGGGGATGACAAGCTGGGGGCGCAGCTTTTCGGCGATTGCAATTTCATATATGGGATTATCGGTCTTATCATGACGGTTGTTCTGACGGTCGTCGCCACGCGCATCGGCAAGAAGACAACCCTGCTGCTGGGCGAGTTGCTGGCGCTGGTCTCGTTCCTGCTGACACTCTACTTTTACAATCCCAACCTGCCCTACTACAGCCTGAAACTTCCCTTCCTTGAGACACCCTTGATTCTTCACCCTCTGTTGTTTGTGAAGCTGATTCTGAATCCGGGTTTGACGTCCGTTTGGATCCTCGGTTTTTCGATGATTGCCGACGTGTGCGATGTGGATGAAATGAAGAGCGGTCTTCGGCGCGAAGGCATGTTTGGGGCGATGTACAACACGATCGTGATCAAGGTTGGCATTTCGCTTGTGACCGTGCTGAGCGGTTATGCCATCGCGTGGTCAGGTTATATGCCCAAAGTGGAGCCGACGCCCGATGTGGTCACCAATTTGCGCTATATGTATGCCTTTGTTCCCGCAGTCCTGTTGGGGCTGGCATTCATCCTGACGCTCACTTATCCGCTGACGGAGAGAAAGATGTGTGAGGTTCGCCGGTTGCTGGCGGAGCGGAAGTTGGCGCGGGCCGCGATTTGACAGACAGAGCAGGCTGGTAATATTCCTGGAATTCGGAGGTTTGCCAGCGAACATCGGCTTTTGTGTGAATCCCAAAGGTCATCCGGCTCGAGACTATCATATAATTGAATCAAGAAGGCGTCCAGATGCGATTTATCAAATACATCATTGCTGTGTTGTTCGCTGTGCACGTGCTCAGTGCGCAGGCGGCGGTTGTTCATATTTCGAAGTCTTACCCGCAGGGTTACCAAGAACTGACCACCAGTCCTTATGAATTCAATGCCAGTTCACCGATTTACATTGATGACTGTCTGGCATGGGGCGGTTACCAAGGTTACAGTCATAATTTGATCGCAGGCAGTTCGGTTGCCCTATTTGAGGACTCTTCCACCTACAGCCTTGTTCAGGACAAGGCGCTTGATCCGACACAGACCTACGCGTCGATCAACTGCGACGGTTTTGCCGCGGCAGGCGCAGGCGGATTGCGGGTTTATGCGCTGGGCGGCACGGCTCCAACGATTGATTACACGGGCACAACGCATGTGTGGGGCGGGGGAGCGTGCGGTTTTTTCATCACAAATGTGACCACCCGCACTCAGGAATTCCGGTTCGAGGGTCTGCATATCGTCTGCAACAATCTGTCGGCGCCCAATTGGGGCGACGCGTTCGTCATGATCGGACCGGGCTGTAATGTGCCCGTGTTCAAAGATTGCGTATTTGAACTTGCACGATCGAGGGCCTGCGCCTGCGGCGGCGGCGATATCCATATTTACGCGCCAGCCGGGCCGGCATTCGATCACTGCGGTTTCAGACTGACTCCCGCCACGGCGGACAACGCGCTTATGCTCAAGCCCGCGGCCAATTATTTTCACGGCGACACGGTTTTCTCCAAATGCACATTCATTGTGAATCCGGCGGCGGCGCCATCGCATTGGAGCCCGGGTTGGGGCAATGAGCGCGCGGCATTTGACCATTGCCTGTTTTCTTATAACGACATGCCTTCGCGTTACGGAAATGTGCCATCCTACAACGACAATTGCGACTGGCCGGCAATGACCGGAAAGCCAGCCGGCAATGGCAACATCACGCTTGATCCCCAGCTTGTTGATGCGGCGCGCAGTTTCCGGGTGGCGCAGGCGTCGCCGTGTGTGCGCGACAATGAACCGAACATCGGCTATGATCAGGATACGAAAAGACCTGTCACCACCGGCACGCTCGTCAAGGTGGAGCGGCTCATGGGCGTGCCCACCTTGCAGGCCGACGGGCTGTGGATGACGATACCCGGCTTTAGCGTCTACTGGCCGCATTGGGAATACCAGCGCGATTTTGCCCGCGCGGGAACGAAATTTCATGATTTTCCGGCAAACGAGGCGCGGTGTGACTACACGCGTTCACTGCCCACATGGACGGGAACAAATCCCGACAAGTGGGATTATTCCCAGCTTGATCAATTCTTCTCGGCTGTGCTCAGCCAGGATCCCAACGCGCTCATCATGCCGCGCATCTACATTGGAACGCCCGACTGGTGGCTGTCGGCAAACCCGGCGGAGATGGAAGTGCTCGACAATGGTTCGACGAACTACTCGGGTGGCGGGATACTGCCCCGCAACGGTCCATTCCCCAGCCTTGCCTCGGCAAAATGGCGTCAAGACATGACTTACGGCCTCGAGCATTTTCTCGACTATGTGAACTCGAAAGGTTACACGAAAAATATCGGGGGCTACAAGCTCGCGGGGCTTGCCACGGATGAATGGTACCACTGGAGCAGCGGGCGCGATGAGCTTGCCGGTTACAGCACTCCAACGCAGAACGCCTTCCGCGCATGGCTCCGGACGAAGTACAACAATGACGTTGCCGCTTTGCGCGCGGCTTGGGGCAATTCATCGGTGACTTTCGAAACAGCGGCGACTCCTACCCGCAACGAGCGCCGGACGGGCATGGGTTCGCGGACTTTCCGCGATCCGGCGACGGCGATGAATGTTATCGACTGGTATATTTTTTACAACGAAATCATCCCCGAGACACAGGACTATTTCGCAGGCGTCATCAAACGCAAGACCGGCGGCAGTGTGCCTGTCGGCGCGTTTTATGCCTACATGTACGAGTTCATGGGCAATCCTGAGTTTGGCCACAATGCGCTGGAGCGCTACCTGGCGTCGCCCAATCTGGATTTTGTGTATGTCACGGCTTCCTATGGCAGCCGCGACATGGCCACCGGCGGCGACTACCAGCGCGCGCCCGCGATGTCGGTACAACTGCACGGCAAGCTGTGGTATCATGACAACGACATCGCCACGATTCTGACGCCAGGCATCCTGCAGAAACTGGGTCTTACGCCCGAACAAATCGCCTACGAGTGCAAGCGCCTTGGCTATACCGACACGATCGACAAGAATCGTATGATGTTACGGCGCGGCGCGGGCTTCACGCTGTGCAATGGCATTTTCGAGGATTTCTTCGACCTGCACACGGGCTATTATGCCAATTCCGATCTGATGGCCGAGGTGGCCACCCTCAATAACATGTTCGACAACACGCGCTTGTATGACCGGTCGTCCAACAGTGAAATTCTTGTCGTGTCCGATGAGGTATCGTGCAATTATGCGCCCCTCAACAGCCAGCTTGTGACCACGGCGCTGTACAATCCGCAGATTGCCCTCATCAAGATGGGCGCGCCTGCGGATCATGTGCTGGTGAATGATCTGGGGCGGGTGAATCCTGCGCAATATAAAATGGCGGTTTTTCTGAACTGTTACAATCTTGACGACCAGCAGAGGTTGTTGATTGACGCATTCAAAGGCGGGGGGCGCATGCTTGTATGGGCGTATGCGCCCGGGTATTTCAACAAGCGGAGCACAAGCACGGCAAACATGCAGAGCGCGTGCGGCATGACGCTTCAGTTTTCCGCACTTGAATCGATGGCGGGCACACAGGTTCAGATCAAACCACAGTATCATCCGCTCGGTCAGATTCTCTATAACACCGGCAAAACGCAGTTCGGGCCGTCGGGCAACATCGCCAAGTGGATTTGGGCGGCCGATGCGGGCGGAACGATCCTTGGCTCGTATCCGGGCACGAACTACACGAGCATGGCGATTAAGGACTTGGGAACATGGAAGTCCATCTGGACGGTCACGCCCGACATGCCGGCGGCCATCTACCGCGAGCTCGCGCGTTACGCGGGCGTCCACATTTATAACGAGCGCGACGACACATTTTACGCGAACAAATCGTTTGCCTGTGTACACGCCGATGGCGACGGAACGCGGACGCTGAAGCTCCCGAAGGCATCCTCCGTCTATGACATGATCGCCAGCCAAAAGCTGAGCGGGTCAACGACGGCGTATGAGCGCTCTATGGGCAATGGCGAAACGATCATCTTCCGTCTCGACAATCCCGACCCGTCAACTGTCAACAATTGGAGAGCCTTCTGAAAATATCAGATCATTGGCTGCGGCGCTTCTCCGCGGTGTATGCAATATTGTTGTTTTTGTGTCCTGCTGTCATGGGGGCGGCAGGCGACGACGACACAACAAATGTGCCCGGGCCGCAGTCGGAAGTGCGCATGTTCAACGGGCGCCCGACATTTTTTGTCGACGGCAACCCATTCGCCGCGCCGCTTTTCGCCACCTATGTTCCCACACGATACTATTATGGGCAGATGGGCAGGATGGGCTGCAAGGTGTTCAATTTCGCCATGAACTGCGGACGGTGCGTATATGGCCACAGCAAGCCGGTCTGGCTGGCAGAAGATAAATGGGATTTCACCGAAGTGGATGAAAGAGCGCAAAACGCGCTTGCGGACAATCCCGACGCGCTCCTTCTGCCGCGCATCTACATCGACGCTCCAGATTGGTGGCGTGACAATAATCCGGACGAGATGCAAGTTCTCGATCATGGCGGCAAAATCTACAGGGAGCCATACAACACGGCAGTGACGCCGCCCAAGCGGACCTATCCGTCGCTGGCTTCGGCGAAATATCGCGAGGCAATGGCAGGCGCCTTGAAGAAAACAATCAGACACATGCTCGATGCGTCCTACGGCGGGCATATCATGGGATTTGAAATCGCTGGGTTGGCGACGGAGGAGTGGTATCACTGGAGCGTCAACCAGGAGCAGCTCGCGGATTACAGCCCGCACATCAAGGCCGCGTTCCGGGAATGGCTGCGCAGGAAATATGCGACGGATGAAGCGCTGCGCAAGGCGTGGAACAGCACCACGGCAACACTTGCCACGGCTGAAATTCCCGCGAAAATCGAACGGTTTGGCAACAGGAAGGCGACCTTCCGCGATCCGGCTCGTGAAATGAATGTCATTGATTATTATGTCTTTTATAATGACATCGTTGCCGGCACGATCGACTTTTTTGCCGGCGCGGCCAAGGAGACGACCGGGCGCAATAAGGTGATCGGCGCTTTTTATGATTACCTGTTTGAGTTCCACGGCAACACGGAATTCGGGCATTATCCGCAGGCGGGGCTGCTCGACAGCCGGAACATAGATTTCATCTGCGCGCCGCCCAGCTATAATCAGCGCCAGCTCGGCAGCGGGGCCGAGTGCTATCGCCGTCCCTTCCTGTCAGGAACGCTGCATGGAAAACTATGGTTCCACGACAACGATCTGTCGTCATTCCTTTTCCCCAAGGTGATGGCCAAGCATCATGCGAAGCCTGCGGAAATCGAAAACATGATGAAAGTTCTTGCCGTGACCACGACGGCACAGGAATCCATCTGGCTGTTTGAGCGTTCGGCGGGTTTTGTGATGTGCGAGGGAATTTACGAGAGTTATTTTGACCTTCACGGCGGCTATTTCGATGATCCACGGCTGTTGAATTCACTCGCCGTGAATTCCGCGGCGCTGACCCGGTCGCCCGAATACGACCGTTCTACCATCGCAGAAATCCTTGTCGTTGCAGACGGCGTGTCGTGCTCTTATAACTCCTTTCAGGCGGAGTTGGCGGGCGAGGCGCATGCCAATAGGATCAACGAGGCGCTGGCCGACCACCAGATCGGTTTCATCAAGTGCGGCGCGCCCTATGACAGTGTCCTGCTGGCTGACCTGAAGCTCGTTAATCCCGACCAATACAAGGTCGTTGTCTTCCTTAACACGTTCAACATGGATGATGCGGCGCGGACGCTCGTGAATGGCAGGCTGAAGGGCAACAACCGTGTGCTCGTCTGGTGTTATGCTCCCGGTTTGTTCAACGGGTACAAAGAATCACAGTCAATGATGATGGAGCTTACGGGCATCCACACCGTCGGGCCGCGCCGTGACGGATATGTGTGCCCAAAAACTGTCCTGACTCAGGCGGGCAGAGATTTTGTAGAATCGCAAGGGCAGAAACCGCCTGCGGCTGCTTTCGGCTTGGAAGGCAAAATTTGTGATCTTGTGAAAGTCGAAGACCCCATGACGATGACACTCGGCGTGCTGGCGGAAACATCGGCGCCGGTCATGGCCATGCGGAAATTCAACGGCTGGACTTCGGTCTATTCGATGACTCAGATCATGCCGCCCGAAGTCGTGCGCGCCATCGCGAAATCGGCGGGTGTTCATCTGTTTAACGACCGGAATGACACGCTATACGCCAACAAGAGTTTCATCACGATCAATGGCGACGGACCGGGGAGCCGTACTGTCCGGCTGCCCCGCCGCGCAAGCGTCTGGGATGCCCTGCGCAACATCCCCCTTCATCAGAATGTCGACAGTTTCGAGATTTCACTTATGCACGGCGAAACGCAGGTTTATCGTTATGGGGACAAATGATGATGGAACAGTGCTTTTTTGTCGGACAGGCCGGCCGGAGGCCAGAGAACTCAGTTATAGCAATCAAGGGAACGTCAACATGATGAAGGTGCTGATTTCGTTGGCTTTGTTATTCATCTTTTCAGCCATCACTTTATCCGCTCAGCCAGTGCTTGGACCGGTCACCAGTGTGGAGTCGCGCAACGGGCTTCCGGAATTCTATGTCGACGGCAAACCTTTTGTGCTGCCCGCGTTTGAGACTTATGTGCCAGGAGAAAAGTATTTCAGGCAGTTTAAGGAGGCCGGATGCCGGCTTTATGGATTCGCCACGAACTGCGCGATGGAGCCATGGGAGCATTCGACGCCCACATGGGTTGGCCATGACGTCTGGGATTACTCGGAGTTTGACGCGTGCATCGGCATGATCCTGTCTGCCGATCCTGATGCACTGATCATGCCTCGCATCCATGTTGCGGAGCCTGACTGGTGGCGGGCTGAGAATCCCGTGGAGCTCATGGTATACAGCGACGGCTCGGTGAACCTGAACAATCCCCAGCGATTGTGGCCCGCGCTCAAATCGCGCACATTCGCGTCGGTCGCGTCGCTCAAATGGCGCGAGGACATGGCTGCCGCGCTGCGCAACATGATCAGCCATATCCAGTCGGCGTCGTACGCAAACCACATTTTTGGATACCAGATTCTCGGTATGAACACCGAGGAATGGTACCACATCACCTTCAACCGCGACCAGGTCGGTGATTACAGTCCCCACATGAGGCAGAATTTCCGGGAGTGGCTGAAGCGGAAATACTGGACGACGGACAACCTTCGCAAAAGCTGGAACAATCCATGGATTGACTTTGAGAAGGTTGAGATACCTTCCAAGGCCGCGCGTTTCGCTGGCCAAGACGAGAGAACATTCCGCGATCCGGCCACGGAAATGCCCGTCATCGACTTCTATCAGTGCTACAATGATTTGATCCCTGAAGTGATTGATTATCTGGCGCGTGTCGTCAAGGATGCCACCAATCGCACAAAGGTTGTGGGCGCGTTTTACGCGTACATGTTTGAGTTTGCCGCTGATCCCGAGTCGGGGCATCTTGCCGTGGAGAAACTGCTGAAGAGCGACAATGTTGATTTCGTTGTCGTGACTGCCAGTTACGGCTCCCGCCAGCTTGGTTCGGGCGGCTCCATCCTGCGCTCGCCCCATACTTCACTCAAGTTGCACAACAAACTTTGGGCTGAGGACAACGACAACGTGTCCTTTCTGTTCCCCGAAGTGTCGCGCCGGATGGGCGATGCCGAGTGGGAGCGGAGCAAAGTGGTGCTGGCATGCACAGAGAACGCAGAGGAATCGAAATGGATTTACCAGCGGGGCGCCGGATTTACCCTCGGCAACGGCGTGCACCAGAGTCTGTTTGATCTGCATGGAGGTTACTTTGACCATCCCGACCTGCTCAATACTGTGCGCGATATTTACGGCATGTACAAGCGCTCGGTGGATCACGACCGCGGATCGTGCGCCGAGATACTTGTCGTGGCTGACGAACTGGCAACGATGTATCCCACCATCCACAGCCGCATGCTGCGCCAGAACATGTACGATGCGCCCTACCGGCTCATCAAGTGCGGCGCCCCTTACGATGCTGTTTACCTGAATGATCTGCCCCTGCTCGACACCACACCCTACAAACTTGTGATCATGCTGAACACCTATTGTGTCGATGACTATCAGAAAGCTCAAATCGAGCAGCGGATCAAGACGGGTGGAAAGACTGTTTTGTGGGTCTACGCGCCGGGATTGTTCAACGGCAACAAAAAGAATCCGGAGGAAATGAGCGCGTTGACAGGCATAAATCTCGCTGGTTCGGTGGATTCCCCATTGGTGGCGCCCCGCATCGAACTGAAAAAACAAACAGGACAATTTATTGATGAGATCACATCATCGGGCAAGGTGACCGTGGGACCGGATGAAAAATCCTGCGCGCCGCTCTTTGTGCAGGATGCCGACGCGGCGCCCCTGGGTGTTCTGAAAGGCGCCAACAAAACCGTCATGGCGGTGAAAAAGATAAAGGACTATACGAGCGTGTACACGATGACCGCCAGTTTGCCGCCATCATTCTATCGCGCGCTCGCAAGGTCGGCAGGTGCGCATATCTACAACGACAGCAACGACACGCTCTATGTGAGCCGCAGTTACCTGACCGTCAACGCCGACGGCTCAGGAACGCGGACCATCAAACTCCCGCGCGCCGCCACGGTTTACGACGCCATCACCGAGACGGTTGTGGCGCGGGATGCGCGGGAAATACCACTGAGTCTCAGGGACAAGGAAACACGAATACTACGGATGGAATATCGCTGACATGAAATCACAAAGCAGGAATGATCATATCTTCCGCTGTCGTCTCACGGTTGCGGCGCTCTGCGCCATCACGTTTCCGGGCTTCTCCTTTGCCGCGCCGCCGGCCACGACGGAAACGGCGACGGTGGTTGACGACCTGCGCGTCGTCGTGACGGATGTGTTTCAGACCCCCACATTTGCCATACAGGATGGCGGACAGAAGGGATTCACCCCATACACAGCCCCATGTTTTGAGACTTATGTCCCTGAAACGAAATACTTCCGGCAATTCTGCGATGCCGGCACGCGCCTGTTCAGCTTTAACACAAACGCCGCGTCATGCGACTATGGCCACTCCGAGCCCGTCTGGAAGGCGCAGGATACATGGGATTACTCGCAGCTTGACGAGCGCATGAACCGCGTCCTGACAGCATGTCCTGGCGCCCGGGTCATCCTTCGTGTTTATATCGGAACGCCCAAATGGTGGCTCGACGCCAATCCCGGCGAAATGGAAATCATTGATGACGGGTCGGTGATTTACAAGGATCCGAACCGCAATCCCACACTGCCCAAAGGCCGCCCTTTCCCCAGTCTCGCGTCCGAGAAATGGCGGACTGACATCGGCATGGCGCTTCGAAAACTTATCGCCCACATCCAGTCCTCCAAGTATGCCGGCAATATCTTCGGCTACTTCCTTGCGGGACTTGACACGGAGGAATGGTATCACTGGAGCAGCGGTTCCGACCAATTGGCGGGTTACAGTCCACACATGCGCAAGGCGTTCCAGCAATGGCTGAGAGCGAAATACCATACTGCGGACGCATTGCGGGCGGCGTGGAACAATCCCCAAATTGGTTTTGATGAAGTGACGGTTCCCTCGCGCCAGGAGCGGTATGACTTGGGCAATGGAGCCCTGCGCGATCCCGCGGTAAAGATGAACGTCATTGATTTTTACCAGTTTTACAACGACATCATTCCTGAGACCATTGACTATTTTGCCCGCGCCGCAAAAGAGGCGACGGGCGGACGCAAGGCGGTGGGCGCGTTCTATGGCTACATGTATGAATTCCGCGGCGATCCGGAGTATGGCCACAACGCGCTGGCGCGATACAACCAGAGCAAATACCTGGATTTCATTTTTGTGACAGCGAGTTACGGAAATCGTTATCCGGGCCGTGGCGGCGATTATCAGCGCGCGCCCGCCTATTCCGTCCGTTTGCACAAGAAACTGTGGTACCACGACAATGATGTCGTGTCGTTCCTCGCACCGGAGGTGCTCAAGCGCACCCGCATGCCGCAGAGCGAGATCGACCGTTGCATTGATGTGCTGGGTTACACCTCAACCCCGTTGCAAACCAGTTGGATGTACGAGCGCTCCATGGGGTTCTCAATCTGCAATGGATTCTTTGAAAGTTACTTCGATCTTCACGGCGGCTACTATGATCACCCGGACCTCATGACCGAGGTGGCGCGCCTTAACCGCGCGGCTGAAACATCGAAAAGATATGACCGCGGATCGAACAGCGAAATCCTGATCGTTTCGGATGAGCCTTCGTGTTCATATGCCACTTTCCGCAGCGACTTGCTTGAATACTCCCTGCTCAACACCCAATGGGAGCTCATCAAGATTGGAGCGCCGGCGGACCATATCCTGATTGATGATCTCGAACTCCTCGACACGACTTCCTACAAATTCGTTGTCTTTTTGAACAACTATAACATGACCGACCGCCAGCGCGCATTGGTCGAAAAAAAACTCAAGTATGGCAACAAGCATCTGCTGTGGTGTTACGCCCCCGGCCGATTCAACGGCAACAGGACCCCGGCTGATGGCATGAAGAGCCTGACCGGCTTCAATATCCAGGCGCTTGATCCGCAGAAATTCATCGCACCGCAAGTGGCGCTCAATCCCGATGATCCGCTTCTCAGCCGGACAGCGGAGCATTCGGGAAAGTCTGTTGTGGGGCCGGACAAGGCCATCTGCGGGCTTTTCTGCGTGGATGAAAAGAGCGGGCGCGTCCTTGGAACGAATCCCGGCGGCGGACAGACTGTTTTCGCCATGAAGGACATGGGACAGTGGAGTTCGATCTACAGCATCACCCCGCTGCTGCCCGCGCGGATTTACCGGGAACTGGCGCGAAATGCTGGCGTGCACATATATAACGATCGCGACGACACCTTGTACGCAAACAAAACTCATGTCGCCATCCATGCGAACGGTGCGGGAACGCGCACCATCAAATTCCCCTGGCCTTGTGATATGGTTGATATCATGACCGAGACGCCCGCGGCAGTGAACTCGGACACTCTTACCCGCGATTTCAAGGATGGCGAGACATTGATACTGCGATGGAAAGTTCGACTCTAATGCCAGAAGAATGGAGGACGTGATGAATTCGAGGGACAGAGTCAACAAAGCTCTCAATCATGAGGAACCGGATCGTGTTCCGATGGATCTGGGCGGCAGCACCGTAACGGGCATGCATGTGAGCAGCGTCTACATGATGCGCCAAGCGCTGGG
>JAPLSQ010000114.1 GCA_026398535.1 Candidatus Sumerlaeota bacterium | reverse complement strand
GTAACAGGCCCCGTCAAACAGGATGACGCCTGCATCATCAGCGCCACGGAATATTGGGGGCTCGGACAAACACCCGGGGAATGGTATGACGCATTGCGTCATAAGCCGCCCGATTCGGTGATAGCGAACCAATTCCTTTTGTGGCGGGGGCAATGATCCCCCGCCAGGCCCTCAAGTGAATAACCATTGACCAACAAGGCATGATCATCCGGTAACTGTCGCCAGACATCCAATTGTTCAGGAGAAGCATGGAAAGCCGACTGACCGGAAGTTCAAAGAGCGAGCGTGTCGCATGGCCGCAATATTTCATGAACATCGCGCGCGAAGTGTCAACACGCTCGACATGCGACCGCAAGCATGTGGGCGCCGTGATCGTGCGCGACAAGAACATCCTGTCCACCGGTTATAACGGCTCGATACGCGGCCTGCCGCACTGCGACGAGGCGGGACATGACATGGAAGGCGGACATTGTGTGCGCACCGTTCACGCCGAGACGAACGCGATCATCCAGGCCGCGCGTCATGGGGTTCGCATCGAGGACGCCGATATTTACACCACGGCCTCACCGTGCTGGGAATGCTTCAAGTTGATCGCCAATGCCGGAATCAGGCGCATCTATTACCACGATTTTTACCGGGAAGAAATAATCTTCAACATTGCCCGCCAGCTTGGCATCGAGCTTATTCAGATCGCAGACTGAACACGCCGTCAGCCGCGGTTAATCACTTCGTTCCCGTGGTGTCGCCTGCAGGCTTTTGTGGCGCGGCAGGTTTGGCTTCATCGTCCTTGATCTCGACGCTGGTAATCGTGACCGTGTTGACCGGTTTATCGCCCGGTGATGTAGGGGCATTGGCAATTTTATAGACAACGTCCATTCCGTTGGTCACCCGTCCGAAGACGGTGTGCTTATTGTTGAGGTGGGGCGTCGGGGCGACCGTGACGAAAAATTGACAACCGTTCGTGTTGGGGCCTGAATTTGCCATTGCCAGCAGACCGGGCTTGTCGAATACGAGATCGCTGAATTCATCCTCAAATTTATAGCCCGGATTGCCACGACCGGTACTGGTCGGATCGCCGCCCTGGATCATGAAGCCCGATATGGTGCGGTGAAAAATCGTGCCGTTGTAAAGCGGTTTGTTTTTCATAGCCTCATTGGTGCCCGGGTGCTTCCACGTTTTGGCGCCCTTTGCGAGACTGATAAAATTCTCAACGGTCTTTGGCGCCTTGTCGGGCAACAGTTCGACAGTAAAATCGCCTGCCGTGGTATGGAACACGGCAGCCGGATTGGCGCAGGACAGCGATGCGGCGGCGGTCAGTGCCGCGGCGAAGTATGTCTTGTGAATCATGTGCAGTTGATCTCCTCGTGACGGTTTAATATTCATCCACAAGCGTGGAATTTTCATCAGACTCGGTCATTGTGTCGGAATCATTCCTTACACGCGGAAAACGTGTCGGCGAGAGCGCGTGCAACAACTCGGGATCCATGCCATCCGCGACTGTGAGCATGATGCGTTCCTCAGGCATAATTTTCTTCAATACATAATAAAATGGCGGACAAAAGAAAATGCTGCTGTGGCGTATGCGGAAGGCGCTCCACCGGCTCAGGGGCGCGCTGGAAACATTGTTTATCGTTATTTTTGCCCCTTTTGCGCGAAACTGTGACACGATTTTTGTGATCAGCCGGAAGGTGGCCGCGTCCTCCCCGGCCATATCGAGGGTGATCTGCTGCACCTGCCGGCTCATTTGCTG
This sequence comes from Candidatus Sumerlaeota bacterium, assembly GCA_026398535.1. Classification (GTDB taxonomy): domain Bacteria; phylum Sumerlaeota; class Sumerlaeia; order Sumerlaeales; family Sumerlaeaceae; genus JAPLSQ01. Next base: position 14,297 of record JAPLSQ010000114.1, on the reverse strand, counting down.
AACCATGCGAAGCGTAAAGACGCTCAGAGCGCGAATATAAATCTCGTCCTTTCGCCTTGCCACCGTCCCGCCCACCAGCACGGGAGCGTTGGCGTTGATAGCGGAACCATAGAGGTTGAACGCTTTCAGCGGCATGGTGACGACGCAGCCCTCGAGGTCCAGCACGACCTGGTCGCTCTCATCGCTGATTCCTTGAACGGGGACATGTTCAAGGTAACCTGCCACATAAACCTCGCGCCCCACAAGCTTTGGTGAAAGATTGAATGGTGACAACGCGCGGCATCGCCTGATGATATCCTTGTAGAGCAGAAATTGCTCGTGCGAGATGCAATAACCCGCTGCGGCGATTTCGTGTTTGATGATTTCCTGCAGGGGAAGCTCGGGGATCTGGGGCGGTTCCTGAGCGGTGAGAATTCCGCCGCGGTCGGGTTGGTCGTCGAACAGCGTTGGCCCTCCGCCAGTTTTCCGGGCAAAATCAGCGCTTTCTTCGATGAGGTAGAGCATCTGCGACCGTTTGAGACCAAAACTGTCGAGCCCGCCGGTTTTCACCAGATTTGAGAGCAGACGGTTGTTGATGAGCCGCGCATCCGTGCGGCGGCACAGATCGAAAAGGTCGATGAAATCGCCGCCCTTTCGCACCCGTTCGATCTCCGAATAGGCTTTCCCGCCAAATCCGTTGACCACCATCAGTCCCGTCCTGATTGCTTTCGGCGTCTGCGAAAATTCATAGAGGCTGAGATTGATGTCGGGCGGCAGTATTTTAATGCCCATCTGATTGACTTCGCGCAGAATGACGGTGAATTTTTTGCGATTGGTATAAGAGAGTGTCAAGAGCGCCGTCATGAAGCTCAGCCGGTAATGCGCTTTCACGAAAGCGCAGCGGTATGTCAGCAGACATTCGGGAACATGCTCGAGCACATCGCTTTCATTTTCGCCATCGCGCGAGCGCTCCATGGATTTTATTTTCACGAGCTCGCGGAGATTTTTGGGGCGATGGCTCCGCAAAAGGGATTTGAGCGTGATCGAATGAAAGGGATCAATGCCGGTTGTCAGCCCCTTGCCCAGCAGATTGTAAGTGTCCTCATCATCAAGCGGTATCCGGTCGGGATCAAACGCGGCGTTTTCCTCCTTGCGAACCCAGGAGGCGGCGAGATCAAGAATGTTCAAAACCGGGTTGGACTCGACTGTCAGGCGCGGTATGTTCAGCGCGTCGAGTGACGCGCTGTCCATCTGGGTGATAAGTTCACCGTCCACCTCGACGCGCGGGATGAGATTGTTGAGATTCTCCCCTGAAATGGCAAACTTGTTCTCCGCCGACGCAAGGGGACGCAGACGCGGCAGCATGCGGCTGAGCATGAACCTGACTATTTCCGGGCATGGCAAAGCCACATGCAAGGCGCCCGCCAGAAAATATTGCTCCACGCCGGATTCCCCGCGGTCATCGGCCTGCGCATCCGGCCTGCGCAGCTCCTCCTCAACCCGGGCATATGAATAATTGAACCATGCGCATATCTCTCGCGCAAGATTGGCGCGCTGGCAAGCCGTGTGCCTGCCGACGGCACAGCAGAAATCCTCGCCAAAACATGATTTTAGAAAAGCATGGAGGGCGGACGCGTGACATGCGGGCAGCTCAATGCCCAAACTGCGCCCCTTGATGCCGTGGCTGCCGAAGCCGAGGAACTTCATTTTATGATCGAGCGGATTGATCTGCGTGATGCCAAGCACATAGGCCACCAGGCTCGATATAATGTGACCCTTCCCGACGCCAAGGCTGATCTTGTTTTGCCGGCAGAACTGGGCGACCTTGTGCAAGAGAATGATATTGTTGGACAGTCCCTCCTCTTTGATGCAGTCGAACTCCTGGTTCAGGCGGTTTTTCATTTCATTGGAGAGTTCGGCATATCTTCCGCGCGCCTCGCGGAAGGCAAGATCCCAAAGATAAGAATCTGCATCCTGGCCGCGCACAAAATCATGCACGGGGAACCGGCGTTTCTCGAAATTCAACTGAAAGGCGCAACGTTCGGCGACGTCCTCAGTGGTGGACAGCGCGCGCGGATGACGATGGAATTTCGCGGCCATTTCTTCAGCCGACGCAAGATGCTTCGTGTGACTGCCTTTTCTCTTTTCGTTCATCTCAAAAATGAGCGGGGGAGCTTCGCTTTTCAGGAAATCGTGACAGATTGAATCGTGCGGGCGCAGATAATGGACGTCATTTGTGGCCACGCACGGCATGGCAAAATAATACGCCACGGCCGCGATGCGGTCGGCGATTTCCTGATGCTTCCGGGTGTGATAATCCTGGATTTCAAATATGATGCTCTGGCGTCCGAAAACGCGCTCCAATTGGGTCAGATGCGCCTCGGTCTGAGTGTGCTTGCCGTGCATCAGGAGGTCCTGCAGTTCGCTGGCCGTGCCGCCGGTGAGAACGATGAGCCCGTTTGTATTGTTGCGCAAGTCGTCCAAGCGCAGGAAAGGCGTATCGTGGCGCGCGTTGGCATGCGAACGTTGCAGAAGTTTCACAAGATTGCGGTATCCCGCCTCTGTTTCAACGAGCAGAACGAGCTTGTAAACGGAACTGGATGACAGTTTCGACTCGGACGCGGCAACGTTGAGTTCACAACCAATGATGGGGCGAATGCCGAATTCCCGGCAGGCAAGACAGAAAGGCACAATGCCGCCCAGCGTGTTGTGGTCCGTAAGCGCAATCGCGTTCATCCCCATGTCGCGAGCCGCGCTGACGAGATCATGCGGATTCGCCACCCCGTCTTCCGAATAATAACTGTGAACGTGAAGATGAACGAAAGTCACTGCATTGGCCGAAAATTTACCAGATCTTTTCCAACTGAAGGTAGGGACGATTGATCATAATATGCGATACAAAACAAGTCCTTTTCCTTCGTGTGGCGCAAACCTGCGGGGCACAGCCGACTCGTGTCTCATGTGTTGCGCGCCCGATTTTTACACTGAATCGCTGAAAGCATGCAACGCCGGCATGACCTGTTCGCGCATGCTGGCAAAACCTTTGTCCCGCATTCAGATAAACGGTTTCACGACCACGACGCGCCATTCCTGCCCATGAAGGCTGATTGTTGTCCACCAGCATTGCTTGTTGATGGGCACTTTTGTGCCCAGGCGCAGGAAACGGTATTCTCCTTCGCCCGAACTCTCTTTTACGATACGCTTGCCCAGCCTCAGCAAATCGCCATAGGGTTTATACATGGGCGCCATGAACAGATCCAACCCGACCTGCTTGGGATCTGTGTCATAGAGAATGTAGCCGTCCTTCTGCATGATCCAGCATGTGTAGCCTGTCGCGCCGAGCGCCAAATCCACGATAGGGGCGATATACTCGGCGGGCTTGAACAGCAGGCTGAGCGACCCGGTCAACTGCCCTGTGGAATTCATGATCGGGTGTTGAATGTCCACAGCCGGAAAGCCTTCCACCGACATGAACACGCTGCTCATCACCGGTTTTTTATAAGCGTGCAGTTGGACGATATGTTCATGAGTGCTGATGTCCGCCCCTTCGATTTTCCGGTATTCATCTGGCTGGGCCAGAACGATGGTTCCTTTGGCGTTGATCGTGCAGCAATCGACCACGCCTTTTTGTTTCCGGTATAAATCGGAGAGCACAGAAAGCGAAGCGGTGGAGTTCAAACCGTCTGCGGGCACATTTTTCGCCGCATTGGCAACGTTGTCGTCCATTCTGTTTAAAACATCCTGCACGGCGAAGGCCATGGTCTTGAGCAGGACGGTCTCCGTGGTCGAAGGACTCACGCAAAAACCCATGCCACACCACAAGCCCGCGACCACCAGAAAAACAAACCGGCACAACACAATCTTCGCTCTCATCTCAGATTGGTTCCTTGAAGTTGGATTGCGTATTTCCATGACATCTACTGTGGGACGGTTGAAAAGGGGTTGTCAACACCTTGCATTTTGCGGGGAACCATCCGACACAGGGCGCTTGCCAAATTTGCGTTTGCCTATCAGGCGCTGAATATGTTTATTATCATTGCCACACGGTGATCAAAGATCCATCCCGCCGTGGGGCGCACGGGGTGAGGAGTGACATGGACAAGCTTTCGATAACGAGGGCGGCTTCACGGAGCGACTTTGCCAAAATCGCCAGAAGGGGAGAAGCGGCGGATGAGCGCTCTTGGAGAACCGACGGCATTTTGCGATCGGGCATGTTCAACGGGTCATGGTCATGCAAAAATCCGTTCCCGACCTTGATCATACCAGCCCCTCAACCATTTCAGCATCACAGGACAGGTGACCGGCAAGCGGGCGGGCATGTCAATCGCGGCGCATGTTATCGCCCCGGTTGCCATTGGGCACGGGATGCCCGTACTTGATTCCCGCGCGGGCGAAACATATCAGAAGGGAACACATTAGCAAAGTCTCCGGTTAATTGGAAAAGGGCATATTGTTGTTGCGCGCCGAACGACAGCCGTTTGACAAAGAGCATGTTGCCGATCATGCCGACCATGGCTGTCAAGGCGACATAAGCCGTTGCGGATCGAAATCATCCATTTTCTCCTGATTGATTGATTTTTGCTTTACTTGGCTGCCCTCCGTTCCGCAAATTAAAATTCCGAGTGCAATGCCCGGAAAGGATACGTTTCGATGTCTGTTCCATATACCCGCCCGAAATGCAAATTTATCTTTGTGACAGGCGGTGTTGTTTCATCGCTCGGAAAGGGGATCGCTTCCGCCTCCATTGGCTGTCTTCTGGAATCGATGGGATTGCGTGTGACTAACCAGAAGTTTGATCCCTACATCAACGTTGATCCCGGCACCATGAGCCCGTTCCAGCACGGGGAGGTCTATGTGACCGAGGATGGAGCGGAAACGGATCTGGATTTGGGACATTACGAGCGGTATACAAGCGCCCAAGGATCGCGGTTGAACAATGTCACAACCGGTCAGATTTATCACGATGTGATCCAGAAGGAGCGGCGCGGCGAGTATCTTGGCAAGACCGTGCAGGTGGTGCCGCACATCACCGACGAAATCAAGGGGCGCATCTACAAACTTGCCGCTCAGGGTTACGATGTTGTCATCACCGAGATCGGCGGCACCGTGGGCGATATCGAAGCGCAATCATTTCTTGAAGCCGTAAGGCAGGTTCCCTTTGATGTTGGCCGAGACAACACGCTTTACGTGCATCTGACACTTGTCCCCGTCATTCGCGCCGCAGGCGAAATCAAAACCAAACCCACCCAACACAGTGTAAAGGAACTCCGCGAAATCGGAATCACTCCTGACATCCTTTTGTGCCGGACGGAGAAATCTTTCGACGATGAGATCACCCGGAAAATCGCCCTTTTCTGCAATGTTGATCCTGATTGCGTGTTCCAAGCAATCGATGTCGACGAAATTTACCGTATTCCGCTCATATTCCACGAGCAGGGACTTGACGCGGTGCTTGTCCGCAAGCTGAAAATAAACGCCCCCCACAGGGCAAATCTCGACGGATGGAAGGCGCTTATTGAGCGGATCAGCGTAAGGCGCGAGTGCGTGGATATCGGATTTGTCGGCAAGTACATCAATCTTCAGGATGCTTACAAGAGCGTTTATGAAGCTCTGCGCCATGCGGGATTTGTCAATGATGTCAAAGTGAATATCCACCGCATCGAGGCGGAGGATGTTGGCGAAGCAACACTGGACCGCCAGCTTGAGCAAATGGATGGAATTCTCATCCCGGGCGGATTTGGCGCCCGTGGCATTGAGGGCAAGATTGCCGCGGCGGAATTCGCCCGCAGCGCGAAAATCCCTTATCTTGGCATTTGCCTCGGCATGCAGGTTGCTGTTATCGAACTGGCCCGCAACTTATGCGGATTTGCGGGTGCGCACTCATCAGAGTTTGAGCCCGACACGCCATATCCCGTGATCGACCTTATGGAAGCCCAGAAATCAGTGAAGATGATGGGCGGAACAATGCGGTTGGGGGGCTATGACTGTACGATCAAACCCGGCACGCGCGCTGAAAAAGCTTATGGCGCGCCGCTGATCCGCGAGCGCCACCGCCACCGGTACGAGGTGAATAACCGCTATCTGCCCCAATTGGCGGAAAAAGGCGTGGTGGTCAGCGGTATGAATGAAGCCACCGGACTGGTGGAAATGATCGAACTGAAGGATCATCCCTGGTTTGTGGGCTGCCAGTTCCATCCCGAATTCAAGAGCAAACCACTCGCCCCGCATCCGTTGTTCACCCAGTTTGTCGCGGCCGCGAAATCGCGCATGAGCATGCGCGGCCGGACCGATGGCGCGCCAGCGGCAGGGGGCGCTGCCGAGAAAAACTGAAATCGCGTTGCCCCTTGACCCCGGGCGTCAAGGTCAAGATGTGTCCCGCCTGATCAGCGGTAAGGGATGAGCGCGCCATCGCGGATGACGGCGGCAACACGGCAATCTTCATGGAGAACGGTAAAATCGGCAAGCTTGCCTGGTTCAATTGACCCAATCATCGTTTCCATATTGACTGATGCGGCTGGTGTGAGCGTGCACATTTCCAAGGCATGCACAAAGGGAATATTGCCAAGTTTCATCGCGCTGTCCATGGCCCCCGCGATGAGAAGATTGCTCCCCGCGAGCGTGCCATTTCGCAGGCGGACGGCGCCATTCCGCACAAGAGTGACTCCGCCCACACTTTTCACCGGTGTTCCAGGACTTGTGGCTGTGGCTGCGGTTCCATCGGTGATAAGGATTGTCCGCCTTGGCCCCTTCATCCTGTAAATGAGTTCGATGATTGGTCCACACAGATGCCAGCCATCAGGAATGGCCTCAAGCATGACATTGTCGTCGAGCAGCGCGGCGCCTATGAGGCCGGGTTCACGATGATGCAAAGGTGTCATTGTATTGAAAGCGTGAGTTACCTGGCGAACATGCTTCATGTCGAAAAACCTGCGAGCCGTTCCATAATCGGCAGATGAATGGCCGAGTGAAATTTCGATGCGTCCGGGCAGCGCGTCGAGAAAAAGCTGAATCAATTCCTTTGCGCCCCTGATTTCGGGAGAAATTGTGATCTTCAACAGAAGATCCCCGCAAATGTCGACGATGCGTTGTGCGCGCTGAAGGTCGACCGGATTCACAAATCTTTCGCTGAACCCGCCCCGTTTGTCAGGATTGATGAATGGCCCCTCAAGATAAAGCCCCAGATAGCGCGCTCCGGTCAGGGGGGAAGGTTCTTCGCTGCCAAGCGCAAGGGGAAGCGTTTCGCGGAACAAATGCGCAAAGCCCTTAAAGCGTTCCAGACTCGTGTCGTCTGTGGGAATTGTTGTCGTGGCAAGAACGGATGAGGCGCCGCCTGACGCCGCGGTAAGACTGATGCGCTCGAGACTTTCGCGGGTGTAGTCGAGGAAATCGGCGCCTGCGCATCCATGCATGTGGGCTTCAATAAGTCCCGGAGTGACAATCAATCCCGCATCGCGGGCATCGTATATGTCATCCGGATCATGCCTTTCAACAATAGGGCTGATTTCGCCAATATGCGAACCGTTAAAAAGCACGAGAACATTTTCGAGAACCTCGCGGGGCGTATATAAGCGCGCGCAGGCGATGCCCCTGAATTGTTTTTTCATTTTCGATACCAGAGGTAAAACACACACCCCAGAATGCTTATGAATTCAAATTGAATTCTCCGGCGGGGTTTCTGCAGGTGTGTTCCATGCCAAGACAACTATTGCTCGCGACCCGCAACGACGGCAAAGTGCGGGAAATCAGGGAATTGATTGGTGTTGCCAAAGGCGCGGAGATTTTATCCGCGGCCGACTTTCCCGAGATACCGGAACCCTTTGAAGATGGCGCGACCTTCATGGACAACGCAAGGTCGAAAGCGCTCTGTTATGCGGAACAGAGCGGACTGTTGTCGCTCGCGGACGATTCGGGACTGATTGTCGATGCGCTTGGAGGCCGTCCCGGAGTCATGTCAGCACGGTATGCGCCCACGAGTGCGGAACGGAATAACAAGTTGCTGGTTGAACTGGAAGGCATTCGGGATAACGAGCGCACGGCAAGATTTGTGTGCGCCATGGCGCTCGCGCGGCCTGGAAGGATTGCGGCCACGGCTGAAGGTGTGCTGGAGGGAACAATTGAGCGTGAGTCTCGCGGTTCTCATGGATTCGGATACGATCCTGTTTTTCATGTTGCTGAACTTGGATGCGCGCTCGCGGAGGCGCCAGCCGCGATAAAAAACACCATAAGCCACCGGGCAAAGGCGTTGCAGGCGATGCTTCCGCTACTGTTGCGCGAACTGGGAATCACGCCATGACATTCTTTTGCTCTTGAAAGCTCGATGGATGAAGTGATCAGTCAGGCCAATGCATGAATTTTCCATAGTTCAATCACTGGTGCGCCAGCTTGCCGAAGATGCCGGGAACAAAGGGGCGGATCGCGTTCTGAAGGTGCGCCTGCGGCGCGGCAGCACCTTTTCCGAGGACGCGCTGCTCCAGGCATTTGAGGTGGCCAGCCGTCAGACCATTCTTGAAGGCGCCGAGTTGATCATCGAAACCGTGAAACTTGATCACACCTGCGCGTGCGGCCACAGACAACTTGTCATGGCCGATGATCTTATCGGGCACATGTTTGTATGCCCGAAGTGCGGGGAAATCAGCGAATGCGCGGGGCACATGGACCTTGAACTGATTGATGTGATCATCGAATCGGGTGGAGGCTGACGCCCATTCAGTATCATGCTCAATCCCGTTGAATCAGCATCCTGAGAGTTTCCATCACGGTGCGCATCAACGGCAATTTGCTCCGGCCACGTTTCTTGTCATAACGCAGCACAAAGGGCACCTCGGTCATACGCCGGGTGATTGTGCTGACATGAACGAGCAGTTCGTCCGTACAGGCGAAACCCTTGCGCGTGATGAGGCGCCCGTCATACTTGTCCATCGCTGCTCTTAGAACTGATGCGCGATAAGCCCTGTAGCCGCATGTGTAGTCGCGGACATCGGGGAGGCGCAGCGCTGTTTGAAAAAGCAACCGCGCGCCGCGGCTGAGAATCCGACGGAAAAGCGGAACGCCCACCTCACGGCTGCCGTCCCGGTAGCGCGACGCGATGACAACATCATAGCTGCCTGACCATATCTTCCCGGCCATTTGCGGGATATAGGCGGGATCGTGGGTATTGTCAGCATCCATGTTGACGATGATATCATCGGGCGAAGCGCTCTCCTCGAGGGCGGTCGTGATGGACGACATAATGGCAACACCAAGACCCCGATTTTCAGGATGAGTGACCACGCTCAATGGATATTCGCGGGCAAGTTGCTCAAGCACAGCGGATGTGTTATCCGTTGAACCGTCATCGACGACGATGATCCGGCATGAAATTTCGCGGGAGCGAAACACCAACATGGCTGATTCCACAAGCGGGCGCAGATTCCCGGATTCGTTATATGCCGGTAGAGCAAGGATAATGCGGGGTGTCATGATGCCAGTCTTTGAAATTTCAACAAATATACATGATATATTCATGTATCATGGCGCGGCTTTTCGCCAACAACAACAAATCCAAAAGATAACATAACCGAGACAGGAGTCAGACAGTGGGACGCAAGACGCCGTTGCATCGCGTAAGAAACATTGGAATCATGGCTCATATCGATGCCGGCAAAACGACGACGACCGAGCGCATTCTTTTTTATACAGGCCGCACTTACAAGATGGGTGAGGTGCATGAGGGCGCAGCCGAAATGGACTGGATGGAGCAGGAGAAGGAGCGTGGTATCACGATCACCAGCGCCGCGACACAATGCTCATGGAAAGACCACAATATCAACATCATCGACACTCCAGGCCATGTCGATTTCACCGTGGAAGTGGAACGCTCCATTCGCGTGCTGGACGGCGCCATCGCGCTGTACTGTTCGGTGGGCGGGGTTGAACCCCAGAGCGAAACCGTCTGGCGCCAGGCTGACAGATATCATGTGCCAAGACTGGCTTTCGTAAACAAGATGGACCGCGTTGGCGCGGATTTTTATGGAACTGTCACCATGATGAAAGAGCGTCTCGCCTGCCATCCAGTGCCAATCCAGATTCCCATCGGCGTCGAAGACAAGTTTACCGGCGTCATTGATCTTGTCGAAATGAAAGCGTTTCAATGGGCTGAAACGGATGATGGCAGCCGCGGCCAGCATTATGATGTGACGAACATTCCTCCGGAACTTGAGGAAGAGGCAAGGTTATGGCACAACTCAATGCTCGAAGCCATCGCGGAATATGATGAAGACTTCATGGCGAAATACATAGAAAGCGAATCGCACGATTTCCAGCCCGAGGAACTCAAACCGCTCATACGCAAGAGTGTGTTGTCGGCCAAGATCACACCCGTGATGTGCGGCTCGTCATTCAAAAACAAGGGTGTTCAACCCCTGCTTGACGCCGTGCTCGACTATCTGCCTTCGCCGCTGGATGTTCCCGCAATCACTGGGGAGAATCCTGAAACAGGCGAACTCGAAGAGCGCCTTCCGAGTGACAATCAGCCGTTTACAGCCCTTGCGTTCAAGATCATGTCCGATCCGCATGTAGGCAAACTCACCTATTTCCGGGTCTACAGCGGATTGCTCAAAGCGGGTTCCTACGTCTACAATACAAGCCGCGAACACAATGAGCGCGTTGGCCGGATTCTGCACATGCATGCAAACGACCGTGAGCCTGTTGATGAGGTGCGCACAGGCGATATTGCCGCGGCAGTCGGGCTGAAACACACGTCGACTGGAAACACGCTCTGCGATGCCGATCATCCCATCTTGCTTGAACCGATGATCTTCCCCGAACCGGTGATCCATATTGCCGTTGAGCCGCGCACGAAACAGGATCAGGAGAAAATGAGCACGGCGCTCACCAAGCTGGCGGACGAAGATCCAACTTTCCGTGTGCGCACTGACGAGGAGACAAATCAAACGATCATCAGCGGCATGGGCGAGCTTCATCTTGAGATTATCGTTGACCGGATGAAACGTGAATTCAATGTTGAGGCCAACGTCGGCAAACCCCAGGTGGCTTATCGCGAGACGCTTGGCCGCGGCATAGACAAGGTCGAAGGCAAATACATACGGCAGTCCGGCGGACGCGGCCAGTACGGCCATGTCGTGCTCAAGATTGAACCGATGCCGCCGGGATTCGGCTTCGAGTTCGTCAATGATATCGTCGGGGGCGTCATTCCAAGGGAATATATTCCCGCAGTGGAGAAGGGCGTTGTCGGCGCAATGAAGACCGGTGTTTTTGCCGGGTTTCCTATTGTTGATGTGAGGGTGACGCTCTTTGACGGCTCATTTCATTCCGTTGATTCCAGCGAAATGGCATTCGAATTTGCCGGATCCATTGGATTCAAGGAAGGAGCCCGCAAGTGTCAGCCACAATTGCTTGAACCGATCATGGCGGTCGAGGTTGCCACACCCGATGACTACTTTGGCGATGTGCTGGGCAACCTCAGTTCGCGCCGGGGCAAGATTGAGGAGTCCGGCCGCCGCGGCAACGCTCATATTGTGGGCGCCTGTGTTCCGCTCAGTGAGATGTTCGGCTACGCCACCGACCTCCGCAACTTCACCCAGGGACGCGCAACATACACGATGCAGTTCTCGCACTACGAAAAAGTGCCAAAGGCCATATCAGACAGGATCACTGGAATGGATGTTGTGAAATAAACCGATATCGTGTGTGATTTGGATGCATTAAGTTTGATGTATTCGATTTTCAGCCTTTTACTGGCGCAATCATGAATATCATTGAGAGCATACAAGATGGGATAACGATTCTGCGCCTTGAAGGGCGGTTCGATGCGTTTGAAGCGAAGTCCTTCATGGACACAATCCGCTCAAAATCATCTGATCTGCCGATGAGCATTGTCCTCGACATGTCGGTTGTGAATTACCTGAGCAGCGGCGGATTAAGGGCGATTCTTACGCTATATAAAAGCCAGCGCGAGCGGGGTATGGCATTTGCGCTGGCCTGCCTGCAGCCATATTGCGGTCAGGTTCTGCGGATCGCCGGATTTGCTGATACGCTCAATGTGTTCGAAACCCAACAGGACGCTGTCGCTCATTGCAGGAATCTCATGCATGATAAAATTATGGCGGAACAGTGGGACAATCTCTCCACCTATGATATAGAGCATGGACGGGTGCGCATCATTCCCGGGAGCGATCAACCCGGCGCCATCGAAGTGATGGGGCATGTCAATGATGTGCTGTTTTCGCGCATCACCCCGGCGCACCTTTGCTCAAAGCGGTTTTCCGAGACGGAATTCTCCATTGGACTCGGCGGGCTGGGCGATCGTGTCAAGGATTACATCGGGATCATGGGGGAAATGATCACGATTGGCGGGACGATGGTGTGGCTGCCGACCGACGGACATGACACCCCGGATTATCTTATTCCGCGCGCGGACCATGGGGAAGTGACATTGCGCACGGGCTTCAATGTGTCCGTTGCCGGCGGTTTCAACAAGTTTTTCCACTACAAGAGCGCTGATGCTGAGGGCATCACGATTGGCGAACTGTATCGCAATCTGTTCAATTATGCGCGGCAGTTTCATCCAGAATTCAAGGGAGCGCTGGCTCTGGCCATCCGCGCGCAAATGCCCGCTGTTTTCGGCGCGGGGATCAAGCACTCTCCAATCGCGGAAAATGCTCCCGGCGACGGCGGCATGATCACCGCGCCCCAACACTTCACTGAATGGTTTGAATCCGATAGTGCGCCACGACATGAAAATGTGACCGGATTGATTGTCGGAATGGGGATTGATCTCACAGGAACCCTCTCGCATTATGACGAAAAACAACTTGGAGCTGTCTTCTATATCAATCCCGCCCAGAAACAAAGCCAGAAACAGATGTTGCACAATCATGTGGTGCTGTTCAACAGACAGCCTTTCACGGACCATCCCGTCAATCTTGACTGGGAAATCCGCCGCGTGGTGGACGATGGCGATTTCATTGACATGCGCCACCTGCTGGACAACTCTCGCCTCAACGAGGCGCTTGTCGGTGTGAATTTCGTCCAGCAATTCCGGCCGGATCCGCATGGAAGACAGGGCATGTAGACGGCAATTGGAATGATGCAGGAAATCACGAAGAAGATAATGGCTGGCAAGGCGATCGAACCATGCGAGATCGAAACGGCGGCTGACGAGATGATGTCTGGTCAGGCCACATCCGTGCAGATTGCGGCGTTGTTGACGGCATTGCATATGCGCGGGGAGACGGCTGAGCATCTTGCGGCTTTCGCCAGTGTGCTGCGAAAGCATGCCATTCCATTCCGCCGACCGGATGGAATCGTGCTCGACACCTGCGGCACGGGGGGTGACAACAGCGGCACATTCAACATCTCCACAACGGCGGCATTTATAGCCGCCGGCGCGGGTGTGCGCGTGGCAAAGCACGGCAACCGCTCGGTCACCAGCAAATGCGGCAGCGCGGATGTTTTGGCGGAACTAAACATTAATATCGACGCGGAAACCGCTGTCATGGAACGCGCACTGGAAGAGGCGGGCATCTGTTTCCTTTTTGCGCAGTATTATCACAGCTCGATGAAGCATGTTGCCACTGTGCGGCGCGAGTTGGGATTTCGGACAATTTTCAACCTGGTGGGACCGCTTGCCAATCCGGCGCGAGCCAGTCATCAGCTCATCGGCGTGTGCCGCGCCGATCTGCCCGAAATCCACGCCAAAGCGCTGGCTCTGCTGGAAGTGAAACGCGCGCTTATTGTTCATGGGTGCGACGGTTTGGATGAAATCACCACAACAGGCGCCACCCGAATCGCAGAGTTAAGGAATGGCCGCGTGGATATCATCGAAATCGCACCCGAGGATTTTGGCATCAGGCGCGCTCAACTCCATGATCTGGCCGGAGGCAGTCCCGCTGAAAACGCAGAAATCATCATGGCCATTCTCGATGGCGCCGGCGGGCCACATACTGATGTTGCGATTTTCAACGCAGGCGCGGCCATCCATGCGGCGGAAATGGCTGCGACAATTGGGGAGGGCGTCGAGATGGCTCGAAAGGCTGTTTCCACCGGGGCGGCGCGCGACAAACTGGAAACACTGAGGAGGATCGCGCCTCGGTGATTCTCGATGAAATTGTTGCATATAAAAAGGAATTTGTTGCCGCGTCCAAAACGGCTGTGCCATTGCCTGAGTTGAAAAGCCGCATGGGGGCAATGGCGTCCTCCCCCTCATTTTCGGCAGCGGTCAAACGCCATCCGAATCAGGACATCAAGGCCATCGCCGAGATCAAAAAGGCGTCGCCTTCAAAGGGTGTCATTCGTGAGGATTTCAATCCAATCGCAAT
>JAPLSQ010000090.1 GCA_026398535.1 Candidatus Sumerlaeota bacterium | reverse complement strand
CCCCCTAAACACCACCACAACCGTCGATTTCTTTCAGCTGCATTCAATCCTGTATTTCTTGGCGGTCTTGGCGACTTTGCGTGAGAAAAAAAGCCATATTAAAGACAACCTTATAGCACCCCACCATCCCCCCCCCCGAAAATCTGCTCCACGGATAAAATGGTCATGTAGTGCAGACTTTTTGAAAACCCACACCGAAAACACTGGGGTTGCCACTGCCAACTACCCCCAGTTGTGAAAGTCGCGCTAACCCAGGCTGACGAATTTCGAGGTTTCCCACCGAACTTCGGCGCGGACTTGATCTTTTATCTTGCCCAACGGTCATTTTTGCCATTGATCATGACAGCTAATCAACTTCACAGGACCGCACCATGATCCGATTGCCACAATTCCGCCATTTCCGCGCATTGCCATGGCATGGCCTCGCGCTCTGCGCCATCATGTTTGCACAAGGACGCCAACCCATGTGTTCTCCTGCCGCCGACTCATCCGCTACCGCCAAAATCATACAAAATTCCGAACGCATGAACGAGGCGACCAGCTTCCAGTGCCACGCGCCGTGGAATCCCAAGTGGGATGTGCGCTCGGACGTGGCCATCGTTTATGGCGTGGACCGCGCACTGGCCTCGCGAATCAGCGAATGGAAGATACGCGGATACGTCACCCACATGATGACCGGAGCGGCATGGGGCGGTCACGCTCTGAAGGGGGAAGATCCGGCTTGAGCAGGTGAAGCCGATTATCACGGCTTTTGGTATAAAGGAAGAATGAATGAAAATGGGTAAGCGTGTTGACACGATATTTTCGTAAAAAATGCACTTTGGCGCTTGACATCATTCCCGACTTTGCCATATTATGCTCAATATTATTGATTGACGCACCCAGAGAAAGCAAAATTAATGACGAAATGGCTGACGGATCACGGACACCCACGTCCTTAATCGCTGCCCTTCTGATGTTCGCAGCCCGATGGACGGACTTTAAGCAGGAACTTCATTATGCCGATCCGTATAACATGCCGTGATAAATGCCAGGACGCACGGCGAATTATTGAAGGAAAGGGACTTCTCTTGCCTGCGGCAGAGAATCCAAATGCCTTTTATGCGGACAGAACTCGAGAATACCGCATCTTATGCGGATCAATCTAAATATTGTTCGACAGATAGGGAGGTGAGAACTTGGCCGTTCCTGACTTCCAGTCCTTTATGCTTCCACTGCTTCGATTTGCGGCAGACGGTCAGGAGCACTCACTAGCCCAGGCGCGGGAGCACCTTGCATCGGATCTGGAGCTGAGCGTTTCCGATCTTGAAGAGGTAATACCCAGCGGAAGGCAGACGCGGTTTTACAACAGGCTCACATGGGCGAAGCTCTATCTCGCTCATGCGGGGCTCCTTCTCGCGTTGCGCCGCGGACACTTTCAGATCACGGACCACGGGCGCGGAGTTCTCCAGGCGCCACCATCTCGAATCGACATCAAGTACCTGGAGCAGTTCACCGAGTTTGCTGAGTTCCGGAAGGCAAAAGTGGCGCCCGACGGCAAGACACCAACGCCTGGCGGCGACGGCGGCGAGAGCCCTGAAGAAGCGCTCGAGGTTGCTCACGCGCAGATGACAGCGAGTCTGGCAACCGAGGTCTTGGAACGTGTGAAGGCCGGAGCCCCGGCGTTCTTCGAGCGACTCGTCGTCGAACTGTTGCTCAAGATGGGCTATGGTGGCTCGCGTACCGATGCCGGTCAGGCGGTGGGCAAGTCCGGCGACGAAGGTATTGACGGTGTTATCAGTGAAGATCGCCTTGGTCTTGATGTGGTCTATTTGCAGGCAAAGAAGTGGGATGGCACCGTGGGGCGCCCTGAAATCCAGAAGTTTGTCGGCGCCTTGCACGGCAGGCAAGCAAAGAAGGGTGTGTTCATCACAACCGGTTCCTATTCGGCCGAGGCGTTGGCCTACGTCGAGCATATCGATCCCAAGGTAGTTCTCATAGACGGCCGACGGCTGGCTGAGCTGATGATAGATTTTGAGGTCGGAGTCGCGACGGCTCGCACCTATCACGTGAAGCGAGTGGATTCGGACTACTTCGATGAGGGTTGACGTGTCGAACAAGCCGATCCAACGCCGGACGTTCGGCATGGAGGAACGAATGGGAAAGAAATACAGACTAAAGCGGGAACGGCAGAAGCGATTCGACCCTGCAGATGCAGTCTGGACTGATCCCGTCGGCATCCACACATCCTTCCTTGTCCCGGGCACTCCGCCACCCAATGCGGAACAAGGCTGGCTGCGTCTGACGGGCGTGACACTATT
>JAPLSQ010000032.1 GCA_026398535.1 Candidatus Sumerlaeota bacterium | reverse complement strand
GTAAAAAGCGATGTCGAACGCGTCCGCGTTTTTGAAGAAATCCATCTGCCGGCGGTGGACGATTTTTGCCATGGCATCGGCCTCGCTGACCTGCGGGCAGATGCCGCCATCAACAAGATATTCCAGTTTTGAATGCCAATCGGGATGGCGGTCCGTGATTTCCCGCGGGATGATTGTCGGTATGAACAGGTAATGCGCTTTCAGCCCGCGTTCGTGGCCATAATCAACCGCCCGGCGCAGATTCTCAAACACGCGCCTGTTTTTCTCTGCCAGAGGGCTTGTCGTGTCGGGATAAATATGCTCGCTTTCAGTCCATAAAAACCATGACCAAAACGACGCCCGCGACAATGCGGCGCGGTCGATGAAGTTCCGCCAGTCAGAGGCATCCCAATTGTCGGGCGTCAGCTTGCCGCTCGACAGGCCATAGCCTATATTGATGTAGATTCCGCGGCCCTCGAGCGCCGGCTTCTCGATCATCTCGTCGCGTTCCATGGCGATTGCGGGTTCCGGCGCATTAACAATCGTGCGCGTCAGATGGCTGATCGCGTAAGCGAGTCCGGCGGCGCCCATGGATACCGCGACAAGACGGTTCTTCTTCGACTGCCACAGAAGGCAGTAGCCCTGTTCTGTCCGCCATGGTTTGTCGTCGCGAAGCAGACGGGTAATACGGGCATGATCGACGCCAAGCGCCGCGCGCGACTCATCAAACGGTGCGATGATGATTTGAGTTTTTCGAGCCGGCTCGCGCATGGCTTCAGCCCCAAGTTGTTTCACCTTCAGCGGATTCGGCATCATGGCGCGAAAATGCTCAAACGCTGTCTGGGACGCTCCCGGCGGCAGTGTGCCAATGATAATCTCGGCATTCGTCAGCGGCACGAGATGCCAGTTGATGGCATCAATCGCGATATCCGGCAAAGGCAGGTTGCGTCTCTGTTCAATGCGCGGGACGGCATGCGGCATCGTCACAAGCAGACCGTTCCCCTTGCCCGTATTCTCAACCATTGCCGTGATCCGCACCACATTGTCCCAGCCCGCAGGCGCATGCGCCGCAAGGTCGAGCGTCACGCGCCCGTTTTCATCGGCCTTGGCGCTGAATGCCTCGTCCGGCTTCGTTCCTTTGCCCCATACCGGGATAAAGTCGTCGCGTTTGTCAGAAACGGCCCCAAGCAACCATGCGGACCGTTTCAGATAACCGGATGGTGTGTGGTAATCAATGATGATTCCGCTGAACGCGTTCTGATCCTTGGCGTTGTATTGTCCCTGAAACGACACGCTGACAATAAGTGAGCCAGAAACTTTCGCGAGTGCGCCAGCCGCGCCAAAGCCCCAGTCATCCGCGTCACCGATGCCAACCTCCAGCGCCAGCGAACCGCTGCTCCACTTCTCGCGGGCAAAGTTGCCCTGATTGCACCCGCAGGTCGCGAACTTCAGATCATGAATCTCAATTGGTTGGTTTGAATCCGCCGCGCTCCCCGCCATAACAGCCCCAAAGCTATACATGAGCATGATGGGCACAACTCTTTTTATCATAAAGATGTTCATGTTGTGCGCGGCCCCTTGGGATAATAATGCGCGGCGGTCTTGACCATTGCCCGCGATGCCTCTGTGACAGTCTTATGCCATCCGGCCGCCGTGCTCGCGAACAGCGCCGCGCCAAAACACGCTGGCTCGGGATTCGTTACGGTAACAAAGGGCGTGCCAAGTATGTCGGCTTTCAGTTGCAGCCAATCGGGGTTGTGTGCGCCGCCGCCCGTGGCAAGAATGCACGGAAAGTTTCTGCCGGGAGCGACCCGGGCAACAAGTTCAGCAAGGTTGCTTGTGAGCAATTCAACCAGTGCGCGCGTGTGATGCGCAATGCTGTGATGAGGCAATACATCACGAAATCCGATACTGCGCTTGTCATCTTCAATTAAATCAACAAATGGCAGCGGCGGAGCGATGCCGGCCATGAATGATTCGGCGATAAGTTCGCCGACACCGCGCTCCGGAACCCGCCGTTTCTGATGCCACTCAAGAAGCCTCGCGCCATTTGAATGAAACGCGAGCTTATAATACCGTTCACCCGGCGCGGGACCCACACAATAGTCCGGCGAGGGATCATACGAATCAGCGAGACACACCACAGCAAGAACAGTGCCGGTCGAATCGCAGCAAGGCGAGAGCGCACCGATGCCCGCGCCATAGGCCGCGGCAACGTGGTCAAGCGCGCCGGCCGCAACGGGCGTGCGCAAGGACAATCCGAATAGTTCCCCGGCTGCGGCACCCGTATGCCCGGCAGCCATTCCCGGCGGAAGGAGCGCCGAGAGCCTTGATGAATCGATGCCAGCCGCGTCCAGCCCTTCCCGCCACCAGGCAGCTTTTTCTGGTTGCCAGATGCCCAAAAGGGACGCTGTGGACTGATCCCCCACACGTTCCCCCGTGAGAAGCCATGCCAGATAGTCTGAAATGGACATGACAGAATCCATTTTGCTCCAGATATCGGACCTGTGGCATTGCAGCCATCGCAACTTCGCGATAGCCAATTCCGGAGTTTCCATCTTGAAACCGGCATGTTCGAGAAAGTCATGCCGCGCCAGGAGATCATGAATTTGAGGATCAATGATGGCAGCGCGTGTGTCAGGCCATAAGATGAAAGGTGTCAGAGGCGCCCCATGACAGTCGAGCAGGAGAAACGAATTTGCCTGCGAGGAATAGGAAACGCCGCGGATTTGGCGCGGCGAAGCCTCTGCCTCCTTGAGCGCGCGCCCCAGCGCTCCGCGCAGAAGATCGTGAAAGCGTGTGACCGGTAACTCACACCATCCAGGCCGCGGATACTCGGCTTCAACCGCAACTCGCCCAAGACCGCGCAACTTGCCCGTGTTGTCGAACAATCCCACTTTGAAGTAGCTTGTTCCAAGATCGATTCCCAGCAGCAGTTCCGTCATCATCGTCATGTTCTGTCGCCCTGGGCATTCACGGGACATCACAACCTGGCAAGGATGGTCAATGTTTCATCGAGCATCCGCTGTCCGAGGGATGGCGGGAACAGGGCGTTTCCCGATTCATAGGTCTTACGGCGCGCGGCTTCCTCGGTCGTAATATAGCCTTGCAGCTCTCCGTTGGCCATGCTGATCAGATAAGTCGAGGGCGCTTTCGATCGAAGCTCAAGGGCATACTCAACAAAATACTCCCCAAGCCAGCCAACATAACGCCATGGCCCGATGCGGAATGCTTGAATTTCGGCATGCTGTATTTTGCGGACAATGCGATCAAGGACACCATCGTCAGCCGCGCGTGAAAGGGCAACCGTTTCCTCTGCTCCAAACAAATCACACTCGGCTGTTCGCACCTCCGGCCGCGGGGCGCCCGAGGCGCACAACCCGTCAAGCCTGGCCTTCGCCTCCTCAAGCCCGCGCATGGCTTCAGCATCCGATGGAAACTCGCGCCTTGTCAGATCCCTGATAATCGCCTGAACAGACTGGATCGGCACATCAGCGGTGAAATTGGCTCCCGCGGCGGCGCCAATGATTCCGTCAGCAAGAATGCGTCCAAGCCGTTGCGCCTCATCAAATGTGTTGCCCCGCGTCACATGCCGAGGACTTTGATTGCCTGACGCGCCATTGTGCAAAAGAAAAGCGGTCTGAGCGCCGAGCGCGTCAAGAATGTGCTGCCGCGCAAGGCCGGTGAAGTCGCCGCTCACGAGACGCGAATCCTCATGAAGGACGGTTGGATGCATCGCATGGACCGCCATGCACGCGATTGATTCACCGGTTTCCACGGAGCGCACAAGCAGCACGGGCGTCTCCGGATCGGCAGGCCCGGCGGGATCATGCCGGTTTGTCCCCGTGCCGCGCACCTGCGCCACACAAAATGCCGCCTCCGCGGCTTTCGCGCAGCGCACCGCGGCAACACATGATTCCACGATCCGCTCCTCGAGAAGCGAAAGGTAATCCAAATCCGGCCGCGGCACTGCAGGATCAAGCATGTTGCTGACATAGGATACAGTGACAGGGCCGGAGTGGGTGTGTGTGGCGGATATCAGAATTGACGGCTCACTGACGCCTGTCGCATCAGCGATGCGGCGCCGCGCCTTACGAGCAACGTCTTGCGGAACGAATATGATGTCATTTGCCGAGAAAAGCGCCGATTGAACGCCGTCAGACATGTACAGCGCGGAGCTGAGCAATGGATCATGGACGCCTTCGCTGACGCGTTGCACATGAGGGTATCCGAAAAGAAATAACGGTTTTTCGGGGGTGATGTCCCGCACCGCCGAACCGGCAAGAAACGCGGTCATGCGGCCACTCCCACCGGCACTGTGGCCCCGGTTCGCTGCGACTCGAGCGCTGACGTGAACAGTTCATGACTCATGGCGGATTCTGCCGGAGTGACCGTTCCGGTAAATTTGCGAATTGCCGCTCCATGAACCAGTTCATGCAGATAAGCAGCCCACATCTGCAGAATGCCGTCGGGAAAACCAAACTCGAAGATCGGCCCTGTGATCGTGCTGAAAACCGGCGTATAACCTGTCATGACCTGCTTCCAATCCTGCTTTCCGGCCTGATAATCGAGCGTTTCGAGCACTTGGGGATTGCGTGTGGTAAAGCGGGCGCACGCCTTCATGCCCTTCACCTCAAGATGCCATGTGTTCATCTCGCCCGGAGCAATACGCTGCATCTTGAGTGTCATGGGGAACGTGTCCCCTGTCTGTGAATCCGCCGCCTCACAGAGCAGCGTTGCGTTGTCCCACGTGTCACACGGGATTCTGCCGCCCTGGCCGTCGGGGCGTTCAGCAACAATATTGGAAAGCACCGCGCGCACATTGCGCGGAAACCAGCCCGCGCGGAACGGCACATGACACACATGCATGCCCAGATCGCCCATCACGCCATATTCCCCGTTCGTCTCAACGCGGCGTTTCCAGTTGATGGGTTTCTCCGTGTTCAGGTCGCTTGAGTGGAGAAAACCCGCGTTGACTTCGATGATGCGTCCAAACACGCCGGACTCAATCATTCCACAGAACTGTTGCATTGCCGGGAAAAACGGGAATTCCGAACAGCACCGCGCGACCACATCGGGGTGATCGCGCATGCAGGCAAGAATGCGCGCGTTGGCCGGTTTGTCGATCCCAAAAGGTTTTTCCCCCATAAGGTGTTTGCCCGCGCTGATTGCGTCGCGGTACATGCGCTCATGGAGGTTGTGGGGCACAGCGATGTAAACCGCCTCAACCATGGGATTCGCGAGCACATCGCTATAATCCGGGGAGGCCTGTTGCAGCGCCGGCATATGACTCTGAAACCATTCCATGGCCTTGGGATTGATGTCCGACACTGCTGTGATCACTGGTTTCACGTCCATGCCGGTAAGATGACACCAGCGCGCCGAGGCGCTGCCAAATTCGCGCCCCATAAGGCCGCAGCCTATCACTCCAAAACGAACTGTTCTCACTTGTGTTTTCCTTTCCAAATCAGACTCATGCGAGCAAACCGCGGCTGACATAACCCTCGTAGAGGTGCGCCAATGCCATCTCAACCGCAGCCGCGCGCAAGGGAAGACCCTGGTTGACCGAGTGGCGCATCACCTCACCGAATTTGGCCGTCATCCTTGTCTCAAGACGATGATTCACTTCATCCAGCGTCCACTGGCCGCGCTGTGTTTCCTGTGTGTACTCAAGGTACGAAACGAACACTCCCCCCGCGTTGCACAGGATGTCGGGAAGAACAACAATGCCGCGAGCCTGAAAAAGATCATCGGCGTCGGAGAGGGTTGGCCCATTGGCCGCCTCCGCCACGATCTTCGCTTTCACTACGGCAGCCCGCCCGCTGTTGATGACGCCGCCGGTTGCCGCGGGCACAAAAATATCGCATTCGATGCCATAGATCGAATCGGGATCGATTGGTTTGCCCCCCTCGAAACCCGCAACCGTGCCCGCCTGCTTTGCATGACGGGAAAGCGCCGGAATATCAAGGCCGTCCGGATTCCATGCCGCGCCGCTCGCATCACTTATTGCCGTGATTGTCACGCCTTGCTCCAAGGCGCACTGCGCCACCACAGAACCCACATTCCCGAAGCCTTGAATGACCATTCGCGATTTGCCCAGGTTCAGACCGATGGGCTCCGCCGCGGCGCGAATCACGAGCATAACGCCATAACCTGTTGCCTCGCGTCTTCCAGGGATGCCGCCAAGCACCACGGGCTTTCCCGTCACATAGCATCCGCGTGTCGTCGCGAATCCGTCGCCGTGTGATATGCAGTCCTTGATGTGACCCATCTCTATCTCACTCGTGCCCATGTCGGGCGCGGGAATATAGATCTCAGGTCCGATATGCCGGCACGCCGCGCGCGTGAACTCGCGGATGACCGCCTCCTTGTCATCCTTTTGGAGCAAATGCGGATTCATGGCAATGCCGGATTTACCGCCGCCAAACGGCACGCCGATGAGCGATGTTTTCAGCGTCATCTCCGTCGCCAGCGCCGCGATCTGATCCTCGTTCACATCCCCGGCCATTCGAATTCCGCCCTTCGCCGGACCCAGCGTCATGCTGTGCAGGACAATGTAACCGATAATGTTGTGTGCCATGCCGTCACTCAGTTTCGGGCTGAAACGCAGACGGATGCGCTCCTTTGCATCAGTCATGCGTTCCACAAACACGGGATCGAGACCCATGCGCGCGGCGGCATTGATAATTGACCTGTGAACCGAATCGAGTTGTGCTCCCATCAAACAACAATCCCTTCCGCGGCGGGACACACCGCTCAGCCTAACAGTTCCTTTTCTGTTTCCGCAATCGCCTCGTCAACGATATCCAAACCACGCACAAGCGTGGCCTCATCCATGACAATGGGGGGACTGAGACGCAGGATGTGGCCGGCGGGAATCCAGGCAAGCCCCTTGCGAAACGCCTTCTGATACACCAGCTTGCCGGCTTCATTGAACGGCTGCTTTGTAACTCGATCCTTCACCATCTCTATGCCCAGCAGACACCCTTTCGCGCGCACATCGCCCACAATGGGGTGTTCATCCTTCATCTTCTGCATGCGTTTGATCGCCACATTGCCGAGATGCTCAGCCCATTCGTTCAGGTTTTCCTCCTCGATAACCTGAGTCGAGGCCAGCGCCGCGGCGCACGCCATCGGGTTGCCGCCATAACTGCTGGAGGCGGAGATTGCCTCGAAGCTCTCCTTGTATGGCTCTCGCACAGCCACACAAGTCACGGGAAAGCCGTTGCCAAAGCCCTTGCCAATGGTGACGATGTCCGGCACGACACCCCAGTGCTCCATGCACAGGTATCTGCCCGTCCGCCCCCAGCTTGTCAGCACCTCATCAGCCATCAGCAGCAGGTTGCGGTCATCACAGAATTTGCGCAGTTTCGGGAAAAAATCATCCGGAGGCATGATTGTCCCGCCCCATCCTTGGATCGGCTCCAGGCAGAATCCCGCGACATTATGCACTGTCGCCTTGTCAATGTACTCGTCATAGAATTCGATGTGCTTGTCGGTGTCAATCGTCCCATCAGGCTTTGTCCACATGGGTCTGTAAGTGTCTGGTCTCGGCACCATGTGCATGCCGGGCACGCGAACCGCCCCGTACACAAAGCTGCGGATGTGGCCGAGAGACACCGCGCCCTGCGTTTTGCCGTGGTAGTCGTTGAAACAGCTCAGTATCTCGTTCTTTTTCGTGGCCGCGCGCATGACGCGCAGTCCTGCCTCAACGGCTGTGGTTCCGGAGTCGTAAAGCTGGAAACCGTTCAGATCGCCGGGAAGAATCTGAGCGAGTTTCTCCATCAACGCGGTCTTGATGGGAGTGGTGAAATCGTGGGCGTTCATGAGCTGTCCGGCCATCTTCGCCACCGCCTCGCTGATCTTCGGGTGGCAGTGGCCAAGCGTGGCCACATAGATGCCCGACGAGAAATCGATGTATTCGTTGCCGTCCGCATCACGCAGGATGCAGCCTTCTCCCGATTCGAAGACCACGGGAAAGAGCTTAACCTGCTCACTAAGCCCCTTGAAGTATTTGGTGCAACGCGCATGAATCTCCCGGGATTTCGGTCCCGGTGATTCCGTCACCATGTGGGGATATCGGTCGAGGTCGACCCGCCCCCAATCGAGGGTCGAGAACCTGGTTGGCGTTTCAATCACGTTGATTATCCTTTCTGCGTCGCGGGGCGCTGCCGTCCCGCGCGATAATGACATTGATGCCTTGCGAGCGGAACTCACGCAGGACATGTTTATCAATCTGGTTGTCTGTAATGAGCGCCTCCACCCCGCTCAGCGAGCCGTTGCGCGCCAGAGCCGTGCGGCCGATCTTGGAGCTGTCCGCAAGAATGTATGTGCGGGGGGCGCGCGTGCGCATTTTCGCGTCAACGCGAGCAAGGCGCAAATCGCTTGTGTACATCGAACCATCGGGCCCGATCCCATCGGCGCCCTGGAAAACAATATCGGCGGCAAACAGGTCGAGGCAATGCTCCGTCACGCCACCCGTAAGGTCGGGACTCCCGCGCCGGAGAACCCCGCCCAGCAGGGTCGTCTGAATCCCATCCGAAAACTGAAGCTGCGAGATCACCGCAAGACTCGTGGTGATGACGGCGAGGTCATTCCAGTCGGCGATGAGCGCCGCCAATTCGAGCGTTGTCGTGCCAGTGTCGATAATGAGCCTCATGCCAGGCCGGACCAGTTTGAGCGCCTCACGGGCGATTGCCTGCTTCTGGGAGCGGCGGCTTGTGAGTTGTTCGCGAAAATCCTGCTCAAAGACCAGTCGGCGGGCTGGCACCGCGCCGCCGTGCGTGCGCCGCACAATGCCGCGGCGCATCAATGCCTCAAGGTCGCGGCGGATGGTCATCTCGCTCAAACCCATCTCAGCCGCGAGCGCCGACACCGAGATGCCCCCATCCTCCTCCAGCCGCTGGCGGAGCAGTTCCTGGCGTTCAGTTGAAAGAAGGCGGCGCTGCGTCATCATGTTATTTATTGTGAGAATAAATCAATTATCACAAATTCAAACATCGCACAATCAAGAAAATTCTTTCACCTTTTCAGGCTGACCCTGTCGATATTCATGTTTTCTGCGGAGGGGATTGCAATTCATGGACAAGCGCGCGTCACAAATCATCACCTTTATCCACAATTCTATCGAACTACCTATACAGTGTGATGTGAAAAACGACCCGCAATATAAAAAAATCTTGCGGAAGCCCATGGAATCCAAGACTTGTTTCTTCACACCATGAGTATCGATACACTTTGTTTGCCCAGAATGATTCCCCAAATAATCTTCAGCGCCTTGGGACACGCGAAAATGGAGCGTAATTAATCATGAGCGATAAAATGATCGGCATGTATGTGCACCAGCACTGGCCCTACAACTATCCCTACGCCGCGCGCACATGGCAGGTTGACGACTGGCGCGGTTATGCGGGATGCCTCAGGAAGATTGGATATAACGCGGTGCTCATTTGGCCTCTTCTCGAAATGATGCCCGATCCCCTGCCCCCAAGCGACAAATGTTATCTTGAGAACATGTCGCGCGTCATCGCAATGCTGAAACACGAATTGGACATGAAGGTGTTCATCGCCCTTTGTCCGAATGTGTGGGCGGTGAGCGAAGTGGCCGCGCGTTCATCAATATGGGACCGCAATTTTTTCTACAGTGACATCCGGATCAACCCGGGCGACCGCAACGCTCTCGACACGATGATCCGCTGGCGCGAAAAACTGCTCGAACCCCTCAAGCTGGTGGACGGCGTCACCATCATCGACAGCGATCCCGGCGGCTATGCCGGGTCCACCAATCAGGAATATGTAAATCTGCTCCTTGAACACAGGCGCATGCTCGACCGCATCCGTCCCGGCATCGAACTCGTTTATTGGATGCATGCCGGGTGGCAGGCATACTCGCGTTTTTACGAAACCGGCAGCTTCGAGTTCGGCCTCGAAGACGAATTCATCGACACTCTGCAAAGATTGTCGCAGGCGGACCCCAAACCATGGGCAATCGCCAACGGATTCGCTTTTGCCGAAAAACTCGGTCTGGGCGACCGTGTTTATGGTTACAACTATGGCGCCATCGAGGGCGAACCGAGCTTCCCGATGACCAACTTCGGAGGCGATCTTGCATACAATGCGGGCGCCATGGCGATGCCTCGCGGTGTTCTCGGCAACGCCCAGACGCACTGTGCGCAATTGCCCAACACTTTCGCTTTCGTGCGCGGCGCGCTCGGCAAGCCCGTTTCCAATGACGATTATCTTGAGTTTGCGGAAGGCCTTGCTCCGGGACACGGCGCCAAAATCGTGCGTGGTTGGCAGACTTTGACCGGAACCGATGCGAAGCCTGCGCGCGCCGCGCGGGAGGAACTCAACAACATCCCATGCGGCGCACTGAAGGAGGGTGATCTCGGCGGATTGCTTTTCGGCAGTCCCGCGCGCTTTGTGAACGATCTTTGCATGATGCTCGACATGTGCGGCTCGTGCATCGATCTCTGCAACGCGCTGAACAATGGAGCCGGCCACCGCGCGGCGCTGAGGGAATTTGTCACCGCCGCCGACATGTGGCAGGCAAAGCACGGCTACCGTAATCGCTGGAACTGGCCTGACCTGTTCGAGGCGCTCAAAAAGTTGAACTCACCCGGGGTCAATCACGCCATCACCATGCCCCTGGATCAGGCAATAGGAACCAGCTTCGCAAAGGTGAAAGAGGCTTACTACATGGAGGAGAACCACACCCTGCAGGTGTTGCAATCGCTGAAACGCGCCCTGATTGGCAAGGAACGATTGGGGCCACAGAGAGGCTGGCTGTGAAGCAACGCCGCTTTGTTATTTGTATCGTCGCGCTCATCCTGGCAGTGAGGGGAATGACGGAGACGACACACACCGGGTCGAAAACAACCGCCCCCGCGGATTTCATGACGCATCACCATGAGCGGATGGCTGCCATTTGACAGCAAAAGGCAACGCCGCATGGGCGGAGGCGCTGGAGCGTGCTGTGAGAGACCGTTCGGCCTCCCGCCGTGACGCTGTGCAAGGCAAAGGAATATAAATACTCGCGAGGATATTGATGCCGCACACACGTTTGCACGAGTTCGGATGCCCGTTGATGTTTTTTCGCGGGATGATACCCGGCGCCGCATTGTTTGCGTTGCTGTTCTTTTGTCCGGGTCATTTATTGTCATACACCTGCGGGAAACCCGACACCACGGAATCCCTTGCAGGCGCAAACTGGTCGGGCGATATCAACACGGAGGGCGGACTCGACGCCGGCATGCCTGGCGACCGCGCGGCGCTTGTTGCATCCGCCGACAATGCCATGGGCTTCCCGCCTGAGACAACTCAGACCATCTCGCTCAGCTCTGATTACTCCATCAACCAGTTCGTCGATATCGTCGTCGGTTATCGCACCAACAATCAGCAGACAAAAATCGGCATGGTTTATATCGACAACGTCTTTGTGGGCAGTTGCCCCGCTTATGTGTCGATTGGCGGGCAATTGCGCGCGAAGCGCTTCACCGTGCCTTCGGCAAAATTGCCGCTCAAAGCGAGCGCCCACGTCCTGAAAATCAAGGCCACCAACGACACCGCCAATCCCACGGATTTCTTTGAAATTGACGCGCTCGCGTTTCAACGCCTCGGATCCGGTGGCTCCACGGAATTGCCCCCACAAAACTGGCTCATCGTATGCGCCGGGAACGCCACGCCCGTTGAACAGAAAAATGTGGAGGTGCTGAAGAAACGCGTCGATCTCCTCTTGGGCCAGTCCATCACCACAGTGAGCGCGTCAGCGCTTACACCGTCACAGAAACAGAACAATGATCTGATCATCGCCGGCTCCGCGGCCGCCAGCCCATTTATCGCCAACCTTCTCAGCGAGACGGGTCTTGACGCCTCCTTCAACGGCAAGCCCGCTTTTCAGAAAGAACAGGGATATGGCATCGGCGTCTATCCCGGCAAATACGCGCCAGGGCGAAAAGTCATCCTTGCCGCCGGCCAGCAGGCGCAGGGCGCGGCATACGCGATGTCACACCTGCGGGCAAACCTTATGATCGACCAGGGATTCCTCTATCTCAGCCGCGAGGGCTCGGTGTGCAACACCCAGCAAATGCAGGAGTTCCAAACGCCCGATCGTGAACGGCGCGCCATTTATTACAACATCGCCTATGGATTCACTTACTCGCCCGCAACGCCCGACACATGGAATAAAGCTCAATGGGAACAAAACCTCGAGGACCTGATGACCGCGCGGCTGACCCATGTGTACTTTTTCCTCTGGGGGAACATCGAACTCTGCTTTCCCAAATCGCCCATCAGCAATACCCTCCGCAATCAGCAACTCCACCAGAACCTGCAATACATGATTGATTATGCACACCGCCTCGGACTGAAGACCGGATTTTTTATCAGCCCAACCATGGTGCCGCAGGACATATGGCAGGCTAATCCCGCCGCCCAGGCCGTCAACCCCTACCCTGGCTACTCTGTGGTCAGCCCCTGCGCCACAGACGCTCTTTCGTTCAACTCTTACTCATGGGCAAACACATGGGAACTGATGCATGACGTTTGGGACAACGAAATGGAATGGTTCAAGGCATGCGACGAGTTCCAGATCTGGTTCTACGATCCTGGCGGCAGTTTCGACACCGTATGCAAGGCCACCCAGGCGCAAGTCCTGCGAGAGCAAGTTGTGGAGTTCGGAAATGTCGCAAAGGCAAAGAATCCCGCAACAAGTATCACGGTCTCATGCTGGCCGATCTGGGCGCTCGAACCGTATTACGGCATCAGCTATCGAAACCAGTTCTTTAACGAGCTCATCACTGCATACGGAAATCCGGGATACACGTCGCTCACCATCTATGATTCCATCGACCATCCCGACACGACAATCAAACAGGCGCGGCCGCTTGGCTTCCCTGTCGGAGGCTTCATCTTCCCCACCAATGTGGAATCCGGCTACACCTTCACAATTCCCATGCTGCAATACCTCAAGAGCGCGGTGGTAACCAATTACGGATCTTTCACCGCAAAGGATCTGCCGGCAGCCTACTTCATGCGCCTTGAAGCGGCGCCAAAAGTGCCCAACACATGGTTCGCTTCATCATATATATGGTCATGGAATCAGACGGCGCGGGATGTCGTGTTAAGCTATGCCCGGTGGGCGGCTTTCGGCAACCAACTGGCGGCTGATCTTATCGCGCAGGCGATGCTCGTGTTGGAGGAGTTTTGCAATCTGGGCGCCGCCGCGCAGAACATGGAGACGAAAGGCGCACAGATCGAGTCACTTCTCAACCAGGCTGTCGCACTCCTCACTCCCGCCCAGCAGGCGCAGATCGAATGGCTGAAGACGACAGGAAAAGTCATGCGCATTTATGGCAAGGCCTGCGAGAATCCCGGCAACACGGCGCTTCTAAATGCCCTCAAGGAGGAGTTCCGCGCAACGCTCCAAGCATCACCCATGTTTGCCAGCTACCTCGGTTTTGGATATTCCGCGACTTTCGATCGAAACGTCAGCCAACTCACAAAAGGCTGGAATACGGAGCATTTCTAAGATGAGCGGAAATATGCGACTTGCGGTTTTTCTAATAACAATGACAGCATCGGCGGCATCCGCCGTGCCGCCGGTTCAACTCGACTCTTTGGGGGGTGACTGCGCGCCGATAGCCGCCGCCCCACAGGGAACTGCGATTACAGCGGCGTGGGGCCGCTCCGACTCAGGAGCCACCACTCTGATTGCGCGGCAGGGACCCGCCGCGTGGCTTTCCCCCATCACCATCTCCTCCAGCGCACTCTCATGGTATTACGCCATGTGTTCGAGCCCTGTAGGACTGTATATGGTCATTTCAAACCCCACACCCAACGGATGGCACCTATGTTTCACCAAATCAACTGATGGCGGTGTTGCCTGGTCGAGTCCAGTGGCCATGCCTCTCGGCGTTGGCAACGAGCTCCTTCCAAAGATAACGTATCTCGATGGCGCCATCTGCCTTGTATGGGTCAATCAGAACGGCACAAACTACGAGTGCGCGTTCACAAAAAGCACGGACGACGGAGTCAACTGGTCCGCTCCAATACGGCTGTCAGGATTCGGCGCTTATGTGGAGAATGTCGGCATCACTTCGATTGCTCCCGGCACGGTCTGCGTGGTATGGACGGAACTGACAGGGGGCGCGAACAAGGTTTGTTTCCGCAAAAGCACAAACGTGGCAGGCACATGGAATACCGCGTTGCGTGTTTCCATGCTCGATAACGTCGATGACACAAATCCCGTCATCGCGGCGGCATCGGGCGGCAAACTCGTCGTCGCTTATCAGGAATTCACGGGAACCGTCTGGGAGGTCATGGCACAGACAAGCGCCGATGGCGGCGCCGCATGGGGACCGCCTGTGATTCTGAGTCCCGTGGACCAGAAGGATTCGCGCTTGCCTGCCATCGCTGCCGACCCGATGAACAAAATCGGAATTTCATGGACGGATGACAGCACAAGCCCGAGTGTCATAGGCTGGCGGGCAAGCACGGACGGTGGAAATTCATGGCAGGATACCAAGTTGATCTCCGCGGGTTATGGATCGGCAACGTTTCCGCAAATGCTGCCCGCCACGATGGGCGGTTGGGAACTTTTCTGGGTTGAGCAGGCGCTCAGCACATGGCATCCTTTTTACGCTCGTGTGGGAGCGGATCCCGCGGAAGTTTCCCCATTCGAAATATACTGATCAAACGGGTAGACAAAAAATCAGGGGAGCAATCCTTTCGCAAAAGACTGCTCCCCTGCCTCAACAGATTTGCACTGCCCTTGCGGGCTGATTACTTGCGCTCCTCGCCGGGACCGGCACGAATGATGTCGCCTTTGCTCAGAGTGCCATTCGTCGGATCATAGAGCGTGTTGATCAGCAGATTGATCGGCCCGGGGCCAAACGCATAGTCCCAGGCCCTGTTCGGACCAATGCTGCCCAAGCCCCAGCCAGGGTTCGGTGTCCAAGCCCAGTCGATCGTCTTCCCCGCGGAATAATCCGCATGCTGCTCCGTCGTGTAAAGATACGAAGCCTCATAGGGGAATGTGTTCGCCTTCATGTTGAAGATATCCGGTGGAACTGATGACATGTAGGCAATCGGCGTTGTTGTCACCCGCCACGACTCGTTGGCAGTGTAAACAAACCATGGCCACGTCTGCCCCTGTGCAACAATCCACCACATGTCGTTGGCTGAAAAGGGGTAGTAGTTGTAGTCAGACCGGTACGACTCAGCCGCGATTGACATTGACCGCATATCCGATTTCGTGCGCGAAACCTTTGAGCGCGTCTGAGCTTCCAAAAAGTTTGGAACCGCGATTGCCGCAAGGATGGCAATAATAGCCACCACAATCAGCAACTCAATCAGCGTAAAACCGTTCGACTTTCCGGTCACTGGCTTGCATCTCCATTCGTGTTCTTGAGTCATGGAAATTAATAAATTGACCAGTCGGACACGGCTGTTCCACCCGGAACAAAGTAGAACGCGTCAACGAAACTGATGAATCCGCTGACCTTTGTCAGGGTTGCCGTGTACTGGCCGTTGGGCAGGTTGTTCGCAAGCAGGAAAGGCCAGCGGCTCCAGTAACCCGTTGCGCCGGTATAGGGGATGTAGACTGGGAACGATCCCGCGGCGACAAGATTGCTGCCCGCATCGCGAACTTCATATCCGACGACGCCGCCATCCGAACGCAGACGATAAACCGCCGCGCAGGCAGTTCCCGTGAAGGTATAACTCCATGAGCTTCCGCCGACCGTATACTTTGGTTTCACCGCCATAACAATCGTTGATGGCATTATCATCGGTTTGGTCGCCCCAATCTCCAGGCGCCGCATACGTCAAGTCGGGATCGTTTATGCGCGTGATGGTGACCGGCGATGGTTGCTCGGAAACGGCCTTGTTGATGAAGATGAAATCCGAGCCTGAGACACCCGTGTTTTTGATAGCCAGTGTGTGCAGAGTGTTCGAAAGGCCTGTGAACAGGGTGATGATTTTCGGGCATGTGCCAGGATTCGCCTCGTTCATGGTTCCTGTGAATGTTGCCTGTCCATCATCAAGGTAGGCCTCAAACGGCCCGCCATTCGCCTGGGTCTTGCACCAAAGGTCTACTGAAGTGCCCGCGAAAACGCACTTGGCTTGCGCTGTTGAGTAACCGGTATAAATCGCGCCGCCATCCAGTCCAGCTTGGGTGAAACGGGCAAAGTATCCGCCGCCGGGTGAATTGACGTCATATCCCCAAGTTGTGGTTTCGGGTGCGCCATCAGTGAATTCGACGGGGAAATTCACCGGAGCCGCTGAAGATACGGCCGCAATTGCCGCAAAAATCGTCAGGTAAACCAAACTCTTTTTCATATTGTAATCTCCTATTGAAATTGACGGTTCCCGATTTTGCGCGGGAATCCGATGTTGCATCATGATGCTCGTGCAGACAAACCTTTCAGAACCTTGCCACATGCAACAGGGTCAGCAAACGCATCGCGTGACGGATGCGCCAGCGCCCTCTGAGCCTGTTCTCACCTCCTTTTTCGCATTATCAAAATGAGTATGTTTCCATTTACTGTGGCGATACAGTATACTGTGTCGCACCACCGTCAAGAA
The DNA here is from genome assembly GCA_026398535.1 of Candidatus Sumerlaeota bacterium. Classification (GTDB taxonomy): domain Bacteria; phylum Sumerlaeota; class Sumerlaeia; order Sumerlaeales; family Sumerlaeaceae; genus JAPLSQ01. The sequence continues at coordinate 47,409 of JAPLSQ010000032.1, read as the reverse complement.
CAATCTGAAAAAAAAAGACAATAAGATGCGTAGGGCGCGGTTTATCGCGATATTCATGATCGGCCAGCCAATTCAATTATGCCGGCCTGCAATGAATCTGGTGAAACACCTTGACCCGAAACAATGAAGCATATTGGGTCGATACAGTTATATAGAGAGAGGTCATGCCGTCCAAACGCCTTCTGATGCGGAACTTTTCTCTGTGCTGAGAAAGTTGAATGTTCCCGTATCAGGCCGAAGGACGGCGGATTTACGGAGAAAAGCATGGCTGCCTTAAAGTCACGGTTGCCGAAATATTACCAGATTGTCCAATCGCTCACAAACATGATCCGTGACGAGAATCTTGGTCCGGGTGACCGCATCCTCTCGTTGACGGAGATCATGGATCGTTTCCAAGTGAGCAAGGTGACAGCTGTGCGGGCGCTGGCGGAACTGGAAAATGAGGGTGTGATCAGGCGCGAACATGGGCGCGGCACGTTTGTCGCCGAACCGCGGCGCGGCGACGCCGCCCAGACCGCCGTTCGCCCGACAGTCCATGTTGTGGTGCCGGAGATGACAAATCCCTATTATGCGGCACTTGTGGAGGGGATCGCCCGCGAACTGGGCCCCGCGGGCATCGCAATCGAAATTTCCACCACGGGCTACCGTCCCGAGCGGCAGACTGATATCGTGCAAAAAATAATCGAAGACCGCCGCCTGTTCGGCATGGTCATTGCCAGCGTGGGAGCCCCCGCCGACCGGCAATCCGCCGTCTCCGCCATTCCCATCGTCTATGTGGATTATTGCCCGCCGGAACTGCTCGGAACCTGCTCACTCGTCTGCTGCGATAATTTCCGCGGCGCCAGCGAAGCCGTTCGCTACCTGACAGGACTTGGTCATCAGCGCATTGGATATATCGACATCCTTCAAACCTCAAGTGAGAGGCTGGCGGGGTTTCGCCACGAATTGCGCGCTCATGGACTCAATGATTCGCACATATTGAGCATCAAGCAGGGGCACAGTTTCGATCACGACCTGATGCGCTTTGTGAAGCAGCATCAATTGACAGCGCTTTTCTCGGTGAACGATGTGACGGCCATGAAAGCGATGCGTATCTTGCGGCGCCATGGGCTGAACATTCCTCACGACATTTCCATCATGGGATACGACAACATCGAGGCGGCTGCCTATCTTGATGTGCCGCTGACCACCATGGAGCAGCCAAGCCGGGAGATCGGTCGCCGCACCGCCGATCTGTTGCTGGAGGCCAAGCGTCCGGGCGGCACGGCGGCTGCGCGCAATCGCGAAATTGTGTACATGCCGCACCTTGTCGTGCGCGAGAGCACGGCGGCGCCGCGCAATCCTCAGGCCGCCGAGACGCATCAGCCTTTGGAGCCCGTCAGCGCAATTCCCTCGACGAAGTAACGCTGGGCGAAAAAGAACAAGGCCAGCAGCGGAATCAGCACGAGCGTGGATGCCGCCATCATAAGGTTCCATTCGGTCAGGCTCTCGGTCACAAAACTCTGCAAGCCCAGCGCCAGCGTGTACAGGTTGCCGTCGCTCAGGTAAATCAGCGGCGTCATGAAATCGTTCCAGACTCCCACAAAGGTGAAGATGCCCACCGTCGCAAGCGCCGGTTTTGTCAGCGGTAGCATGACGCTCCAGAAAATGCGAAGCTGGCTGCAACCGTCGATGCGCGCGGCTTCCTCAAGGTCGCGCGGCAGCGTGCGGAAAAACTGGCGCATCAGGAAGATGAAAAACGCCGCGCCGCCAAGAAACGCGGGAACCGTCAGCGGAAGATATGTGTTATACCATCCCAGCCAGCGGAAAAGCAGAAACACCGGGATCATGGTGACCTGCGGCGGGATCATCATTGTCGAAAGTAGAACAAAAAATATGGCGTCGCGCCCGGGCCATCGCAAACGCGAGAAGGCATAGCCCGCCATCGCCGAGGAAATCACGCAGCCGATGATATTGATCATCGTGAGCAGAACCGTGTTTGCCCCATAGCGCATGAAAGGGAATGACTGCACGGCTCGCTCGTAATTTGACCACATTGGGCTTCGCGGCCACAGCGCGCCGCTGAAAAGCTCGGTGTCAGGTTTGAGCGAAGTGCTCACCATCCAAAAGAGCGGCACGGCGAATGCGATGCCGCCAATGGTGAGCAACAGGTAGCGCGCCAGTCGGATCAACATATTGTGCGGTCGCGGCGTCACGGTTCCTGTTGTCCTACTCCTCGGTGTAGTGCACCCAGCGCTTCGCGCCCGCGAGCTGAATGCCTGTCAAAATCAGTACTACAACAAACAACACCCACGCGAGCGCCGACGCGTAACCCATTTTGAAATATTCGAATCCCTGGCGGAAGACATACAAGGCGTAGAACAGTGTGGAGTCCGCCGGTCCGCCGCTCGTCATCACATAGGCGGGTGTGAAAAGCTGAAATCCTCCGATGACGCCGACCACAAGATTAAAGAATATTGTGGGGGTGAGAAGCGGCAGGCTGATGTGGAAAAAGCGCCTCCACGCGCCCGCCCCATCAATGGTCGCCGCCTCATAGAGATGCCCGGGAATGCTCTGCAATCCCGCAAGAAAAATGACCATGCTCCCGCCGACGCCCCACAAACCCATCAGGATGAGCGCCGGTTTGGACCATGCGGGCGATTGAAGCCACAACGGTCCGGGCAGACCAACAGCGCGCAGGAACTGGTTGATGAGGCCCTGCTCCGGATTCAGCAGCCACATCCAAAGCACACTCGCGGCAACACCCGACACCACTGTCGGCAGGTAAAATGCCGTCCTGTAGACCCGGACCCCGACTATTTGGCCATTAAGAAGAACAGCAAGCGCCAGGGCCGCCCCCAGACCGAGGGGCACGACAAACAAGACAAAATACGCCGTGTTATAAAGACTGACGCGGAAAAACTTGTCATCCGTGAACAACCGCTTGTAATTGGCCAGCCCCACAAACCGCGCCTCCGTGAGTATCTGGAAATCGGTCAAGCTGTAAACAAGCGAAACGATAATCGGCCCGATGACGAAAAGGATGAACCCAATCACCCAGGGCGAGGCAAGACCCAGCCCCGTCAAGGCCTCCTCGCGGTGGAGCGATGAGCGGCGCACGCGCCGCCAGAACCACAGGGCATACGCGCCCAACATGACAATGATCGCAAGGGCAATGACAGCATAGATCCGCCCCATTGGGAGAAAAGGATACTCGCGCACGCGCAAAAAACGGTCCACCTCGTCCTGCATCAGCTTCGCGGCTCGTTTCAGTGCGGCGCGCGGCTCCTCGCCATTCATGGTCACCCGTTCGACTGCTGCGCCGACCTGTTCCCAGGCAATAATGTTCTGCGGGGTGGAGGGGTGGTGGCGCGCATGCTCCATCATCCCGATGATCTGTTTCCAATGTGGATCGTCCTGATAATAAGGGATTTGAGTCGCGAGCCGGTTTGAGGGAATTGCGCTTATTGAGGGGCCAAGGATCTCCTGCCCTTCCTTCCCTGTCATGAATTTGATGAACTCCCACGCCTCCTGTTTGTGGCGCGCTCCGCGCGGTATCCCCAGCGACCATCCCGCGCTGAGGAAAGCGGGTGTGCCCCCCTCGGGTATTGGAATCATCGCGATCCCGAAGTCCACATCTTTGCCATAACGATTGAGCAGCGACAGATACCAGGAGCCGTGTTCCTGCATGGCTATTTTTCCGCTGATGAAAGGATCCTGCGAATAACTGCCGAGATTGCTGGAAAAAGCCGCAAGATCGCGCGCGCCATAACGTGTGCAAAAAGCCAGCGACCACTCCAGGCCCTTCACCCATGGCTCCGAGTCAATAAGCGCCTTGCGAACATCGGAGGTCATCACATCCCCGCCCAGTTGCCACGCATACGTGTAGAGCGTGGCGGTTCCGAAACCCTGTGAGCCAAAAAGCGGCGCGTAACCAAGTTTCTCAAGGTGTCCCTGCGCGTCGCGAACGGTCAATCTGTCCGAGTATTCCTCAAGTTCGCGCCATGTGCGAGGAGGTTTCTCCGGATCAAGACCCGCCTCACGGAAACGCTTCTTGTTATAATAAAGCATGCGCGCGTCAGTGTTGATGGGAATGACATAGCGACGCCCCTCATACATGGCCTCATCCCACGTGTTCTTGAAAAAGACGGAGCCGTCGAAATTGTCGCGCATGATCAGGTCGTCCAAAGGTTCGAGAGCATTGCGCGACGCCCACTGAGGCACGCGCGGCCTGTCGATCATCGAGACATCCGGCGGCACCCCGCCCACAATCGCGGTGAGAAGTTTCTGCGACTGGTTCCAAGGCATCCCGAGGAGCTTGATGTTCACATGGGGGTGAAGTTCCTTGTAGCGCTTGACGAGTTTGTCAATGGTGTCGCGGCCTATGCGATCGGTATACACATGCCAGAACTCAAGCGTGACTGGTTCGGTGGCGGCGCGGGCCAAAACCCCACACACAGCGCAGAATAGAGCAAGCAAAAGTATTTTCGCGGTGCGCAGGGTCATGACGTATTCGGCGCGCCTACTCTGTTTCGGCGTCGCCGATGTACTTCCCATAACAAACGCCGCGATCGGCGAAGTAGTTGTCATCGACAATGCTTGGCTGGCTGACCTCGATGATCAGCGAGTCCACAAGGCCCGTGAACCGGTGGTCGTTCCAGCGCTCCACGGTAAGAACATCGCCAGGGAGCATGTCAAGAACTCGTCCGTCATATTCCATGCGCACGAGCCCCTTCATGACGATGAATGTCTCGCGCTTGTCTTTGTGGCGGTGTTTGGGACAGGTTTGGTTGGCGAAAAGGAACAGGTATTTGCCGCAATACCCGGCGGATGTGTCGTTCACCATCCAGTTCTCGACAAGCCCGACGCGCCAGAAGTCGCCAAGACCAAAGTCCGTGACGATGATTTCGTGCTTCGTCAGCGGATAACCCCAGTGGGCGAAGCGCGATTTCACTTTCTCAATCACTTCATCCCGCAGTTCCTTGGGCAGTTTGTTCTTGTCCTGGGCAAGCGCCAGTTGGTCCATTAGTGTCTCTCCTTGAGTCATTCCGTCGGCATGACCTGATATGCTCGTGCGCGCGAATTTCCCAACGCCGACGGCAGACAATCCGGCAATCCATCGCGATGAATGCGCATATTGAAGCCGGATATTCGGTTGTTTATTGTTTTCCTCATCATCAGAACATTCCGGCGTTGGTTCCCTTGCATACAAGGGACTTCATATTGGTGAAGCGCATTCTGCCCTGCAAAGCCATGGGCGCGAATACCGGCGACGATTTGAGCGCCTTGATGAAATCATCGCACAGGGCATTCATAGCCCCGTTCTCACTTGTGGCGCATGCGTCAGCAAGAATCCTGAGCGCTCGGAACATGGCGGGGAAATACGACATCTCCTCGCGATGCGCCTCGGGCATTGCCGGATAGAACCGCTCCGCAAGAAAAACCATGCGTTCCGCCAGCACAGGATTTGCCCCCTCGGCAGTATACTTGTCGAGAAGCAGGATCGTCTCCGCGAGGTCTGATGCGTTTGCGCGATCCGCCATTTGCCATGCCGCCCATTTCTCAACCACATCGCGCGGTTTGGCATCGGGATCCCACATCAGCCCGGCCATGAAGAAAGTGGCGGGCATGCGTGTGCGCGCTTCAAGACGATGACCAAACACCCGCGTTACTCCATACTCTTTCATAACTTCGCGCAGCGTGTCCGCGTGAAACTTCAGGTTGGGCATCAGAAAGAAATAACCGCTCTCAGGATTTGACCCAAAGATAAAGGCGGATCCGTCAAGACCAAGATCGCGCTCCACAAACGGCAAACTGTATGATGTGCCCGCCGCTCCCACTGCGGTGATGCTGGCGAGGTTGTCAGCAAACAGTGTCTTCACTCTCTCGGACAAATCCTTGCGATATTTACCGAAACGCTCCTCCCAGAGCCAGATTGGCCAGAGATTGTATTCAATGCGCGCTTTTGGATTGAACTCGCGGAACAAAGCGCCGAACTCCTTAACCTGCCGCGCAAGAATGTCTGACTGGTTCTTTCGGCATCCATTTTTTTCGCACCAGCATCCGCCCGGATCGTAAAACCAGATCTGCACAGCGTCAGATTCCCTGAACCACTCCATCTCGCTGCGCCATATCTCCTTCATGCGTTCCCACGCGCCGGGAGCGTTGAGACACACAGCGGGGAATCCGTGATCGACATACTCAATCTCCGCCTTCGCCTCAGGGTGTTTCATCCACACATCCCGGGGGCTGTAGCTGGGCGTGATCATATACACGACCTCCAGCCCGCGCTCATGCGCATAACCGATCATGTAACGCAATCCCTCATGGATTTTACGGTTCAGCATGCTTTTCGCGCCCTCGGAGCCGGGATACATTGTGTAGGCGTCAACCCAAATGAAAAAGTAGACCGTGTTGAGACGCGCCATGACAAGATAGTCAATGTACTGCCGCCACTCCGCTTCGCCCCACTCATGCGGTGTGATGCCGGGAAAGTTGTAACCTATGTTCAGGTATTCGCCGCGTGTGTCCGCGGCGGGATATTCAAATATCTCCGACGCCCCTCCATCCTTGCCGGCTGGAAGTTCGATAAATACATCATGCCCGCTGCGCCGCAACCGCGCCTGAAGGTCCGCCATGGCCCATACCAAGCCCGGTCCCTCGAGGAACGCGACGCGCAACTCCGGCATCTTTCCATCGCCTTGAGCCTGTTCGATAAGATAGGCATCCCGTCTCTGAAAACCTTTCAGTAAGACGGTTTTCTCCCTGAGTTTTGCGACTGCATCCTTCGCGCCGATGACGATTCGGCCGCTCTGCTCCTCCCCCCCGTGCTCACCGTCCGGCAGGAGCGGTGTGCCGAGATTCTCCGCGGCGCCGCGAAACTTCTCGATGGCAAGTTTGCCGGGTCCTCCGGGTTCGCCGTTCACGCATGCAATCCGGTCTCGGCTTACCTTAAACTCTGGGAAACTCTTCCTCACAGGAACCTCCTCGATCAGGATCGCATCGATTTGGAAACTGGCGCGGTCGTATGCGCCGGTGCCCGATGCCTCGAGCGAAAGCATGTGCTTCCCCGCGGCAAGCTTATGCTCCTCCGGTTTGAGCAGAAGACTGCTGGTCTCAAGGACAGAGTCCTTCATGAGGCCAAGTTCAGCGCGCGACATGAATGGAACCACCTCGGCGATCTTGCGTCCATCGAGCAGGACCGTCGCCTTCTGCGCCATGCGGTCGTTGCGGCGATAACCGACAGTGACGCGCACCGGCTTGCCGGCAAAATCCGTGCTGAGCCGCACGGGATGCTCCATCCTGGCGGGATCACTTCCCATCTTAACCAACAATTCAACGCACCCGCGGTCGGCCTTGAGCGAAGCGGACGAATCAAGGCCGCCCCATGTGTTCCCATCCCCTTCCCAGTTCCCATCGGCAAAGGTCAACAATTCAAAGGGAATTGAGACACCGCCTGACAAGGCGCCCGGCCGCCCTGCCACGATGCGCATCGCGTCAAGCTGAAAAAAATCCCATTTGTTGTCAGTGTTCTTCGCCTCGATGCGCACCTTATGAGCGCCTGCGGCAAAGTTGCATTTCGCGGTGTCAACCTCGAAGGTTGCGACGCGCAATGATTCGCCGCCGCCATATGGGTCCACCGTGCCAAGCAATTGACCGTCCCAGAAAATCCGCCCTTCACGTGTCATCATCGAATTCGAACGATAACCCGCCTCCACCGTGGCAACGGCACATTTACCGAGGCCATCCTTCAGCTCAACCGCAAACTCAAGGGTTGCCGGATAGTTCATGTCCTTATCCGCGGACACCACATACACCTCGGCATCGCCCGGACTCCCCGTGTCAATCCCACCGGTAACCGTGGCATCCCCCTTCCAGTTGCCCCCTTTCATATCAAGCAGGATGGATTCGGCGCCACGCGCTCCATTGTCAGCCCATATTAAGGCAAGCATAAGCATGAAAACACTGACGCGCTTCAGTTCTATGGTTTGGCCATATTTCATATAATCTGAGATCCTTGGCTAAATTCTATCGGTCTACCTATACTGTTATCGGTCCATGTAAATGCAAGCGCAAAATGAGGCGAGGGCGTTCGGTCACTCATCGAGGCGAAAACAGTGTGTTGATACAGGCCTGATGGAAACCTGACCAGCAAGCATCCCCATCATGGAATTTTTACATGAAATCGGATAATTGCTGATGCAAGATGTGAGTCAGATTATAGAAAATGGAGACAACTATGGCCTCGAAAATCAACTGGGGCATCATTGGAACGGGCGCGATTGCCAGGGCGTTTGCCTCGCATTTGAAACTTTCTGAGACCGGACAGCTTGCCGCTGTTGGCAGCAGAAATCGTCAGACGGCCGAACACTTTGCGCGGCAGTTTGATCTGCAAAAAGCGCATCCCTCTTATCAGGATTTGATCGACGACCCCGGCGTGCAGGCCGTCTACATTTCAACTCCGCATCCCATGCATGCCCAATGGGCAATACGCTGTGCGGAAGCCGGCAAGCACATCCTCTGCGAAAAGCCCATCGCGCTGAATCAGTATGATGCCATGGCAATCATCGAGGCGGCGCGGGAAAATGATGTCTTCATGATGGAAGCCTTCATGTATCGCTGTCATCCGCAAACGCTGAAGCTCATTGAGCTGCTCCATCAGAACATCATCGGTGAAGTCCGCCTTGTCTGCGCCACCTTCAGTTTTAACGCGGGATTTCATCCTGAGAACCGCCTTCTTAATCAGGCGCTTGGCGGCGGCGGAATACTCGATGTGGGTTGCTATTGCGCATCAATGGCGCGTCTGGTGGCAGGCGCAGCCCAAGGCATGAATGCGTCCGCGGAACCCATCGAGGTCAAAGGTCAGGCGCTGATCGGCAGCGTTACCCGCGTGGATGAAGTAGCCGTGGCGGCCGCCCTCTTCCCCGGCGGCATCCTTGCGCAACTTGCCACTGGCGTTCTGTGCAACCAGGACAACTGTGTGCGCATCTATGGCTCTGAGGGGCACATTCACATTCCAAATCCCTGGGTGCCAACCCGCGATGGAGGGACAAGCCATATCATCCTTTGCCGAGACGACGAACCGCTCCGCGAGATCCCCGTCGAATCGCCAGGACCCATTTATGCGATCGAGGCCGACACGGTTGCCGCCTGTCTGGACAACCGCCAGGCCATTTTCCCGGCGATGACATGGGATGACACTCTTGGCAACATGCGAATGCTCGATGCGTGGCGCGCGCATCCATCCCCTGCATGGGCGGCCCCTCAAGGCGCGCTCCGGTAATAATATGATATATGGGAAGTTGCCCGGACTGGACAAATCCGTATCAAGGCTCGTCATGGGCGTGGATCATCAGACTTTCATGCCCCACGCGTCGGTCATGTTCGACGCCTATTACGAGCACGGCGGCAACTGCTTTGACACGGCATGGATATATGGAGGGAATGGCGCCTGCGAAAAAATCCTTGGCCATTGGTCACACAACCGCGGTGTGCGCGACAGCATTATTATTCTTGAGAAAGGCGGACACACGCCCTGGTGCAATCCTTCTGACATCCGCTGTCATCTCGAGGAAAGCCTTAACCGCCTTCAGACCGACGCGTGGGGCATGAAAGTCTGATGATCCACGCCCATGACGAGCCTTGATACGGATTTGTCCAGTCCGGGCAACTTCCCATATATCATATTATTACCGGAGCGCGCCTTGAGGGGCCGCCCATGCAGGGGATGGATGCCTGTCGTCATCCGGACCAGACTGGCGCAACTGGCTGACTGAGACGCAAACGCCCTTGTTTGCGTGGTCCAGCCAGGCGCGCGGCTTTTTCTCGGGCATCGCACTGCCGGATGACCGGTCAAATAGCGAACTGGTGCGCTGTTGGTACTCGGACGACAACTTCAAGCGGCTCGAACGCGCGGTCATGCTCGCAAAACAACTCAGTGTGCTTCCGATCAACATTGCGTTGGCTTATGTGCTGTCACACCCTTTTCCGGCATTCCCCCTCATCGGCCCGCGAACCATCCCGGAATTCAAGGCATGTCTGGCGGCGTTGGACGTTCAGTTAAGCGAACAACAGATGGCATGGCTTGACCTGCGGACGGATTAATATGCAAATAGTGCTGGATTGAATAAGCAATCTGTCACATATGATGCGTGCATCGTGTGGATGACGCACATCAACTGAAGGGCAATTGACATAATGAATCATATTCTGGAGCAAGTTAAATTTGATGCCAACGGATTGATCCCCGCCATTGTTCAGGATTATGCGTCAGCAGAGGTGCTCATGATGGCCTGGATGAACCGGGAGGCTCTGGAAAAAACCCTTGAAGAAAAACGCGCATGTTATTGGAGCCGTTCGCGCGGCAAATTATGGGTCAAGGGCGAAACTTCCGGCCACGTGCAGGTTGTCCGTTGCATGCGCATCGACTGTGATGGCGACACGCTTCTGCTCCAGGTTGATCAGACCGCCGGCGCATGCCACACGGGATACCGATCGTGCTTTTACCGCCGCGCAGAAAACAAACACTGGGTGGAAGATGGAGTGAAGGTGTTCGATTCCAGCGCTGTGTATAAGAAATAAATGAAATGAATGACCGGAGCCTGCGTATGCCGAGCATCATCCCGGCGAAAGATGAGTTTTTCGAGAAAGCCAAACTGGGCAATCTGATCCCTGTATACAGGGAGATCATTGCCGACATGGAAACTCCGGTGTCTGCGTTTAAAAAACTCGGGGATGCAAGTTTTGCCTTCCTGCTTGAAAGCGTTGAGGGCGGTGAAAATATTGGGCGGTTCAGTTTTCTCGGAGCCAATCCCCAGATCATATTCCGCAGCAAGGCGCATGATGGCGAAATCATTTTCTCAAACGGCCGCCGCGAAACCTTTCACGATGCCGCGCCACTCGACAGATTGCGCGATCTCCTGTCGCGTTTCAAATTCGTTGCCGATCCCGAGCTCCCCCCCTTCTGCGGCGGAGCCGTGGGATACATGAGCTACGATGAAGTGAAAAATATCGAAACGATTGGATCGCGCCCGGCTGACGACCGCAACCTGCCCGACCTTTATTTCATGCTGACCGACACCCTGCTGATCTTCGACCATGTGCGCCACCGTCTCAAAATCCTCGCCAATGCGCATGTGGACGGATTCACCCCGCCGGAAGCCGCTTATGAGGAGGCTGTGCGCAAAATTGATGCTCTTCACGAACGGCTCAGGCAGCCGCTCTCAGCCGCTCAACCCTCATCTTCATCGCCCACTCCCCCGCCTTTGAGCATCGATTCAAACTTCACAAAGGACGCCTTTGAAGCCGTCGTCGAGAAGTGCAAAGAATACATCATGGCCGGTGACATTTTCCAAGTTGTTCCCAGCCAGCGCTTCCATGTCACCATTTCATGCGATGCTTTCGAAATTTACCGTGCGTTGCGCGTCGTCAATCCGTCGCCATACATGTATTATCTCAAATTTGATGATCTTCGAATTGCCGGAAGCAGCCCTGAAATCCTTGTGAAGGTCAGCGACGGAATCGTCCAGATAAGACCCATCGCCGGGACTCGCCGGCGCGGCCAGACACGCCAGGAGGATGCCGAACTCGAAGTCGAACTCCTCGCCGACCCGAAAGAGCGGGCTGAACACATCATGCTGGTGGATCTCGGACGCAACGACTGCGGGCGAGTCTGCAAGTATGGAACCGTCCGCGTGGATGACCTGATGGCCATCGAGCGCTACAGCCATGTGATGCACATCGTTTCCAATGTGGTCGGCGAATTGCGCGAGGGGCTCGACGCGTTTGATGTCCTCCGCGCGGCCTTTCCGGCGGGCACGGTCAGCGGCGCGCCCAAAATTCGCGCCATGCAGATCATTGATGAAATCGAGCCGGTTTGCCGCGGGCCATACGCCGGCACTGTGGGATATTTCAGTTTCAATGGCAGCCTCGATTCCTGCATCACCATTCGGACAGTCGTCATGCAGGGAAACGAAGCCTACATTCAGGCCGGGGGAGGCATTGTGGCCGACTCGGTGCCAGCCGCGGAATACCAGGAAACGGTGAACAAGGCGACCGGCATGCTGCGGGCAATCGAAATGGCCGAATGCGGAATGGACTAACAAAATGCTCCTCGTCATCGACAATTACGACTCGTTCACATACAATCTTGTGCAACATCTGGGCGAGCTGGGCGCGCGCATCGAAGTGGCGCGCAACGACCGGATCACATTGGATGCCATTCGCAAGATGGCGCCACAGCGAATCGTTATCTCTCCCGGACCCTGCACGCCCAACGAAGCGGGGCTTTCACTCGGTATCATCAAGGAATTCGGCCACGCCACTCCCATCCTCGGTGTCTGCCTCGGACACCAGTGCATCGGCCAGGTGTATGGCGGCAAAGTGATCCGCACGGCCAAAGTCATGCACGGAAAAACCAGCGACATCCACCACACCGACGATCCCATTTTCGCGGGATTGCCCAACCCATTCACGGCGACTCGCTATCATTCGCTCATCGTCGAACGATCTTCCCTCCCCCCGAAACTGATGATAACCGCATGGACCGAAGATGGAGTCGTGATGGGTCTTAAGCATCAACAACATCCTGTATGGGGAGTTCAGTTCCACCCGGAATCAATCCTCACGGTGCATGGCAAAACACTGCTGGGGAATTTCCTCACCTTGTAATTGGACACCGGGAGAAAAATACAGTGACACAAAGAACCACGAAGATGGCATAGAGGACCACGGAGAAAAGAAGCATCGTTTTTTTCTCTCTGTGGCTCTCTGCGCCTCCTCTGCGCAACTCCGTGTTACATCTTTTAGACAGTACTCTGCCGGCAATCAATACACCCGTTCGAGCCGCGTCCCGCGATAATAATGTCCCAGTATATCCGTAAACGAATACCCCATGAACCCCATTGTGCGGGCCCCCATCTGGCATAATCCAGCGCCATGTCCATTGCCCGCACCCGTAAATGTTGCGGACTGGACTGTGTTCCCGGAACGCAAAACGCGCACGACAAAAAGCCCGCTCCACAGATTGAACATGTTCCGGATGGGCAGTTCTTTTTCCACCGTGCGTGAACCGCGCTCGCCCTCGATGCGCAGCTTTCTGACTCGGCCGCTGGCGCGCCGCTCCGTCACAACGACATCCCGCACGCGCCCCACGCCGCAGACGCGCTCAAGTTCGGCGGCGCTCAGTGTTTTCTGCCACCGGAAATATTTTTTGGCATAATTGGGATAGCCGGGCTGGGAACTGTTGCAGAAAATATCCATTGAGGCGTCATTGATAAAACGCGCCATGGCCTCATCTGAGGCAAGGTTGGGCGCGCCGCGTGCGCTTCTGCTGTCGAAAACGGGCACAATCCCCGGTTCGGGCGGACCATCCCACACATCATCAGCGCTCGAAGTCGCGCCCCCGCACACATTGTGATAAACCGCATCGATGACCTGGCCGTTTACCGTGAGAACAATCCCCCGCGTTCCATCCACGGCGGCATTCGATATCGTGCCCTCATCAGTCATGCCTTTGTAAGCTTGGCAATGCACTCCGGTGCAGAAATCATAACCCTCCGCGGCATGAGGCGGCCGCGCCAACTTATGAACAGCCTCGCTGCGTGCCGCAACAGCCTGAGCCTTGAGCGCCTCAACCGGCGACGAAGCGCCGATTTCCGCCGGCAACACGCCCTTGAGCCAGTCATCGATGTCGAGATCGTTGATGACGTCGAATCCTCCCCGCCTCGATTGCAAGACCAGAGACCCCCGATAACGTTTTGAGGATATCTGAAAACAAGCAACAGGATCGCCGGATGTCGCGATGACAACCAGCGCCGATGTGCCATGATAACGCTTGCCCTGAATGATGGCCTCGATGCCTCCGGACGATCCGTTGGCTCGTATGTCACCAGCAAAAACACCATTGGCAACCGCAACGCCATCACAGACAATCCCCGCAGTGCCATTCACGAATGCGGAAATCGAGGAGCAACCGCTCTTCAGAAGAATCCGCACCCGCTTCCCGCCAGTGATATCCGTGACTGCCCGATCCTGTTTATTGCGCACTGCCGCCTGCGGTTGAACAGACGAAACGATCAGACAAACGGCAAGCAATGCCGGAACAACTGCCAACGTTCTGAAAGATGAACACATCACGGATCAGCGCATGCCAAATTCGTTGATGTCCAGCGGCAGCGAATCATCGGATGGCGTTTGGGTCTGCATCTTCATCATTTCGGTGATGCGCTCGCCCATGAGCAATGCCGGATTGATCCCCCGATTCTTGAGTCTTTGGCTTAGCGCCGCCATCTCAACCAGCAACGAAATGTTGCGGCCAGGTTGCACCGGGATCACATACTTGGGGATCTGAACATCCAATATCGAGTCGTATAAATTCTCAATGCCAAGTCTGTCGTAATTCACGGAATCATCCCATCGCTCAAGATGAACGATAAGCTCGACCTTCTTTTCATCCACAACCGATGCCACCCCATAAAGCGTCTCGATGTTCATGATGCCCAAACCGCGGATTTCCATGTAGTAACGCAGCGTTTCTGAACTGTGCCCTATCAGATTGTCCTTTGACAACTTTCTCAGGATGACCACGTCATCGGCCACGAGCCGGTGCCGGCGTTCGATAAGTTCAAGCGCGCACTCGCTTTTGCCCACGCCGGCCCCGCCCATGATCAACACCCCCATCCCGTATACATCCACCAGATCCGCATGCACGCTGATGACAGGCGCAAAGAAATGCTCAAGGAAATTGATCAGCAGGCTCACAAGCCGGGTGGTGGGCAGGCTCGTGCTCAATATGGGCAAACCCTTCGCGTCGGCGACCTCGATGACATCCGCCGGCAGGCTGTTGGCGTTCGTGATGATGAAGCACGGTACGCTGAACTTCAACATGTCGGTCAGGCGCTGGCGGCGATCTGTCGCCGTCAAACTGCGAAGATATGACATTTCCGTGTTGCCCACAATCTGAATGCGGTTGTGGGAAAACACCTTGTAAAAACCGGCAAATGCCAGACCCGGCCGGTTCAGCTCAGGCGTGCTGATCACATTGCCAAGATTGCGCGATCCGGCGATGACGCTCATTTCCATATCACGGGCGTTTTCACCGAGCAACGCTTCAACTCGCAGTTCTGTCGGTTCAATCATGATTCAGTATTGAGAGAATCTAATCTGCCCGTGATGAGCTTGACAATTTTTTTCTGTGCCGAACCGAAAGGAAGTTTGCGCAGTTTTTCCGCCGATACCCATGACAATATGTCCGGGTAATCACACACGACATCAGCGGTTTTCACATATGCCCGCCACACCTGCAAGGTCACCCGGTGATGTGTCACCGTATACTTAATGCTCATGCAAGGCGCCGGATCAATGCAAGAACCGTAAAGATGCACAAGATCACCGAGCATCTCCCTTGCCTTCTTACAGGACGTCTTCGCACTGATCGTAATCTTGGGAAACTCGTAAAGACCATGATGCCACTCGCCTTCCGGGATGCGCCTTACGAGGTAGCGCCCGTCCCGCTCGGTAACAACACCCGCAAAATGCACGCTTATCTTCGCGGGTTTCGGCGATGCTGGCGGGATGGAATCAGTGAGGTTGTTCACATGAGCCGCGCACGCAAACGCTATGGGGCAGGATTCGCACAACGGCTTAACTGGAACACATATCAAAGAACCAAGCTCCATGAGGGCATAATTGTGTTCCCGTGCGTTGTCAGAGGGAAGCAGCTCTTCGGCAAAATCCCAAAGAGCTTGTTTTGTCTTCGATCCCTTCAGTGCTCCCCTGTACGCATGCAACCGTGTCAGCACCCGGGCGGAATTTGCTTCAACGATGGGAGCCGCCTTGCCATAGCCAAACGATGCGACAGCTCCCGCGGTGTATCGTCCGACACCCGGCAACCCGCGAAGTGTGGTGACATTGTCGGGCACGCGCCCATCGTGTTGCGCGACGATGCTTTTTGCGGCGGCATGCAACAGACGCGCCCGCCGGTAATAACCCAGACCAGACCATAAGCGCAAAACATCCTCTTCATGAGCGCGCGCAAGCGCTGAAACATCGGGAAACGCGCCCAGAAACCTGAGATAATATGGCTCCACGACAGAGACTGTCGTCTGCTGGAGCATCACTTCCGAAACAAGAATGGAGTATGGATCGCTGGTGTTGCGCCATGGCAGATCGCGCTTTGCCTTATGATACCATGCCGCAAGGCGCCGTGAAATCTCTTTTGCCTTCTTGTCCATATCCCAATGATCCATGCTTGCAGCCGGGTGATTTGAGCAATTGAATTTGCTCATGCGCCTTGTATGTTGCTCCTGACACAATGAAACAGGCTCGATCAATACGATGATGCTTTCAATCGTCATCCCCAACTGGAACGGCGCGCCATTCATCGCGCGCTGCATTGCCGCCACAATACAGTCCGCGCATGCAAGCGGTCTGAAATGGGAAATCATTGTCATCGACGATGCCAGCTCGGATCAGAGCCTTGACATCATACAAAAGGATTTCCCTTCGGTCAAACTTCTGCGCAATTCCGCCAACAAGGGATTCGGCAGATCGGTCAACGCTGGCGCATCCTCCGCCGAAGGCGGCATACTGGTTCTGCTGAACAATGATCTCGTGCCCAAGGAGGCCATGCTCGGGGAACTGACCGCCCCGTTGCTTGATGATCCGGGGCTTTTTGGTGTCAGCGCAAAAACACTCAACTGGACGGGACAAGAGCCCAACCATCTGAACATGGCCGCCTTATGGCGCAACGGGCAGATCGAACTCGCCTTTGAAGATTCCTCCGCTCCATCGCCAACGATGTTTCTGCAGGGCGGCTCGTGCGCTATGCGCCGCGCCGAATTTCTCAAACTCGGCGGTTTCCGCAAGCTCTTTGCTCCTGGTTACTGGGAAGATTACGACTTGTCCTATCTTGCCATGAAAACCGGCTGGCGCCATCTTTATAATCCGCGGGCGCTCGCATACCATCTCGGCGGAGGTTCGATGGGACGCGCTTATGGCACGGACTATGTTGAGATCATTCGCAAACGAAATTATTTCCTTTTCGTATGGGCGAATCTGACGGACAAACCGCTCTTGCGTGAACACCTGAATTCCCTGCCGCGCATGGCAGCATCAGGATTGTTGCATGATGGAGAACGCCGCTTGGAAGTCAAGGGATTCGCCCGAGCACTGAAGCTGGCGCCGGATGCCGCGGCCGAACGCCAGCGCCGGATGCCATTCCTGCGCCGGAGCGATCGTGAAATATTCGCGGATTTCAGCCAGCACGGCCAGAGCCAACCCGGCGAAACACAGAATTGTCCCGCAAAATGATCAGCGTTGTCATACTCACGCGCAACAGGCTGGCGCAGCTGAAGGAATGCATTGAGTCCGTCAAAGGTCAGCTTGAAGCAGAAGACGAAATTCTTGTTGCCGACACGGGCTCGACAGATGGCACGCGCGAGTGGCTTAAAAGTCTGGGGCCGCCCTTGGTTTCACTCCTTATGCTTGACGGAGAGTCGGACTTTGCATCGGCGCGCAACAAGACGGTTTGCGCTGCAAACAGCGACATAATCGCTTTTCTCGACGACGACTGCACGGCCGCGCCCGACTGGCTGCCGCGCATACGAAAATCACTGGCCATCCATGATGCTGTCGGAGGAAGCGTCCTGCCCGGGCGAATCTATGACTTCGGCCCATGGTGGTCGGCCGATATGTGCTGGACCATTGGCATGACGGGCCCGGGATTGACGCTGGGACTTGATGACAATTATCCCGCCACGGCGAATCTTGCCGCCAAATCCCGAATTCTGCGCGTCATGGAATTCGCCCCCACCAGCCACCCATTCGCTGATCCGAAAGACACTCAAGCAACACAATCACATCCTAAGGACCCGGCAACATCACCCAATCTGGCCATCTACATGGGCGGACGGGAAGACGCTCAATGGTGGCTCATGGCCAGACAGCATGGCGTGAAGACCATGATCGATCCGCGATTGATCGTTTATCATCATGTCCCCCAAGATCGCATAAAGCTTGATTATGTTCTGACACGAGCCCGAACCGATGGGGCGGCATACTGGAACCGGCGGCCTATTGCCGATCTCGCGTGGCATGCGTACCGTGAATACTGGGCATCATTATTCCGCGCATTTGCGGCCAATGTTAAGGTGATGGTTGATCCCTCTCAAGCCAAGTCCCATTACATGTGGTCTTTGCGGCAGAAATCTCTTTACCAGAGCGCCATGTCGTCCGGCAAGTTGATTGCGGGAAAAGGAAAAAACATTAAAACCGCTTTCTCAGAGCTTCAGTCCGCCTTCCGATCCTCGCTTGGCCCTCTTGCTCATAAAATCCGTCGTTCACTGAAACCGGCCTATCACGCACCCGATTATCCGCGCGATATTCTTGTCGCGGCCCCCACATTTCTTGGCGATTCCGTGCTGATCCTGCCCGCTCTACAAATGCTGACTGAAACATGGCCTCAATCACGCATTCGGGTGTTGACCAAACACCCTGAAGTTTATCAAGCGGCCGATACTCACCCATGCCTTCAACTACTCGATGCTGAAAAAGATGATAAATATAGAATAATCAATGTTGCGCGGAAAAGTGATATCGTGTTCGCGCCCTACTATCATCATGGGGACCCCGAATTGTGGCGGAACATTTTATGCGGGCGCGGCGTTACATTCGATTGCGATGTGGGATTCCCAAAACGCCGTGATTACTTCATCGCCGGTTCCATTATCCACAAGGATATCCGCCACCACGAAATTCTCAACCTCGTTAAGCTTTTTTCTCAATGGCCTCTTGCGGGAGACATCAAGAAACCTCGTATTCATTGTAATGAAGCTGCATGGCTGAAGCTTTGCTCGAACCATCCGGAACTCATCGTAGAACCATTTGTCACCATCCAGATTGGCACGGAAATGCCCATGAAAGTCTGGCCTGTGGAAAGATGGGAACGGTTGGCCGCTGAGGTGATCAATCATCTTGGATGCCGTGTTGTGTTGATTGGTTCTCAAGATCAGCGTCAACACGCGCTCACCTTGTGCGGAAATCTGTCAAATAAGCATGTTGCCAATCTTGTGGGAAAGACAAACTTCAACGCTCTCGTCGCACTGCTTGCTCATACTCGTCTGGCCATTGGTGTATGTTCCGGACCCAAGCACCTCGCCATGGCACTCGGCGCCCCAACATTCACCATTTATGGTCCGACCGAACCCGCGCGATGGGGAGCGTTGTTTGACCGCCATTTGCACGGTTTCATCCGCTCCCCCGTGGGGTATTTGTCCCCCTTGGAACATATGGGGCTTCCCCCCAACCATGCCATGCTGCAGGTCACTGTTGACATGGCTGCCGAAGCGCTGTTCAGCCATTGCGATGCTCACATGATACGGTGAACAGGCCATGCGCATATCAGACAATTGCATAAGACCGTCAGAGGGAAATGACGGCAGAGTCCGTTTCACGTGTTCTTTTTATTGAATTTGCGCATTGAATAATAAACTCTTATATTAACGATCCATGGTGAAAGATATGACGATGGAACAACACTCAGATAATGTATGGGAATTGTCGGCAAATGCATGGAGCGTGGCCGCTCATGCACACATCCCACCCGGAGAACCCATCCCTGTTGATGATGCTTCATCGTGGGACTGGATGGATGCGCAGGTTCCGGGTGACATTCTTACGCTCCTGAAACAAAAAGGCATGATTGCTGATCCTTTCGTTGGCATGAATGATCTGGCATGCCATTGGGTTGAGGATGTTGACTGGGTCTACCGCACCCAATTCGAGTTTCCTCTGGACCCCGCCTCGGCCGAAGGGGGAATTGTCCTTTCCTTGGATGGAATCGACTGCTGGGCGAAGATATTTCTGAACCGCGTCAAACTCGGCGCCACTGAAAACCAGTTTCGCGAACACCGGTTTTTCATCGAGGATCACCTGATTACCGGCATGAATGAATTGCTGATCTATATCCGCTCGGCAAAGAAGGTTAATGCGGTTCTTGAAGCGGCCCACGGTCAGCTTCCAAGCGGCTTTGACTCCGGCCGGGTTTTCGCCCGCCGTTGCCAGTGCCTTACCGGCTGGGATTGGGCGGCGCGGATGAGCAGTGTGGCCATCCTGAATTCCCCCAGAATTGAGATCGAGCCGGTCATCAAGCTTGTATCACCATTTGCCTATGTTCGCGAGATGGCGGAGGTGAATCCGGGAGACCCTGAAGCGGATTGGGCGGTTGTCGTCGCGCAGGCGGACGTTGTCGCGCAGCGCCGCGCAAAAGGCATCATCCAAGTGGAAATCCTCGATGAAGCGGACGCGGTCATGGGACGGGTTGAAACAAATGTCACTCTGTCGCCCGGCATTGCCACTTCACGCATGAGTCTCAGATTGAAAGAGATGAAGACATGGTGGCCCATCGGGATGGGACCGCGCCATATCCACAAGGCGCGTTTCCTGATCACAGGCGAAGACCGCGCCGGCCTCTCTTTCTCCGCACGCACTGATTGTCTTTTTGCCATCCGGACAGCCGCCATAACCCGCAAACGCGATGAGGCCGGCGAATCGTTCATCCCCACAATCAATGGCGTCCCGATATTTTGCCGCGGAGCAAATTGGATACCCGTTTCAATGCTCCCCTCCAATCAGACTCCTGATGATTATGCCGCATTGTTGAAATCTGCAGCGGCGGCCGGGATGAATTGTCTGAGAATCTGGGGCGGGGGCATTTATGAGCAGGACATTTTTTACGACATTTGCGACCGCATGGGCATCCTCGTATGGCAGGACTTCATGTTCGCCTGCGCCGCCTATCCCACTTACCGCGAATTCCTCGAGGAGGTCGAGGCCGAGGCAGCGTTCCAGATTCGCCGCCTGCGCAACCACCCATGCCTGCTGCTTTGGTGCGGCAATAACGAAAATGAATGGATTCACCAGATGGGCAGCCTGCGCAAAGGCCAGGAGCGAAAAGTCATCGGCGAGCAAATCTGGTCCAGTCTTATCAAAGACGTGGCGGGTGACCTCGATCCGTCGCGCCTGTATCACCAGTCAAGTCCGTTCGGCCAGAACCGCGCCGATTATAACGATCAGGGCAGCGGAGACCGTCACAACTGGGAATGCTACATCAAGTGGCAGCCGCCAAACGTCTACCTGCAGGATCATGGACGTTTCCTCAGCGAGTTCGGTTTCCAGTCCATTCCCGGCCGGAAAACGCTTCAAACTTATGTGCCTGACGCCGACACCCTCATGTCTCCCTCATTGATCCATCATCAGAAAATGGGCGAGGGACAGGAGCGATTTGCGCGGTTTGCCGCGGGAATGTTCCGCATCCCATCATCATTCACTGACTGGATCGATCTGACCCAGCGCATGCAGGCAGAATATCTGCGGCGCGGCGTGGAACATTGGCGCCGGCTGAAATTCCATACGGCGGGCGCCTTGATCTGGCAGCTTCATGACTCATACCCCGCGGTAAGCTGGGCGCTGATCGATTTCGCGCGGTGTCCCAAGCTGGCATACGAGGCCGCACGACGTTTCTTTGCTCCAGTTTTGCTTTCCTGTTGCCTTGAACAGGACGGCAAGGAGATAGCGGCGTTCCCTGTTCCAGACCAATCGCCCGTACAACCGGAAAAATTCCCGCTACCGGTCAATGGGAACTCAGATCTGAATCCCGATAAGCCATCAGTTCCAAAACGCGAAGTCTCGCTGACCCTGATCAACGACACCCCCCACACCATTACCGGCCGCGTGGTCGTCAGCTCCGAATCCGTTCATGGGGGCGTATTAAAAGAGATTGCAGGTCATTTGTACGCGGGAGTCAACGTTAATTCTGAAACTCTCCGGTTCAGCCTCGAGGCGCTTGAAATCACGGACATTTGCAGCCAGCTTGTCCGCGCGCGATTTGAGCCAGACGAGCAATCAACAGAACACCTCCATCTAATAACCGGGGCTTTCAAGGCCGTTGTGTCCGCGATAAAACTGGGTGGAGACGTTCCTGCCGTGGATTTCTCAAGCGCGCTTCAAGCCGACGCGCTTCTTGTTGAGCCTGTCTTCTTTGACTGGCGGGAGCACATTTGTGTTCTTGGCCAGGGCAAGCCGTCGTGGCACTGATCATTTGCGCATGAATGAGCTGAATCATCGTGCATACTGCAATATGCAAGAAAGGGCAGACACGATGCAGCGGATCATGCTCAAATCAAAAATACACAGGGCCACTCTTACAGCCACTGAGCTCGACTACGAGGGCAGCATTTCCATCGACACCGAGCTGTTGCGCGCCGCCAGCATGGTTCCCGGTGAACAAGTTCACGTGCTCAACCTCAACACCGGCGGACGACTGATCACCTATATCATCGAAGCGCCTGCCAACAGCGGAACGATCATGCTCAACGGCCCCGCCGCCAGACTCGGCCAACCGGGCGACAAAGTCATCGTGATTACATACTGCAATGTTGATGAACGCGAAGTTGCCGCCTTCAAACCAACCGTCGTCATCGTCGATGCGAACAACAGGATCGCCTCGCTTAAGAACGCCTGACGGGAATAAAACACAGATCACCTTCGACGATTTCGATGAATGGCGGAGCATCAACCGCCAATCACCTGCGTGTTGCGCAACAAGACCAAGGGTGTTCTCGGGAGGGTTGCACAGACCGTTGGAGTGAGCCTGCCACCTGATCTGCGGGAGGGTGAAATCGAACGCTGATCACTCGGAAGTCCGGCGAAGTGGAGCCAAAAAGCCTGGCACTACACGCCGATGCCATTTGCCGACGACTGAATACAGACACGTTGCAAGATGGCACTGTAGAAGATGGGTAAAAGATAATTTCGCGCAAAGACGCAAAGAACGCGAAGAACAACAGGCCATGCCTTCAATAGCAGAGAAAAAGCTGTAACACGGAGTTACGCAGAGGAGGCGCGGAGACAAAAACGATACTTCTTTTCTCCGTGTTCCTCTGTGCCATCTTCGTGGTTCTCCGTGTAAAAGTTTTTCTCTCAATCCAGAACATAGTGTTTGATGCCATCCTTCATAAGCAGAACGTTGAAATTCAGGAGGAACCGGCCTGCGCTCACTGACCCGCCGCCGGGACTGCGGCCGCGCGGAATCCCAGGATGCCGAGCGAGTCCCCGGGCTCGATCCTGCCGCGGTTGGCCGAGCGGCAGCCCTGCGGGGTGCCGTTCCAGCCGCCGCCGCGGTTCACGCGGCCCGCGGCTTCAGTGGTGTTTTCCGGATTGCGTGCCGTCGCGCCAGACGTCTTGTAGAAGCCCTCGTCGTACCAGTCGCGGCACAACTCCCAAACGTTGCCATGCATGTCATAAAACCCAAAAGCGTTCGGCTTGAAACGTCCCACTGGAGACGTGAAGATGAAACCGTCATCGAAATCGAACGGCGGCGCGCCCTTGTCCGCCCAAATTCGTGTGTTCTCAGGGAAACGGCCCTTGAAACTCGCGTCCCTGCCGTTCAGCCAACCCGCCCCCTGACCGGGATCGCCGCCCCAGCAAAAAGCCGACCCGCTGCCAGCCCGACACGCATACTCCCACTGAGCCTCCGACGGCAACCGGTAACGCTTGCCCGACCTGATGGCGTACTCGCTGACCGGTTTTTCACCCAACCAATCAACAAATTGGACCGCATCGTTCCAACTCACGTGAACCACCGGGTGCATGTCCGTCTGAGTGAAGCCCGGGTTGCGCCAAGTCAAACCGTCGATCAGTTTCCAAGGATTCGCGCCGTCGCCCGAGAAGCCATACGACTTCCCGTTTTTCTCCGCGTCCGTTTTGTAGCTCGTCGCATCAACAAACTTCTTAAACTGCCCCACCGTCACCTCACACTTGCCAAGCCAGAAACCGTCGAGTGTCACACGGTGAACCGGCGACTCGCCGGCAGTGGACACTCCCTCAACCTTGAATCGCTCCCGCTCCGAGTCGGGCGAACCCATGTCGAACGAGCCCGGCGGAATCCAGACCATCTCCAACCCCAGCCCGCAACCGGCCTGCTCGGAGTATGGCGCGTGCGCCGTTGTCGAGGTCTGGGACTGAGTCACGGTCGGCTGAGCCTGAATCACGCCGGACGCCATGATCATCGCTGTCGACCCAACCGCGGCGCAACACTGGGTGACATGCTTTAACCATTTCATCGTTGTATACTCCTGTTATTGTGATGATACCCCAATTCGTTGACATAACGTCCCTGGCGTCAAGATAAAAGCCGCTTTGAAGTGGTCATTTTTATGATAATATCGCGGTCGTTCGCGCAAATCATCCGCTGCTGCATCAACTGCCTGTCGTCCCCCGCCTTTATAGCATTTTCTACGAGGTAGTTGAAGAATGCGCCTAAGTTTCCGCAAAAATCGCCGGGAGAGATCAGGAGTTCTGACATTACAATCCGTAGGAGCGCAATTTGTAGATAAGATTGCGTCTGCTGATGCCCAGCAGTTCGGCCGCTCGAGTTTTATTCCCCGATGTGCGCCTTAAGGCATCATGAATCGCCCTTTTCTGGATTTCCTCCAAGCTGGTTGCATCGGTTTGTTTCATTGCCCCGCCTTGATCATCATCCTCTGGGGCCGTATTGCTCACGCCATAACGAAGAGTCTCTGGTAAGTCTTCGGGCATGATAACAGTGCCACGGGCCATGATGGCCGATCGAATGACCGCGTTGCGCAACTCCCTAACGTTGCCCGGCCAACGATAGTCGAGCAGCAACCGCTGGGCCGCCGGGGAAAACCGCTTCGCCCCAGTACCCGCGTCGCCAAGGAATCGATCCGCCAACAGGAGAATGTCATCCCGCCGCTCACGAAGTGTTGGAAGATGAACAGCAAACACATTAAGACGATAAAGCAGATCCTCGCGGAAACACTTCTCGCCGACCGCCTCTTTCAAATCGCGATTCGTGGCAGACAGGATGCGGACGTCGATAGGGATTTCCCGCCCGACACCGATGCGTCTAATCGTCCGCTCCTCAAGAACCCGGAGCAGTTTTGGCTGCAGTGCGACCGGCATCTCACCGATCTCATCGAGAAACAATGTGCCGCCTGACGCCTCCTCGAATCGTCCCCTTCGCATCTCGGTTGCTCCGGTAAACGCGCCCCGCTCGTAACCGAACAACTCGCTCTCAATAAGGTTCTCGGGCAATGCCGCGCAATTCAACGCCACAAAAGGACCCGCGCGGCGCGGCGAATTGTCGTGGATGAACCTCGCCGCTATTTCCTTTCCGGTTCCGCTTTCACCAGTCACAAGCACGATCACCTCTGTGGGAGCCGCGCGCAATGCCTCGCGAAACGCTGCGCGCGCTGCCGGGCTTTCTGCCACAATACCAGATGGCAGACCGAGAGGCGCCTCCCCATTCGCAAGCGCCGTCGTGCGATCCATCCCCAGGGCCTCGTCGACAACCGTGACCAGTTCGTCAAGATCCACGGGTTTTTCCAAGTAATCGCGCGCTCCAGCCTTGATGGCAGCCACAGCGTCGCGCACATCAATGAAAGCCGTCAAGAGGATCACGGGCACTGTAAGACGTTGTTTCGCCAATTGGCGCAGCGTTTCCAGCCCGTCCATGACTGGCATGCGGACGTCAAGGATGAGCGCCGCAGGTACGAAAGACCTTACAACCTCCAACGCCTCGCGGCCGTTTTCACCCTCGACCACAGCATAACCCGCCTCCTCGAGCGCCCGCCGAAGAAGACCGCGCTGTGCGGCATCATCATCGACAACTGCAACAAGCGGTTTCATGCTTCCCGTTCTGCTCAATTCACCACCTTTACCGCGCCCACGCGAACTGTCGTGCCGCCTCCGGAACCGGGTAGAATGTTCAAAGTCCATCCGTGCGCATTGACGATTTGCGACACGATTGAAAGACCCAGTCCCGTGCCGCCAGGCCGGCGCGAAAAATACGGTTTCGTCACCTCAGACAGATCTTCGGCAGCGATTCCGTCACCAGTATCGGCCACTTCAATCCCAACAGTCCCGTCAGATGAGTCACACTGGCGGACAACCACCCGATCGCCAGAACCGCATGCGGCAAGCGCGTTGGCTATAAGATTCACGACAATCTGCTTGAGCATTCCCTGGTCGGTCAACACCACTATCGGCCGGGTTTCCACGGACAGAACTACCCCCTTGGCAAGCGTTTCATCGCGAAACAGGGTGACCGTGTCGTTTAAAAGGCTGTTGAGAGGAGTGGGACAGAGAATTGGGGCGGGTTGGCGCGCATAGACAAGAAAACTGTTAATCCGGCTTACAACGCGATCCGCCTCATCGATCACAAGCCGCGCCTCCCGCCGCATCTCATCGGCTGTAGCACAGCCGCCCGCCCACGATTGCGCTATTCCGCGGACAAGTCCGAGAGGGTTCTTGGTTTCATGCGCCAAGCCGGCTCCCAGCCTTGCCATCTCTTCCATCCTTCCCTCGCGTTCGCGCGCCAGAGTGAGTTGAGTCGCAAGCCGGCTTTGGCGATGAGCCAGCATCAAGACGGCAAATCCAAGAAACACAGCCACTGCCGTGATGACAACCCACACAGCCAAGTGGATCCGGGAGCGTGCAATGGCGGCGGCGTATTCAGACCTGTCAAGAAATGCAACGAGCCATACGGGTTCGCGTAGCAGCACGCTTATGGCAACCTCCTCAGAGGCCCGGCGCCCGCGCCCGCGCCATCGGCTTGTTTCGGCTCCAGAGGACACCTCATCCAGCAACCTAACTCGTCTGGAGATGAGCACCCCGCTGGTCATTTCCTGCGGTGTAATTATGGGCTTATACCCTTCGGGCAGTACCCCA
Organism: Candidatus Sumerlaeota bacterium; assembly: GCA_026398535.1. Lineage (GTDB taxonomy): Bacteria > Sumerlaeota > Sumerlaeia > Sumerlaeales > Sumerlaeaceae > JAPLSQ01. The sequence continues at coordinate 20,682 of JAPLSQ010000032.1, read as the reverse complement.
CCGCGGTCAATCTCCTCACCTGAATTAGCAACAATGGCCAGGCCGCGAATGCCGGGAATCGCCACGGTTTCCTCAAGCACCTCGCCAATGTTCTCTCGAAACCAGTTTCCCACTTGGCGATGCGCCCGAACTCCGCTTTCGAGCGCCCCCAGCACCGCCTCGCCGCGGCCGACAAGCAGACGTCTGTGGATGTCGCAGTCTTGAAGATATGCCCTCCAAAACAAGAGCGCCGCCACGGAAAACACCGTGGCGGCGACTACGAAATAAGCCATCGTGCGAACACAGGTTCCAAGAATGCGGCAGAACTGTATCACTGCGGACAACCTACGGGGAACCGCAATCCTTTATTCCTCGCCACACCAGCCTTACAGGCGTGTCCCTTGATGCGGGGAACCAACCCGTCTGTCACTTGCACGAGCCGTCCCGCTTGCGAATCTGGTCGCGGGTGCCGTTGCCGGAACCATTGGCAGTAACACCGAAGGTCTGAAGGCGCGAGCCGTCCCGCTTGCGAATCTGGTCGCGGGTGCCGTTGCCGGAACCATTGGCAGTAACACCGAAGGTCTGACGGCACGAGCCATCCCGCTTGCGAATCTGATCGCGGGTGCCACTGGCGGAGAATCCTGGCGCGGCCAATGCAACCGCTGCGACGAGTATGAGGGCGCTTTGCCACTTTGTGAAACTGTTCATGATACACCTCGTTGATTTTATTGCGAGGGCGCGATTCTTTAAGATTTTGCGCCGTCGGATTATACTATAAGCGAAACTCATGCCAGACGCCGCATCCCCATAAACAGGGCATGTGCCAGACTGATGCCCTGCAAAACTGTAACAGTTTCCATGTCATCCATGCAAACATTGCAGTGTTGCGTCGTTTTCAGCACCCGTTCACTCTGACAGAACTTGCCGCTGCCGACCCAACGCCCAACAGAACAAGTTCGTTCCCCGTGCTAATGACTTAATGCGTCCGACACTGCCCGAGTCGCGGATGGTTGAGACGGGGTGACACAATTAGGAATGGTCGGGGTGGCAGGACTTGAACCTGCGGCCTCAACGTCCCGAACGTTGCGCGCTAGCCACCTGCGCTACACCCCGACACCTGGGATAATGGCGCTCTTATCACGCCTCTTGCGATTATGTTATCAGACATTGTTTATTCATAGGCAACCATGTTTGAAATCGTGACAAGCGCACACGCAAACAACGGTCCATCCGCATGTTGAACCAGCAGGATTCGCCCCGGCCCGTTCTGCGTGACCTGCTCTCCGCGCTGCGTTCGGATGCCGCCGTGGCATTTCTTGCCCTTTTGTTTTTCATCCTGCCGCTTTACCGGACGGGTATTCTGGAGGATTCCTTCAACACGCCCAAAGTGGCGCTGGCCCAGGCGCTTTGTCTGTGCGCGCTTGCATCGATCATGGCGAGAAGATGGTTTTCACACGATGATGATCGGAATCGCCCGCTTGCTGATAACATGACTGTTGGGGCCCTCCTGGCCATTTTCCTTGGCGCTCAAGTCCTGACAATGCTCCATGCGCGTTCATCCGCCCTTGCCATGGGAGCCCTTGTCTGCTGGTGCACATTCATCCTTGTCTATTGGATCTGTCTTGGCGCTCTCCGTGACAGCCATGATGTTGCGCTGATCTTCACATGCGGAATTGCCTCAGCGGCGGTCACTTCCGGCTGGACGATCATCGAGGATTGCACGTGCGGTTCGGGAGTCCTTGTGGCGCGCTTGCCCGACTGGCGCGGCTACCTGGCTGCCGGTCTTGGCAACAGCGGACATATCGCTGGATTCATCGGTTTGTTCCTTCCTGCGGCGCTTATTATCTTTCTTGCGGCGCGGCGGTTTCGCCCTTTGATCTTCGTCCCGATTTTCCTCATGTTTGTCGCGCTGGTGGTGACATGGTCGGTGGGATCGGCTGGCGCCACGCTCGTCAGTCTCGCTGTCTGGGCAATGATTGCATGGCGTTGCGGGCTTGCAGGCGAGTTGCACTGGCAGCGCGTTGCGTGGCTTGTGCTGGCTGGCATATTAGCGATTGCCTTCTACTTTATCCCCCATCCGCTCAATCCGCATGCCCCATCCCTGTTCAGCGAGGCATTTGCCTCCAGGCGTTGGGCCGAGGGCTGGCCGACGCGCGTTGTCATCTGGAAAACGGCCTGGCACATGATTGCAACGCATCCGCTGCTTGGGATTGGCTCCGGAAATTTCACGCTCGAATATGTTCGCCAGATTGTCCCGTCCGTCCTTGGCGATCCGCGGTTGCGGCCATACGCCGGCAGTTTCACCAATGAGGCGCACAACGAGTTTCTGCAAATCTGGTGCGAGGGCGGTCTGCCCGCCATCGCTATTTTCCTGGCGCTGCTCGCCGCATGGTTCGTGCGATTGCAAAGACTGCTCCATACCATCACCATTCCGGCCAACCGCCTTTTTCTGATCGCATCAGGCGCTGGTGTGACAACGCTTGTTTTTGATTCATTGATGACATTCCCGCTTCGCCTTCCCGCCCACTTGGCCGCGCTCATGTTCCTGCTCGCGGCGCCTGAAATCATCGCCCGTCATGCGGACGCATCCAAATGGCGCGTTCGGACTCCATTTTGGTCGATGCTCATGGCGCTGTGCCTCGCCTGCTTCTGGTGGCAGGCGCATCGGGTTATGGCCGAGCGCCATCTTAAACGCGGGCGCCTTGCCGCTGAAAGCGTTTACATCATGAACCGCGGCGTGCCTGAGCCTCTCTGGCATGAAGCGGAGTCGTTGTTCGCGGAGGGCAGCCGTCTTCTGGCTTCGGGCGACACCAAGCGGGCGATGGGGGCTTTCGCGGCGGCAAAAACAGCGGCTTCATCCGATGAATTGAAGGAAGCGGAGACTGAATTCTTGCGCGCATTGGCATGGGATTCGCGTTATTCCAACGCGTCGAGCCGCCTCGGCGCGCTTCTGCTCATGCGGGGTGAATCCGCCGAAGCGCTTCGCATCCTTTCAGACATGACCCTGCGCGATCTCGAGTCGCCGGAAATTTACGAGCGGATTGGATTTGCCAGTTATCTTACAGGCGATAAAAAGCGGGCCGCGCGCGCATGGCAGACGTGTCTGTCGCGCCGTCCGGCGCTGGCAGACTATTACGCGGCATTGGTGAAAATGGCGCAACAATGAGCAAATCGTCCGCCATGCGCGACTTTTTCCGCCGGCATTGGATGCTGCTGGCGCTCGTTACCACAGGCGCCATGCTGCGGATGATTTTTCTGTCGGGCATTCCCCCCGCGATATTCCGCGATGAGGCGGAAAAAGCATGCAACGCCGGGAGTCTCCTTCTCACCGGCCGCGACCTCTCTGGCCGACTCCTGCCGCTTTTCATCAATGTGTTTGGCGTCACCACATCCGCGATCTATCAATATGCGGCCATTCCGTTTGTGTCTCTCTTCGGATTAAACGAATGGGGCGCGCGTCTGCCAGCGGCGATGGCGGGATGCGCGACGATCATCGTCAATTATTATTACATGAAGCGTGAACGCGGCATGGCAACGGCGCTCTGGGCATCGCTGTTTCTGGCACTGTCGCCATGGCACATCATTTTCAGCCGGTGGGCGCAGCAGGGCATATTCCTGCCCCTTCTTCTTGCCGGCGCGATGTTGTCGTGGCGCGCTTTTCTCGGCGGCAGCAGGCACGCGCTGCCCATCGCGGCAGTTTGCTTTGGAATGGCATTATACGCCTATGAAGTCGCGCGCCTGTTTGTGCCCGCAATGCTCCTCTTAATGAGCATTCTTTATTGGCGGGAACTGCGCGCCCGGTGGCGCGAGACGTTGCCATCAGTGGCAATCCTGCTTCTGATGGCAGCGCCTGTCATCAGTCTTATGCTCTCCAATCATCATTCCGCCCAGGCACGATTCAGTAAAATATCCATATTTCAGCAGGGCAACTCCCCTGCCGGCATCATGCTCGAATTCTCGCGCAATTACTTGAGCCACTTGTCACCAGGTTTTCTGCTGATCCGCGGAGACGCCGAACTCCGCCATTCGGCGGGGGTGGGCATGCTGACAGGCGCCGAGTGCGCCGCCGCGATTGCCGGAATCATCCTTCTGATCAAACGGCGCGGACGCGGCGACCTGCTCCTGCTCGGATGGCTCGCGCTCTATCCCGTACCGGCAAGCCTGACCCGCGAAGGCGTGCCTCACGCATTGCGCGCGATTGTCGCCATTCCGGTCATCGCCGACGTTGCCGCGTGCGGCATGGCATGGTGCGTGTCGCTCTTTCCCGATCGCATACAGACAGCGGCATGCAAGATCGGCGTTCTTCTTCAACTTGCCGCGTTTCTCCCATTCGCCGTATCGTATTTTGGAAGTTACGCGGCGCGCTCAGCATTCAACTGGCAATACGGCGTGAAACAGGCGCTCCAGATCGGCGCGCGGTTGCCGGCGGACACAAACATGGTCTTTTACAATGTCACCGGTGCAAAATATCTCGTGGCCTTCTACGCAAAAATTCCGCCGGGCGAGATACAGAAAGATTACTTCGCGCACTCGCGCTATGTTTTCCCCCCCTTCAACATATCCCCCGGATTGTTGTGCTCGAAATTCACGGATTCCACGGCCTATGTCATGCCACTGCCCTATGACTGGCCCTGCGCTGAGAAAACAATCGACATCCGCGCGCCCGGATCTTTTCAAACAGTCATGCGCATGAACCTGAACAAACAGAGAGCGGGCAAATGAACCGCATCACATCAAATCATCCTCCTGCGGATGGCCATGCCCGTCCTGCCGGTGTTTCATCAAACCAACCGACCGGGCGCGCCATAGTCTTGGATGACGCCATCGATTTCTCCGCCCGTTTCACTGACGATTTCTTCACCCGTTCGACGCCCCTCGTGGCGCGCGCGCTGCTTGGTTCCATCCTTGTGCACAACGCCCCTGAGGGATTGACCGCCGGGCGCATCGCCGAAACCGAGGCTTACTGCGGACCACATGACCGCGCCTCGCATTCCTGCGGAAACCGTCTTACCCAACGCAATCACGCGATGTTCGGCGCCAAAGGGCATGCCTACATCTACCTCATCTATGGCATGTACTGGTGTTTCAACATTGTCAGCGGGCCGCACGGCAAACCGCAAGCCGTGCTGGTGCGCGCGCTTGAACCGATTCTGGGAATGGAGCTAATGCGAGCGCGGCTGGGCGCTCCGTCGCATGCCTCTGCCCATTCTCTATGCCGCGGACCGGGCAAACTGTGCCGCGCCATGGGCATCACACGCGAGCATTACGAGGATGATCTGAATGGCACACGTTTATTTCTGGCGCCCGCATCCCATCCTGCTTGTAAGCGCGTCACCGTCACGCCCCGGATCAACATTCAATACGCCGGCGCATATGCGCACAAGCCCTGGCGCTATTTTATCACTGGCAATCCATGCGTCAGCCAAACCGGCAAGAACACCCGCACTTGATGGCTTCGTTCAGCGCCAGGCGCGTATATTACCTTTTCGCGGCGCGATCAACGCGCTCCTGGGCCTTGGCCTGCGTCGCCGCAAGCTGTTGTTTCGGATCGGCGCCCTTCGACAGCACCTGGTCAACCATCTGCGTGATATTCTCGCGTATGCCATCCCACACCGCCAGCTTTGGCTCCTGTTTGCCTTGGTTGGTCAGCACGAGCGAGCTCGCGGCGGCATAACGCGGATTGTTCTTCAGGTATTCCATCATTTCCGGATTCTTGAGCATCGAGTAACGGATCGGCATATAACCCGTGTGCTTGATCCAGTAGACTTGGCTCGGTGTGGATGCCAGGAACTTCACCAATTTCCAGGCGGCGGCGCGCTCGGCTTCTGACTTGTTTTTGAATATGCCGATGTTGGTGCCCTGCATGACATAACGCGGCGTCTTGACGCCCAGTCCGGGGATCGGAGCGACCTCCCATTTGAACTTGTTGCCCACGGATTTTTCATTATAAGGGAAACTCGCGCTGCTGTAAATGAACATCGCCACCTGCTCGTTGCCGAATGGCATATTCATGTAATCCGTGCTGACATACAGGTAGTGTTTGGGGTGGTGCAGTTCCTTGAGAAAACCAAGCGCGGCAAGCCCCTCTTCGCTGTCAAACGCCATTTTCCCTTCGGCGTTTAGATACTCGCCGCCCGACGCAAAAAAGAGGGTTGTGAACGCCTCGCTGGTCGGCATCATGCCCATGCCAAACGTCATCACCCGTCCATCGGCTTCCACCGTCGTTTTGATGACGGCGTCCTTGAGTTCCTGCAGCGTCTTTGGCGCCGTCGTGAAACCGGCTTTGGCCAGCTTGTCCATGTTAAGGTAAAGAACATAGATGCTCTTGTTAAACGGTAGCGTGACCATTTTGCCGTCATAAGAGCATGCTTCGCGGAACCCTTTGATGATGTCATCCTGTTCTTCGGGAGACATGCCGTCGGGGCCGGCAAAATGATCCTGCGCCGCATCCAGGTAACCTTTCGACACATAATCGCTCGTCCATGTTTCATACACGGTCGACACGGTGGGATTGTTTGGCGGCGACGCGGCCAGCGCGCCGGCGAGCTTCTGCGACAATTCGGGCGGGCGCCCCTGGTAGATCGTTCTCACGCTGATCCCCGGGTTTTCCTTCATGAAGCGGTCCGCAAGTTCCTTTATGGCCTTCTCATGATCCCCCGCGAAATAATGCCACATTTCTATGGCAACCGGTTGTGCGGTCTTGGCCGAGGCGGATGTGCTTTCGCCGGTTTTCTTTTCGCCACAACCGCAAATCAGCGCGGCCGTCAGCGCGACTGCAAAAAGGGAAGCATATCGTATATGCATGGATAATCTCCTGTTTCTGGTGCAAATGATCTATATCAGTGGATTTACGTCGTCAAAGTGATTTCAGAGCCAGTCTTTCCCGTAAAAAGTCAAACAGGCCTGCGCATAACTTGTCCCAGTTAAAACACTCTTCAGCGGTGCGGCGTGTGCGCGCGCCAATCGCCTCCCATTCACCTCGCCTTGCCGCGAGTTGGATGATTCCGCCGGCAAACGCCGGGGGATCAGCCTTTACGGGCAGGCCAAAATCATAGCGGCGTAATAGGCGCCCTGTCTCGCCGACATCACACGCGATGATTGGCCTTCCCGCAGCCGCGTAATCGCTCAGCTTGTGCGGATATCGCGCGCGGTTCAACGCCACATCGCTTAGCGGAAGCAGCAGGATATCCGCGGCGCCGAGGAAATGCCCGATGTGCTCGAACGGGATTCTGCCGAAGTGATGCGCGCGCCCCATCAGACGGTCATGAAGGGCCGGAGCAAATCTCTCAAAATCAGCTCCCGCAACGATGAAATGCAAATCAAGTCCCGTGGAAATCGCGGACGCGACAGCCTCAAGCAATAATCGTTCATCCGTGTGAAAATTGGCGATATAACCAAGCACGATGCTGTCTGATGCGATGCCATGCGCGGCAAAATTAAGCGCGGCGCGCGCCTCGTCCTTGGGCATGGGCCTGATTCGATCAAGCGGCGCTCCGCTGTGCATGACGAATGCCTTTCGCGCAAGAGAGGCCGGCGCCCGGGGATGACTCATAAACTCCCCGGATATGAGCGTGACCGCATCAGCAATTCGGCAGGCATGCGGCTCCCAAACTGCCTCCGCGGCAAAAACAACCCGGCGGACGGTTCGCAACGGCAAAGGAAGCGAACGAAAACCGTCCGATGACAGCACGCACATTTGATAAAGCCCCTCCCTGCCGCCCCACCAGTCGCTCCAGTCGAGGATCATTTTTGCGCCGCGCGCTTTTGCCGCAAGCGCCGGCAACACACAATCCGGCTTGTGCGAAAATCCATATACAAGATCCCAGCGCTGTCGTAGAGCATGATGGATTCTGAAACCATTGTCGAAAATCCCCCAGCCCTCCTGCCTGTCGTTAAAAAAAGTCTGATTAGGAGATTCAACCACTGTGAGCGCGGTTTTCAATATGTCCCCCGGCGAATTTCCTTGTTCGATGGACAGGCTGTAAGTTGATGGCCGCCTCTTCTTGTGTTCACTGATGTGGACAAACTCAACATAATGACCGCGCAATGCCATTCGGCGCGCGATTTCCAGCGCCCGGAAGTAACTGCCGCGGAAAGGCAGATTATGAACGAGGAAGAGCGCTTTCACCGGACGGCCTTTTGCGGACATGAATCACGGCGAACCATGCGCGCCGCTCGAGCGGCTGGCAGATGCGAAACAACAGCCCATCCGCCATGACAAGAAGATTCAACGACCATTTGAACAACCATGCGGCGCGCAGACCAAATTGCCAGAAGAAGGCCAGGAAGCCAAGAAAATAGTAATAGTGAACACGCGCCGCGCAAAACTGTCCGGCAATGACATCAAATTCCGGTTGACCAAAATAGCGCGTGATTGATCTCCAGATTTTGGGCGCCAGCAAGGCGCGATAAAGATTGGCAAATGGATTGCCGGCAAGCGGCTCGATAAAAACCGCGCTTCCTTCCTCGCGCAGAACGCGGTTCGTTTCCCCGCAGGCTTCCGCAAGCCGTGTGTGTATCAGGACTGATTTTGAGTACGCATGATCAAATGAACCGGATGCGAATGGCAGCGCCTCAGCCCTGCATTGAACCGGCAGGATCAGCGGTGGCGCGCTCATTCCGCTGGCGATCCCGGCAAGCGCCGCAAGCCGGTTGCGCGCGATATCAGCCGCCACAACAATCGCCCCGGAGTTCCCGAGATACAACGCGTTCATGCCGATTCCGGCGCCGATATCAAGGATGCGCTTGCGCTCCAGAGGCGCAAAATCGTTCAGCGCGTCAATCTGATCCGGGATAAGGTAATAAGGCAGTTCACGCTCAAAATCAAGCGGCCCGCCGCGGGAAGCCCGGCCTATATTGTCGGGGTCGAGATTGGAGTTCCAGTAGTCTTCCGGGGATGATTGCTCACGCGAGTTCAAATGATTTGATCCATGCCGCAAGCTTCCTGCGCTCGCCTTCCCAGAGTTTGGCATCAAGCCTTATCTTAAGAAAGGCTCTGAAAACCGACTCCCAGAAAGCCTCGAACTCCTCGATCATCTCCAGCCGGATATACAGATAATCCGCGGGTGAAACATTGGGCGGAATGGGGAGCGTGAGTCCGGCAAGGCTGAAGTTGGACGCGTTGAAGGTGAATGTGAAAGTCTGGTTGTTGCGGTTGACGCGCAAATGTGCGCGCGCGATTTTCTTGTTCTCGCGCAACGACTGCCGGGCTTCAGGCGATTCGAGTGGCGTGCCGCCGCGCAAAGCGACGACCGTGGCATCGCCATAATCATGAACCAACTGCACGGGCGATTCAAAAAACAACTCAAATTCGCCAACGCCGTCAGGCGCGATCTTCCCCTGATGAGTCTCGCTCAGCCAGTAAAGCCATGTGGCAAACTCCTGACCGATAAACTCCGCCGCTTCAATTGTTTCAACAAGTCCCACTGATCATTCCATTTCATCTTCGTCGTGTTGGAGCGATTATCAGCCGATGCCGCGCCGCACAAACAAGCTGAAAATGGACTGACGATCATAGCCAGTCAAGCGTTGCATGGCTTCTTTTATGCATGCTTTTTTGCCGGGGCTTATATTTATGTCGGCCGGCTTGCCGGCACTGATGTAAGGCACTCAGCGCAAACCGTTTGCGGAATCATCATCCTCGGATTTGGTCCGGTCATCGCAGCCCCGTTCCGGGATATGCCCGCAAAAGTGCTCATTAATCCGCAAGGCGCGATCAATTATTCCCTGCTGTGGTATACTCTTTCGGCAGTAGGGCTGATCACCGGCATTGCATTCGCGCTGTTCTTCCGTGACTAAACCGGTTCCCAGACAACTCGATAAAACCCCTTGTTGTCGTCCATGGTGGGTAATACATGATCAATCTGCCGGTAATGTGATCTATTGAATATCAAGATATGGATTTTGGAGTGAGAATTGAGAAAAAAAACCGACAAGGTGTCAGCGCAGGCGATCGCACCCGAAATATTAGTCGGAAACAGGGAGCTTCTGCCCGTGATTCCGCTGAAGGATGTGGTCGTTTTTCCAACCTGCATCGCACCATTATATGTGATGCGGCCACGGTCGCTCGCCGCGCTTGAAGACGCCGTTAACACCGACAAGAAGATACTGCTGGTTACCCAGAAATCGGTCGATGTGGAAAATGCGACGCATCGCGATCTCTATGAATACGGCACGGTTTCGGAAATTCTGCAGGTGTTGAGAGTGCCGGATGGCGCGGCCAAAGTGCTCGTGGAAGGTCAATACACCGCGCATACATTGGGGTATGAAGACAACAGCGACCGAGCCATGCAAGCCGAAAGCGTTCGGATGGAGGTAATACACGAAAAATCACTCAACCTTGACGCGCTTGTAAGACTTGTCATCAAACAATTCGAGATTTACTGCGGACTTTATGAGAAAATCCCGGACGAGCTTTTTATCTCAATCAAAAATTTTGACAACCCTGTTAACATAGCCCACTCGATTTCACACTACGCCAATTTCAAAACCCATGACAAGCAACGTCTGCTGGAAACCTTCAGCTTGGATCAGAAACTGCGTCTGCTTTCAAGACTGCTGACAAAAGAAAATGAGCTGCTCAAGATCGAGAACAAGATCATGACGCAGGTAAAATCCCAGATCGGCAAAAGCCAGAAAGAATACTTTTTAAACGAACAACTCAAAGTCATCGAGAAAGAATTGGGGATTGCCTGTGATGAAGATGTTGAAATTGATGAACTTGGGGAGCACGTCGACAGGTCGAAAATGAGCAAGGAGGCCCGCGAAAAAGCCAAACGTGAAGTCATTCGCTTAATGAAGATGCAACCAATGTCGCCCGAAGCCACGGTCTCGCGGACATATATTGAATGGTTGCTCGACATGCCATGGGGCAAAATCACCAAAGACAAGAATAACATCGAAACCGCGCAGAAGATACTCGATGCCGAGCACTATGGCCTCACCAAGGTAAAAGACCGAATCGTCGAGTATCTTGCCGTTTATCAACTGACAAAGAAGGTTAAAGGGCCGATACTGTGCCTTGTGGGCCCGCCCGGCGTGGGCAAAACATCACTGGCACGCAGCGTGGCCCATGCGTTGGGGCGTAAATTCGTCCGTATTTCTCTTGGTGGAGTACGCGATGAAGCTGAAATCCGCGGTCACAGGCGCACTTACATCGGTTCGTTGCCCGGCAAGATCATTCAATCCATGAAAAAAGCCGGGTCGATGAACCCGGTTTTCCTGCTCGATGAAGTCGACAAGATGTCCTCGGATTTTCGCGGTGATCCGGCCAGCGCGTTGCTGGAAGTTCTCGATCCCGAACAGAACAAGGCTTTTAACGACCATTACCTCGAGATCGATTTCGACCTGTCACAAACATTGTTCATTACCACCGCAAACACCTCAGCGGGGATTCCCATGCCCTTGTATGACCGTATGGAAATCATCCGATTGCCTGGTTATACCGAGGATGAGAAACTCGAGATTGCACGACGATTTCTTGTCCTCCGGCAGGTGAAAGCCAATGGGTTGAACAAACTCCAAATCAAGTTCACAAATGATGGGATATCGGCCATTATCAACCGCTACACACGCGAAGCGGGCGTGCGCAATCTCGAGCGCGATATTGCCACGATATGCCGCAAGGTGGCCAAGAAAATCGTGACTCATCGGACGGACAAACCCTCAAAAGTGCTGGTCGATGGCGATAAGGTCAGGGAATACCTTGGCGTGCCCCGTTTCAAGGAACTTGACATACCGAAACAACCCGAAGTGGGCGTTGCCACAGGACTTGCCTGGACCGAGGTGGGCGGCGAATTGCTGCCAACAGAGGTCACTGTCATGAAGGGGCGCGGAAATCTTATGCTCACGGGAAAACTCGGCGAGGTCATGCAGGAAAGCGCCAAGGCCGCGCTCAGCTATATTCGCTCCCGGTGTGACGCGCTCCATGTGCCAAAGGATTTCTACCGCAACACGGACATCCACATCCACATCCCCGAAGGCGCGATACCCAAGGACGGCCCGAGCGCGGGAGTCACCATGACAACAAGCATGGTGAGCGCCTTGACAAACCAGCCTGTGCGGCAGGACATCGCCATGACCGGCGAGATCACATTGCGCGGCAAGGTGCTGAAAATCGGAGGGCTGAAGGAGAAAGTGCTGGCTGCTCACCGGGCGCACATTAAAAATATTATCATCCCGCAGGATAATCAGGATGACCTCGAAGAGATTTCCGCGGATATAAGGGACAAAATGAATTTTGTGCTCGTTGACACCATCGAGCAGGTTCTGGACACGGCTTTGTTGCGTAATGACACAACGCAGGGGCAGTGACGTCAGCGACCCATCCTTCGCCAATTTTCCACAACACCACATCATAATCACTTTTCCATGCCCGACACAAACCAAGGCAACGCAGCATCCCTATCGTGGGCTGAGAAGGCCCTCATATCAATAGTCATTCCCATCTTCAACGAAGAGGTGTTGCTGGCGGTTGTGTTGAGCGAGGTTCGCAAGCTCCCGTTGAACATGGAGCTTATCCTCGTGGACGATTATTCCACCGATGGCACGCGCGCCATTTTGAAAGCAGAGGAAACCAAGCCGGCAACCCATGTTCTTTATCATGAGCGCAACACGGGAAAGGGCGCGGCAATCGTGACGGGTCTGAAGTCAGCCTCCGGAGATGTCGTCATTATTCAGGATGCCGACATGGAATACGACCCGCAGGATATTGTGCGCGTCGTCGACCCGATATTGCTCGGTAAGACCAAGGTTTGTTACGGATCGCGCTTCAAGGGCCGGATTGTCGGGATGAGACTCCCCAACCGGGTTGCCAACTGGATTCTCGCATGGCTTGTCACGATCCTCTACGGTCAACGGATTACGGACGAGGCAACCGCCTACAAGGCGTTTCGGCGCGATGTGATTCAATCAATTCGTCTGGAATGCAAAGGCTTTGAATTTTGCCCGGAAGTCACCGCAAAAGTATTGCGCGCGGGCGAGCGCATCATTGAAGTGCCCGTTTTCTATAGAGCGCGCACTTTTGACGAAGGAAAGAAAATCGGATTTCGCGATTTCTTTGTCGCGGTGAAGACGCTGATAAAATGCAGGCTGACGAAATAAGAGCGTAAACGCGTATGCCCGGCGCCGGGGGTCAGTATTCCTGCTCCTTCTCCTCGTCTTCTTCATCGTCGTCCTCGCCCTCGTATAGCTCGAAAAGGTTGCAACTACAGTCCCCTGACACAACCAGTTCATATTCCTCAAGATCAGGGTGAAGGCAGGGAGCGTGGGCATCATCAGCAATTTCATCCTCTTCGCGGTCGATGTCAAAATGCTGACAATCCTTGCAAAGGCCGATGTCCCGCTCTTCCTTGTCTTCATCCTCTTCGGCATCGTATGGTTTGGGATTTTTAGCCATCGCGGTTCCTTTTTATGTGTGATTTATATTTACGGGATTCGCCCATGCAGCGAAGCGAGAAACAAATGAAAAGTGATGCCTTGTCAAGCCTAACAATCAGGAAAAAAGAACCTGTCCGGATGGCATCTGAAAACAGCCTTCAAATATCAGCGTGATCATTGAGCATGCATGGTATCGAGAACTTGCAGCGTCTCGCGTAGCATGGGGCGTTTCTTCCAATCCGCATAATAAAATTCAAGGGCGTTCGGATCGTCCGTATAGATCCTGGGCGTGCCGTTCTTGATAAGTTTGCTGGCGCGAGGACCCAGCTCTTTCACGGCTCCCGGACAGCACAACTTAAAGCCGCACGTGGTTGCGATGATCTTACGAATGCCAAGGCCGCGCCCGGCAATTCTCATGCGCGCAACAACAAAAAGAGCGTTGACCGGCGCAGGAAGATCCTCTAAGGCGCCCGATGCCTTGATTTCCGTTGTTCCGCTGTCTTCTTTGGCAATTCTCACCTCGCCATATCGATCCCTGATTTCAGATTCCACTTCAGCAATCTCATCCATGGTGCGCGCTTCAGCGATGCGCTTGTAGAGCATCACGCGCTGTGCTTCGACAGGCACAAAATAGGCGGGAATGTAGGCGTCCGCCTTCCACTGGATTTCGGTCTCGTGCTGCTCCTCCTCGTGCAGTTGACCGCGCATCGTATCCACGGCCTCTTCAAGCATTTTGCAGTAAAGCTCAAATCCGACGGAACAAATTGTCCCGTGCTGCTCGCGCCCCAGCAGATTGCCGGCGCCCCGGATTTCCATGTCGCGCATGGCGATGTTGAAGCCCACGCCCAATTCCGTGAATTCCTCAATGGCCGCGAGACGCGCCACCGCGGCTTCGGTGATGGCCTGGCCTGTGGGAACAATCAGGTAGGCGTAAGCCCGGCGGTTTTCGCGGCCGACACGCCCGCGCAGTTGGTAGAGCTGAGCAAGACCAAAAGCATCGGCACGGTTGATGATGATTGTGTTCACGTTGGGTATGTCCACGCCATTTTCGATGATCGTCGTTGATAGCAGGATGTCATATTTGCCGTCGACGAAATCGATCATCACGTTCTCCAGCTCTTCGTCAGGCATCTGACCGTGCGCTATCGCAAGGCGGGCGCTGGGAACAATTTCCTTGACGCGCTCGGCGATCTGGTGGATATTCATCACGCGATTGTGGACAAAGAACACTTGGCCGCCCCGGTTGAGCTCGCGCAGAATCGCCTCCTCGATGAGTTCGCGATCCCAGTAAATGAGCCGTGTCTTGATCGGGTGACGGTCGGCGGGCGGCGTGTTGATGAGCGACATGTCACGCAAACCGCTGAGCGACATGTAGAGTGTTCGCGGAATGGGCGTGGCCGTCAGGGTGATGAAATCCACGCTCGCGCGCATCTCTTTCAGACGCTCTTTCTGCGCCACGCCAAAGCGCTGTTCCTCATCAACAATGACCAGCCCGATCGATTTGAAACGCACGCTCTTTGATAACAGCGCGTGCGTGCCTATCACCATGTCGACATCGCCAACCCTGGCTGCGGCGAGTATTTTTTTTGCTTCCGTCGCCGTCTTGAAGCGCGAGAGCATTTCCACGCGGATCGGATAATCAGCGAACCGCTCGCGGAATGTGTTGTAATGCTGCTGGGCAAGGATGGTTGTGGGACACAGCAAGGCCACCTGCCTGCGCTCCTGGATGGTCTTGAATGCGGCGCGAATCGCCACCTCGGTCTTGCCATATCCCACATCGCCGCAAACGAGCCTGTCCATGGGCTTGTCCAACATCATGTCATGTTTGACCTCATTGATGGCGCGCAACTGATCGGGCGTTTCGCTGTAAATGAATGACGCTTCGAATTCGCGCTGCCAGGGGGTGTCGCCGCCCGCCGCATAGCCCTTGGCCAGAGAACGCTGAGCGTAGAGTTTCATCAACTCCTGAGCGAAGGCCTGAACAGCCTCTTCACTTTTTTTGCGCCGCTGGACCCATTTCCTGCCGCCAAGTTTGTCGAGGGATGGCGCGGCCTGCTCGGCGCCAGAATACTTATGGACATAGGCGATTTTATCAACCGGCACGAGCAGTTTGTCGCCATCGGCATAAACTATCTCGAGCAGATCGATATGCCGCCCATCAACGAATTGCGTGCGGATGCCATCGAAACGCCCGATGCCATGGTCAAGATGCACTACGAAATCACCCTTGCGTATCTCCCGGGCGTCGGCAATGGGCGCTCCTTTGTAGATTTTCCTGTAAACATGGCGGCGCTTGTAACGACCAAAGATTTCACGGTCCGTGACCACATAGAGGTTGGCTTCGGGATAGATGAAACCGTTGTGCAACAGGCCTGTGATGACAATCACACTGTTGGGCAACTCAGCATTCGGAATCCGGAACTCAGACTTTGAGGGGGTGACTGCGCCAATCTCGTTCTCGCCAAGCATTTCCATCATCCGTTGAGCCTGGCCGTCGTTGTCGCACACAATAGCGCAGAGATAGTTGTCCTCGATGCGCTTGCGCAATTGTGTGATATAATGCTCGAGTGACGGTTTGATGGCTTCGAATGAGTTTGTCTGGAAGGTGATGCTTCGTCCCGCTGATTCTTCAATGAGAAGCGTATGGTGCAACTGGCGAAATCGTTGAGCTGATTTCTCCACGTCATTCAAGGTGGCATGGAGAACAACGGGAGGCGGATGCCCAATCCCGTGTTCCTTGAATTGGCGCTGTGCAAACTGTCTGAAACGCTCGTCGAGAACAGGATACGTTTCCAAGCCGTGGAACAGAAGCAGTGTATTATGCGGAAGAAGGTCGAGAAGCGTGGGCAGTGGGCGGCTCAAATCCGAATCTTGAATGCCAAGTCCCGCATGAGCGGCGGCATCCTGTTCCCCCACATCAGCGCTGAGGGCTTTTTCGATAAGAACCGACTCGCGGGCGGGCAGGATGACAAGGGATTCGGCCACTCCCCCAGCCTTGATGGATCGCTGAGTGTGCACGTCGAAACAGCGCATGGATTCGATCTCATCGCCAAAAAGATCGATGCGGATGGGATTCTCGAAATTAAGGGGGAAAATATCAATGATCCCGCCGCGTATGGCGAATTCGCCGCGTACCTCAACCGTAGGCACACGCTCGTAGCCGAGATCGGTTACTTTTGCCGCGAAGATTTCCGTGTCGAGCGGCTCACCCCACTCAACGCGCAGGATCAGCGACTTCAGCACATCCAACGGCGCCACCCGCGTGAAGAGCGCCTCTATGGAAGTGACACAAACTGACGGGATGTTATCTGAGCCGTTGAGGTGTGCGCCCGCCGCCAGATGATCCAGAAATTCAAGGTGCTTGACCTGCTCCTCAAGCAACGGAGTATCATCTTCATAAGGCAGCGCTTGAGGTTTGGGGTAATGAAAAGCTTTCCTTGCGCCGAAAAACAGCAGGTCATCATACACTTCGGTCGCATGATCATGATTTGATGTCACCACCAGGATAAGAGGCACGGCAAACGCCGGATCGCTCATGTTCCCGGATAAGCACTGCTCAAGACCAACAACAACACCACCAAGCGAGGATGCCCGCAGACCCTTGAGCGGAATGATGCGCCTGTGATTTGCCTTAATATCACCATGCAGACGGGTGAATGACACCGAGTGTGTGATTTGGCTGACGAGTAAATTCTCTATGTTGTTCATATCCGCGGCTTTCGGCATCAGGGAACTTCCCCACCCCTTACCGCCATGCGGTTCCGGGATGCCCTACGGATGTACGCTGATTTCGCGTTGACTATTCAAGAAGCTTAACGCGCCATACTGCTATATTGCACAGAAAAAAACGGACGCAACGCCGACAATGAATATTGGAGAGATGCCAACATAACACAAACCGCGCAATTCACAGGATTTGCGCCCGTCATCATGCGCGGCAAGGCACAACCATCACGGAGAGGTGGCCGAGCGGTTGAAGGCGGACGCCTCGAAAGCGTCTATAGCGGATAATACTGCTATCCGGGGTTCGAATCCCTGCCTCTCCGCCATATAATCGAATAATAACCAAGCAGCATGATGTTGGAAATGCGATTTGTAACGACCATATGCTCGCATGAGTTCATAGAGATCAATACGGTTCCCTATCGCGGTTGCTGGGCCGCACAAGATAGATGCTGCCCTTCTTCACAAGATCAAAATCGCGCAGAACATCAGCCGGATACCCTTTTCCTGGTTCGATGACATATGCGTTGGTCACTGCGCCGATCATATGTTTCATTGTCCAGTTGTCGGGCAACGGCACGGGATTATCATAATCCGCTGCGGCGGACGCAAATGTGATTACGCGAAACTCCGGTTTGCCCTTTTTGATCATCTCCCGCAACTGCCATGCCGTGTCGGCATCGGGCGCGATGACCAAGGCGCGATCCGGTGTATAGAACGGCAATTTCATCTTTTCCAGCGCCAGGATCTCACGCGCCCATTGCCTGACATTCTGCTCCACATTCGTGAGAACAATAAAACTCTGAGCCGGCAGAGTGACGGCGGCGGGTTCATTAGCTTTGAACTGGATGGTCGCGCTCGCGCGGATCATCTCGTGATCTTCCGTCGGCGCCATTTTATTTGAGTATTCAAAATAATCCAGCGCCACATCACCGACGCCCGCCTTGAGATGGATGACAACCGGTTTTGTGTGTGAGTTCACCGCGAGAAAGGTCAGTTCATTGCGAGGAGAAAGCAGGGCGACAGATGGAATCGACGTTTCATCCGCCGAATCAGCGTAATCAACATTGACCACCCTGCTGCCGGGACGCGTATAACGGGTGAGCAGTGACCAGGAATAGTAGCCTGGACGCGGCATCCAACCCTCATCCTTCCAGCGCAGCAGGCCGCATTCCTGCTTGTTCATAGTGTCATAATAGGTGTCGAACAGGCACCACATCAGGACATTTGCTGTCTTATGGCGCAATGCAATGAGCGCAAACCGCGCAAGGAACAGACCATATTCATACTTGTCGTTGTCCGACATGGTGAATATGCCGCCGCGTGTGGAACCGAAACTGCCGAACTCGGTGATCATGAACGGTTTTGCGGGATAGCCATACCGCCCGAGCGCCTGTGTGCGTGTTTCCACCCAAGGGATCAGTGTGGCGCAATCGAAGTTCTGGCCGTAGGTGTGCGCAGCGGCCCCATCGAAATAATCCGCGCCGCCGACAGCCAGAACGTCGTAAAACCAATCGCCTGGTTTCGCCTCGGACCAACCGCTGCCATCAACGCCAACCATGAAAATCTGATCGCGTAATCCACGCGCCTTGAGCTCCTCCTCCAGCATCTTGTTCAATTCCACAAAATCCTCCGGGTTGGGCGCCCGCTTGGAATTGTCCGGTTCATTCATGAGGGTCAGTTGTGAAACATTGGTCAGCCCTTTGTCGCGCCAAAGATAATCCACAAGATCCACCAGACTGCGGATCATGGCGCGGCGCTTGTTCCCGGAGGGCATGCGGCTGTCAGGATCGGGTTTCATCCATCGACTGTAGGAGAACCAATCACCCCACGGCGTCAGATTAACCTTGCAGCCGATGGACTTGAGAAATTTCAAATACTCAACATAGTCCCTCATGTACGCGCTGTTTCGTGTCTGGCGCCCCTCCTCCGGTTCCCACCACTGATAGGCAAAGAAGGTGCGGATCACATGCGGCCGCATGGCGCGGATTTTGTTGAACACACCCTTGATGTCCTGCTCATCAACTCCCCGACCGGCATTGACCGGACAGCGCAACTGGCAATCGCCCTGTGCCCCAAAGCCGATAAAATCCGGACAGAGCACGTTGCCGGGCTGGATCGTCATCAGGTGTTGGGGCGCCGTTGTCGGAGCATCAGCCGCCCGTAAACAGAAGCTCCACGGTGCGACAATGAGACCACACAGCAACAATGCTCGAGCTTTCGTAACCAAGTGGTTGTTCCTGAGCGTTGTTTTCATAATCTGAGCCATTCTCCTGACTAAATTCTGTTTCGATTCTTTCAATCTGCCGACCGGTTCAGCCCATCCGCCGGGAAGGGTTCGCATTCAGTGTGAGTAGAACTGCTGCGGCACGTGCATGAATCCGGCGCCGTGGGACTCGGCCGATGCTGACCTTGTTTTGCACATGATCACATCCCGTCAACCGCCCAGCGGATAATCGCGGTATTTTTTGTATGTCTCAAAGAAAGCGAGTAGATTCGCAAGTGGGATGCGCGCCTGGATGTTATGGATGGCGTTGAAGACGAAACCACCACCGGGGCCGAATGTGGCAATCCGCTCACGCACCTCGCGCCGGACTTCTTCGGGCGCGCCAAACGGCAGGGTTTTCTGGGTGTCGACAGCCCCGCCCCAGAAACTGAGCCGGGCGCCGTATTCCTGTTTCAGCCTTATGGCATCCATTTCGGCCGCCGAACATTGAACCGGGTTCAGGATATCAAATTCCGCTTCCACAAAACCGGGAAGCAGCCGCCACACGGAGCCGCAGGAATGGATGAAGGACTTCCACGTTGTGTTCCTGTGGATCCAATTGTTGATCTCCCTGTGAAACGGCAGAAGCAGGTTCCTGTAGGTCTCGAGCGAGAACAGCGGCGCACACTGCGTCCCAAAATCCGCGCCCGTCACGAACACGACCGCCACGCGATTGCCGACAACACCGTGAATTCTCTCGAGGTTGTGCAGCGCCACCTCGCACTGCCGCTCGAACAGTTTGCGCAGGAACCCTTTGCGCGTGTGATAACACACGAGCCATTCCTCGGGATTGCGAATGCCGCGGGGGTGCTTGAGCCACTGTCCCGGCACAACGGCTATGTCGCCAAACGAAGTGCCCCCGAACACGGCATAGATCGCCTTGTCCGTTTCGCGCCAGAGCCGGTCCGTCTCTCGTCCGAAATGGGCCAGCGCATCCTCGGATATCGGTTGGTACTCCTGCACATTGTCCTCAACATCCGGATCGTCCTCATCAAACGATCCTTGGCGCACGATGGCGTCGAAATACCAGCCATCTTTGGGCATGCGTCCGCTCGCGGGAGCAGTTTCGTCGCCTTCCGGATAGAGCAGAATGTCGCCGTTCGGTTCGGGATTGGTGTTGAATCCGCCGGGAACCAGCACGGGCGTCCCATCGAACAATGTCCACGGCTTCCAATCCTCAAGGGGAAAACCGAAAAGAGTGTTGCGCGACCACAATGGGACAATATCAACTCCGAGCGCTTCCATCAGATCGGGCGCAATCTCGCCGAGCATCTGGAATGGTTCGACAACCTTAACCGGCGTCTCCGGCAGATCAAGCCCCAGCGCTTGGCGCATCA
>JAPLSQ010000030.1 GCA_026398535.1 Candidatus Sumerlaeota bacterium | reverse complement strand
GGCGGCGTTGCCGTCGAATTTGACATAGGAGCCGTCCTCGCGGGCCAGTTCCTTGGTCGTGCGGACAATCACCGCTTTGACCACGCTGCCCTTCTTTACGGTCGCGTCCGGCGTGGCTTCCCGAACACTGGCCACGATCACATCGCCAATGCGCGCATAGCGCCTCCGCGTGCCGCCGAGAACCTTGAAACAACGAATCTTCTTCGCGCCCGTGTTGTCAGCCACATCAAGTATGGTATATTCCTGGATCATAAACCGGTTCTCCCTTCGCGCTTACTTCGCCCGCTCGACAATTTCCTTGACACGCCAGCGCTTCAGCTTGCTGATCGGGCGGGTTTCAACGACCCGCACCGTGTCACCCTCGTGAGCGTCGTTCTTCTCATCGTGAACGTAAAGCTTCGACGTCCGCTTGAGATATTTGTGATACAGCCGATGTTTAACGTAGCGCTCTACGGCCACCACAATGGTTTTGTTCATCTTCTCGCTGATTACTTTGCCCACGCGAACCTTGCGCTGTTGCGCCTTTGCCGCGGCGGCCTTGCTGTTAGCCAGATCTTTTGTCATCTTGTCCGTGTTTTGCTCCGCAATATCTTGTGCCTGTGGCCCGTCATGCCTTCGCCGCCGCTGAGGCGGCCAAGGCCTTGCGCTTTTCAGCTATCACTTGTTTAAGGCGGGCTATATCACGCCTTTGCTTGCCAATAACGCTGAATGACTCCAGCTCCTTTAAAGTTGCCTTGACCCGCAACTCGTAAAGCTTGCGCACATACTCCTCAAGCCGTTCCTCGAGTTCCTGCAGCGGCAATGCGCGCATCTCATTACTTTTCACTGGTCGCCTGCGCCTCCTCGCGCTGCACGAATTTGGTTTTGATTGCAAGCTTGTGACTGGCCAGATTCATTGCCGCGCGCGCGATATCGACTGAAACGCCTTCCAGCTCAAACATTATGCGGCCAGGTTTGACGACCGCCACATAATACTCCGGATTGCCCTTGCCCTTGCCCATGCGCGTTTCGGCCGGCTTGACGGTCACCGGTTTGTCCGGGAAAATGTTAATCCACAGCTTCCCGCCGCGCTTGACATGGCGGGTGATCGCAATACGGGCCGCTTCAATCTGCCTGCTCGTCACCCAGCCCGCTTCGAGCGCCTGAAGACCAAAATG
Organism: Candidatus Sumerlaeota bacterium; assembly: GCA_026398535.1. GTDB lineage: Bacteria > Sumerlaeota > Sumerlaeia > Sumerlaeales > Sumerlaeaceae > JAPLSQ01. The sequence goes on along the minus strand of JAPLSQ010000030.1, from coordinate 52,377 downwards.
GCCAAACGTCAGTTCAGAACCGCGATAGGCTTTACCGCGGCGGCGGCCTTTCTGGTGCTTGCGATGTGCTATTCGCTTTGGTAGTAACATGTCGTCAAATTCCTGATTTCAACTGATCCGTTTGTTCTGTTCCTGTCTGCACACTTGCTCGCTTCACGCGCATCACAAGGATCGCAATCAACTCACGGTCCACGGTTCCTGTGCGCCCGTGATACTCTATCTGCTCAACCTCTATATCGGCAAGAGTCTGGTTTGCATTGCCGTCGAGATATTCATTGATCTTTATTTCAAGCGATTCCTCATCGCCCGCTGTCAGAATCTTTACTCGCGCTATCTCGTCTGGTCCAAAGAGCATCTCTCGAAACCTTTCCTCCTGCTTTAAGCAGTCTGCGGGTTATGCCACATTGGCAGCCGCCGCAGCCTCCTTCTTTGATGCCTTGTCCTCGATAATCTCGTTGATAAACAGCCAGACCTTAATGCCTATCTGGCCATACTTCGTCTTTGCCTCGGCAAAACCATAATCGATGTCCGCGCGAATCGTGTGCAACGGCACCCGGCCCTCGCGGTACCATTCGGAGCGAGCCATTTCAGCGCCGGCCAGACGCCCGCAACAGCGTATCTTCACGCCCAAGGCGCCCGCCTTGATGGCCGCCAGAACCGTCTTCTTCATCGCGCGCCTGAAGCTGATGCGCCGCAAAAGCTGGCTCGCGACATTCTCGGCCACAAGCTGCGCGTTGAGATCCGGCTTCTTAATCTCCTCTATGTTGATAATAATCTGCTTGCCGGTCTTTATCTCGAAATCCTTACGCAAGGCTTCGATCTCCTGCCCTTTCCGCCCGATGATAATGCCAGGGCGGGCGGTATGGATCGTGATCTTGGCCCGGTTGGACGCGCGCTCGATGTCAATGCGCGCCACGCCAGCATGTTGAAACCGTTTCTTGATCTCCTTGCGGATCATCAAATCCTCGTGCAAGAGATCATTGTAGAGCTTGCCGACCGCATACCAGCGGCTTTCCCATTGTTTGATCACTCCCAAGCGGAAAGAAACCGGATGTACTTTTTGTCCCATGGATTTCGCTATTCCTCTGTCAACCTGATGGTAATATGGCACATACGTTTGCGGATGCGCACCGCGCGGCCCATAGGAGCCGGTCGGGTTCTTTTCATCATTCCCGCCACATCGGCAAAAGCCGTCGACACGACAAGCGCGTCGGGGTCAGGCATTTTAGCTTTCTCGACGTTCGCGCGAGCGCTCTTCAGCACTTGAAGCACCGCCGGCGCCGCACTCGGCTTGTGAGTGAGCGTCAACAGTTGCATCGCTTTGCCGACCGTCTTGCCCCGGATGATGTCAAGCACCAGCCGCACCTTGCGTGCGGTCATGGGGGCGTGGCTGTATCTGGCCTCGCCGGCCGTTAAATATTTCTTTTCGAATTTTGGTTTCGACATATTTCTGTTCTCCGTGCCGTCCGCTTGCCGGTTCCTATTTCACACCCGTGGCCTTGGCGGTCTTGCCTCCGTGCGTGCGGAACAACCGCGTCGGCGAAAACTCGCCCAGTTTATGCCCCACCATGTTTTCATTGATGTAAACAGGAAGGAACTGCTTGCCGTTATGGATGGCGATCGTCAGACCGACCATTTCGGGTGTGATGATTGATGTGCGGCTCCATGTTTTGATGACGCGCTTGTCACCCGAACGTTGAGCCGCTTCGATCCGCTTGGCGAGAGCCGGTTCGATGAAAGGACCCTTGGATATGCTTCGTGGCATTACTTCTGACCTCTGCGCTTGATGATGTATTTCCGGCTCGGTTTGCGCGGTTTGCGCGTCTTCGACCCTTTTGTAAGCCATCCCCATGGCGAACAAGGATGCCGTCCGCCCGACGTCTTGCCTTCACCGCCGCCCAAGGGATGATCAACCGGATTCATGGCCACACCGCGCACTTCCGGGCGCTTGCCCATCCAGCGGCTGCGGCCCGCCTTGCCGATGGTGATATTCTCATGGTCGAGATTGCCAACCTGACCGATGGTGGCACGGCAATCGCGCAATACCAGCCGCACCTCGCCCGAACGCAGACGAAGAGTCACATATTCGCCTTCCTTGGCCAGCAACTGGGCTGAGGCGCCCGCGCTGCGGGCAAGTTGCGCGCCTTTCTTTGGCTTCAACTCGATGTTATGAATAATCGTGCCCACGGGAATCGACTTGAGCGGAAGCGCATTGCCCGCCTGAATTTCCGCCGTCTCACCGCTCTCAACGCGCGAGCCGACCTTGAGCCCCACCGGGGCAAGAATGTAACGCTTTTCCCCGTCGGCATACTGAAGCAACGCTATGCGCGAGGAACGGTTCGGGTCATATTCGATCGAAACAACCTTGGCGGGCACATTGTCCTTGGCGCGCTTGAAATCAATGAGGCGGTAACGGCGTTTGTGGCCTCCGCCAATCCACCGGCTTGTCACACGACCGAGATTGTTGCGTCCGCCCGTCTTTTTCAACGGCACGACCAAGGATTTCTCCGGCTGGGTGCGCGTGATCTCGTCGAACGTCGAGCCGCTCATCGTGCGCCGGGACGGAGTCACTGGTTTGTATGTTTTTACTGGCATCGCTTTATAACCTGCATATTAACCCGTTAAATCTGATCGAGCTTCTGCCCCTTCTCAAGAATGACAAAAGCTTTCTTCCAATCGGAGCGCCGTCCATGAGACCGTCCAAGGCGTTTCATTTTGCCCTTAAACAAGATGGTGTTCACGGATTTGACTTTGACATTGAAAGCCTTCTCGACAGCCCGGCGGATTTCGATCTTGTTCGCATCCACCGCAACCTTGAACACGTACTGGGGCAAATCCTTGCGGTCGGCCAGAATGGTCGCGCGCTCGGTAATGAGGGGGCGATCAAGTATGACGTAAGGCGACTTCATGATCCAATCTGCTCCTGTAGCTTTTTGATGCTTGCCGGATCCGACAGAATGTAATCGCATGTCAGAAGATCGAAGATGTTCACATTTCCCGGGGGGAGCAACATCACATTCGACAGATTGCGAGAGGAAAGACAGGCATGCCCCGAAGCATCGGCCAGAAGGATGAGAATCTTACGCGCGTCGCCGATGCCCAGCCTGTCGAGCAATTCCGCGAACGCCCTGGTTTTCGGCGCGCTGATCTGGAAATCATCGACAAGGACAATTCGGTTGTTGCTGCGAATATCGCTCAGCGCCGAATAAAGCGCCAGCCGCTTGACCTTCTTGTTGATTTTCTTGTTGTAATCGCGCGGATGCGGCCCGAAAATGATAGATCCGCCGCGCCACTGCGCGGCGCGAATCGAGCCTTGACGTGCGCGCCCGGTGCCTTTCTGACGGTAAGGTTTTCTGCCTCCGCCGTTCACCATTCCGCGCGTCTTGGTCGAGTGCGTGCCTTGGCGCTGATTTGCCTCGTAGGCCAACAAAGCATGCCTGACGGCGTTCTTGTTCGGCTCAACGGCAAAAATCGCATCTGAAACTTCGATGATGCCGGCATCGCCGCCTTGTGAATTTCGTATGTTCAGAGTAGCCATGGCTTGTGTGCCTACTTTCCACCCTTCTTGGAAGCCTTGAGCGGGTTGACAGTCTTGGCGGCTTCCTGCGCCTGGCGCTCACGTCGCGTCGTTAGCAAGTCAATCTGGTGCTGCGCTTTCTTTCCGCGGACAGTCTTTCGGATCATCACATAGCTGTTGTTATGGCCCGGAATGCTGCCGCGAACGATTACAAGGTTCTTGTCCTTGACCGTCTCGATAACGACAAGATTGACAGCCGTCGCGCGCTGCGCGCCCATATGGCCAGCCCCATGTTTGTTCTTCCACGTGCGGGAAGGATAGCTTGACGCTCCCTGCGAGCCCGCCCTGCGGTGATACATTGAGCCGTGTGTCTCCGGTCCCCGCTTGACATGCCATCGCTTAAGAGGCGATGCGAACCCGCGTCCCTTGGACACACCCACGATATCCACATGATCGCCAACCTTGAAGAGATCCACGCTGAGCTGTTGCCCGATTTCAGGAACACTCTCGGCCGATCCGTTACCGTTGTCATCCAAGCGGAATTCGCGCACAAAACGCAACGGCGAAAGCGACGCCTTTTTAAAATGCCCCATCAACGGCTTGGTCGTGTTCTTTTCGCGTTTTTCATCAAACCCGACTTGAACAGCGTCGTAGCCATCGGATTCACTGGTTTTTTTCTGCATAATATAGCATGGCCCCGCCTCGATATACGTCACCGGAACGAGGCTGCCGTCCTGGTCGAATATCTGCGACATTCCCAGTTTTTTTCCTAAAAGTCCAACTGACATCGGTATCCCTGTGTTCTGTCTCGTTATGTGAGTTTGATTTCCACATGCACACCAGCGGGCAGATCAAGATCCGTGAGGGCGTCCAGTGTCCTCTGGGTCGGATCGATGATATCCACCAACCGTTTGTGCCGGCGCACCTCGAACTGCTCGCGGCTTTTCTTGTCGACATGCGGCGAGCGAAGCACCGTGTACTTCGATATTCGTGTCGGCAACGGGATGGGACCCGCCACTTTCGCACCCGTGCTCTTGGCCGTGTTCACAATTTCCTTGACACTTTCATCGAGCAGACGGTGGTCAAATGCCTTGAGATTGATTCTGATTCGTTGTCCTGCCATGATCTTCCCGTGATGGTCGGTCGGCTCCGCGTCTTACCGCAAGGCCGGCCAGCCTGTATGTGTTTGTGTTACTCGATAATGTCCGTCACCACGCCGGCGCCCACTGTGCGTCCGCCCTCGCGGATGGCAAAGCGAAGCTCTTTTTCCATGGCAATGGGGTTGATAAGTTGCACTTCGATATTCACGTTGTCGCCCGGCATGACCATTTCCACACCCTCGGGCAATGTGACAACGCCCGTCACGTCCGTCGTGCGGAAATAGAATTGCGGACGATAACCTTTAAAGAAGGGCGTGTGCCGCCCGCCTTCTTCTTTTGTCAGAATATAGACACCGGCCTTGAATTTCTTGTGGGGCGTTGTGGAACCGGGGTGCGCAACCACCTGGCCGCGCTCAATCTGATCGCGCTCAACACCGCGCAACAGAAGCCCGACATTGTCGCCCGCCACACCCTCATCAAGCAGTTTGCGGAACATTTCAACACCCGTGACCACCGACTTCTGTGTTTCGCGGAGGCCGATAATTTCAACGTTCTCGCCAACCTTCACCTTCCCGCGCTCCACACGACCCGTGGCAACCGTGCCGCGGCCCGAAATGGAGAACACATCCTCAACCGGCATGAGGAAGGGCTTGACGATGTCGCGTTTTGGCTCGGGTATATAACTGTCCAACGCCTCGAGCAGCTTCGCCACCGAGCCTGTGCCGTAGTCCGTCTTTTCACCATTGAGCGCCTGAAGCGCCGAACCGCGAATGATCGGTGTGTCGTCGCCGGGGAATTCATACTTGCTGAGTAGTTCGCGAACCTCAAGCTCCACAAGGTCAAGAAGCTCGGGATCGTCCACCGCGTCACATTTGTTCAGATAAACAACAATGTAGGGCACACCAACTTGGCGGGCCAACAGAATGTGCTCACGGGTCTGGGGCATCGGACCGTCGGTGGCAGCAACAACCAAGACGGCGCCATCCATCTGCGCCGCGCCTGTGATCATGTTCTTAATATAATCGGCGTGACCGGGACAGTCAACATGGGCATAATGGCGCTTTCGCGTTTCATATTCAACGTGTGCTGTCGCGATCGTAATACCGCGCGCCTTCTCCTCAGGCGCCTTGTCAATCTGATCAAAAGGAATATACTGGCCCATGCCTGATTCCGCCTGGGCTTTTGTAATGGCCGACGTCAAGGTCGTCTTGCCATGATCGATGTGACCGATCGTGCCGACATTGACATGGGGCTTCGTGCGCGCGAACTTTACCTTAGCCATGGCCTTAAATCAATCCTCCGATTTGTTAGGAACTGCTTTTTTTGCTCTCTCGTCTGCAGGCCGCCCGTATATTATGATGGAACGGCCGTCGTCCGAAAAACTTTTACGCGGAACCCAGCCGGTCTGCGCCGGCACAAGTCGCCGCTCATCGGCTCCGGGAGTTTCATGCGCCGCTCCGCAAAGGGTCTTGCCCGCAAATGCACGCTACATCCGCGGTTGGACCAACTGCATGGCTTTCATTCACAATTTCCAGCGTGAACCTTACGGTTCCCGCTGTTCTTCCATGCGGAAGAATTCCGGAAGTCGCCCTCATCTTCCATGTCCCGCTGAGGGGACCACAGCGTCGTTGAGGCTGCGGACTGCGGCGAGGGTACCGCAGACCGGATCGTGACCCGCTTGCGCGGCTCACTGGGATTGCTGATAAGCAGAAACGCAATACTGGAAAGTAAAAGCACTATTCACAAATTTTTATATTTTTCACATAATTGGATAGCATATGGATGGTTGTATCATTGACATCTCATGGAATCATGGATTAAGGCCTTAAAAAATCCATAATATGGAGAAATCTGAATGACTGGCAAAGTTCCCATTGATGAAGCATATGCGCATACGCGCGAGATGTATCAATCTCTCGGCGTCGATACGGATCTGGCAATGCAACGTCTCGCATCAATCCAGATCAGTCTGCACTGCTGGCAGGGCGACGATGTCGGTGGATTCGAACAATCCGATCCGTCCCTGTCTGGCGGCGGCATTCAGGCCACGGGCAATTATCCCGGCAAAGCCCGAACCGCTGATGAGTTGCGGGAGGACTTGGACAAAGCCTACAGCCTGATCCCCGGCACGCATCGTCTCAACCTGCACGCCAGTTACGCTGATACCGGAGGAATGCGAGTTGAGCGAAACAGCCTTGAACCGCGCCATTTTTCGGCATGGATCGATTGGGCTCGAGCCAACGGTCACGCCTTGGATTTTAACCACACATTTTACTCGCATCCGCTCGCGGACGATGGATTTACACTGAGTCATCGTGATCCGGCTGTGCGACAATTCTGGATTGAACATGGCATCGCGTGCCGCAAGATCAGCGCGGCTTTCGGCAGAGCGCTCGGCACACCATGCATCACAAATTTATGGATTCCCGACGGCTACAAGGACATTCCCGTTGACCGCAAGGCTCCCCGCGAACGGCTCAGGGCATCGCTTGACGAAATATTCATCGATAAAGCCGACCCCAAATATCACCGCGATTCCGTCGAATCCAAACTGTTCGGCATCGGATCAGAGTCCTATGTTGTTGGATCGCACGAATTCTACCTTGGTTATGCGATCAAGAACCACCTTATCCTCTGCCTCGATGCAGGTCATTACCATCCAACAGAGACGATTTCGGATAAAATTTCCTCCACCCTGCTCTTCGTTGATGAACTGTTGCTGCATGTCAGTCGCGGGGTGCGCTGGGACAGCGACCATGTTGTCATTCTTTCTGACGATCTTCAAGCAATCGCCCAGGAAATCCTCCGGGGCGGTTTTGTGGATCGGATTCACATCGGGCTCGATTTCTTTGATGCGAGCATCAACCGTATCGCCGCGTGGGTGATTGGAACCCGGTGCATGATCAAGGCGCTCCTTATGGCCCTGCTCGAGCCCATTGACAGGTTGCGCAGCCTCGAAAACGACGGCGACTACACGGGCCGTCTTGCCCTGCTTGAGGAATGCAAAACGATGCCTTTCGGCGTCGTATGGGATTATTATTGCCACAAACAAGATGTCCCGCAAAGACTGACATGGATGAACGAAGTGAAACAATACGAGTCAAGCGTGCTGTCAAAACGTCAATAAGCGATCTTGGCATACTGGCATGGCAAAAACATAGACAATGGCTTACGGAGTGACCAAATACTCGTGCCTTGCAGTTGACTTGGGCGCATCGAGCGGGCGCGTCATGTCATGCGTCTATGAAAACGGCGTTTTCGACCTGCGCGAAGTGCACAGGTTCCCCAACGGCGGGATCATGCGCAATGACACGCTGTATTGGGATTTCACCGCGCTTTGGAACAATGTCAAAGAGGGGCTGCGCAAGGGGATCGCCGAACAAAAAGCCGCGGGCCACCCAACACAATCGCTGGGTATCGACACATGGGGCAACGACTTTGGCTTGATAGGACCAGCAGGCAAGTTGCTCGACGATCCTGTTCACTACCGCGACAAGCGCACTGACGGGATGATGGAAACTGTCTTTCGCGAGGATGTTCCCCCTGAAATCATCTTCCGCGAGACAGGCGTCCAGTTCATGCAACTTAACACGATTTACCAGATTGCGTCCCTGAAACGCGCAAAGCCTGATCTGCTGGCGCAGGCAGCTCAATTCCTGCTCATGCCCGACCTTTTTCACTTCCTTCTGACAGGACAAATCGGATCGGAATATACAATAGCATCAACAACACAGCTATCCAACCCGCACACCCACAGTTGGTCGGACCTGTTGATTTCCAAACTGGGATTGCCCCGCTCCATCTTTCCCCAGATTAATCCGCCTGGCTCACTGCGCGGGCGCATGTTGCCGGCCGTCACATCGGCCATTGGCGGCGGCGCCGTCGAGGTCATCGCCGTGGCGACACACGACACAGCATCGGCTGTTGCCGCTGTTCCTGCCGATACGGATGATTTCGCTTATCTATCGTGCGGAACATGGTCGCTGCTGGGTGTTGAGGTGCGCAAACCGGTCATCACGGATGAAACCATGCGCCAGAACCTGACCAACGAAGGCGGCGTGGATGGATGCTTCAGGTTGCTCAAGAACATTGCCGGTTTGTGGTTGCTTCAGGAAAGCAAAGCCGAATGGGAAAGACAGAACAAACCACACACATGGGCCCAGATGACAGCGATGGCTGCCGCGGCTCCCCCCTTCCACTGCTTCATCGATCCTGATGATGCGTGTTTCGTGCTGCCTGGGGACATGCCCGGTCGCATTCGTGAATTCTGCCGCGAGACGGGACAGCCTGTTCCAGAAACCGATGGGGCGGTCGTGCGCTGTGTGCTCGAAAGTCTGGCGCTGAAGTATCGCCATGTCATGAATGTGCTGCATCAAGTCACGGGCATGAAAATGCCAATCCTTCACATGGTTGGCGGGGGCATTCAAAACACTCTTCTGTGCCAGTGGTCGGCCGACGCCTGCGAGCGTGTCGTTGTGGCAGGCCCCATCGAGGCAACGGCGCTTGGCAATGTGGCCATTCAGCTTGTGGCCGCAGGCATCGAAACAAGCATTCCAAAAATCCGCGCCGCGATACGCGAATCTGCTGGCCTCCGGATTTTCAAACCTTCCCGAAAACAAGCTTGGCAGAAAGCCGCCCAGCGATTCGAAACGATACTGTCCAATGGAACCCGCAACTCCTGTCGCGTCAACTCTTCATCCTGACACGAACCGCTTGCGCGTGACCCGACAAACCTTCGCATTCTGCCAGCGTCACCACATGCGGGGTTGCGCGTCTTAACGCGCTGGCGCTGTAATTAAGCACATTGCTCGTTTTATAAAAATCATCAACCCCTAAGGGCGAGAAGAACCTCGCCGTCCCGCCTGTGGGAAGGATATGGTTGGGCCCCGCGACGTAATCACCAACGGCCTCAGGCGTATAAGACCCGATGAAAATCGCGCCGACGTTCGATATGGCGTCCGCTATTTCTTCGGCGCCGCGCGCAATGATTTCGATATGCTCGGGCGCTTTTTGGTTGGCGACTTCGGCAGCCTGCGCGCCATTCGCGACCCTGACAAAAACACCGCCAGATTTGAGCGATTGGGTCGCCTGCGCCTTGCGCGGGGCGACGCGCAACTGCTCGCGAAGCGCGTCTTCAACAGCATCAAAATCAAAACTCTTCCCCATGCCAACCAGCACCGCCGTCTCCCCGCCCGTGTGCTCCGCCTGGGCGATCAGATCGGCGGCAATATAATCCGGGCGAGCTGTCCCGTCCGCTATAATCAACACCTCGCTCTCGCCCGCAACAGAATCGATATCAATAATGCCGTACAGCATCCGCTTCGCCGCCGCAACATAAGCGTTGCCCGGCCCGACCACCTTGTCGACTTTGGGAATGGTCGTTGTGCCATATGCCATGGCGGCGATTGCTTGCGCGCCGCCCATTTGATACACCGCATTTGAAACACCCAGCATGTGCGCCGCAGCCAGCGGGACAAAATCCTCCGCCATGCCTTGAACCGGAGGCATCGCCACAATGATTTCCTTAACACCGGCCACTTGGGCCGGAATGACATTCATGAGCAGCGTCGATGGATAACAGGCGCGCCCGCCAGGCACATAGACACCCGCGCGCCCCAGCGGCCGAACCCGCTGCTCCAGCCTTACACCGGCCGACTTCAGGACATATCCTTTGCGCACTTGGCGCCGATGAAATCTTTCGATGCCATCGCGCGCATATTCCAGAGCATGCGCGATCTCACGCGGAAGTTTCCTCCACGCGGCGGCGCAATCCGCAGGCGCCACCTTCACCGCGCGGGCGCCAAGCCGCCGTCCGTCAAATTTCTCAGTATATTCGGCAAGAGCCGCATCCCCGCGCAGTCTTACATCTTCAATGATTCCCGCGACCGTTTCCTCAAGCTGGCTGTTGCGCATTTCTTTTCTTTGAAACGCGCGCTCAAGCGCCTTGCGCTCCCTGGGATAATCATAGACTCTCATTTTCATCATGACTGCCATCGCAACCGGGGCTTATGCTTGTGAAACTGCCTGTCTGTTGACAACATCGCCGGATTGCACGTCACCGGGGCTTTTTATCATTGTTTCTGGCACATTCCGGGATTCATCATTGAATCCATAATATGTAATCTTTGCGGTACACTCACAAAAGGCAAATCATGCATTATTCAACACCCTTCGGAAAGCGACCCATGGCCAAAAAAGCTTTTATCACCGGCATTACCGGACAGGACGGGTATTATCTCGCGGATTTTCTGCTGGATAAAGGATATGATGTTTACGGTTTGGTCCGCAGTTCGAGTCTTGAAATCCCACAACGCATCGGAAAACTGGCAGGACGCGTTCACATCGACCACGGCGACCTGACGGATAGTTTGTCAATCCGCGAAATCATCGAACGCGTTCAGCCCGATGAGATTTATAATCTGGCCGCTCAGAGCCATGTGCAATGGAGCTTTAAGCTGCCAGAAAACACTTTCGACACGACTGGGAGCGGTTGCATACGCATGCTCGAAGCCATCCGCCAAACCTGCCCGCAGGCGCGCTTCTACCAGGCCTCAAGCAGCGAGATGTTCGGCCTTGTTCAGGAAGTGCCCCAGCGCGAAACAACGCCATTCCACCCCCGCAGCCCTTACGGAGTCGCAAAAGTTGCCGCCTTCTGGGCCACGATCAACTATCGCGAAGGCTACAATATGTTTGCCTGCAACGGCATTCTGTTCAACCACGAAAGTCCGCGGCGCGGTGAGGATTTCGTAACCCGTAAAATCACGAAAGCCGCCGCGCGCATCGCGCTCGGACTCCAGGACAAGCTCATACTCGGCAACCTCGATGTCAAACGCGACTGGGGTTATGCGCCCGAGTACGTTCGCGCCATGTGGCTTATGCTTCAACAGGAGACACCTGAGGACTATGTGATTGCCACGGGCGAAACCCACACAGTCCGCGAGTTCTGCGAAATCGCTTTCCGCCGCGCGGGCCTCGATTGGGAAAAGCATGTCGAGATCGATCCGCGCTTTTTCCGCCCTGCCGAAGTTAATCTTGTCATTGGCGATGCCAGCAAAGCTATGCGCCAACTCGGCTGGGAACATAAAACATCTTTTCCCCAGCTCGTCGAAATCATGGTCGACGCCGACCTTGAAGCGGCAAGGCAGGAAGCAAAAATTCCCTGAAAATCACAGAACAGCCTTCCAAACAGGCCGCATTGACTTATCCAGCTCTTTCTTTTGACGCGTCGCATCTTCAATCCTGACGTCACATCATGCCGCGCCCCCATAAATCCCCGCCCACCGCGAATGTATATCATGGTAAAACTGCCATGATCCATCATAGCCACGATCCTGCACCGCGCAGACGCCTGCGGGTGATGACGTACAATATTCACCATGGGCGCGGCATTGACCGCAGATATGATCTGGAACGGATCGCCAACGTGATCGATCATGAGCGCCCCCACATCGTGGCATTGCAGGAAATCGAACAATTCAGCAAGCGCACCCGCAGCGACAACCAGCCCGAGATACTCGCCCGCTGCCTCAATATGGATTATGTTTTTACGCGGGTCATGGATCACAGACACACCGGCGACAAGCGGGGCTCAGGCTTCGGGCTGGCTATCCTGTCACGCCTGCCCATAAAGGCGCACGAACATTTTGATTTGAGCTATCGGAACGCGCGCGAACCAAGGGCATGCCTTCACACCACCCTCAGCGCGGGGGAAACACCCCTTCATGTCTTTTGCGTCCATCTTGGCCTGCCCTACCGCGAACGTCTGTTTCAGGTCGAGCGCCTGCTGAGCAATGACATCGTCAACAATGGAAAGTTTGGCAACGGGCCGAAAATCCTGCTCGGGGATTTCAACAACTGGTGGCCAGTCAGTTCGGCCAGACTAATAAACAAATGTTTCCACAATGCGTGCCAGGTGACGGGCCGCAAACGGCTGCGCACATTCGGCAAATTTTTCAATTTCCTCTGCCTTGATTATATTTTTGCGTCCCACGACCTGAAAATCATGTCGTGCCATACGCTCACCACCCGTCTCGCACGGGTCGCCTCCGATCACCGCCCCGTTGTCTGCAGTGTTCAAATAAGCACACAAAGGAGTACGCATCCATGAATAATAGCACATCACTCTCCAGCACGGCGGCACTTGTCATGGCATGGGCGGCTCCGCTCTACGCAACCGGCCCGGCCCGCGAGTTCTTCCGACAAATTGAACTGTCCGCCGGCGAGGAACTGCTCAGTCAATGCGATGCCATTTGTCCATGGTACGGTGAGGTAATCCTCAACCGCAAGTATTTCATCCGCGACTGGGCGCGACGCCAGCTTGAGCAAAGTGATCAGCCATGGCGCATCGTCATCCCGGCGGCGGGAATGTCACCTCTGTCGCTCGATCTTCTCGGATCACACGCCAGTCATATCTCACAAATCATCGAATACGATCTGGAGGGCATGGAGGAAAAACGCAGGTTATATGACCTTGCCGTCCCAAACTGGAGCGATAAAATTGTGTGCCTGACAGCCAATGTGTCCCTGACATCAACCGCGAGTGAATTGAGCCGGTTTCATGGTGGCAATAGCACCACCATTCCCACACTGGTCGTGATCGAAGGAGTCAGCTACTACCTGCCGGCCGTCAGTCTGAAAAATCTTGTCGCCTCATTTCACTCCCCTGATGCGCGAAACCGCGTGATCATCGAGTATATGTTGCCCGATAGCGACATTGCGGAAAATCGCAGGCCAATCCCAGAGGGGGTGTTTCGTGTCATCGAACAGAAATGCGGCATTCCCAGCATTCGCCGATATTCACAAACCGAAATGTGCCAGCTTATGGAAGCCGCTGAAGGCAGCGCGGACCGTCATGTCTCCATGCGCGAAATGGAGCTTCTTCGTACGGGTGGCAACCAGTATTTCCCCTGCGACCATGACGGATGGATAACCATCACCACAGGATGCATCTGACAGATATTGGCGCGGACTTTCCCACTGCGGCGGACTGCGCACCATATTAAATAATCACTGGTTCAAGTTTCGCTTTTCCTCTCCACGGATTTCACCACCTAATCAAGATGCGCCCGAAACACTGTCCCAGTGCATTATTTCGATGACATGGCGCACAAGTTCAATCAATGATGCGCTCAAAGAAACGATGCCCGCACAAGGAACCATACGAAAAGTTGCGATTTACACCGCACTTCTCTCCATCCTGTTTCTTGTGCATCTGCCATTGCTCTGGATGATTCTTACCGCGTTGAAATCCCCCGGCCTTGGCGACACGCTGCGCTTCATTCCGCTCAAGGGCGAAAAGCTTTACACGCTCGAGAATTTCCGCGCCGTCTTCATGGACAAGGATTTTCCGTTCTGGAAGTTCGCGATCAACAGTCTTGTGGTGGCCGCGGGCTGCGGGCTTCTGACCGTCGTGCTATGCACGATGGCCGGTTATGGCTTCGCGAAAAAATCTTTCCCGCTGCGCGATCAGCTTTTCGCCGGCCTCATCGCGGTCATGCTCGTGCCCGGTATCATCTTCATGGTGCCCCAGTATGCGCTCGTGCTGAAATTCGGATGGATCAACACTTATGCGGCGATGATCGTGCCGCACGCGGCCAACATATTTGGTCTGTTCCTGCTGCGGCAGCATATCCGCGCGCTGCCGGACAGCCTGCTTGAGGCGGCGAAAGTTGACGGTGCAAGCGAACCGAGTATCTTTAGGATCGTGGTTGTTCCGCTTTCCATTCCCATCATGATCACGCTCTTCCTCCTGACATTTGTCGGTCAGTGGTCAAATTTTCTGTGGCAGTTGATTGTCAACACGCCTGACTCGCAGTTCATCACGCTCCCCGTGGGCCTGAGTTTCTTCCAGGGACAATTTTCCGTGCAGATCGAGCGCATGATGGCAGGAGCATGTTTTTCAATCATGCCGATCGCCATCTTGTTCGTCGCGGCACAGCGCTTTTTCATCACCGGGCTTATGGCTGGGAGCATCAAAGAATGACGACTGCCAGCCGCATCCGCGCGCTTCTGACAACCATGCTGCTGCTCTTTATCGTGTGCCGCATCAAAGCCGAATCTGACAATCCTACCGTTCGCCTCATGGTGTGGCAGGGTTTCAAGTATAACGAGGTGGTGCTGTTGCGCGACAATGTGGCGCAGTTCTGCCGGGTGTGGAACGCGAGCCGGAAACCCCAAATCGAAATCGACATCCAGCAGGTGCCTTTCCAGGACATGCTGAAAAAAATAAAAACAGCAGCGCTGGCGCGGCAGACACCCGACATCGTTTTTGTCGACGCGAATTCGATGGTGCCGCTTGTGTTTGGCGGCGTAGCGCGCGAACTCGACACACTTGCGAATTTCCCGTCCGCAAGCATCGATCAACTGCGCGCTCAATACGCCGCGGGTGCGTTTGACACCAACATTGTGACACTCAAGGGGCGCCGCGGTCTTTATGGTCTCCCAGCACAGACGACCACCCTCGCCCTATTTTGGAACAAAAAGATGTTCCGCGCGCGAGCCGCCGAACTGAAAGCCGCCGGCCTTGATCCCGAAAAACCTCCCGGCGATTGGGAGGAATTCATCCGCTACGGCAGGATACTCACCCAGCCGCAGAAGGGATTGTACGGCTTCGGCATGAACAACTCGTTCTGGTTCACGATGCCATTCCTTAATCAGTATCAGGCGGAAGTTGTGCGCCGCAATTCTGACGGCATGCTCGAACCGGCTCTGGCTTCGCGCCTGGCTGAGGCCGCAATCAATCGCAAGGTCAGTTTCTGGCTGAAAGACCATATAGAGGCAGGGGCATGGCGCCAGGGCGCGCTCGACCCCGAACAGGGATTCGTCAATGAAAAGTACGCAATGATTCTCACCGGCCCATGGCAGACGGAGAATTTCCGCTCATCCAAGCTGGACTTCGGGGTCGCGCTGATTCCGCGCGTGCCACTATCCGAAGCAAAATCGCTGGGACTCCTGCCGCAAAATGCGGATACGAACTCAACCGCCGCGCGCACGCTGACCGCCGGCAATATTGGCGGACAGAATATCGTGGTCAGCACGCAATCAAAATATCCCGGGATCGGCCTCGATTTCGCGATCTTTTTTACGAGCGAGTCTGTTCAGCGCCGATGGGCTGAAGAACTCGGACAGATTCCCGTGCTGCTGGCCGCGCAGAAGAATCTGAAACTCGATAATTTTCCCCAGACACATGTCTTCATCGAACAGATCAGCTACGCGAAATCCATGCCCGCGCTGCCATTTGTGGGCGCGCTCGAGACCGACATCATCAATCCCGAGATCGATCTTGTTCTGCGAGGCCGGCAGTCGACCATGGATGCAATGAAGATCATCGACCAGAAAATCAAAACCCGCATCCTCGATCCCGTCAACAAGGCGGAGAGATTTGCGCGGGAAAAGAGAATGTAGCGCACAACGGGTATTTATACCCTATCGCAACCTGATCTCGCTGAAAGATTTCAAAGATCGTAGACAACCGCATCATTATCATAGGCGCCGGACCGGCTGGACTGGGCGCCGCATGGCGTCTGGAACAACTCGGTCATCACAATTGGCTCATCCTTGAAAAGGAAGCCTATGCGGGCGGACTTTCTGCGTCCTTTAGCGATGAAATGGGCTTCACATGGGACATAGGCGGACATGTTCTGTTTTCACATTATGAATATTTTGACAGGCTCATGGACACCCTGCTCGGCCCGGACCAATGGATCTGCCATGAGCGCGAGAGCTGGATACGCCTGCTTGGCCGATTCGTGCCTTATCCCTTCCAGATGAATCTCCGCCACCTGCCGCGTGAAGAGATGAAGGAATGTGTGCTGGGACTGCTCAGGCTTCTGAGGGAACAACGGACGAACAAACCGGCACACTTCGGCGAATGGATCAGTTCCGTCTTCGGGGATGGCATCGCGCGCATTTTCATGCGCCCCTATAACTTCAAAGTGTGGGCATATCCGCCAGAAATGCTCGCCTACTCTTGGATCAGCGACCGCGTGGCCGTGACCGATGCTGAGCGCGTCGTGTCAAACATCATCGATGAGCGCGATGATGCCTCATGGGGACCCAATAACCGCTTTTGCTTCCCCAAATTTGGCGGCACTGGTTCCATCTGGCGCGAGTGCGCCGTACGCCTGCCCTCAGACAAACTGCGCTTCAACAGCGAAGTCCGCCGGATTGACACGGCCAGACGGCGCGTGGTTCTCGAGGACGGCACAACCAATGATTATGACCGCCTCTTCTCAACCATGCCACTTGATCTTCTTGTTGAATTGGCAGGCATGGATCACATGAAACCTGCCGCGCGCGAACTGCTCTATTCCTCCACTTACATTTATGGCATAGGCCTGTGCGGATCGCCCTGCGACGAGCTGGCAACGAAATGCTGGATGTATTTCCCCGAGGATACCTGCCCATTCTATCGCGTCACAGTCTTTTCCAACTACTCCCCTTTCAACGTGCCTGATATCAGCCGGTACTGGTCGCTGATGGCGGAAGTCAGCGAATCACGACTAAAACCGGCGCCCGCATCCGCCAAACTACGAGTGGACGAACTGATTCGCGGACTGCTCAATGCGGGCCTTATTCAGCGGGAAGAGGACATCATGAACATATGGCAGATGAAAATTGATCGGGGCTATCCGACGCCAACACTCGGACGCGATGCGGCCCTCAATGCGCTTCTGCCCTCACTCGACGCGCTCGGTGTCAGCTCGCGCGGCAGGTTCGGAGCATGGCGCTACGAGGTGTCAAACCAAGACCATTCGCTCATGCAGGGTGTCGAATGGGCTGACCACATCGTGATGGGCAGCGACGAAATCACGGTCTGGCATCCCGAAATTGTCAATCACAGGAAGTAACATGAAACGCAAACCATCGGGTGGTTATGATCACACCCTGATGGAACAGCTTTTCATGCGCGTCGAAAAACCAGGTCGTTACATTGGCGGGGAATTCAACTCAGTCGTCAAACCCGACAATGAAGTCAGCTTGAGAATCGCGATGGCGTTCCCCGACATTTATGATGTCGGCATGAGCTACCACGGCTTCCAGATTCTCTATGAAATTGTGAACGCGATGGACCGCTGCCAGGCTGAGCGCGTGTTCGCGCCATGGACAGATTACGAAACGCTTCTGCGCGAGCACAATTTGCCGCTGGTGATGATTGAATCGCAACGTCCGCTGAGCGAAGCCGACATCATTGGTTTTACGCTCCAGCACGAGCTGAATTACACAAACATCCTGAACATGCTTGATCTGGGGGGAGTGCCCGTCCTCGCGGCGCAACGCGGACGGAACGATCCGCTTGTCATCGCCGGAGGCCATGGCGCCTTTAATCCCGAAGTCATGGCGGATTTCATTGACGCCTTCGTCATCGGCGACGGTGAAGAAGCGCTCAGGGAAATTGCCAGTGTCATGCTCCACGCGGGGGACAACCTCGCGCGCGCGGAAGTTTTGGCACTCCTTGCGCACATTAAAGGCGTGTATGTGCCCCGGTTTTATGAAACCGATTATAATCCCGATGGCACGCTCCGCGCCGTCCGACCCGTCAGGCCGGACATTCCGCTGCGCGTGCCCAAGGCAGTGCATAATCCGCGGAATAATTCAGGGCCGGTTCGTCCCGTCGTGCCAATCATAAGGTCCGTGCATAACCGCTTTGCGGTCGAAATCAAGCGCGGCTGCACGGTGGGATGCCGCTTCTGCCACGCCGGCATGATCACACGCCCCCTGCGCGAGCGTTCGACAAGCCAACTGCTCGATCTCGCGCGCGAAGGCATTGCCAACACCGGCTTTGAGGAAATATCGCTTCTCTCGCTGTCGAGCGCCGATTACTCGCGGATATCGGAACTTATGCGCGCTCTGCGCAACGAGCACTCTCAGCGGAAGGTCTCGATTTCCCTGCCCTCATTGCGCATCAATGCGTTCGATGTCGCTCTTGCGGATGAAATCAACAGCGTGCGCAAGTCCGGCTTCACCTTCGCGCCCGAAGCGGGCACGGAACGGCTCAGACGCGTGATCAACAAAGCCGTCGATGAAACGCGCCTGATTAAGACATTAGAGGCCGTCCTGCGCAAAGGGTGGCGCACCATTAA
The DNA here is from genome assembly GCA_026398535.1 of Candidatus Sumerlaeota bacterium. Taxonomy (GTDB): domain Bacteria; phylum Sumerlaeota; class Sumerlaeia; order Sumerlaeales; family Sumerlaeaceae; genus JAPLSQ01. Next base: position 33,679 of record JAPLSQ010000030.1, on the reverse strand, counting down.
ATATTACTTCATGTGCGGCCTGCCAACCGAGACCGATGATGACCTGCAGGGCATTGCTGATCTCGTCAACAAGACCGTACAAATCGGGCGGCAATTCCACGGCGGCAGCTTTAATCTGAACCTCTCCATATCGCCTTTTGTCCCCAAACCACACACTCCTTTTCAATGGCATGCGCAGGCGTCTTCCGAGGAGTTCGATGAAAAGGTTCAATATGTCATGTCACGCATCAATCGCCGTCGCGTGTCATTGAAAAAACACGATACTCAAATGAGCATGCTCGAAGGCGTGCTGGCGCGGGGCGACCGCAGGCTCGGAGCCGCGATCATGCGCGCATGGCAGCTCGGGTGCAAGTTCGACAACTGGCACGAGCACTTCCGCCCTGATCTGTGGAAGAAGGCGTTCGCTGAAACTGGAATCAATCCCGCTTTTTTTGCGACGCGCACACGCGGTGAGGACGAATTGTTCCCGTGGGACCATATAGACGCCGGTGTTTCTCGGGAGTTTCTGCTGCGCGAAACGCGCAAGGCGGCAGAAGCTGAAACGACACCCGATTGCGCCAGCGGACTGTGTTCTGGTTGCGCGGCATGCGATTTCAAGAGCATCAGGAACATCATCGCGGCAGACGACAAATGCGATCCGGTCATACCCAAACCAGAGGCAGTCAGGGAACAGCAATCTGAGCGGGTTCAACGGATAAGGTTCAAGTTCACCAAGCTGGAAAAACTCCGTTTCATATCTCACCTCGACCTTGCCCATGCCATCCACCTTGTCTTCCGGCGCTCGGGACTCAGTCTTGCTTACACTCAAGGCTTCAATCCCCAGCAGAAGATCCAGTTTACTCCGCCCCTGCCTCTTGGCTTCGCCTCGGAATCTGAGTATGCCGATGCATGGTTCACCGTCGAGTATGATCCGAGCCACGCATTGAAAAAGCTGGCATCCGTCAAGCTGGAAGGGCTTCAATGGCTTGTGGCTCAAGATGTCGAGATGAATGCCGCATCACTTGAAACCCAAATTGTTTCTGCGTCCTATCGCATCCGCCTGAACACAACAGAAACAACACTCGAAAATGGGCAGATCTCGAGGGCATTGACCGCCTTTGAGTCGAGCGAATTCTTCCCCGCACTAATTGATGGGAAGAAAGGCCAGATGTCAAAGGATTTGCGAAAATCCGTGCTGGAAGTTGGCTGGACCAAGAACGGGGAAACGGGCACATTCAACATCACCATTTCCATGCGGAACAACGAATACGTCAACCCCCTCGCGGCCATTGAATGCATTCTGGACACGAGCATTGGCTCTTGTGCGCGCGTCACGCGCACAACCATTGATTTTACCCGCTGATCCGCCAGTCATTGTAATGCGCCATGGCCACGATTGTGGAAATTTTAATCAATAATTCGGATTGCGACGGCGTGCTTTTTCAATGATTAATGACACGCTTGACGCGCGGATTCGCGCGCCGCGAGGCGCGGCACGCCGCATTCGTAAGTTCAGTATTTGCTCGTGCGACAATTTGAAGAGATTGGCTTTGTCGTGCGCCTCATTGATGATTTCGCAATACTCGATCCGGTCCATAATGTCGCATGGTTTCGCGCACAACGTGCCTGTATAAAGACAGCAATTTGTCATATGACCAGTCGCGCATCCACACAGGCGTGGCGACTCGAGTCATGTAAACATAACCAAAGCCTTTGACCTTCAGACCGCGCGTCTCGCACCATTTCAGGCTGTTGTCCATCCGCGCGTAATCAACAGGAACAACCATTGAAGAGCCCACAGCTCCTTGCGCGGGGTTGACGCCCGAAGGCTGCGGATTCCAAATGTGCCAGATCAATGTGGCATAATTATTGAATATCCTGCCCCCCATGATGATATCATAAAAATATCAATATATAATCATTATCGGGAGAATGAGTTCGATGACACTTGAAAAGAAATGTAACCCCATATCCGGATGGCAGATGCTGCCTTGGACTATTGTCATGGGCATTGTCACAGTCGTCCTGTTCGCCACAGCGATTGCCAAACACAATCCATGGCTGCTGCTGGCCGTCGCCATCTGTTTGTTGATCACCATTCTGCTGGCCTTGGGTCTGAAAATTCTTCAGCCCAATCATGCTGCCGTGTTGCTTCTGTTCGGTGAGTATCGGGGCACGATCAGAGACAGCGGATTCTGGTGGGTGAATCCATTTTATATAAAACGAACAGTTTCGCTCAGGCTTCGCAACCTGAATGGTGACAAGCTCAAAGTGAACGACAAGAACGGCAATCCCATCGAGATCGCCGCTGTTATTGTCTGGCGCGTGGAGGACACTTACGACGCCTGTTTCGAGGTGGATGATTTCCACGATTTTGTGTGCGTGCAGAGCGACGCCGCCCTGCGGCATCTTGCTTCCCGCTACCCCTACGACAGTTGGGAGGAAGAGGAAGTCATTTCGTTGCGCGGCCATATTGATGAAGTGTCAGAAGCGCTGAAAAAAGAGCTTCTGGAACGCTTGGAAAAGGCGGGCGTCATCATACAGGAAGCGCGCCTGAGCCATTTGGCGTATGCGCCGGAGATCGCCGAGGCCATGCTGCGCCGCCAGCAGGCGGGCGCCGTTATCTCGGCCCGCAGAAAAATCGTCGAGGGCGCAGTCGGCATGGTGCGCATGGCGCTCGAACAGTTAAGTAACGAGAAAGTCATCGAGATGGACGACGAACGCAGGGCCGCGATGGTCACGAACCTGCTTGTCGTGCTCTGCAGCGAATCCAACGCCCAGCCGGTCATTAATGCCGGCACACTTTATCATTAAGAAAGATTGACGCCATTATGCAATCCCGCTCCAAAGTGCTCTTTCGCGAGGAACAGACTTTCAACATGAAGTTGATGTCGATCATCCTGGTGGTGTCGGGAATGATCGCAGCCGGCGTGGCAGGCATGGCACTCAAGAGCGATCCGCAAACCAGCCCTATGAAGTTGTGGAGCATCGTTCTCGGCATTATAGCTTTGGACACTGGCATGCTGGGCATCCTCGCGTTGTGCAAAATGACAACAGAAATGCGTGAAGACGGCCTTTTCATCCGGCTGCTTCCATTCATGCGATCCAGCAAAAGCATACCGCTTGAAGGCGTGGTCAAATGCGAGGTCATGGCCTTTTCCCCACTGAGCAACCTCGGCGGCAGCTGGGGAAAGCATTCCCGCTTGCACGATACCGTTTACAGACTCTCCGGCTTCCATGGCGTGAGGCTCGTCTACAACGACGGGAAAAGAATCGTCTTGGGCTCAGAGCGTCCCGAACAACTGAACCGGGCCATTACTGGGCTGATCCAGCATACAAAGTGAGATCTGAATCGTGCAGAAGAAATTTCTGCTTCGCATCAACCAAGATCTGTGGAACGAGCTCGAGCGATGGGCCAACATGGAGCTGCGGAGCGTGAATGGGCAGATCGAGTTTCTCCTGCGCGACGCCGTCCAACGCCGCCGGCGTGTTGACCGAGTCAATCCCATGTCAATGCCCGTCAAGGATCAAAGCAGCATGAAATAATCAATGCCCCTGAGATTCGGATTCTCCTGCTGTTTGTCCTACCCCAAGTTCCACGGTTGAAGAAAAAAAGAGATCTGTTCATATCATTTTAATGTGACAAGAAAATAGAGCCAGATCACCAAGCTCACTGCGACGGGAACAAACACAAGGAATCTTGTCCGGCGGTTCGGCCACAATTTCTGAAAGCCGGGCAGCGCAAGGATCAGGGCGGAAGCCGCCAAAGGGATTCCATACCGCGCGCGGCCATAACCCAGATTAAATCCGGCATGCCAGAAGCGTTGAATCAAATAAAGAGCAATCCATGCGATGTGTTCGAACTCCCGCCCTGCCAGACCTTTTTTCCAGCCTGATGCGGCAATCAGGGGATACAAGTTGAATGAAAGCCCCGCAAACAACAGCGCGCCAAACGCCACAAGTTTGAAATCACCCGCCTGCCGCCACGAATCCAGCGCATTCAGGGTTGAGTGGACAAGAAACCGAATGCCCGGTGTGTGGCTTGCGCTCACCGCAAGAGCCGCGGCCGCGACAACGCACAGGGCGCCGGCGATGGCAAGGGACAGCCGCACGCGCACCGTGAGACTCCCGCAAGGGGCTATGAAGCAGTTGCGCGCCAGAAGCACCACCAGCAAAGGAGTCAGAAGCAGCAGCACCGACTTCGTAAGCGCGCCAGCCACACATAAGCCCGTGCACAAAACAATCCAGCGCATCTCACCCGACTCGCGAAATCTCCTGTAACACAGAAAAAACAACAATAGGACGTCCAGCGCCAGCATGTCAGGCAACGGACGGCACCACCCGCTGAGGTTCGGCACATGGAGCACAAACGCCACAAAACAGATTTTCGCGGGAGTCCCGAATTCCCGGTCACGTTGCAGAATCAGCAGGTAGAATAAATAAAGGCAGAGGACGGATGCCGCAAGTGTGACCGCAAAACATGACCAGACAGTGCCGAGACCTGACAACCCAACAAGCGCGGCAAGCAAAGGATAGATCAGCGTGTTTGCATGAACATGCTCATGCAAAAAACGCTGAAATTGCGGCCACCGCGTCTGCGGAGCCATAATCCAATCCCTTATGGCGTCGGCGTAATCACCATACCCATCGAAAAGCACATGACCGCCCCGATACCAAGTGGGATATCGCCCGCGCAGGACAAGCTCGTGGGTATTGTGTGTCCAGCTATAAAAGGACGAAACGAACGCGGCGACGATAATAAAGGCCAGCAATACCGCCCATGCCATACGCCCGGCGGCCACGGAGCGCGCGTGCATAATCCTATGCCGTCTTGCCGGCAACCATTTTTGCCTCTTCGCCTGCCGACGGCATGTAATAAATGGTCAGCATCGTCAAGGCGGCCACCGCGCTGAAAACGGTCACAGGAATCGCATTCTCAAGGTAATTCTGAAACACCGTGGCGACCATCATGCACGTATAATACGAAACACATGCAATAAGCGTGATGCGGCCTTCCAACCAATGCGTGCTGCGTATGGCGCGGATGGCCGCTGACAGGTAGGAGGCGTGGACGGCAAGGATGGCCGCCAGACCGATAATCCCCTCAACCATGAGCAGCCATAGTAACGAGTTGTGTATATTATGACCTTCGGCAAGATCGGGGCGTCCGGTGGAGGTGATGATGGCAAACTCAAGATAGGTGCCCAGTCCTGTGCCAATGATGGGCGATGTGAGCCATTGCTCCAAGGCCGCCCTGTAGGAGAGCACCCGCCATATCACATTCACATCAGCTGGAGCGTTGGCCGGATTGGCCTTCATCATCAGCTCCTTGCCAACCGTGGTCTGCCCCTCCAATATTTCAGCGTCCCACATGATAAGAACTGCCAGCGTGAGAAAAATCGACACAAGGCCGCAGAAACCTGCAAGGAGCAACTTCTTGTTTCCAGGCACGAACAAAAACATGACCATGATTCCACCCAGCAGGCCAAGCCACGAAGCGCGATAATTGCCCAGAGCCGAGACGAGCAATCCCAACCCGATGACCGATATCCACAAGCCACGGTTGACTTTCTCGTTGAAAACAAGCTGGACCAGACCATAATAGATGCTGAACGATATAAAGATCAGTTCCATGTAAGACAAAATATGCGCGGCATCGCCAAAGCGCCGCGTGTAGAATTGCCCTGTTGCCGCCTGAAAAATCCCCTTGAAGATGAGAAACACGCTGCCGAGCAACAGTGTGTCACGCAGTATTTTGACATCCTTGTAACTGTCCGTAAGATAAAGCACGACAAAGTAGTTCATGAAGTAAAAAAATGCGCGGCGAAAATCGCCGAACACATCGTCGAATTGGTTCTTCGTAATGAGCAGACCATTGACCACGCCCCAGATTCCCAGCAGGAAGAACAGGAACACATATTTGTTGAAACGGATACGCCTGAACTGGGTTTGCCCGATCGAAGCGCGCCATACAATGAGCGCCGCATTGAACAGGAAGACGATATCCTGGACGTAAAGTTTCATAAAACCGAGGGGAATGTGCACAACCTCAAAGACGAACATAAGGTTCATTGACAATAACAGGAACGCATTGAAAACCCGGCGCGGGTAGCGCAGGGCCATGCCCAGCAGAACGGCGGCCGCACCCAGCGCCAGCGGGAGCGCCCAGGAAAGCTCCGACGCAATCGGCGGCAGAAACGCTCCGCCCACCCAGATCATGACAATAAGACCCAGACAGGCAATTGCCGCCAGAACCATCCAGGTCATATCAGAGGACACTGCCGTCGCAACCGCGGGGATCTGCTGCTTGTTGGAGGGGCGATATGTCTGTTTGATCTGGCTCATCGGGTTGGAACTATTTATGGCGTGGTGACTTTTTCTTCAATTTGCAGGAGAAGGGAATTGGCTTTGTCGACAATTTCCGGATTCTCATCGCGCTTGAGCTTTTTCAAAAAAGCGCGCGCGTCCGCCCGGTTGGCTTCATAATACCAGTTCATCGCTTCCATGCGCACATCCAAGTCTTCCATCTCGTCCGACGCGACGCGCTGAAGCTCATTGTTGATGCTCCTGCCGGAGCGCGACAGACGGTCGCGCGCTTCGCGGCTGTGAAGCGTGTTGTTGAAATCGAAGTAGTTGGAGGCAACCTTCAAAAAATCGCGGATGCCTTGGGGATTGGAAGGATATGGGTTCTCCGGTTCAAGGCGCCTCTTTGTGATCTCCTGTGGCGCCGGTTGAAATGTCTGCCGGTTTGCTTTCCACCAGTCAGCGCACATCTTAGCCCGCGTTTTCCTTGCTTTGATAGGCGTGCTCTCTGTGTAGCTGAAGTTCTGCCCCGTGATGTAATAAAACACCTTCGCGGCGGCAACGCTCTCCCTGCGATTCTGCAACTGAATGACGCTGATGAGAAAATCCATCCCTGACGGATCGCCCAGGCACGCAAGGGTGAGCGCATACTGTATGCGGGCGGAGGGACTTTCTTCCGCGCTGAAAACCGCCCTTGCAGCGGGAAGAGCCAGCGGATCACCGATCAGACCCAGCGCGTTGATGGCATTAAATTGCAGTATGCGCAACGCCCGATTGCGCGCCTCATCACGTTTCTCGGCCGGCAGTTTCTGCACATCCATCTCAACCAGCGAGGCGACTCCGGCCGGGATATCCAGCGATGCGATTCGCATGAGAATGGGAAGGGCTTGTCTGGACGCGTCACCGCCAAGAATGGCCATCGCGTCCACCGCAAGCTGACTTTTATCGGCGGGTTTGTCCGGGAGCTTCGAACGATTCACCCCGGGTGGGAACCCCGATTCCAGAAACTTGGTGAGCTCGGGCGGATTCAAGCCCACGCCATGCGCCGCCAAGCTCAATCCATGGCCAGACTTGACTGATTGTGCCAGCCTCGATGTCGCCGCTGTCTGAGAGAAGCCCGTGGACAACAATCCCGCATGAAGGCAGAGAAGCAGGCTGATGATTTTTATCTTCATGGCAAAACGAACAGATTCCTTAATAATTCATTAATGGCGTCATGGCAAATCATCACGATGTAAGCTGCCACAGCAATATAAGGGCCAAACGGAAAATGATGCATCTGTCGCGTCGTTTTTCTGGCAACACGGATCGTCACACTATCAGGAGCCAGATGGGCTTGATCAACTATGGATGACTGATTCACCCCCAAGCCTGACTCTGATTTTCGGTCAATGGACGTAAGCCAATACATGGGCGCCGCACGACCTGGCACAAGGGTGATTTCCTCATATTCATCCTTTCCCGCCAGCTTGTGAATGATAATGAGCACAAGACCAATGCAGGCGCCAAGGACCGAAGCGACAAAGAGCGCAAACAGGCAGTGAATGGCGCCAAGATACGCTCCCAGAAACGCAAACAATTTGATGTCGCCGCCGCCCATGGCTTCCTTGCGAAACAGGATTCGGCCAAGCAGACCAACACCCTGCAACAACACCCAGCCGAACAATGCGCCCGCCAGCGACCATAATAAAGGAGCATAAACCGGTAAGGGAACAGACACGAAACGCCCTGCTCTGCTCATTTGGTCCAGGCAAACGATACCCCATACTGTCATGGTTTCCGATGCGATCAACGAATGACTTCCAGACACAGCCGCCACGATGACAGCAAAAACAAGACCGCCGAGGGTCAGCCCGTCGGGCAATATGTAGTGATCCGCATCGATAAAAGCTCCAACAAGCAGCAGTGACGCGAAAGCGCAATTCACCACGGTCAACCATCCGGTCCCATAGGACACGAAGATGGCGAGAAACATGATGCCGGAAAGCAACTCCACCAGAAAATACCGGACGCTGAACAATGCGCCGCAATAACGGCACCCCCCCCGCAACATCAGGTAGCTCACAAGCGGGATATTATCATGCCACCTGATTCGTGTGCCGCATGAATAACAGTGAGACGGCGGACGGATGATTGATCTGCGCACGGGTATGCGGTAAATGCACACATTGAAAAAACTCCCAAATGAGACGCCCAGCACAAAAGCCATTACGCCAAAAAACATTTGCGCCTGTATAAACGCCGCTTCCGTAGCCATTGATCCATTCATCGCGCGACTCGGCGGATAATCAAAGTATTTCTGAAATTCAGGAACGGTTTGAATACCGCGCGGGAAAGCTGACAGCGCGCCGCAAATCAAGGCAACGGAAAATCCTGAACATGCGCAAATCCCTTCCCCACTGCCGCGCAATGATCGGTTCTTCCTCCTTCACTTCCGCAAAAGCCGCCCGCAATAGCTCAAGACGGCTTTCAAGCTGCCTTGTGAATCTCTCGCGTGGCTCCAGTGGTTGATCCACAACATAAAGGGCGTTGTGGCCGATTTCTTTTTCAATATTGTCAATAAAGATGCCCCAACGCTCCATCATCCCGCGCAATCCCCATCTGTTGTCATGTGAATCCCGAAAAGTATAGTAGCGCTTGGGAACTCGAGCATAGAAACTCAGCGGAAATACTTCCTCAAAAGTATTGCCGATGATGAAGGCGTTCCCGGCATCCGGCAAAACGGCAAAACGGCGGTCTGTCTCGGGTCCCATCGGCGCGTAACCAAGCATCGAAATGACCGCGGGGCCCTTGCCGGCAAGACGTGTGGGCAGAGCCAGCAATCCTTCAAGCACAACACCGGCATTAACCAGCAACATCAATCCTGCCGTCAAAGCCCCCGCGGCCATCAACAGCCGGCGGCGTTGGGCATTTGCCGCAGCCAGCCGTTCGCGGAACCAGATGACCAAGGCGATGATCGCCGCCATGTAAGCGGGCGCATCCCAGTGCTCCTGGCTTGTCATGGGCGCCGTCACAGCGACGATAACCGTAAAAACAAGAAACACCACGCTGGAGAAAGAAAAGAGGAAGATCAGTCTGCGATCGCGCCGCCGCCAGCCCGCAATCCCCGACCAAACCATGGCTGCAAGCGTCCCCGCATAAAGAAGCGGTGACAAAAAGGCGGCATGATACCCGTAATATCGTCCAACACCGCTCCAAGTTGGCGGACGATACGCATGACGCTGGCTCAAATGATAGCGGATCGCGTTCCAATCCATCTGATATTCGCGCCAGACATTGAACGGCACGAACAACAGGATGGTCAGGCCTATGCTTGCCCACAATCCCGGTGAACGCAGTTGGGAACGCCAATCAGGCGCGAGAATCAGACACAGGAACAAACACGGAAAATACAAAATCACGACATACTTGACAAAAAGACCAAGCCCGGCTGTCAGGCCCGCGAGAAGCCACCAACCAATTTTGCGTGTCTCCAAAGCCTGATATGTCATGTATAAAAGCGCCGCCCAGAAGAACACCTGCGGGCCGTCGGGAGGAATGACAGCGCCAAGATACAGGTAAAGGGGGGTCAAAAGGAAGATAAACGCCGCCCAGAAACCCGCGGCTCTGCCGCCTGTTTGGCGTGCGAGCAGATAAACAGGAATGATTGCCAAGGTGACGAGCACCGCTGAAAAAAATCTCGCGCCCAATTCGCTGTGTCCCAGCAACCCGATGCCCAGCCGCGTGAGAAAGGCCGCGCCCGGCGGATGGGGACTTGCCGTCAGAAGCGAGTTTTTGCCAATCCACACATAAACAAATTCATCAGGAAACAAACCGATGCTCGACGCGACAAACAATCTGTAAATGAAAACCGCGATCCCCACCACGGCAAGTATCCATAAAGGCGGGGATGGAGCTTCCACTTCAGGTTTGGCGAAATCTGTCATTGGCTTGCTTGCCACTCGGATTGTTCCATTTCAAGCGGGCTTCCTTAGGCAAATCTAATTAAAGTGGAGACTTACGGAGCGCGGTCGTCTTGCCGATGTGCAACTGCGGAGACAGCACGATGGATTCGGGATCGTATGACTTGCTCTCAATCTTGCGGTGCACAAGCCTGAAAGCTTCCTGCCCGATGATGCGCAATGTTTGCGACACGGATGTCAGTTCGGGATCAAACAGACTGCTCACAAGATTGCTGCCGTCAAAGCCCACCACAGAAACATGCTCAGGCACGCGCAGTCCCGCATCGCGCAACCCCTTGATGGCGCCTGCTGCCGTCATGTCGCAAATGGTGAACACCGCTGAAAACTCCAAGCCGCGCGCGATGCAATCGAGCAATACGCGACGCCCTTCCTCCACCGTGTAACCGCACTTGATCCGGTAATCCGGATTCACCGCGACACCATAGATATCATGCGCGCGACAGTAGCCTACATAACGCCGCGAGTCAAAGTATTCATCCTCGAGATACCCGCCGAAGAACAGTATATGCCTGTGGTTCAGTTCGAAGAGATGCTGGGTGGCGATGAATCCCCCGAGCAGTTCATCCACCGAAACGCTGCTCATGCGTCCGGGGGCAAGGTCTTCGAGCACGCTGACGCAGTGGATATTGTCGCGCTGAAGATCCATCAGCAATTGCAGTCCGCGCGGGGTTCCCGTCGGACTGACCAGAAGCCCGTCGACATGCTTGTCGATCATCGACTGAATCTGCCTGATTTCCATGTCCTCATCGTGGCGGATGGTGCCGATGAGCACTGAGTAATCGTTTTTCTGCGCCTCGTCCTGAATGCCCTCCAGCAGATCGCCAATCTGGTAATGGCTGTGTTCCTGCACGAGCACTCCCAGCAGATTGGATCTTCGGCTGCGCAGGGCTCGCGCGGCATAATTGACTTTATAACCCATTTCGCTGCTGGTCCGCAGAATCCTCTCGCGTAAAGCCGGGCTCATCCGCCCCACGCCCCGCAACGCGCGCGAAACCGTTGCACGCGACACACCAAGGGTCTTGGCGATATCCTTCAGCGTCGGTCCTCGCCCCGAACCGCGCGGTGATATGAATTTCTGTGTCATAAATAATACAATATCATGAAAAACAAAGAATGGACTGACTGTTAGATCAAAATTGGATTCATGGCAAGGGAAACGAGCAATCGATTGCTCTTGACCGCCATTCCCACTTGCTAACGATGACCACACATCAGTCGATCCACCTTTTCACAGAAAGTTGATTCATATGCGTCATCCTGAAGTCCAGGAATTTGAAAAACTGCTGGAAGAGCTTCGCCTCCACACACTGAACAAATATGATTACGGCGCCAAGGGCATTGTCTCCGCCCTCATCCGCGCTCGCAAAGCTCTTGCCGATGCTGTCAGGGACATCAAACGTCTGCCCGATGATAAAAAACTCGCCGCGCGCGAGCCTGACAGTTTCGACAAGATAAGACAATTGTGCCCGCGCGGTCCGCGCCGTCTGTGGCAACGATTTGAGCCGGCGTTGTACGCCGACCGCGTTGAGGGGGCGCTCATGGGACGCATGGCCGGATGCATTCTCGGCGCCGCCGTGGAATTATGGCAGCCTGAACAGATGGAAAAGCTCGCGCGCGAAAATGGCGATTCATTCCCTCCCACCGATTACTGGAAGTATGTCCCCGATCCATACCGCTTGCATTGTGGTGTCAACCCGACCGAAGCGTTTACACGCCATAAAATGAACGGCGTCCCCGCCGATGACGACATCGCCTACACACTCCTCGGCCTGCTTGTCGTTGAACAATATGGGTCCGATTTCACAATCAAGCAACTCGGCGAGGCATGGCTGAAGTATATTCCCATCGCATGCACAGCCGAAAAGGTTGCGCTGGATAACATAAAAAAGGGCATCTCCGCCGAAGAGGCAGGCGCAATCGATAATCCATACGACACATGGATCGGCGCCGGCATCCGAGCCGATCCATGGGCATACATGGCTCCGGGATGGCCTGAGAAGGCTGCCGCCATGGCATGGCGCGATGGAATGCTGACCCATCGCCGCACGGGCGTGTATGCTGAAATGTTTTTCGCGGCGGCCATTTCAGCGGCGTTTGCCGTGGACGATCCCGTCCAGGCACTGCAAATCGGCCTGACTCATATTCCCGCCCATTGCACCATTGCGCGTGAAATCCGCTGGGCATTGAAAATCGCCCCTGAAATTCACGATTTCAAGCAGGCCCGAAAAGCAGTTGAGGAGCGTTTTCCCAACATGCACCATGTCCACGCAATCAACAATGCCTGCCTGACCATATGGGGCATAACAATCGGCCGGCGCGACTTTACCCGTGTCATCTCTGAAACCGTGGCCATGGGCATGGACTGCGACTGCACCACCGCCACCGCTGGCAGTATTATTGGCGCCGTCGTAGGAAAACGCGGAATTCCCGCTCATTGGACCAGACGATTTAACAACACGATATGGAGTTACCTGAACGGCCACCGCAAGTTTACAATCACAGGTGTTTTGAATCGTTTCGCACGCCAGGCACGACGAATCCACGCTGCCTCCCATTAGTTGTATTCCAGCATCCGGCACTGATTTAACATTTTTTACACAAATGCATTTATTGCTTGCCAGCGAGTAATGTTTTGCAAGAATAGCGTCATTCAGTATGCAAAAGCAACGAAGGAGTCAGGTTCTATGTTGAAGAGGATGGTTGGTTTATCTGTTATTGCGGCACTCGCTGTCGCTCTTTCGGGTTGCGATTCCATGGGAGGCAGCCGCACGCAGCAAGGCGCTGTGATGGGCGGTCTTGGCGGTGCGGCTCTCGGCGCCGCGCTTGGCCCCGGCAAAGCGCTTCAAAACGCCGCAATTGGCGGTGTGGCAGGCGCTGTCGGTGGAAGCTTGATTGGCAACCAGATGGATAAGAACGAGTCGAAAGCCTATCAGCAGGGCTATCAAGATCGCAGTGGCACCCCGCCTCCCAAGACTTATTGATACAGAACTCTATAATAACACAATTTGAATTCTGTGTCATTATTCCTGTTGCTGTCGCAAGCAGTTGCTGGAAGTTGGGTGTTTGCGCTTTAGAATCAGGCAATCAGCAAAAGCGGATGTTGTTGGAAGCACAAGCCAGACGCGGTCAGTGAGACCGCGTTTGGCATATTTTTTATCATAATCCGCCAAGAAACCGCAAAACGCGGTCGCTGGATCCGCGGATGAATTCGTGTTTATATTCCGGATAGACATCCATGCGTTTGGGGGCGATGATCTTATTATAGGCCGCAAATTGCGTTGAAGGCGGGCAGATATTGTCGCGCAGACCCGTGACAACGAGCACTTCTCCGCGTATTCGCGGCGCAAGATGCTGGACATCGACGTAGCCCATATTTTTGAAAAATTCCTGTTCATGCTCGTGCAGTGGGTCATACTCCCGGAACCACGCGCAAATATCGGCATAAGCATCGCAATCCAGATCCATGTCCCAAACCCTTTTGTAATCACACAGGAAGGGATACACAGCCGCGGCGCGCTTGATGCGGGGTTCAAGCGCCGCGCACACAAGCGTCAATGCGCCGCCTTGGGAGCCTCCCGTGGCGCCGACACGCGAAGGGTCCACCTCGGGCATGGCCATCATCACACGGGCGAACTGAACTGTGTCGAGAAACGTATGACGGAAATAGAGATTCTCAGGCCCATCGGCCATCCCCCGCGTCAGAAGACCGCCTTGAATCTTGCGCTTGTAAACCGACCCGTCGCTCGAGAGGCCGCTCTGACCCCGGCAGTCAAGCGACGCGACAGAAAAACCAAACGCCGCCGCGCAAAGCTTCTCGCTCCAATCCCCGTTGTTGCCTCCATAACCGTGAAACATGACAACAGCCGGATGCGGCGCGGCCGCATCGCGCGGGCGAACATACCTTGCATGCAGACGCGCCCCGCGGACTCCATTGAAGTAAAGGTCAAAGCATTCCACCTTGGGAGCCGCGAAATCCGCCGCGATCAACTCCGGTTCCGGAGGGCTTTTTTCAAGTTCCGCAAGCGCCTTCGCCCAGTATTCATCAAAGTCGTCCGGACGCGGATTCACGCCTTGGTAGCACCTGAGTTGCTCAATTGGCATGTCAAGAATTGGCATGATTGTCTCTTTCTGTTTCGTTTTGTTGAAATTCAGAATTGTTAGTGTGCAAAACACAACGACTGTGCAAGTGCGAATGAATTGAAAGGCGGTTTGTTGCCATGAACTTATTTTCTGTCAAATCATGTCTGGTATTCACCCTCTTGGCTCTGAACGTATATTTCCCGTCCCCGGGCCATTCAACATCAATCACTGTGGAGCAACGTGTCGCCGATCTTCTCGACAAAATGACGCTGGAAGAAAAACTCGACTACATCGGCGGGCTTAACGACTTTTACATACGCCCAGTAGAGCGCCTTGGCCTCCCCGCCATCAAAATGTCCGATGGTCCGGTTGGGGTGCGAAATTACGGACCGACGACCGCCTATCCCGCTGGTATCGCGCTCGCGGCAACATGGGATACGAAACTTGCGGGCGAATACGGCAAAGCGATCGGCCGCGACGGCCGCGCCCGCGGCGTGCATATCTGGCTTGCGCCCGGCATGAACATTTACCGCGCCCCGCTCTGCGGGCGAAATTTCGAATACCTGGGCGAGGACCCGTTTCTCGCGTCAAGCATGGCCGTCCCGCTTGTCCGCGGTGTTCAAGGCGAGGGTGTGCTGGCCACTGTCAAACACTTTGCATGCAACAACCAGGAATATGACCGCCACAAGATCAGTTCAGAAATTGACGAACGCACCCTGCGTGAAATTTATCTGCCGGCTTTCAAAGCCGCCGTGACAGCGGGCGGCGCGGCATGCGTCATGGATGCCTACAATCCAGTCAACGGGACGTATTGCACGGCCAACTCCTTCCTTAACACGGAGTTTCTCAAAAAGGAGTGCGGTTTTGACGGCATCATCATGTCGGACTGGGGAGCCGTGCATGATGCCATCGGCGCCGCAAATGGCGGCCTTGACTTGGAAATGCCCTCCGGCGCCTTCATGAACAGTAAAAACATCCTGTCCGCGATTCGCGAAGGCAAGGTCAGTCAATCAACAATAGACGATAAAGTGCGGCGCATACTGCGCATCATCGCGCGCTCGGGATTCCTCGACCGTCCCCAGAAGATTGATTCCATCCCGCCGGATGATCCATCGAGCGCGCGCATCGCGCTGGAGATTGCCCGCGAAGGCATCGTGCTTTTGAAAAACAGAAACAAGCGCCTGCCGCTCGATGCCTCTCAGATTAAATCGATCGCTGTCATCGGGCCCAATGCCAACCCTGGCGTTCCCGCGGGGGGCGGCAGCTCGTTCACAACGCCTTTTCACTCCATGAGTGTGCTGGATGCCATACGCCAGCGCGCCAATGGGACCATCAACGTGATCCATGTGCCATGGGGCACAAAACAAGACATCACAACTCTCACACGCACGGCAGTATACGAGCACATATCTCCAGACGGTAAAACCGAAGCTGGTCTTATCGCTGAATATTTCGCCAACACAACGCTCTCCGGCAAACCTGTCACGAAACAGGTGGATGAGCACATTGATTTCGACTGGAAAAATGGATCGCCAAATGGTCTGCCGGCGGACAATTTCTCCATACGCTGGACAGGCCGCATTCGCCCGGCGCAATCCGCCAGCCATGTTCTGGCCGCGCACACTGACGATGGCGTGCGCGTATGGCTTGATGGAAAGAAAGTGCTCGATCAATGGAACGATCACGCGGCACGCACCGATCAGGTCGTCATCAGACTCAAGGCCGGAAAATCCTGCGAACTGAAAGTTGAGTATTATGAACGTCAGGGCGACGCATCCGCAAAGTTTGGCTGGGCGCCGGCGCCTGACGCCGACATGCTGACGGCTGTTCCAGCCGCCCGCAAAGCCGATGTGGCGGTGGTATGCGTGGGATTCAACTCGGAACTCGAGGGCGAGGGATTCGACAGACCATTTGAACTGCCCGGAGGGCAGGACGATCTTATCCGCCAGATCGCATCAGTCAATCCCAGAACCATCGTCGTTCTAAACTCAGGCGGCGCTGTTGACATGCGCCAGTGGATCGGACGCGTGCCGGCAATCATTCAGGCATGGTATCCCGGTCAGGAAGGCGGCAAAGCGCTGGCCGAAATTCTGTTCGGTGATGTCAATCCTTCGGGCAAACTTCCCGCAACTTTTGAGAAGCGCTGGCAGGACAATCCGTCATTCCCATACTATCACACAAAAGATGGCAAAACCACACGGTATACTGAGGGCATATTCATGGGTTACCGGGGTTACGACGCGAAGGGCGTCAATCCGCAATTCTGTTTTGGCCATGGCCTGTCCTATGCCACTTTCACCTATCACGATTTGGCAATCACCCCGACTCAGATTCAAAGCGGGGGAAAGGTGAATGTCAGCTTTCAGGTGACAAATTCGGGTGATCGGGCCGGCGCAGAAACGGCGCAGGTTTATGTGCGCGATGTTCGCTGCCATGTGCCGCGACCCGTTAAGGAACTTAAGGCGTTCCATAAGACATGGTTGAAACCCGACGAATCAGAAACAGTAACACTGGAACTCGATAAGAACGCGTTGTCGTTCTTCGATCCGGACGCGAAACAATGGGTTGTCGAACCCGGCAAATTCGATGTGCTTGTGGGGTCATCTTCACGCGACATACGACTTTCTGGTTCCTTTGAGGCGAAATGACGCAGGTGGAATGCTCTAAATTTGCCGGTCGGAGTTTCATGCTGGGATCCGCCCAAGCGAAAAAGCTCTATTTCCAATACGCTGACCAACAGCCAATCATCGACTTTCACAGCCACCTATCCCCCGCCCACATCGCGCAGGATCATCGCTTCAGAAACATGACCGAGTTGTGGATTGACGGCGATCATTACAAATGGCGTCTCATGCGTGCATGCGGCATCGAAGAGCGATTCATAACGGGCAACGCGCCGGACAGGGATAAATTCCTCGCCTTCGCGCTCTGCCTCCCTCTTGCCCCGCGCAATCCGATTTATCATTGGACTCACATGGAACTCAGGCGTCCCTTCGGGATTAAGGATCGGCTGCTCGGCCCCGAGACGGCGCCAGCCCTTTGGGACGAAATGAATGACATTCTTCAACAACCAGGCTTTTCATGCCGCGGCCTCATCCGACAGTTCAATGTCGAAGTCCTGTGCACAACGGATGATCCTGCTGATGATCTCCGTTTTCACGACCAGTTGCGCCGCGACAAATCTTTTCCCGTTTGTGTGCTGCCGACCTTCCGGGCTGACAACGCCCTTGGGACGGATCATCCCGGGATGTACAATAAATGGATCGACTGCCTTTCGTCAGCAAGCGGCATCAAAATCATATCCTTCGACACCATGGTCGAAGCTTTGCGTCAGCGCCGCGATCACTTTCATTCAGTGGGATGCCGTTTAGCCGATCAAAGTCTTCCCTTTGCCTATGCGGCTGATTACAGGCAAGCCGACATTGCCCAAGCGTTCTCAAGAATCCGATCAGGCAAATCCCTGAGCCAGGCGGCGGATCTCAAGCTCAAATCGGCGGTTCTTCATCAACTTGGGCTCATGTATCACGAGCTGGGATGGGTCATGCATCTTCATCTCGGCGCGTTGCGCAATAACAACACGCGACGTCACAGGACACTCGGCCGCGATGCCGGCTGCGACTCGATCGGCGACCTGCCCCAGGCGCATTCACTCGCGAGATTCCTTGACCGGCTCAACGCGCGCGATCAACTCCCCAAGACAGTCATCTATAACCTTAATCCTTCAGACAACGAACTCATGGCGGCGATGGCGGGCAATTTTCAGGATGATGGCACGACAGGTAAAATCCAATATGGCAGCGCCTGGTGGTTCATGGATCAGTATGACGGTATCAGGCGCCATCTCGAAACGCTCTCAAATTTCGGCGCACTGGGCACATTCATCGGAATGGTTACTGATTCGCGTTCGTTCCTCTGCTTCTCGCGTCACGAGTATTTCCGGCGCATTCTCTGCGATTTTCTCGGGCGCGACATGGCGGCGGGCCTGATCCCCGATGACATGGAACTGGTTGGCAGCCTCGTTCGCAGGATCTGCGCTGAAAACGCGCGCGCCTATTTCAAGTTCCCAAAACCCGCGGAATCTCAGGATTCTTTTTGATCGGGCATTGTTATGGGATGACGCACATTAGAAAGAGGCGCCGCGTCCATCCTCCCGTAGTGAAACGCAGATGCCAGCCCAGCATATCCAATAGCCATGAAAATTTATTGCGCATGGCGCTGTTGAGCATATTATTGATATAGCTGTTCACAGAAAGATGAGGTTATCGCCATGCGTGCCACAATATGCATAAAGGGTGTGCTTGTTATTTCACTGCTCCTTATCCCGTTTGGACCAGTTTTCGCCCAAGACGCCGGTGTTGCGGCTCAACCACAACAGCAACCACTGCCCATGCAAACCAATTACTCTGCTTCCGCGCCATCCGACGCAACCCCGCAAACGGATACCGCGAGCACAAACGAGCAGTTGGACAAGTTACTCGGGCCAATTGCCCTTTACCCCGATACGCTGATCGCCCAGATGCTGCCCGCATCCACATATCCTCTTGACGTGGTTCAGGCATGGCAGTGGGTGCAGGCAAAGAATGATCCCGACAAAGTCGGAGACATGCCATGGGATGCGAGCATCAAAGCGCTTGTCAAATTCCCCGATGTCCTGAAAATGATGAGCGACAAGATCGACTGGACAACACAACTCGGACAGGCTTTTCTGGCGCAACCCGAAAATGTGTTGAACGCCGTCCAGAGCCTGCGCGCGCAGGCACAGACAGCGGGATCACTCAAGGACACGCCGCAGCAGAAAGTCGTCGTTCAAAACGACACCATCCAGATCGTGCCCGCTGACCCGCAGGTCATCTATGTGCCCCAGTATAATCCCCAGGTTGTCTATGTGCCCCAATACAATCCGGAACCCACTGTCGTCTATGCCGATCCCGGCTACTCCGGCGGATCGTACTACTATCCCCCGCCCAGCAATGCCGCCAGCAATATCATCTCATTTGGCGCGGGAGTGGCTGTCGGAGCCTGGGCGGCAAATGAAATCGACTGGCATCACGACTCCATCAATATCAACGTGAATAATAACAACTGGTGGAACATTCACAACAATGATTGGTACAACCGGCCCGACTGGTGGTGGCACGGCAACAACCGGCCGGTGGTCTACAACAATAACAACCTCAACATCAACAATATCGACAAGAATGTCTGGAACCAGTTCAACAAAACTGATCAGGACGTCATCAAGAACCACTTCAATCAGCTCGGTCCGACCCAGCAGGCCAACATCGCTAACCAGGTCAAAGGCCTTGACTCCAAACAACAGGTGCAGGCGCTTTCACAACTGAAAAATCCCGATTTTAACCAGAAACCCGCCGATGCGTCACAGCCCACACGCTGGCAACATGACTCCACACGACCGGGATCCATCACGACCGCTCAGGCAGGAAAAAGCGACCCATACCGGGGCAAAACACCCCAAGCCTCAACCATGCCATCCGGCGGCGGCGCACAAAGGCCCGCCACGGCGGGTGGCGCGCAAATGCCGGCAACCTCAGGCAACATTGCCCGACCCGGCGGACAGACATCGCCCGGCGGCACCGTCTCCATGGGAGGCCAGAAATTCAATGTCTCCCAAACAGGCGCCCGCATCTCCCCCGCCGCACCAACCGCTCAAACACGCCCCATGAACAGCCAGCAAATCCAGCAGTCGCTGCAAAACAAACCCAGCCCTTATTCATCGAGACCGGCCCCGACAAGCGGACAATATGGCGGGACAGGGACTGCCCAAAGACAATCCTTCACAGGCACGGCATCTCCCTCCAGCTATTCGCGACCATCCACAAGCAACGCGTTCCAAGGCTATTCAAACACCCGCCAAACCGCCCAGGATAGCAACCGCGGACAATCCAGCCGCGCAACCATGCCCCAGCAACAAAGCTTCAACTCGTCATATTCGCGTCCGTCAATGCCATCCAGACCCTCGACCTCGATGTCAGGCCCCTCAGCACCGTCGATGTCTCGTCCTTCCGCCCCCAGCGGCGGAGGACGCGGCGGGCGAAGGTAATTACACAATACCCAATAACGCTCAGACTCTCAACAGGAGACAACAAACATGACAACTCTTCGCGACGCACGTGCGATAAAGCGGGCATCTGACCAGGCAATCACAGGACCCGGCTCAATCGCATCCGCGGGCAAATCCCACGCATGGCGCATGGCAACATTGTTCATCGTCATGACCGCGCTCTTCCCCTTGGTCTCGGCAGCGGCAGACCAACCGCCGACCACGGAGACGCAAACAACCTTCGCCTCAGCGGAACAAGCTGTGAAGACCCTCGTATCCGCCGCGAAAACAAAGGACATGGAAACCCTCGGCAAACTGTTCGGCCCCGAAGGCAGGGACCTGTTATCATCAGGCAATGAGGCCGAGGACAAAAACAATCTCGAGCTTTTCACCAGCGCGTCCCTGCAGCTCACGCGCATCGTCAAAGATCGCGCCGAAACAAGCGCCACACTTTACATTGGCAAGCACGGTTGGCCGTTTCCCATCCCGCTCATGAAAGCTGACGGCCGCTGGTATTTCGACACCGAACTCGGACGGGAGGAAGTTCTGAACAGGCGTGTCGGGCGAAACGAAATATCAGCGACGCGGGTGTGCAGAGCATTGGTCAAGGCCCAGCAGGAATACCACGCAAAAGACCGCGACGGAGACAACATACTGGAATACGCGCAAAAACTCATGAGCGCCGCGGGCCAGAAAGACGGCTTGTATTGGGACGCATCCGGCGACGGGGAGGAAAGCCCGCTGGGGCCCATCGCGGCGCAAGCGCAGGCCATGGGATATGCCCCGTCCAAAAAAGCCCAAGGCGCAAGCGAATCATCCCAACCCTTCCACGGTTACCTGTTTCGGATATTGACAAAGCAGGGATCAAAAGCGCCGGGCGGCGGCAAGGATTACCTTTCCCAAAGGAACATGGTGGGCGGTTTCGCCATTGTCGCATATCCGGCTGAATGGGGCAACTCCGGCGTGATGACGTTCATCGTCAACCAGGAAGGGATCGTCTACGAAAAGAATCTTGGCGAAGACACAACAGCCAATGTTTCGAAGATGAAAGCATACAATCCCGACACCACATGGAAATCCGTCGAATAAGCCGCCTCTCTCCATATCAAGCGCAGGGCGTTTATTTTCCGCGTTTGTGTGCTTGCGTTCTTTAATTCCTGATGATGTATCATGGTCTGCCATTGACCATATATATCAGGAGTAGCGCATGATACGCAAATCTCGAACCATTTTTCATGTGTTGGGCGCGGCATGTATAACGATTACCGCGCCCATCATCATTTCTCAACCGCGATGTCTGGCCGCAACGGCTGATGGCTACGAAAATCCTCCCAAGACGCCCGTCTCGAAAATATTGCCGCCAAGCATGCTACAAGGCAAGACCTACCGCGTCATGGACAAGGCCGACTCCGCCGGCATGCTTTATTCATTATCATTGTGGACACCCTTTGGCTGGTACTATCCGCACAGCCTTGCCATGCTGAAAATACGGATAGCTGAAAGTCAGGCGCTCGAAACACTGCAAAACATGCGCAACGATCCGCTGTTTCTTCAGGGTCTTGTTGATTATACGGCCGGAACGATCAACGATACCGGGAAAGCTTTGTTCAATCCGCTGCAAACCATTGGACGAATTCCCCTCGGTCTCGAAAAATTCGGACATTCAATACAAGCGCGCGTTAACGAGGGCGTGGTGCAGGGCGAAACCGGCAATTTGCTCAACATGGAGGCCAAACGAAAACTCGTATACAACCTCGGAGTTGATCCTTACACCGACAATCCGCAGCTTCAGAATGCTCTGAACACGGTCGCGTCGCACCAGAACAGCGGCGCCCTGATCGCGAAAGTCGCACAATCATTCATACCCGGCGGTGTCGGGATCGCCGTCAGCGCAGCAACGCTCAACAGCAACATTCAATCCAAACTGCGCGACAATTCAGCCCCCGAACTCCAAGAGGCAAACCGAAGGGCGCTCCTTCAGCTTGGATGCGGCATAGCGCAGGTCAACAACCTGCTTTACGCAAAAGGATACACAGTCACCCGTTCCACGGCAATCACCGATGCCATGACGGAATTGTCCGGTGTCAGGGAAATATGCCAGTTCCTTGCTTTTATAAGCACTGATAACATTCCCGAAATCACGCTCTATGAGCAGATGCAAATTCAGATGGCCGCAGGATACAACAAGCGCATCAAAGCCATCACGCGGCTTGACATTCTCAGCAACACGCCTGTTTTCACCGATATTTCCGGTGAACGCCATGTGTTCGCGCCTCTCGATATTTTATATTGGGGTCCCTTGCTTGATGAAAGACTGACCAAGACAAAAGCTGATGGTGAAAAAGGAACTGCGCACCTCTGGATCACTGGCACGGCAACCGATCTTGCAAAATCGAAGCTCAAGGAGCACACTGTGACGCTGCATGAAAAGGCGGAAAATGTCATTAATGAAAAATGACAGAATACCCCTTTTCTCGCGCATGAGTCTGCGGCCGCAAGCCGCGCGGTTAACTCTCGCGGTCATGCTGTTGCTCTTGGCCGCCTCAACGCACGCCGCCACGCACAAAAGCAAAAGTCAGCCGGTAACACCGTTGCAGTGTCCCGAAGCTGAACGCTATGTGGCCGCAATCGAACACGCCGCGGATGCACGCACAGCGCGCGCCGCCGTGGAGGAATTCATTACGACGCTTCAATATCAGGTTCCTCCGAACCGCTGGAACACATCCATCAGCGCGGGACAATATGAAATCACCTTTATAAAACCAGCGGCTGAGGATATGACTTTATGGTATCCGACTTATTTTGACTCTTACGTCCCGGCGTCAAAAATCACTTCCCACAATTTAAGGCGGCGCATCACGACCGAAGGACCCGGAGTCCCTTTTGTGGGGTTGCGCCAGAACACGCCTGAGCGCAACAAACAATATCCTTATCTTGCGCTGCCCGTCATCATGAACTCGGTCACATGTGTGGTCGAATTCCCTTTCAAACGCTCCTCTTCCATGCAACGCTTGGTGCGCATCAGGCTGGTAAATCCATTAAATTCCCGGGAGCAAGTCGCCAGCGATCTGACCGCTCCATTCGAATTGATAATGAAGAACGCGATTACGGACATGGGCGTTCTGCAGGCGTTTCTTCGCCCCTTCGAGCATTTGGATCTGGTTCGCCTTTACATGCTCGAGCCTTACGATCCCAAAAAAATCCCGGTCGTTTTTGTGCATGGTCTTGCTTCCGCTCCCAAGGCATGGGTCAACACCATCAATGAGCTTCTCGCGGACCCCGTCATACGTCAAAACTGCCAATTCTGGGGCTTCCGCTATCCCACTGGAAATCCTGTTCTCCTTTCCGCCGCCTTGTTGCGGAAATCCCTCCAGGGACTGCGCGATGAATACGATTCGAAACATAAGGACCGGACATTCGACCAGATGGTCATCATCGGACACAGCATGGGAGGGATGCTGACACGCCTGATGGTCACCGAATCTGGTGATTGCTTCTGGAGGGCCAACATGGACCGGCCTTTTTCACAAACCAATCTTTCACCCGAAGACCGCGCCTTGCTCAAAGAAGCGCTTTTTTTCAAGCGTCAGCCCTATGTGAAACGGGTAATATTCATCGCCACACCCCATCGCGGCAGTCCCATCGCCAAAGGCAGTCTTGGCCGCCTTGCCTCAAAGCTCGTCGAAATGCCAGGCGATATCAGCAATCTCGGTGCGCGAGTCGCGCGCATGAATCCAAGCATATTGCGTGGCGCTTCCCGAAAGGCGGAGTTCGACATCCCGACAAGCATAGACAACTTCTCCCCAAACAATCGTTTTGTCCTTACATATCAGCAAATGCCCATTCCCCCGCCCTACCATACAATTATGGGCAACCGTGGCGTCGGCAAGGGAACTTCCAGCACCGACGGGATTGTGCCCTACTGGAGTTCGCATCTCGCTGGCGCTGAATCTGAAATATTGGCGCCCGCCGGACATTCCTGCGAGGACCACCCCCTGGCCATCCTCGAAATCCAGCGCATACTCCGCCTGCATCTCGAAACACTGCCGCGCTGATTGGGCGGCCGATCGGCAATCGCGCGCGCGTCAATCCCCTTCGAAGCAAGTTGCTCCAACAGCGCCCGGTCCGTGCCGTGCATCACCCAAACGTTGGATGCCCCGGTTGCGTACACCGCATCAAGCAGTCCGTTCCAATCGGCATGATCCGAAAGAGCAAATCCGGGCGCATCATCACAAGATTCTCCCACAGACTCCGTTAGCATCCAACCAGATGCTGCCGCTTCACTCACCTCTCCAAATCTGCCCAGCCACCCCTCTGAAGCCGCTTTGGGCGGCGCGATGACAAGCGCATGGCCGCGATGACATCGCGATTGATCCGCATTCGCGGAAATTACATGCGGAAGAGCCACACCAGCATTCCGATACGCACCAAGAAACCGCATAGCCCCACCGTGGACAAGCACCGGACCGCGCGACATGTCAAACATAGCAAGCAGACGCTGTGCCTTCCCTATCGGATGCGCATACAACACGCTCGTTACCCCGCGCGCGGCGTTATCAGCCCACCATTTATGAACATCGGCAATGACACTGTCCGGACTGCGCCATCTGTAAACAGGCAATCCGAAGGTTGCCTCCGTCACAAAATGATGGCAGCGAAGCGGCTCGAAAGGCGCGCACGTCGGATCGGATTGAAGTTTGTAGTCGCCGCTTACAACCCAGACTTCCCCGCCGCTTTCGATGCGCGCCTGTGCGGAACCGAGGACATGACCCGCTGGGTGCAACGAAATCATGACGCCATTTCGATGGACAGTTTCGCCATAGTCAACACATTGAATCACCGAATCAGATCCGAAGCGCACCCGCAGGAGCGCCGCCGTGGCGTGTGTGGCAAGATAAACACGCGAGCCAGGCCTCGCATGATCCGAATGCGCATGGGTGATCACAGCATAGTCCACAAGCTCCCAAGGATCGATATAAAATTTCCCCTCGGGACAGTAAAGGCCTTCCGCAGTCATTGCCAGAAGACGACCGGACATGTCGTCGCGTATCACAGTCATGCCTTGCGCGCTTTCTTCAATAACACGGTACGATGCCGGGAAGACGGAATTCCACGCTGGCGTTCATAAAGCAGATTCGGATCGGACAATCAGGTGCATCTCCAAAAACACGCGATTATGGATATCAATAAAAGGACACCCGGCGCAGACTGTGCCGCGCCGGGCGTCTTAATGAACGGGCAATCCCGCTGATTGAGGTGGTTTATTTAAGCATGAGCACGGATTGCGAATGCATCGCGCCGTCTTTCATGGTCGTGCTTGCGCCCGTCATCTTCAGCACCTTGAACTTGTCAATGTGTTTTGCATAATCCGCGACTGGCGGTATCATGGCGAGAATGGCGCTGGCCGTGTCGAGTGTCTCGGCTATATTCATGTACTGGAACACGTTTGCGGTTGTCGTGACGCCCGGCCCCAGTTTCTTCAGGTTTTCGCTGGCCGCAAGGCTGTCGCCTTTTCCGCTCTTGATCTCGATCATGTTCTTGATCGCGTCCTTGGATGTTCCGATGACAAGGTATTTTCCGTCGATTGCGATTCCCGGTGTAATCATCGGCATCGCAGGAATATCGACGTACTTTATCGTCGCTTCGCCCGCTTTCATGGTCTTCAAACTTGGCGCGACCGCTGCCTCATCCTTTTTGTCTGATGACTTCTTTTCATCCTTGGCTTCCGTGTCCTCCGCGCCGCCTGATTTGCCTGCGCCATCCTTGCTCTCAGAATCGCCCTTGAGCTGCTTCTGCACAAGCTTTTCCACGCTGTCGAGCACCTTGTTCATCTTGTCCTTGTCGCCAATGCTGAAAATAAGTCCGGCATCGGCTTCCGGGATGACGCCCCCGAACTTGACGGAGTTTAGCATGAGCGCCATTTCATTGCCGAACGCGGGAACCAAGTCATTTTCAATTGAGAAGCCCAGCATCTGCTCGGTCTCCTTAATCTGATTGGCGGTTTTTTCTTTCGTTTCGGCGCCCCCAATCGCTTCGATTGCGCTCTTCACGCCGTCATGGATTAATTTCATGTCCACAACATTGGTGGCGCAAACAATCAGGGTTTTCGCGGGAGCATAACCGACGATCTCAAGAGGCTTTGAGGCCGGATTTTTCTCCAACAGCTTTTTCCATGTCTCGGCTTCCTTGCCAGCGGCGAAGGGTCCATAGCTGCGCGACTCTATGGAATCCGCCTTGATGTTGATAGCGGATGCCGAGAATGAGAAGGGTGCCAGCGCGCGAAAAATGCTCTTGATCGAGGCCATTTCAGCCGGCAGTTTCTGCATCTCAATCGCCTTTTCATTATTGACATAGACGAACATCTGCGCAGGATCAGCTCCCAGACCCTTGTCGCTGTTTTCGGCAAGCGCTTGGATCGTCTCACCGGCGGCTTTGCCCTGCGCCCTGTCCACAAGCAGCTTCAACTCGTCTTTGCTGGTTGAGGCAAGGAGATATTGGTCGGTCATCGCATAACAGAAATGGCCTTCTTCTTCGTCGCTCGTTACTTCCTTGATTTTCACGCCATTATAATCCGATGTCTTGACCAGACTTTCGGCGGGTTTGTCACTCTTTATAGCATCGTCTTTCTTGGCAACCGCATCGGTCTCGTCTGCGCCTGGCGAATCACTTTTTGTTTCCACATCGCTCTTGTTTTCGTCAGACTTCTTGTCCTCGGATTTGTCCTTTTCCTCGTCGTCAGATTTCTCCTCTTTGGCTTGTTGCTCTTTCATAAACTTGTCAGCGCGTTTTTCGATCTCGGTGATGAGCTTCGCGGCCTTCTCTTTGTCTGCCATTTCGAAGGCGAATCCAATCCTGGGCGGACCATCTTTTTCCGGGGCAAGAACATAAACATCGAACGACTTGAATATCTTGGCGAACGACTCGCCGTTGATCGCATATCCAATCCCCTCCTCAAACGCCTTGATTCCTTTGTTGAAGGATTCCATCTCCTTCTGGATATCCGGATCGTCGAGGCATTTTTTGAACGCGCCATAAATGGCGTTTGTTTTCCATGCATTCCACAGCGCCAGGGCATCCGGCACGGAGAATACATATGCGGCTGTTACGGTAACAAGCTTGGGATTGGCAACCTTTGACTGGGCGGTTCCTGCCAAAGCCATCGTGACAGCCAGAACAAGACACAGCAAAGCATGACCACATCGTTTTGATGTGAGATTCATCTGGTTTTCTCCTTCGATAATTTTTGATGCTTTCATTAGATTATGACCCAATTGTGAGAAATAAAGTTTCAATTAAACATAAAAACCTGTGGATTGTGGACTTTTGATAGAGATGATATACCGGCCATAAGCGTGATATCGATGATGCATATGGAATCTGTGAGCGCAACACGGCAGAATGGAGATAGTGGCACACCGCCAGGGGATGCCATGCAGGAACGCATCGCCCGGGAGGAATCACGACGCATTCCCCGCGATCAATTGCTGATGGGGGCAATATTTTTGGCGCTGGCGGCGGTTCTGCGTTTAGTGTTTATTTCCCAGCGGGAAATCTTCGGCAACGAGTACTTCACCATCGCATTCATGAGCGAAGCCCAACCCCGCGCCCGTTCAGAACCGATTCTGTCAATCATGTACGGGCAGCTTCCGCTTTATTATGAAATGATCCGCCTTTGGGGGCAATTTACCGACACGTCAAGTGAATGGCTTTTACGACTGCCCTCCGCTCTGTTTGGCCTGCTGGCATGCGGAGCCTTTTTCATGTTTGCCCGGCGTTATCTCAGGGGCATCGCCTTTGCTGTTTGTCTCGCGGGTTTCACACTCAATCCCACGCTTATCGCCGTGTCCGACCAGACGAATTCTTTCGCCCTGCTGAGCCTCTGGGTGGTGCTGTCAAATTATTACTGCATTCGCGCGCTCGATGAAGACGGCAGACGCAACTGGGTTTTTTATGGCATATTCAGCGCTCTCGGCGCTGTCACGCATCCTCTGTTCTGGTTTGTCTTGCTCAGCCAGTTTGTTTTTGCTGTGGCCCGACCGCGCAAAACACCGCACCCATACCTGCTCTTCAGCCTCGCGGGCATCTTCATCTGTATTCTTATGATGATAAGCGCTGCGATTTACGCGGAACAGTATCTCCCACGTAAAGTCGACGTGCAGGCGCCAGCCATCGATGATCTTGCCCGCGGTCTTGTTGCCGTGACACTTGGTAATTTCCCGCGCTACGGCTCCCGCGAGTTCGTTACCGCGGTCATGTATTTGTTCCTGATCGTCGCCCTGATCCTTGGTTATTTCTACTATCGCATGAGGGCCAAGGAAGCGGCGGCGTTGCCCGATAATATTGTGTGGGTTGATGAAACCCATGATGTTGTGGGCAACTGGAAGCGCCTCAGCCTTGCCTCATTTCTTGCCTACCAGTGGGCCGCGTTTGGGGTACCAGCTTTGTGCATCATGATGCTTGGCAGTTTTTCGCCTGACGTCAGGCTGCATCCTGAATACTTCATCGTCTGCCTGCCACCGCTTTTAATTCTTGTCGCCGCCGGAATTGACGCCGCGCCGGGTGTGATCGGCAAAGGGGTGATGATCGTCATATTCGCCGCCTTCATGGTCTGTTACAATTATCTTGGTCTTACCGATCCCGGTTACGGCGTGCGGATAGCTTTCGACCGCCTGAAACAAGAGGAATTCAATCCGCAGAAGGATGCCCTGTTGTTTATCAATTACTCCGGGCTTGAGAAACCGGTCGAGCGATACAGCGGCGGCGTCAAATTCACAGAATTTAACAAACAGATGCGCATCGAAGACACGGCCAGCCGGCTCGATCAAGTCACGTCAGGCACGGACCAAGTTTTTGTATTCTACCATGACGACAGCCGCCGCATCGGAAAGGACATCCGTTCGCCCGCCCGCGAATGGTTTGCCATGAGCAAATTCAAACATGACTCAAAATGGGATCTCAGCCAGGCCGCCAAGACAGAACTGCGCGTTTATAAACGCATGCAGTGACAACGCGATTGCGTCCTGTCATGGCTCCTCAAGCGGCGGGGGTGGAACAGGAAGGCCGGCATCAGCGGTGTCTTTCCATTTCTCACCCGTCTCAGGGAGCATGTCGGGAATGCCGTCGCGGATCGGATACTTGTAGCCCGAATCATCGCACACGAGCCAGCAGTTTTTCACCAGCCTCAGGCGCCCAGGATCGTCCCCGCGATCCGTATAATGCACGGCCACGGGACACCGCAGGATTTCGAATAATTCCTCGCTGATGGGAAGCTTTTCGTTCATTGTGAATTTGCCTGCTTAAACATTGAATGAAACGTTGTGATCATCCGATCCCATAGGATTGAATGTCGATAAAAATGTCGATCATTGATGCGATTCTTGTTCATGACACAATTAGAATGGCTGGATGCGCGCACCGTGGACTTTTTCAACTGGAATTTCCATGACATTGGCTTTTAATCAGGCCGCAACCGTAGACGAAAAGGATAAGCATTCATGCGCCGAAAACGTACAGACATAAACGAATCCCTGTTTTATGACAAGTATTTCGTGATTAAAAAAGCCCGCGCCCAGATGCTGGCCCAGGAGGCATTGAAACAATTGACCGAGGAGGGCGCGGGACGCGATGGCAGTTCTCTGGATGTGACTGAGATTCTCGACCGCATGTGCGCCATTCAGGGCAAACAGTACTTCTGCCTTAACTTGGATGAGGAAGCCAGCCTCAAGGCAATGCAGACCTACTACATGAGCAAATATGACCGTGAGATGGCCGAGGCCTGCATTGAGTATATCATGAAAAAAGAAATCGGCAAGGAGCTTGTCTTCAAGGGCAAGTGCCTGACACGCGCCCGCGTGATTGATGCCTGGCGCCATCCTGATGGCGGCAAAGTGTACGAGGTCCGTGATAAACAGGGCGGCAATTACACCGTGCCTGAGTCATGGGTGGTCAAATGGCTTGAAGAACCAACGCCTGAATCAACGGAAACACCCAATTAAATCGCACGCCATCACAATTCAACAAGGAGAGCTTCGCCCGTGACAGACAAGCCTGACAAGCAGGTGATCAAAGAAATCACGCCCAAGTCGCAGGACTTTTCGGCATGGTATACCGATGTTGTGCGCAAGACCGACCTGGCTGACTACACGGCCATGAAAGGGTGCATGGTGATCAAGCCTTATGGCTATGCGCTGTGGGAGAACATCCGCGACGCGCTCGACCGCCGCATCAAAGAGACAGGCCACCAGAACGCCTACTTCCCGCTATTCGTGCCGGAATCGCTGTTGAAGAAAGAGGCCGCTCATGTGGAAGGATTTGCGCCCGAGGTGGCTTGGGTCACCCACGGCGGCAACGATGAACTGGAGGAGCGCCTTGCCATCCGCCCGACCTCTGAGGCCATCATCTGCTCGATCTATTCCAAGTGGGTGCAAAGTTATCGCGACTTGCCCATCCTCATCAACCAGTGGGCCAATGTGGTGCGCTGGGAAAAAGTGACGCGACTATTCCTGCGCACGACGGAGTTTCTGTGGCAGGAGGGGCATACCTGTCACCGCACGATGGAGGAGGCGCAGGAAGAAACGATCAAGATGTTGCGCGTCTATCAGGAATTCGCCGAAACCGAGCTGGCCATGCCCGTGATTGCCGGCCAGAAGACCGAGAATGAGAAATTTCCGGGCGCGCTGACAACCTACTCGATTGAAGCGATGATGAGCGACGGCAAGGCTCTGCAGGCGGGCACGTCACACAATCTCGGCCAGCATTTCTCAAAAATGTTCGACATCATCTTCGAGGACGAGGACCACGAGCGCAAGCACGTGTGGCAAACTTCATGGGGTGTCAGCACCCGCCTTGTGGGTGGCGTGATCATGACACACGGCGACGAAAACGGCCTGATCCTGCCCCCGCGTATCGCACCCATTCAGGTTGTCATTGTGCCCATCTTCAAAGCGAGCAACAGGGACGCCGTCCTGAGCGCGGCGGCCACTGTGCAATCGCGTCTGAAAGCAGCGGGTGTCCGCGCGCATCTGGACGATCGGGACACACAGACGCCCG
The DNA here is from genome assembly GCA_026398535.1 of Candidatus Sumerlaeota bacterium. Classification (GTDB taxonomy): domain Bacteria; phylum Sumerlaeota; class Sumerlaeia; order Sumerlaeales; family Sumerlaeaceae; genus JAPLSQ01. The sequence goes on along the minus strand of JAPLSQ010000030.1, from coordinate 2,245 downwards.
GCTGGAAGTTCAACGAGTACGAAATGAAAGGCGTGCCGTTGCGGCTCGAGATCGGACCAAAAGACATCGAGAAACAGCAATGCGTGCTGGCGCGGCGCGACACACGCGAGAAAATCTTCTGCCCACTGGCCGCGCTGGAGGAGCGCCTGCCCGGATTGCTGGCACAAATCCAGACGGACATGCTTGAACGGGCGAGGAAATTCCGCAACGACAACACGCGCAAGACGTCCAATTATGACGAGTTCATGGAACTCATCGAAAAGGAACGCGGATTCATCCTCGCGCCTTGGTGCGGCGACACGGAAATCGAACTCCTGATAAAGGACGAGACAAAAGCCACCATACGCTGCATCCCGCTTGACGCGGCCAGCGAATTGATCCCCGCTGCCGAAGGCGCCACATGCATCCGCAGCGGCCGCCCCGCAAAATACAATGTCTATTTCGCGCGAGCATATTAATGTAAGGGATATTGTCATCCAACGCATTTGTGATGGTAACCAATATAAACGCCTAAGGTCTCTCTGATCCTTTGTCTCCATCTCTTCCCTGGCGCATTCTGCAGCTTGCATCCACCTCTGACATGGGGGGAACAGAAAGGATGATTCTGTTTCTGGTGGAAAGCCTTGATCCCGCTCAGTTTCAGCCGTATGCCGGCGCGCTGATCGGCAGCGGTGAATTGGTGGAACGAGCCGCGCCATATTGCCGCGCAACGCGGCATTTCCGATTCCGCAACGCCCTTGATCCGGGAGGGTTTCTGCGGCTTGTTCGGTTCATCCGACAGCACGAGATCGATCTCGTGCAGACATATGGTCTGCGGGCAGACACAGTCGGACGGCTGGCCGCGCGCCTTGGCGGCGCCAGCGTAGTCTTTTCCAGCATTCGATCAATCGATCCCTGGCGCAAGCCTCATCATACCATGCTTGACCGCCTGACCTCATCGATGGTTGACCTGTGGGTCGCCAACAGCCAGGCAGGCAGACAAGCCACTGTGACACGCGAAAAATACCCGGTCGGACGCATCGAGGTGGTCTACAGCGGATTGTCGGCTCGCGAAATCCCAGTCGCCCAAAGGAGCGAATTGCGACTGAAATATGGTCTGGGACCTGAAGATTACCCTGTGATCGGCGTGCTTGCCAATCTGCGCGACATGAAAGGCCATTGCGACATCATCAAGGCCTTGCCGGGCATTCGCGACAAACTGCCGCGCGCCATCTTCTTGTTCGCCGGACGCGATGACAGCGAAGGCAGAATCGCGCAGCTTGCCGTCCAATATGCCGTTGCTGATTCCATCCGCTTTCTCGGTTATGTGCGGGAAACGCACGAATTGCTGGCGATCATGGATGTCTTCATGCTGCCCAGCCACTGGGAGGGCCTGCCTGCTTCAGTTCTCGAGGCCATGCATGCCGGATTGCCCATCATCACAACCCGCGTGGGAGGCATTCCCGAACTTGTGCGCGACCACCAGGAAGCGCTTCTTATCGAACCTTCCGATCCCGCCGCCATCGAGCACGCCGTTACCGCTATGACGGAAGATTCAGAATTGCGCGACCGTCTCAGCACCGCCGCACATTCACGCGCCATTTCTGAATTTTCCTCCGCACATATGGCCGACCGCATGCAACACCTTTATCTCCAGTGGCTCAACAGAAAGGCGAAGCGCCCTCGCCATGCGCAATAGCAGACTAGTATCCACTATCTCGGGAATAGAATACCCCTTCGAGCGAATCGGCGAATTCGCCGAAAATGGTGAATCGCTCGAGGCAGCGCTACCGGGCATCGAACGCGCGCGGATCAGGCAAGCCCCGCACCTCTGGGAGCGCTTTGCGGACTTCATGCCGTTCGAGCGCATGGACTCCTCACTTTCTCTTGGTGAGGGGCAGACGCCGCTTTTGCCGGCCAATCCCCGGCTTCAATCATACACCGGCATTGCGCGCCTTATGCTGAAAAACGAAACGATGAACCCGACTTGGAGTTTCAAGGATCGAGGCACGCTCACCTGCATATTCATGGCGCGTGAAATTGGGGAAAATATCACAGCAACCATATCGACGGGCAACATGGGGCATTCTGTTGCCGCGTATGCCGCCAACGCTGGCATCCGCGCGCTCGTGTTTCTGCCGCAATATGCGCCGCAGGAAAAAATCATGGCCATGGCCATGCACGGGGCCGTCGTGATCAGGGTGCGCGCCCCTGACTACTCGCTTATGAAGAACGCTGTGCTGTCGCTTGCTGATGAATTCAAGCT
>JAPLSQ010000139.1 GCA_026398535.1 Candidatus Sumerlaeota bacterium | reverse complement strand
GCGCTCGAATTGTTCGTTTCGGCCGGTCAGTCGGTGGACGCCTTCCACCCGCCGCTCGAGGCGCATATCGGCCGCGTGGCCGAAACCGAGCCGCTCTACCGACGCGCACTGGAGATCCGGCTTCGACAACCCCGTCTTGCGCAGAACGCCAGGCAGACGAGCAGGTCGCTGGCCGCCGTCCTGCAGGCGCTTGGCCGGGACGCGGAGACCGGGGAATTCGATGTGCCGGACGATGAAAATGACGACGAGGAAACAGGAAAACCGGCTTCAACGGACGAGGAGCAACACAATGCCTGAACCCAGCCAGACCCAAACACCGAAGAATTCGCGTGAGACGCGGCAAAAGGGACTCTTTCACCGGCCCGCCCTATGGTGGCGCGAATGGGCAAAGCCGTTTCTCTTGAATTATCAGTGGCTTATTATTGGAGCGTTTCTGTTGGGCGCGGCAGTGCTTGGATTTTTAGCCGTCCACACAAACAACCCAAATTCGTCGTGGCAAAACAAATTATACGACACCGTCCAAATCTTCACAATGAACTCATCGCTGGGTGACGATCAATACCGCCGCAGCCATGCCTTGGCGCTGGCACAAGTCTGTGCTGTGCTTTTTTTCCTCACCTTCTCAGGCAAGGTGGTGTGGTTGGTGTTCCGCGACCAGTTGCAGTTGCTTCGATTGCGGTTTTGGTACTGGTTCAGGAAAGATTACATCATCATTTGTGGATTAGGGCGGTTGGGGCGTGGACTTGCACTCGGTCTTCTCTCAAAAGGACAAAGGGTGATCGTTATAGAACTTTACGAACATAACAATTATATACAGGAAATACGTGATCGGGGGGGAATTGTGCTCATCGGAGACGGTTCGAAGGAGACCGTTCTCCAGACCGCGATGGTAACCGGCGCCAACCGGATCATCTGCAGCGCGGGCGACGACGGCCTGAATAGTGACATTGCAGCGACGGCCACCAATCTTGTCAAATACGTCAATCGCAAGGTGCCTCTGATATGCAACGTACACATCGCGGATCCGGGCACAATGGAACTACTGAGGGAACGCGAATTGAACGCTGAGGAAGTTCCCCAAATACGGCTGCAGTTTTTTTCGCGTTTCGACAGGAGAGCCAAAGAGCTCATCGAGGAGTACTGGGAGGAACTTTTGCGGCATCCAACCGTTACAAAATCAGCTCCGACCTTGACAATTTGTGGAGCAGGCTTTCTCAGTCAGTGCCTTGCCATACAGGCTGTTCGGCGATGGGATAGCGATCCACCGCGCCCCGCCTCCAAGGTCAAAGTTCGTGTCGTCGGACCCGGTGCCAAATCGATGGTTGAAAGACTTTTTGAAAGATATCAGGGCATTGAAAAGCATGGCGATTTGAGTTCTAAAGAAATCTCGCCAGAATCTGCCAAATTCGTCAAAACGGTGTTGCACTTTAATGCCGATATCGTTTTTATAAGCTTAGATTCGGACGAACTCACGCTCAGGACAGCATTGGAAATTGTTCACCAGATCAGGGACCCGCACATAAAGATCGTTCCTTGCATGCATAGCGACGAGGGATTGACCCAGATTGTCAGAGGAATCCCACCGGAATCAATTCTGCTGGCCAACCTTTATCCGGAAGGAGTGTTCAAGAGGGACTTCGAACCGGAATTCCTGACGGGAACCCACGATACGATGGGTATGGCGGTGCATGAGGCATATATCGAATTCGGCAAACTGAAAGGCGATTCAATAGATACGAATCCATCAATGGTTTCCTGGATGGAACTATCGGAGGAAATGCGGGAGTTCAATCGCAGACATGTGGAAGACATCCCAAAGAGAGCACAAGTGCTGGAAGGAAGACTTGGAAACGAAAGGATGGAAGAAGGGGCCAAAGTCTAAAATAAAGCATAATCCGAACTTGGTTGCATGGGATGAACTCGTTGATCTGTCACAGGAACGCGGCAAATACTTGGCGAAGCAATTGCCGACAATCCTGAAAAAGGCGAACTTCGAGATCATTCCTATTGTTAAGGATACAGAAACGTTTGCACGCATCCTCCACAATAATTACCTCATGAGACACGGGAAAGACTCAGATGACAAATCACTGGAAAGCGACGCGGCTTTGCGTCCATGGATGGATTTGACCGATGAGTTTAGGTTGTCAAACATTCATCAGGCAGAAAATATCTTCAGAAAACTGGCGGACAACGGATGGACTGTTCAACGAAAGAAACGCGGAGGTGTGCAACATTTCTCCGGCAAGGAAATATCCTTGATGGCGGAGCAAGAGCATATCCGCTGGATGAAGGAGAGACTGGACCAAGGATGGATTTATGCGCCAGGACCCAAGAACACAACGACAAGGGAAAATCCTCTTCTCAGGAATTGGGACAAATTGACGCCCAATGAACAGCATGAGACCCGCGAGGAGGTTGCTTCATGGCCCGAATTGCTCAAGTGCGCAGGTCTGTTTCTCGTCAGAAAAGAACCGGCGAACGATTCTTCAGGAAAATCAAAGTAAAATGACAGAAAACCTTGGCCTTGGCGGGCTTTCGTGTGCGCCGAAAGCCGGGTGCTATGTCCAAGACGGCATCGTCCGAGGGAGACGTGACTCAATGATAAAGCGCATCGATAATCTCATTCTCGCTAGCGCTGTCCTGTTGGCATTGGCGGTGATCCTTGACGGGAATCGGATTGTGTGGTCGCAAACCGCTTCATGGGGACGCGTCAAGCAGGCCGCCACGACTTCGGCCACAACAGACACCGCCAGTTTTACCGGGGCCGTGAAGCTGAAGGTGATTCAGCAGATCAACGCGGATCGCGCGGCCCACGGGTTGAAACCCGTGGAACCCCATCCGCTCGCGGCCCGCGCTGGCGATGCGCACTGCAGGGAGATGCTCGATAACGGTTACCTCAGCCACTGGAATCTCGCGGGCTTCAAGCCATATCACCGTTTTTCCATGATCGGAGGCGCGGACTATGTCTCAGAAAATGCCTGTATGCTGGACTGCCATCCCGCCGGCATGTGGAATGCCGATGAGAAAACCGTGACGGAGGCCGCCTTGAATGCCCATGCAAACATGATGGCCGAAAAACCTCCCATGGACGGGCACAGAAAGTGCATCCTCGATCCGGCCCACACGCACGTCGGCATCGGTCTGGCGTTCAACGGTCGCGGCCTCCGCATGACCCAGGAGTTTATCAACCAATATGTCGAGCTTACGGCGCCCGTTGCGCGTTCGGCAAAGCCCGGCGACACCCTGGCCGTGCGCGGCAAAACTCTGGCGCCCGGCAATAAGGTCTCCAGCATTTCGGTCTTTTACGAACCACTTCCGAAACCAATGAGCGTGGCCGAACTGCGGAAAACCTATTCCTGCAGTTTACCAGACGATCGCTGGCAAGAGTTCCCCGTCCTGAAAGAGGGTTGGCATTACAGCGACGGTTCCACGGGAACTATTGTATTGGCGCCGAACGGCAGCTTTGAATGCCCCTTGCGTTTCAAAGGAGGCAGGCCTGGTCTCTACACCGTGTGCGTATGGGTTGAGGCAGGGAAGGACAATTCGATTCCAGCAACCAGCCTGACGATCCGGGTTGAATAGTGGAGGATATGACATGCATATTCAACGATTGCGGATGCCGGTACTCATGAAGGAGAGCGTATGAATGAAATAGATGCAGTGGATCTGGACCGCCTTGCGCAAGCGATCCATGACGAATATCTGCGGACCGAGCGGGCGCGCGGAATGACCGTGGCAGACAACCCTTCGCTGGTCGAGTGGGAGGCGTTGCCAGAGGATCTGCGCGGGGCAAACCGGGCCCATGCCTTGGGAATCATGGACAAGCTGGCGGCGATGGGCCTCTGCGCGGTGCGCGCGGGATCGCCGGACGCGCGGCCGATGGCGCCAATTCCTGATGACGAGATCGAGCGGCTGTCGCGCCTCGAACACGAGCGCTGGATGACTGACCGGCGCGCCGCGGGATGGACCTGTGCCCCGGGACCAAAGAACCTGGAGCACAAAACACACCCCGACCTTGTGCCCTACGATCAACTCAACGAGACCGTCAAGGAGAAGGACCGGGTGCTGGTGCGGGCCATCCCCGGCCTGCTTGCACGGGCCGGACTGTCGTGGGCGCGGCGGTGACGATCGCCTGACCCATGCACTGCCGCCAGAAACTGAGGCAATTAAAGGCTGGCTGCGTCTGGCGGGCGTGACACTATTTAGAGCACCCGCGGCGCATTGCCGACACACCGACATTGAAAGGCAGGAGCCAGCCGCGGAGCGAAGCGACGTGCGAGCCGTGCTTGTGCGGCGAGCTTTTGTATTT
>JAPLSQ010000078.1 GCA_026398535.1 Candidatus Sumerlaeota bacterium | reverse complement strand
GGGCGCCCCAAAGAGAAAAAGAAAAGCTTTCATCGCGCAAAGACGCAAAGAACGCAAAGAAACACCGTACAGGAATTCAACATTATGAGAAACATATATTTCAAAGGTTCCATCGGCGGGCATGCCAAAGCGCCGGTTTCCAAAATACTCCGGGGCATTCATGCGCGGATAAGGCTAACCGCCCGCGTGACAAGCCTGCTCATTGTTGTCTGCGCCGCCGCCCCGCCCGCGCCCGCCATGGACGCCGAGACATCAATGCCGCAACGTTCCCTTATCATCGGAACGGAGAAATCGCCGCCCTTCGCCATGAAAAATCCCGACGGCACATGGTCGGGCATCAGCATGATTTTGTGGAAGCGCATCTGCGTCAGGCTGGGAAAAACCTACGAGATAAAGGAATATAACAGTGTGCAGCAGCTGCTGGGCGCCGTGGCCAACGGCTCAGTTGACGCGGCGATATCGGCCATATCCGTCAACTCGGAGCGCGAACAGCGCGTTGATTTTTCACAACCCTATTTTGCGAGCGACCTGGGCATTGCGATGCGCGCCAGTTCGCTTGCGACATACATACGCATCTTTTCCGCCATGTTTTCCAGAACCATCCTCGTGCTGTTGGTGCTTATGATGTCGCTGCCCCTGCTGGTGGGCGCCATCGTGTGGCTGTGCGAAAGGCGGTGTAATCCCATCCATTTCGGCGGCCATCCGATCAAAGGCATCGGCTCCGGTTTCTGGTGGGCCGCCGTGACAATGACGAATGTGGGTTATGGCGACAAGGTGCCCTCGGGTTTTCCGGGACGCTTCACCGCCGTGGTCTGGATGTTTCTCGGCAGCATCATCATATCCATGTTCACCGCGACTATCACATCACTGCTCACCGTGTCACATTTCAAGGAACAGTTCATCAACATTGATGATCTTCGTGTCATGGACCGTGTCGGGACCGTGCGGGGAACAATTGAGGAGGATTATCTGACAAGCCGCATCGAGCTTTTTCAGCATCCCCTGCTTTACGAGTCCATCGAAGGGGCGATGAGCGCGCTGGACAAAAGACAAATTGACGCCGTGATCTACGACCAGCCAATCCTGGTTTTCGAGGCTAAAAGGTTCTACGGCGGGCGCATGAAAATTTTACCCCTGCCGTTGTCCGTGCAGACATACGCCATCGCCCTGCCTTACGGAAGCCCTTTACGCCGGCCCATCAACGCCATTCTGCTTTCCGAGATGAGCAATCCCGAATGGCAGGGAATCCTCTCCCTCTACCTGGGGAGAGACGCGTTCCATCAAAACTGATTTCCAATTGACTGTTCCGCCGTTTCCCGCTCTGCTTTAAATATGATTCATGCCATGGAACCATGCGCCCGCGGCCTTTTTCGCAGTCATCATGTCATCTGTTATTGCGTTCTTCAACAATCCGTGACAGGCTTGAAAATATATGAACAACGGTTTGGAACATTTCTGGTTCAGGCAGGCTGTCGAGAACTCCATTGACAGCCTGATCATTACGAACATGGACGGCCGCGTCGTGTTTGCCAACAGGGCCTGGGCCGCGATGCATGGTTATGAGACGCAGGAATTGCCGGGCATGCAGTGTTCCGCCTTTTTCCCCGCGGGAGAATTGCGGTATGCCGACGAAATCAGGCAAAAGGTCATTCAAAATGGCGCCCATGAAGGCGGTGTTGATCACATCCGCAAGGACGGAACCTTTTTCCGAACGCGGATGAGGCTTTCGCTGATTAGAGATCAGGCCGGACAGCCCGCTGGCTTTCTGGCCGCCGCCAACGACATGACGGAACGCGACAAGATGGAGCGCGTCAACGAAACGCTGATGCTGCTGGGCCGAAAGTTTCTTGTCACACGCACACCGCGCGAGACCGCCCAGGCGATCCTCGACGCCGCCGACACACTGATCGGCTGGGACGCGGCCTATGTGGACACATTTCACTCCCACGACAAGCATCTGGAGATGATTCTCTGTTATGACCTTGTCGACGGCCGGCGGACTCTCATCGCCGCGCCGTTCACCGTCGTGCTCATGACGCCGGTCATCAGACGTGTTTTTGAGCATGGACCCCAACTGCTGCTGCGTTCACCCGATGATATGCAAACCGCCGATGATGATTCCGTTCTGCTGAGCGGCACGAACCGCCGTTCGGCATCCCGCATGTTTGCGCTCATCCGTTATCTTGATGAAAACATCGGCATGATTTCTATCCAAAGTTATGCGATGAATGCCTACACCGGCAACGATCTCAAACTGCTTCAGAGCCTGGCCGATTACTGCGGCGGGGCGCTCGAGCGCGCGGCATCAGATTCCCGGGCGCGCGAGACGCTCAAGCTGCACTCGGAGATTACCGAGCGCAAACGGGCCGAGAGCGCGCTGCGCGAACTGACCAACGATCTTACGACGGCGAACGCCACCCTGGCCAGAAGCTCGCGCATGAAGGACGAGTTTCTTGCCAGCATGAACCATGAACTGCGCACCCCGCTCACCGCCGTGCTCGGACTGTCCGAGGCGCTGGCCTTGGAGGTTTACGGCCCGCTCAACAAAAAACAGATCAACTCGCTCAACAGCATCCGCGACAGCGGCCAGCGCCTGCTGGCTCTGATCAATGATATCCTCGACCTTTCGAAAATCGAGTCGGGCAGGGCGGAGCTTGAGTTTGAGCCTGTTGAAATCGGCGAACTCTGCCGTTCGTGTCTGAGGCTCATCAGCGAACCGGCGCAGAAGAAGAACCTCCATGCCTCATACAACAACCTGGGCGCCATTAAGACAATACGCGCCGACAAACGGAGGATCAGGCAGATACTGCTCAACCTGCTGGACAATGCTGTCAAGTTCACCCCCGAAGGCGGATCCATCGGGTTGAATGTTGAAGGCGATCCCATATCCGGTAAGGCGTCATTTGTCGTCTGGGACACTGGAATTGGCATTGCGCGGGAAGATTTTGACAGAATCTTCGATCCTTTTTTCCAGCTCGACAGCAGTCTGTCGCGCCAATACAGCGGCACAGGGCTTGGCCTCGCCCTTGTCAAACGCACGACTGAGATGCACGAGGGAACCGTCAGAATCGAGAGCGAGCCCGGCAAGGGAAGCCGTTTTACCGTAGAGCTTCCCTGGATGCCTTTGATGAAGATCATCGGTTCCCAAAGTGATGAGCCATCGGCGGACGCGCCCGCCGCGGGGATGTCAGCGTCTCCCGATGACCGCCCGTTGATCCTTATCACGGAAAACAACGGGGTCATCACCGGGATGCTCGCGGAATATCTGGAAACATCGGGTTGCCGCGCACAAACAGCGGACAACGGCGTCGCGGCCGTTGAGATGGCCGCGAGTCTGCGCCCCTCGCTTATACTCATGGATATCCGGATGCCGGGCATGGATGGCATCGAGGCGGTTCGCGCGATGCGCTCGATCCCCCAAGTCTCCGCCACTCCCGTCGTCGCTGTCACGGCGCTGGCCATGCCCGGCGACCGCGAAGAGTGCCTGAAGGCGGGCGCCAGCGATTATATCAGCAAACCATTTGATTTGCTTGAATTGCTCGATATGATACAAAAACATATCAAAGAGTATCATGGCAAATAACATAGTGCTCATAGTCGATGATGAACCGATCGCGCGCCAGACGCTTGAGGCGTTGCTGACGCCTGAAGACTATGAACTCGTCTTCGCCAGCAGCGGCCCCGAGGCATTGGAAAAGGCGGCGCGCATTTTACCTGATGTGATTCTGCTCGATGTCATGATGCCGGGCATGGACGGCTATGAGACTTGCAGGCGGCTGAGGGCCAATCCCGCCACATCGAGCGTTCCCGTGATCATGATAACCGCCCTAAACGATCGAAAGTCGCTCATCACGGGCATCGAGTCGGGCGCCGACGATTTCATCACCAAACCCATCGACAACGCCGAACTGCGCGCCAGGATGCGCACAATCACAACGCTCAACCGATACCGCCTCATGCTGGCCGAGCAGTCGAGGTTTGAATGGATGCTCGAGCGCTCGCAGGACGGATATGTTCTGATCAGCAAAACAGGCGAGATCAAGTACGCGAACGCATCGGCCAGAAGTTATCTCAGCCTGCCACAGGAAAGCCCGTTGCCCGCGGGAATGAGCTTTCTTGCGCTCACCCGCAAACAGTACAGCCTCGAACCCGCCGACCTGTGGATCACATGGCCGGAGCCAGCGCCAGAGGGGACAACAAGATACATGCTGCGCCCCGAAACCGAGAGCGAACACATCTTTTACCTGCGGGCGGATTGCCACAAACTGACGGCGGGAAAGAAAACAGAATATCTCATCCATCTGCGCGACCTGACAACCCAACTCACCTCAGAGCGCGACATGAGCGTCTTCCATTATTTTATATCGCACAAGCTCAACACTCCGCTCAACCATCTTATAGGAAGCCTGCAACTGCTGGCCGATAATCCGGACAGCATGACCCGCGACGAGATCGCGGATTTTTGGGGGATGGCGCTCAGCGGCGCCAAGGCGCTCGAGGCAAACATCAAAGACATTTTTGAATATGTGAGCGCCTCCGATAGCGCGTGGAGCCGGGATGCCGTTTTGCCGGCGCAGGCGTTGCGTCATGTTGTCGATGCCGTCAGCGCAATGCTCGAACTTGGCAACGTCAATTTCATTATCACGAAAACCGCCGAGAACACAAATCTGATGATGAACCGGCGCGCCATGGAAATCATCATCGGCAAACTGCTTGAGAACTCGAAGAAATTTCATCCCAATCACGATCCCAACATCATAATCACCGCCGATGTCATGCCCGGGGGACTGTTCAGGCTGCGTGTGCTCGACGAAGGCGCCAACATCAGCCCGGATCAGCTTGCCAGGTTGTGGACGCCATACTACCAGGCGGGCAAATCGCATTACGGTGAGACGCAGGGAATGGGACTGGGTCTGGCAACCGTGGGTTCCATCGTGTGGGCTGTCCGTGGCACATGCAGTATCGGCAATCGCACCGACGGCCCGGGAGTGGTTGTGGAAATATATCTTCCCTTGAAGGCCGGCCTTGAGTGACTCGTTTCACATTTATCCCCAAGGCGCCCGCCCTTTCAGCGTGTGCCCCGCTGCCGGACGGCTTCTTTCAATTCCCGGTTGATGGGGTCAAGCTCGCGCTCTTGGAAGCGGGCCGACGCCTCGCCAAGAAGCGCCGCGGGATCGGCGTTGCGGTTGACAAGAACCTCCTGCACGCACGGCCCGAGATACTGGCTGTACAACGCCTGGCACCGGCAGGGCGGCTCGGCGTGCGCGACCTCGGCGGCTTCCCGCATCAGCGCCGTGTAATCGGGCATGTTGCGGTGCTTGTTCACGATCGCGTTGATCTTGTCCTGATACTCCGGTTTGAAAATCGGGATGACGGGAATCCCGACGGGGCGCCCCTGTTGCCTGAGAAGCTGGAGTTTTTGATCGATGACCGCGGGGTCGAGCCCGAACGTGAGCGAGTCGAAGGCGCGCTGCCGGCGCGCCCCCTTGATTTGGGGATTGAGCAGGATGAAGGCGCCGCCGATCTGGTTGGCGCGGCCGGCCGGACCCGCGGGCAGCAGGCAGATGCCGATGCGCTCCGCAGGCATGTTGAACTTGTAGGTGATGTAGTTCAGGTTGTCGGGCGCGTGCATCGACATCGCGATGCGCCCCGACGAAAACAGCTCGTACAGATCGTCATTGTTCGAAATGACGTTGCGTTGAAGCACGTCGTGCTTCCAGCGCAGGTCCTTGATGAACTGGAGGGCGCGCACCGCCCCCGGCTCGTGAAAACACGACTCCCACGACCCGTCAGGCCGCCGGCGCATGATCTCGCCGCCCGCCTGCCAGACCCAGTTGAGAAAATGCCATCCGCTGCCAGCCGTCTCGCCGAGAATGCCGAAACCCGCGCGCCCGACCCGCCGGTCCGTGAGCTTCAGGGCGTATGTCGTGAAGTCGTCCCATGTGTTTGGCGGGATCACGTTGCCGTCCGCGCCGGTCAGCCCCGCCGCGCTCAGGATGTCCTTGTTGTAAAACAGCGTCATCACATAAAAACCGCTGTCGCCGCCCGCAGGCATGCCAAAAATGCGGCCGCCGCGCGTGATAAGATCAATCATGCGGGGAATCAGATGAGGATAAAGCTTCCACAGTTTCATCTCGGCGGTGATGTCCGCGGCCATCCCGCGGTCGATCACAATGGCGGCTTCCGTGGCGAAAACGCCAATCACGTCGGGTAACGTGCCGGCAATATACTTGGCGAAAAAGGTGTCAGGCGAAAACTGCCAGGTCGAGTATTTGAGGGTGGCGTCGGGGCAGGCCTTTTCAAACAGCGAACGCATGAGGTCCTGCTCGGTCTGGCGCTTCTTGTCGTCCTCGGGCGCGCCGTTGTTATGCGTGATGATCATGCGGCCGCCCGCCGCCTCCCCGGCGTCCGGCGCGGCCGTCTTTGCGGCGGCGGCCTGTTGCGTGTCCTTTATTGTGTAGGGTGGAAAACCAAAATGCCAGACGCCAAGCAAAAACAGAACCACGCCCGCCGCCACAGTGAGACGGTTTTTCAAATTCTGAAAACGGGCGATCTCTGTTGTCATCGTTCGTTATGACTTACTCGGCGCATGATCCGAATGAGCGGGCGAAAAGCAACCGCATAGTTGCCCGCCGTTGCGGATTCCAGCCAGCCCTTCACAATAGCTTTACAAGGGATGAAAGTAGTCAACGTCCCTGTTTTTATACTTTCTGTGTGTGCGGTTTGCCAAGGATGCCGTAGGGCCGGAAGATGAGCAGAACGAGCAGAAGCGCGAACGAGATGAGGTCGCGGTAGGTGGAGGGCAGGAGCGCGGCAGTCATGATTTCAACGGCGCCAAGGATGAATCCTCCGATCATTGCGCCGCGGATGCTGCCGATCCCGCCCACCACGGCCGAGATGAATGCCTTCCAGCCGACCATGACGCCCATATACGGATCGATGACGGGGTAGGCCAGCGCATAGAGCGTGCCGGCCGCCCCGCCCAGCCCAGCCCCTATGGCAAACGTGATGGAGATGACGCGGTCGACGGGCACGCCCATGAGCGGCGCGGTCGCTCGGTCGCACGAGATGGCGCGCATCGCCATGCCAAGCATCGTGCGCCGGACAATGAAATCGAGCATGAACATGAGCGCCAGCGACAGCGCGATGATGAGCAGTTGCAACGAGGAGACGGCGACGCCGCCAAAATGCCACACTTGGTTGGCCATCAGCGGGGGTATCTGCTTGGGATAGGGGCTCAGCGCCAGCGTAAAGTTTTCGAGAAACAGCCCCACGCCAAGCGCCGTGATGATGGCCGACACGCGCGGCGCCTGGCGCAACGGCTTGTAGGCCAGGCGCTCGATCACCACGCCCAGAAGGGCGATGGCGAACATCGAAAGCATGAGCGCCGGAACGAACGGCAAGCCCAGCCACGCGGCAGCCATGAAGCAGACGAACGCGCCGACCATGAACAGGTCGCCATGCGCGAAATTGATCATGGTCAGGATGCCATAAACCATCGTGTAGCCCAGCGCGATGAGGGCGTAGATGCTGCCCAGTTGGATGACATTCAGCGCCTGCTGAAAGAAATAGGTCATGGCCGGAGAGATTCCAAAATCGGAGTTTGATTGCCTGGTGCGGGGGTTGCCATTTTTCGCACGATGATCGCGGCGTCCTCCCGCAGGTCATATGTTTTACTGAAGTCGCCCTCGTTGACGGCAAGCGCGAAGTTGCCCGAACTGTTGATGTAAGCCAGCGGCTTGCCCTTGGGAACGCCGCCGAAACTGACGACAAACGGCATTCTGAGCGCGCGCCCGGAAATGCGGACATCAAGCTGGGCGCCGAGCGCGATTCCAGCGGAGGTGAGGTCGTCGGCGCTGATGTTTGTCCACACATTGCCGTAGGGTTTGTCCGTCCGGATGCAGGCGCCCGCGATGGCGCGTTTTTCCGGCTCGACGCGGGGCTTGGGGATGTCAAGCCTGACAAGCTCATCGGCGCGCGCGGGGCGGCCGATGCGGCTGATGTCCCCGCCGCCCTGCGCAAGCATGGCCGCGGTGGGGCAGAACAGGTCGCGCCCGTCGAAAGTGCCGGGTCTCCAGTCCGGATTCACGCGCCGCTCGTCGATGAAGCACGCCTTGTCAAGCTCCTGGCTGTCGATAACGGCGCTCAGTGTCCCGTTGTCTGGTGCGACATAATAAAAGCCGCGTTTCGTGCGCAGCGCGACGGCTTTTCTGCTGGTTCCGACACCCGGATCAACAACCGCGCAGAACACCGTACCTGCGGGAAAGCCTGCCGAACCCCTGAGCATGAGCGCCGCCTGCCGGACATCATACGGCGCCACGTTGTGGCACAAGTCCACGATGGCCGCATCGGGTGCGATCCGCAGAATGGCGCCATGACATTGCCCCACCGCCTCGGTATCCAGGCCATAATCCGTGAGCAGGACAACGATGGGCCTTGCCGCCGGCGCCGCGGCGACGGCCAGCAGAACGGCGATCAGCAGACTGTTACGGATGGGCAAACGCATAGAACGAAAATTTTCCGTCCTTGATCTGCACGATGACGGCGCTCTTGATTGGATCGCCTGAGCCTTCTTTGAACTGCATGTTGCCGGTCACGCCCTGATAATCGGTGATCTTTGCCATGGCGTCGCGCACGGCCTGACGGTCGATTTTTCCGGCTTTCTGCAACGCCTGGGTCAGCAGGCCGAACGTGTCGTATGTGAGCGCGGCAACGTCGTCGGGCGGATTGCCGTATTTTGCCGTGTAGGAGTTGATGAAACTTTTCGCCGCCGTGGTCGCCATGTCGGCCGCGTAATGGGTGCTGAAAAAGTAACCCTCGCAGTCGTCGCCGCACAGCTTGAGCAGATCCGAACTGCCCCATGTGTCGGAGCCAAGGAACGGCGCCGTGATGCCCAGACGCTTGGCCAGCTGTATCTGCAGGGGCACCTCGGTGTAGTAATTCGGCAGGAAGATGACTTCGGGGTTGGCGTCCTTGATTTTCACGAGCTGCGCCGAGTAATCATTGTTGTTGGCCGTGTATGTTTCAAAGGCCACGATCTTCCCGCCGTTCTCCTCATAAGTTTTCTTGAAATATTCTGCCTGACCTTTGTTGTACTCGGATGCGACGTCGTAGAGCACGGCGGCCGTCTTCTTCTTCAGATTGTCCAGCGCGAACTTCGCCACGAGGCGTCCCTGGAACATGTCCTCAAAACAGGCGCGGAACACATACTTTTTCGGCTGGCCGGTTTTGACATCAATGGTGGCCTTGGGATTGGTGCACCACGGTGTGATCATGAGCACCTTCGCGCCTTCAGCCACTTCCGAGGCCGGAACCGCGTAGCGGCTGGCGTTGGGGCCGACGATGGCGACGACATCGTCCTCCATGATAAGCCTGTGCACGGCGGACACCGATTGCTCGGTCTTGCCGGTGGTGTCTTCGATGAACAGCTTGATGGGATATTTCCTGCCGCCGGCGTTGATGCCGCCTGAATCGTTGATTTCCTTGACGGCGAGCTCAGCCGCGTTCTTGCACGACGCGCCGACGGCCGGGATGTCGCCCGTCAACTCGGCGATCACTCCAACCAGGATTTTGTCTCCTCCGCCCTGGCTGGCGCACCCGAACAGCATGAGAGCCGCAATCCCGGCGATTGCTGAACCCATCAAGCTTCCGGACATTATTTGTTTGTCTCCATTGAGTTCACTGGCATTGATGGCCGACATTGCGCGATGACAGGGCGCGTTTGTAAAGGCGTTTCTGACACAAAACGGTTTGGGAATGAATAGTGATGAATGCGCCTGCCTTCAATCGCGGGCTGGCAGTTTGCGCCATTCGCCACAACAGTGGCATGGCGTTCCCCGGTCATGACCGCGCGCTGGATTCGCCGCGGCGATCAGCAGACTGTTACGGATGGGCAAACGCATAGAACGAAAATTTTCCGTCCTTGATCTGCACGATGACGACG
This sequence comes from Candidatus Sumerlaeota bacterium, assembly GCA_026398535.1. Classification (GTDB taxonomy): domain Bacteria; phylum Sumerlaeota; class Sumerlaeia; order Sumerlaeales; family Sumerlaeaceae; genus JAPLSQ01. The sequence continues at coordinate 5,996 of JAPLSQ010000078.1, read as the reverse complement.
GTCTTGATGGGATCGCCTGAGCCTTCTTTGAATTGCATGTTGCCGGTCACGCCCTGGTAATCGGTGATCTTTGCCATGGCGTCGCGCACGGCCTGACGGTCGATTTTTCCGGCTTTCTGCAACGCCTGGGTCAGCAGGCCGAACGTGTCGTATGTGAGTACGGCAACGTCGTCGGGCGGATTGCCGTATTTTGCCGTGTAGGAGTTGATGAAACTTTTCGCCGCCGTGGTCGCCATGTCGGCCGCGTAATGGGTGCTGAAGTAATACCCCTCGCAGTCGCTGCCGCACAGCTTGAGCAGTTCGGAGCTTCCCCACGCGTCGGTGCCGAGGAACGGCGCCGTGATGCCCAGGCGCTTGGCCTGCTGGATTTGCAGGGGCACCTCGGTGTAGTAATTCGGCAGGAAGACCACCTCGGGATTGGTGTCCTTGATTTTCGTGAGCTGCGCCGAGAAATCCTTGTCGTTGGTCGTGTATGTTTCAAAGGCCACAATCTTTCCGCCGTTCGCCTCGTATGTTTTTTTGAAATACTCCGCCTGTCCCTTGTTAGCCTCGGAGGCGACATCGTAGAGTACGGCGGCGGTCTTCTTCTTCAGATTGTCCAGCGCGAATTTCGCCAGGACGCGCCCTTGGAACATGTCTTCAAAGCAGGCGCGGAACACATACTTTTTCGGCTGGCCGGTTTTGACATCGATGGTGGCCTTGGGATTCGTGCTCCACGGCGTGATCATGAGAACCTTTGCGCCTTCAGCCACCTCTGAGGCGGGAATCGCATAGCGGCTGGCGTTGGGGCCGACAATGGCAACGACATTGTCCTGGGTGATAAGCTTTTGCGCCGCGGACACCGATTGCTCGGCCTTGCCGGCGTTGTCCTCAAGGAACAGTTCGATGGGATATTTTTTGCCGCCGACGTTGATGCCGCCTGAGTCGTTGATTTCCTTGACGGCGAGCTCGGTTGCGTTCTTGCACGACGCGCCGACGGCCGGGATGTCGCCCGTCAACTCGGCGATCACTCCAACACGGATTTTGTCTCCTCCGCCCTGGCTGGCGCATCCGAACAACATGAGAGCCGCAATCCCGGCAATTGCTGAACCCATCAAACTTCCGGACATTATTTGTTTGTCTCCATTGAGTTCATTGGCATTGATGACCGACATTATTTGTTTGTCTCCATTTAGTTCATTGGCATTGATGACCGACATTGCGCGATGACAGGGCGCGTTTGTAAAGGTGTTTCTGACACAAAGTCTATTCGATGTTGTTCTGAACCAGTTTGCTCGCGCTTGTTCCCGACTGGTTCAGGATCCCCTGGCCGTCCGCGCGGTGCGGAGCGCAGATGTTCTCCGAGACGATGAAGTTCGAGCATCCAAGCTCGATGTGGATCCCATTCTTCTGTTCGGACGCCCCCGGTCCGGGCTTGTTCCAGATGCCGTTGCCTTTCAGCAGGAACTGGTTTGTGTATCTGCCCACATAGATGCCTGAATAGTTGCCCGCGGAGCTTGCGCGGGAATTATTCGCGATAGCGCATTTCTGAACGCGGCAGAACGCGGTGGAGCTGAAAGCGTCCAGGCAGATGCCGTGCTGATCATTCTCCGATATGTCGCATCCGTCGAGGACGGTTTCACCGTTCACATAGCGGGAGATCACCACGCCCGAGCCGCCCCTTGTTTTCGTGGCAGAACAGGCCACCAGACCATATCCGTGCCCCGCCTGAAAACTCCAGCCGTAGCCGGCGCCGTTTTCCGCGTGAACGTTGTAGAAATACAGCCATTCGGGTATGCGGCGCGGCGTGAACGTGTCGCGGACGGTAACCGGTCTGCCGCCCGATATCCAAATGCGCTCGCTGTAAAACGCCGTGATAAGGGTATCACACACCAGCCCATAGGCGGTGTCCGGGAGGTCGTGGATGGTGATGTTGTTGAGGTAGACCTCGCCGCAATGATGGAGGCTGATCGCGATTCCCGCGATTCCCTCCATATCCACATAGCTGATCTGGTGCTGGATGGTGTCGGAACCCGGATTGGCAATCACAATGCCTGTCTGGGAGCCCGCGATCCTGCAATCGAATATTTTATGGATGGCGCCGCCCGTTATGTTGACCGCGCTGGCCCCGCCCTCGAAACCAAGATGCTCAATGTTGCTTCGCCAGCCCCCGATGCGTATCAGGTCCGTGGTGTTGCCATCGCTCACAAGCACCGACGAATTCCTGCCCGCGCCAGCAAGCGAGATGTTGTTAAAGTTGATCGGTATCGTCTGCCCGATTTTGTATCGTCCGGGAGGAAACCATACTGTTCCCCCTTTCGTCAGGATGACCGCGCTGATTGCCGCAAGGATTGCCGAACTGTCGTCGGCAACTCCGTCACCCTTTGCCCCGTAATTCCGCACATTGACTTCCTGCTGGCTCGGAGTCGCATAGGCGTCGGGTTGCAGACCGCCCAATAGTTCGCTTTCCGCGGCCATCATCGCGAACGGAACGCTTCCCACACGGCGCCTGGGTTGCAACCGCGCGCCCGAGACGGATGTCTCGAGCCACGCCGAATTCGTCCGCAGATTGCTTGCGCGCAGGGGATTGACGCTGCCAGGCGTTGTTTGGAACATTCCGTTGGCGCCAATCTCCGCGGAGGACGGGGGTTCGCTCCACAAACGCTTCGACGCGTCGTCGCCCGTCTGCGAGTTCCAAAGCGAGAATTGCATGGCATATTGGCCCGCCGACGTGTCGCTCAGGCGTCCCTGGACCGTGGCAAGTTCGGGCGGCTGCGCGGACGCGGCCAAAGGCATCAACAACATCAGCAATTGAAAAACACGCGGCATGAAGTGACGGAAAGAGTGTGTCATCCGGCTTGGCTCCTATTGAAGGTTCCCCGTCACGATCCGGGTTGCCCCCGTGCCAGATTGATTGTTGATGCCGCCTGTTGTGTTCGGTTTGCAGAGATTGCTTGATACGATGAAATTATCGCACCCCGCGCCGATCGAAATGCCGTAACGCTGGGGTTGCGTGCTGCTCTGGCCCGCCGCCCCATTGTAACACCCGTTGCCGTCGAACAGGAAATAACTGACGTTCGGCTCAACGACGATGCCGTCCCACTGGTTGCCGGACACTTGCGAATTGCTCCCGACATAACAGTCCTCGACCTTCAGAAAGCAGTTCGGATTTCCCGACACCACTCGAATCCCCTCATTCCAGTTTCCGAAAATCCTGCACACCGCGAGGGACATATCCGACACCTGGTTGCCGATGACAATGCCGGGCCCGGTCTTGCAGCCCGCCGCCCAGCAATCCGTGAGAGTCACATGTTCGGCGCTTTCAAATTGCATCCCGAAGACGTAACTGCTGTCGGCAAGCACCTGGCTGAGACTGATGTTGTGCGGCTTCGCGCTTGGAGACATCAGATCGCGGACCATCACAGGGCTTCCCCCCGTGATGTTGATTCTTGCGGCGGTGACATCCGCCGTCCCCGACTCCATCAACAGGCCATAAATGTTCCCCGTGGCGGCAAGATCAATCCATGTTTCGGAAATGCGCACTCCGCTGCAGTGATGAAGAAAGACGCCCGCGACCTCGCTCTCACTCCAGTTGCATCGCGCGGCCTCCCATCTTTCTGCCGCGACGGTCGGCGACGATGACGTGTCGCCGTGAATCAGCAGCCCATAGGCGAACCGGTAGGTGCGGCAATCCCATATCAATCCGTCGCTGCCTGCCGCCACCTCAATTCCGGCTGCGGATAACGAGCCGGTGATGCCCTCGAAGCCCAGTCCCGACAGCCGCGCGCCGTTTGCCCGGATGCGCAGCGGAGTCACGCTGTTGTTCGACGGGATCAGAACGCAGGCGTCGCGGTTGTCCCCGATCAGGGAAACATTATTCTGGACAACCGCCACGGTGGAGCCGACCAGGTAACGCCCGGGCGGGAAGCGCAACGTGCCCCCGCTTGTGGTCAGGCTCGCCAGCGCGTTGCGAATCGCCGGAGCGTCGTCCGTTGTGCCGTTGCCTTTGGCGCCAAAATCAGTGACCGACACGATGAGACGGAGCGAATTTTTCAGAACGAAGTCGGAGGCCGGATGCCCCTCCAGACTATCCGCATCGCCGGCGCGGAGCGCGAAAGGCGCGCTTGTCAACCGCCGGCGCGGCGGCATCAAATGCCCATCCACCGCGACATCAATCCATGCTTCACCCGCGTTCAGCACGCTTACTGAAAACGGATTGACCGTGCCCAGTTCCGCCGCAAACAATCCGTGCGCGTCAACGGCCACGGATTGTGATTCTTCCCACTTCATGTTGCCCGATGAACTGGAGGTTTCGGAATCCCAAACGCGAAAAACCATCGAATACCTGCCAGGCGGCTTGGGATTCCCCGTGACCGGGTCCTTCAGAACCCCCTGATAATTCATCGTCGGCGGCACAGGCCATGCCGCTGACAGAAAAAGAAAGAGGACGCCGCAAACTTGCAGTCCCGTGATAAGTTTCATGTGTTTCGCTCCAAGGTGCGTTTCCATGCGCACATGAACCAGTCCGCATAATGACCGGCTTCGCCAAAACCATAAAGCAGCCAATCAGAGATTCGGGTTATTGGCTCAACGGTTACAAACGCCCAAAACCCATCATAAATTTGATAATTCGCGCTTGTGACGCTGCCCGTCACAAGTGAGCCTCCAAGTGACCAGGACAATTCCCCGGATGTCGCATCGCCTGATGACGTGAAAGTCAGCGCGTCCAGGTTGGGAGAGGCGGCGGCGACTCCGGAGTGCGCTTTGTCTGCGGGCGCATCATCAGACACAACAGTCTGACCATAGCATAAAGGCTGGCAGAATATCAAAAAAGAGAGCAGGAAAACCTGGAACAGCATGAAGGGCGCGGAAGTCCCGCGAACGTGGGCGGGGCGTTTCTGAAGTGCGCCCATCAGTAAACCGGAAATTTTTCTCAAGACAGCCATCAGTAAAGATATGGTTCAACGCGCCGCCTTGCGTCAACACCTATCCTGGCTTTATATGGATCATATATACATTAATGATACGTCTTGCGTAAAACGCCAGCCTTGATAAGACAGGCCATTTCACGCAATGGAGCTTGGACTTTTTGCGGGTGTATGGATAATCAACTGTTTGCGTGAATTCTGAAATGTCCCCGCATCGGTGAGAGGATAAAACGCCCGGGCTCTCGATGGATTTGTCGCTGCCCGCCTGAAATTCAGCCCTGCAATCAAAGGCATCAACAGATTACATAAGAATCATGTTGACCGGTTCGGGCTGCTTCTCACCAGCACCCTCAAAGGCAATGAATGCACTGATTCCATGGATAGCTCATCGATTTCGCGTTGCGTTCATTTTCTTCTTGACAAGGTATTTCGTACAGTCAATTAGAATCGTTGCGAACATAAATAATACCATAATATATATACGCCATGGAAGCTATTGCTTACTCACACAACGCATTGGATCATGTAATAGGAGAACACCCATGCATCGCTTGCCTATTCGGATGATAAAGTTGTCGGCCTTCACATTGATCGAGTTGTTGATTGTCGTCGCAATCATCGCCATTCTCGCCGCAATTGCGGTCCCCAATTTTGTGGAGGCTCAAATGCGCTCGAAGGTGACGCGCGTGAAGTCAGAATTGAGAACGCTCAGGACGGCGCTTGAGACATACTGTATCGATACGAGCAAGTATCCGTTTGAGAATGGACCCGATACGGCCATGTACAACATGGGCAAAACGGTCGGCCTGCGCCGATTGACAACACCCGTCGCCTATGTGACGAACATCCCATACGATGTCTTCACCCCGAAATACTACCCGAAAACCTATGAGTACACCTATTTCCGGCCCATCTACGCGCCGACTTATACCGGTTTTCAACATGCCTGGATTCTGGTCAGCTTCGGCCCCGACCTGATATGGGATGGGGCTGAATACGATCCGACGAACGGAACAATGAGCGCCGGCAATATATCGGTCCGGCAGGGAAACCAGGACTCCGTCGATGTGGCATCACGTTAGCGCCGCC
>JAPLSQ010000044.1 GCA_026398535.1 Candidatus Sumerlaeota bacterium | reverse complement strand
CGACATGGCTGTGGCCGCTACTATCAGGCTTTTCATCAGCCTGTTTTTCATATAGATCTATCCTCCTTTCTATTTTGATTCTTCATGCCCGCAGACCGAAGCCCGCGAACTTAATGCACAGTCAAAATGATATATAAAAAGAGAGGTCTTCTCCATTCAAACATATTATTTATGCAGTAATTTCCCGCGTTCGCTATTCCACGTCAATGGAAATCGGCATTATATCAAAAAAAATCGCATTCATTCCATCACGCCCATTTTGTCACGCAACTCAATGAACCACAATGCGGGCAAATAATGGCTGGGGAGGAAGGATGCGAACCTTCGAATGCGGGTTCCAAAGACCCGGGCCTTAGCCGCTTGGCGACTCCCCATCGTTTCGCCACGCCCCTACACTACATTTGATATCGAAACGCAATTCAGGACAAACGGGGACGGCCGGCGAATTTCATCGATGCTATAAACCAAACGAATAAGGATTTTTGGGCCGCGAAGCGGGTCCGCGAGTGCGTCTCCAGGGTGTCGGTCCTTCGCCCCTTTGCGCTCATTGCAGGAGGCACAGAAAGAACCGCCTGATCTCCTGTTCACCCGGTTGGTCGGGCAAGCGCATATACGATTTGGCTTGCAATAGCAGGGAGTTTCCACGTCCAAAGTGGTATTGGTAAGAGGGGCTCAGTGTGAGTGAGCCAAAAACAGTGAAAGGACTGATATGGCTTCGGATCCCAGGAAAACTGTTACGGTTGCGACACTTGGCCTCATGACAGTTGCTTCAGTGGTGAGTCTGCGTGGTTTGCCGATGATGGCTGCTGAAGGGCTGTCCATGATTTTTTACATCCTTTTCGCCATGCTTGTGTTTCTTCTTCCCGCTGCCATGGTTGCAGCCGAACTGGGAAGCGCTTTTGGCAATCAGAGCGGCGGCGTCTACACATGGGTCAAGGCGGCTTTTGGCTCGCGCTGGGGTTTCACGGCCATCTGGCTTCAGTGGATACAAAACGTGGTGTGGTACCCCACGGTACTCGGATATGCGGCGGCGTGCCTCGCATATTTGGCCTTGGACCCGAAGCTTGCCAGCAGTGGCGCGTATACGGGCATCGTCATTTTCGTGGTGTACTGGGCGGCCACTTTCGTGGCCTTCAGGGGCTCGACGGCGGTCAACTCTGTCACGAAGTACGGCGTGCTTCTTGGCACCATTTTGCCGGGTGTTCTGGTCATCCTTCTCGGTATAATGTGGGTCGTTCAGGGCAATGGCGTCGCTTTCCTGCCGCATGATCCCTCTGGTGCTGAAAAGATTGTGTCCGCGGCGGCCCATGCACGCTTTTTCCCATACATCACCGGTCTTGGCAGCGTTGCGTTTCTCGCGGGCATCGTTCTCCTGTTCGCGGGGGTTGAGGTTCAGGCGGTTCAGGTTACCGGCATGAAGAATCCTGGCAGGGAGTTCCCGGCTGCCATATTGCTGGCCTCGGTCATCATCGTCGTGCTGTTTCTGCTCGGCTCGCTGGCCGTTGCTGTCGTCGTCCCGGCCAGGGAACTTAGCCTCACTGCCGGTCTCATGCAGGCCTTCAGGGTCATGCTCGACAAGTTCCATCTCGGGTTTGTGACGCCCATCATCGGCCTGCTTATGGCCTTTGGCGCCATAGGTGGCGTCATGTCATGGGTTACGGGCCCGAGCCGTGGTCTGCTGCTTACCGCCCGGGAAGGCGAGATGCCGCCATTCATGGCCCGCAGCAATGCCACCGGTGCGCCTGTGACGCTGCTTTATATACAGGGCATTATAGTGAGTTGCCTTGCCTGTCTGTACCTCATTATGAAGGATGTGAGCGTGGCCTTCTTCGTGCTTTCAGCCATGACCGCCACGCTCTATCTGCTGATGTACATGCTCATGTTCGCGGCTGCCATCCGGTTGCGCATTTCCCAGCCCGATTTGCCCCGTGCCTTTAAGATTCCGGGGGGCATACCCGGCATGAGCGTCATCGCGGGAATCGGATTTCTTGGTGTCACCTTCGCTTTCGCGGTTGGTTTCTTCCCCCCCACCAACCTGCCTGTCGGCAACCCCCCGCTCTACGTGTCGCTGGTGGGCGCCGGCCTCATCATATTCGTCGGCATGCCGCTCATCATTCAGGCCATGAAGAAACCCGAGTGGAAGCAGCAACAACGCTAACTGTCACCCCCAAACACCCAAATCTTCAAAGGAGATTGCATTATGCCTGCGTCTAAGAAATTTTCGTTGCGCGATGATGTCATGGATGATTGCTTCGCTTCTGCCGAACTCTCCAAGCCTCTGCCCAGGTTCCAGATGCCCAAATTGGAGAGCAATGCGCGCGACATCTATCAGGCCGTGCATGACGAGCTGATGCTTGACGGCAACTCGCGCCAGAACCTTGCCACATTCTGCCAGACATGGGTCGATCCAGAGATCCGCAAGCTCATGGACGAGTGCACCGGCAAGAACATGATCGACAAGGACGAGTATCCGCAGACCGCCGCGCTTGAGATGCGCTGTGTTCACATGCTCGCCGGCCTCTGGAATTCACCCGCAGCCAAGACCACGATTGGCTGCTCCACCATCGGTTCAAGTGAAGCCGCAATGCTGGGCGGGATGGCCATGAAGTGGCGTTGGCGGGAGAAAAGAAAGGCACAGGGCGCGGCCGCGGACAAGCCCAACCTGGTTGCCGGCCCGGTGCAGATCTGCTGGCACAAGTTTGCCCGTTACTGGGACGTGGAACTGCGCGAGATCCCCATGGAGAAGGGACGCCTGCTCATGACTCCGGAAGAGGTCCTGAAGCGGTGCGATGCCAATACCATCGGTGTGGTGCCGACGCTCGGTGTCACCTTCACCGGCGAATACGAGCCCGTGAAGGCCGTTAGCGACGCGCTCGACCGCTGCCAGAAGAAGACCGGCCTCGACATTCCTATCCATGTGGACGGGGCGAGCGGCGGTTTCCTCGCGCCATTCATCGATCCGAAGTTGTGCTGGGATTTCCGCCTGCATCGCGTCAAGTCCATCAACGCCTCCGGCCACAAGTTCGGTCTTGCGCCAATTGGCGCCGGCTGGGTCGTGTGGCGTGAAATGACCGACCTGCCCAAGGATCTCATCTTCTGGGTCAACTACCTCGGCAGCAACATTCCGACTTTCGCGATCAACTTCTCGCGCCCTGGCGGCCAGATCATTGCGCAATACTACCTCATGCTGCGTCTTGGCCGCGAAGGCTATCGCCGTGTGCATCTGGCGTGCTATGACACGGCGCAGATGATCGCCGCAGAGGTTGGGAAGCTGGGCCCGTTCAAAGTGCTTTACGGTGGCAAGGGAGGCATCCCCGCCCTCACATGGACGCTCAAGGATGGCGCCAGGACCAACTATACGCTGTACGACCTCTCCGACAGACTGCGCACCCGTGGCTGGCAGGTTCCCGCGTATTCCATGCCGCCCCACCGGGAAGACCTCGTGGTGATGCGCGTCCTCGTCCGGCACGGATTCGGTGAGGATATGGCTATGCTCTTCCTTGACGATCTGAAGCGCGCCATGGCCCATTTCCACGAGCACCCGGTGTCCAAGTCACTGACCCAGCAACAGTTGGGCGGGTACAATCACGCGGGCCGGTAATCCCCCTGGTTAGTCAACACTCCCCGTTTTGCGCAAGCCGGAACGCGCATAGTTCAGCCACCGGCGGGCTTCAACGGAGCTCATAAACCGTTATGCCTTCTTTCAGCGCCGGACGCAACACATCACCGACAAGATTTCCGCGCGCGGTGATTTCTTCAGGGGTAGTGACGACCACATCTTTGCTGAGAGGCAGGCCGTTGAGGGAGCGCAGAATTTCGATAGTGGCGTGGCGCTTGTTTTCAACATGCGGCAGAACGATCAGCAAATCCAGGTCGCTGTCTGGGCGGGCATTGCCGCGCGCCCATGATCCAAAAAGGATGATGCGCAACGGGCTGAAGCGGCGGGTGATGCGATCGATGGCTTCGGGCAGACATTCTGGTTGATTGTCAGACTGCACGGTCATGATCGTTCCTTCAGCGCGTCCAGCAGTTGCAGCCCGGAAATCCGCGCGAAATCTTTTCTGTTATGTGTGGCCAGTGTCAGATTTTGATGCAGGGCAGTGGTTGCGATGAGCGCATCACCCAGTGAAAGGGCGCGCTACCGCCGCAGGTCAATCGCGAGACGAAATATATCCGGGGATTGAATTTGTTCAGCAAGTGTCATGTCAGTACTGCTTTCATTAGAACGCGCTTGCATTCACAATTAAATAACGACGCCAACTCAATGACGCGAATTTATGTCGTCATCAAAATATGAGTACCGCGCGATGAGCTGAATCTTTGTTATTGGCTTCTCTCAGTCGCTGACCATTTCATACTCGCGCACCTCGATGCGGTCGATGGTGAAGTTTCCGCGTTCGAGGTCTCGCCCAAGGCCGGAGCTGATGGTGTCGATCAGGTCCGTCCCGAGGATGAGGTCGCGGCGCGAGGGCGTCGGATCGCCGGGACCGGGCAGGGCGGTGATGTTGGGCATGCGCGCGGACAGCGTGAACTGCGGCGGCAACTCGGGCCGTATATCCGCGCTCATCGGCGTGTTGACCAGCATGGTGTACCAGCCGCCGTTCTCCTCCCCGTTCTTGTCCGGGTTTTGGCATCCAATGCCCGGCAGCGCCTGCTGGGCGATCATGTTGTTGGGGCTGATGGGCGAGATCGCGCCTGTGGCCCATGCGCCGCCGATCTCCATCTTGGTTGACCATGCGAACTTGATCGCGCGCGAGCGCAGCCGCAACTGGCTCTGCAGGTTCGACTGCTGCGTCGAGACGACATGCCAGCGGATCTTGTACTGCCTGCCCTCGCTGACGCGCGCGCGAGCGGCGTTGTCCTCCCCCGCAAAGAACTCGCGGTTAACCACGCCGATGCGGTTCGCCGGCACATTGCTCGCATCCATCGTGATGCCGAACGCCCCTTCGGCGTATGTCGGCAACTGGTCGAGCGGCGCCGAGGTGTCCACGACGGGGAATTTGCCGGGATTGGTCGACGGGATCAGGTTAAATATCTGCAGGTCGGATACGGGATTGTAGACCTTCAGGCTGCCCGCGTCCGTCGTCGATGGCTCGTAAATTTTGATCGGCGGGATGCTGTTGGGGAGGGCCGACGCCGGATAGGTCGCCACATCGAGTTCTGTGAATCCGAGGACGCCGTTGTCCTGCGGGTAGATGGCATAAGCCTCAAATATGGGCTGCACGCCCTCCACCGAAGCATTGTCGCGCAGATAGGGCACGTCGACGGGATCAAAATCCACGCGATACACTGAAGGCTTGGTTGAACTGGCCGACGGGCGCAGTTCAGTCGACGTCGTGTCGATGCTCGGGTCGTTGCTATGGTGGAAGACCTCGAGGAGCGAGGCCACGGCAAAACGCGTCTGGGCGCGAACGCGGAAGTTGGGAACCTGGAACGGATCGTTCGGGTTCTCCTGTCCCGTCGTGAAGATGTAGTATTTCAACCTCACGTAATTGCCCGCGCTGATGACCGAGTATGGCAGCCACTCGCTCAGGTTGGCCATGACTCCGGCGATGCGGGCGTCGGCGGGGTCTTTCGGGATGATGACCCGGTAAGCGCCTGACGCCCATGTTACGGAGGTGAAACCGTCCTCGGTGTAGCCAATGATACTCCATCCGTCGAGGCTTCCGGGCGGCTGGAGGTTGTTTGTGTCGAATGTTCCGCGCTGTACCGCCGCCGTGGCCGCGCGCGTGACGATGATTTCGCGGTTGGGCGTGATGCTGCTCTTTTTCGGGGCCTCGCGGCTCCACGACGCCAGCCACGTGCCATTGCGGTCGGTGGCAACAGTCGGATAGTAGTTGAGGGTGCTGACCGGATCGCAACTGACATGGGTCAGCGTGGTGGGAGTCCACTGCGCCTTGCTGTCATCATAGATGGCGTAAAGAATGTCGGTTTGTGTCACGGGTTCGACGGCGTCGCTGCGCCCGTACCACAAGGCCATGGTTTTGCCGAGGCTGTCGGAGGCGAGCGCGGGGAACCAGTCGAGCCGCCCGTCCACGCTGGCGTCCGAGTTGAGCGCCGCGGGCAGGGTCCATGCGGCGCCGCCGTTTGTCGAGCGCGAGAAGAAGATGTCGTGATCCTGGCTCAGCGCGCCCGAAGGCGTGTTGGTGGATTGCCATACGGCCATCCAGTTTGTTCCGCCCGTAAAGACGATCTTGGGGAACTGGTCGTCGCCGGCGTCCTTGGCGGCGTTGGGATTGATCGGCGCCACCGCTGTCCATGAGATTCCATTATTTGTGGAGCGCGTGTACATGATGTCCCAGTCGTCGCCGGTTATCCCGCCCCATCGCGACCACACGACCACCCAGTTGGAGTTTCCATCCGCGGCGATCTGCGGACTCCAGTCCTGTGAGATGTCGGTTGTGGCGTCGTCGTTGAGGGCGAGGGGGTCGCTCCATGTCTTGCCGGCGTTGGTCGAACGGGCGCAATAGATGTCCCAGTCGGTTCCCGCTTCGCCGTTGGGCGTGTTGAAGGACATCCAGACCGCGATCCAGCGGCCCTCGCGGTCTGTGGCGATCTGGGGATTGGAATCCTCGCCGAGGTCGGTTGGGGCGTTGTTGTTGACCGGCGTCGGGTCGCTCCACGTCAGGCCTTCGTCTACCGAGCGCGAACACATGATGTCGCCCTCGAGACCGAGTTCGTCAAAAGATGTCCACACAACGACCCAGTTTCCGGCCTCGTCGGTGGCGATCTGCGGTACCATGTCGTTGCCCCTGTCGGACGGCGCGTTGGTGTTGAGAGGCGACGGCAAGCTCCAGGTCACGCCGTTGTCCAAGGACCGTGAATAGAAAATGTCCCAGTCCTCGCCCGTTGGTGAGCCTGGTTCGCCGATGGACATCCACACGGCGATCCACAGTCCGCGCCCGTTCGCGGCCAGCCGCGGATACTCGTTGTCGTACGATCCGGGCGGCAGGCCGTTTGCAATCACCGCGGGGTCGCTCCACATCGTGCGCGGCGACGTCAGACTGTACGTCAGGTAATAGGCGCAGTCGGGCGCGCTGGTGCTTTTGGGCTTGAGTTTCAGGTAATAGGTTCCGGCGGCCTGCGGCGTGTATGTGATGGAGATCATTCCACCGCCCGCGCTGCCGGACGTCGTGCCGTCGCGCGCGACAAGCTTCACGCCTGCCAGGTCGCTGTAAAGCTCGGCGATGATGGCGCCCGAACCGCCCGCCGTGTTGAAGTTGTAAGTCAGGTAAGCTTTCAGATCAATTTTGAACCAGTCGGCCGCGTCGTACCGGCTCAGCTTGTGCGGGCCGTGCTTCAGCGTGTCGAAGCAAGGGGTCGGGAGGAGCGTCGCGCTGGTGATTGTGTTGTCCGTCGGATCCCATGCGTCAAAGGATGTTGACATGTTGCGGTAATTGAGCGTGTAGCGCAGGATGTAATCTTCGAGCGGACCGAAGTCGCTGGTCAGCGGTTTGATCAGGATGTAATAGTCGGCCGTCGTGGCTGGCGTGCATGTCATGCTGAGCTCGGGGCCGAGGCTCTCGGCGATCGTGCTGCTCAGGTCGGCCGGTTTGGTGAGCACACCCGCGTAGAGGGACCCCGTTGTGTTGGCGCCGCTGAAAAGATATGCGGATCCCGCCTCGAGTCGGATCTTGAACCAGTCCGCGCGGTCGCAGGTCTGCAGCGTGTGGGGGCCGTGGGACGTGTCCGTGGTGGCGGGATTGGCAAGTTGTGTGGCGCTGGCGTAAACGTCGTCGGCGGGATCCCACGGGTCGAAGAGCGGGCTCGCGATTTCATAATTAAGCTGGTAGACGGCTTCCGGCGTCGTTGCGGGATTGCCCCTGAACACGCGCAGGTAATATGCCGCGGCGATGGAGCAGGAATAGCTCAGCGAGAATTCGCCCGCCACCATCGTCGTCGTGGAAAGCGCGGCGGGCGCTTGTTCCGTGTCGCGGTACAATTCGGCGCGCAGGTTGCCCGAGCTGCCGATGCTATTGAAATTGTACACGTTGCCGCATGGCAGGTCGGCCTTGAACCAGTCGACCACATCCGTGTTGTTGAGCACGTGCGTCCCGTGGGCCTGCTGGGTGAGCGTGGGCGTCGTGAGCTTGGTTGCGCCGGAAGTGATGTCGTCGGTGGGATCCCACGCATCGCGGTAGCCGCTCAGCAGATAGCCCGTGCCGTTGCCCTTTGCGCCTGTCGTCTGGCTGTTGTCGGCGCCCGCGAACATGAGCGGCCCCGAAAAACACACCGACGACCCGAAGCGGTCGCCCGTTTTGGGGAAGGGATTGGCGATGTCCAGAAGTTTTACCGGCGTGCTTGTGGTGTCGTAAAGATAGACGATGCCGGTGGAAGTGTTCGTGTCGGGCGCGCCGATGAGCCATTGATTGTTGAAGATCGCGTTTGCCGAGCCGAAGCGGTCGGGCGGCAGTTTGCCGTTGGGCAACGGCGGCGGGTTGGGATTGCGCACTTGCGTCTGAACCGTGCCCGATGTGATGTCGACGATGAGATACAGTTTCTCCGTCGGCCCCAGGGGATCGGGAATGCCCACCGCCACGCGGTTGCCCGAAAGCGGCAGCATGTGGCTGACCTGAGTGAACGTTGTCTGATTGGTCTGACCGTTGAGCGTGCCCGTGAGCGCTCCCGTGTTGACATCGAAGAAATAAAGCGAGCCGTTGGCGCTGCCGATTGTGTTGCCCGGAGAATTGATGATGGCGGTGCTGCCATTGATGGCGGCCGTCTGGCCGAAACGGCAGTTGGCGGCGAACGCTGGATTGTCGAAGCGGCGGATGAAAAGGCCGTTGGCATCATAAAGATAGGCAAGGCCGCTGTCTGTGGCGCCGTAGTCAGCGCCCGGATGCCCGATGAGCACGCGGCTTGTTCCGGCATCGGCCAGCGCCTGGCCGAACCCCGCGCCCCACGCGTCGCGCGGCGACGGGATCGCGGTGATGAGCGCGCCGCTTTCAGTATCATAAGTTTTCACGCAGCCGCCGCCCGTTCCGCCTGAAGGACAGCCAAAGGCCAGCGCGCCGCCTGTGCGCGACCAGATGCCGCCCCACGGCTCGGCGCCCGCGTCGGACGGCTTGGCGATCGCCAGCCGGGGCGTTGTTGTCGCCTCGTTGAAGAAATACGCGATGCCGGCCGGCGTCACCGATGTCGTGACGGGGTCCGCCGCGGCGAAACCGCTCTTGAGGCCCATCGCGTGGCTGGCGAACCGGCCGCCGGGCGAGGCTGACGGGTTGGGAACCGTCTTGAGCCATGAGCCTTGTGCGAAAGCGTCAGCCGCGCCAAGAATGATCAACGATGACAGGAGAAAAACCGCGGGCGCGCCAAAAGCATGGCGCGGCGTACGAACCGTGCCGCAGACGATGCGATGCATATGGGACAATCCTTTGTTCAAGGTCTTCCTTAGTGCGCGCGGATGAAAAAACATCCATCGCACTATTTATATATCAAGTAGCGCTACCCTATGTCTGCGGCGTGATGCAATTTTAATCGCAATGCGTAACATGGTGAAAAATCACGATCCCGGCAACGCCTTCTTGTGGTGCAGGCATCCTGCCCGCGCTATTTGCCTGTCGTTCACCACAGAGACACGGAGGAGATCCAGGCAAAAAGAAAAACCCCCATCCGCCGCGCGGGGGCGGCGGATGGGGGTTGCGCGATTGGCGCTTGTTATTCGATTATGAATTCCGACATTGTGACGGGCACTTGTCCCGCCGGGCCGGCGATGGCGAACTCGGAGAAGCCCGAGAGGTCGCGCGCCAGCACGTCGGTGACGGTGTTGTCGCCAGTCACATAGGCCGCCTGGTCGCCGAGTGTCCACGGGTCGCTGCCCGTGGCGCGTTTGACGATGCGCAGATTATCGGCAGTGCCGCGGTTGGCGAACCAACTGCAACCCAGCCTTGTGGCGTAGAGACCGCCCAAGAGGCCGTCGCCGGCACCAATGGTGTAATAACCTTCCTGTGCCACATTGGCCAGCGTGAGGGGGCCGGTGGTGATGGGCAGGCCGTTCTCGCCGGGATCGGTTGCGGTGAACTCGGTCGTCAGCGTGCCGCCGGATGACGGCGCCGCCGAGAACGAAACCGTGGCGATGAGGTCGCCTGAACCATTCTTCAGCGGGAAGTCGTAGAACGTTGCCGCCGTGGAAATCCAGCGTTTGAACGCGCCGATGATGCGCCCCGTGCTGCCGTAGGTGAGCGTGCCGACCGACGTGGCGCTCACGCCAAGGGCGAGGTTATTGCCGTTGGTGTCAAGCGTTCCCGCCGTAAGGGTCAGCGCGGTTTGCGGATAGAGCCCGCCGCTCAGGGTCAATCCCGCCGCGTTGTTAAGCGTCAGTGTATTGACCGTCGCGGGGAGGTTCGACCCCGTCACCTGCGCGGAAGTGCCGTTGAACTCGTACTTCGCGCCGCTGTTGAACGTGTTGGGGCCCGTTGCCGTGATGCCATTCACCCCGGTTGTGTTCGCGGTTTTAAGCGTTGCGCCCGAAGCCACGGCCACGATACCCGTGCCGCCGATGTTGTTCACGCCCATCGTCAGCGTGCCATTCACCGTCAGCGTGTTGTTCACCGTCAGCGTGCCATTGACCATTCCTGTCATTGTGGCCGGAATCGTCAGCGCGTTGCCGAGTGTCAGGGTCTTGCCGGAGTT
>JAPLSQ010000057.1 GCA_026398535.1 Candidatus Sumerlaeota bacterium | reverse complement strand
AGGTCCCAAGGGTTTGGCTGTTCGCCAATTAAAGCGGTACGTGAGCTGGGTTCAGAACGTCGTGAGACAGTTCGGTCCCTATCTGATGTGGGCGCAGGAACGTTGAGAGGAGTTCTCCTTAGTACGAGAGGACCGGGAGGAACAGACCTCTGGTGACGCTGTTGTGACGCCAGTTGCATCGCAGCATATCTATGTCTGGAAGTGATAACCGCTGAAAGCATCTAAGCGGGAAACACACCTCAAGATAAACGTTCCCGGGCCGTAAGGCCCCTAAAGACCCCAAGGAGACCACTTGGTAATAGGCTGGAAGTGTAAGCACAGCGATGTGTTCAGCTGACCAGTACTAATCGGTCGTGAGGCTTAACACTTTAATATTCGTTCGAACTCGAGTGGAGTCTTCTGGTCAGCCAGATCTTGGCGCGTCGGTTTCCATATAAAATTAATTTTGCAAGGTTAAGCGCGTATTGTCAACATGTGAGATGCCTATGCGGTTCCACTCATAAGCAGACAATGCAGACTTGGGCCCCGGCGCCAGCGCCCTAAAACCTTGCGCAAAATTCCCGGTGATTATGGCGAGGAGGAAACACCCGTTCCCATTCCGAACACGGCCGTTAAGCTCCTCTGCGTCGATGGTACTACGCGGGCGACTGTGTGGGAGAGTAGATCGTCGCCGGGGTTTTATTTTTGTTGCTTTCGCCCAACAAACAGAAATTAATTTATACACATTCGATAATCACCCGAGCATCGTTCCTTCACTTGTCGCTGTGTTTCTGGGGCATCATGGATGAGCAGACTCTTGGGCTCGATGAAAATACTATAAGGAAAAGAATGATGAAAATCTACGCAGGCAACCTTTCATACAGCGTTAAAGAAGATGATCTGCGACAGGCATTCGCGCCGTACGGAGAAATTGCCTCAGTCACAATCATTAGCGACAAGTACAGCGACCGCTCCAAGGGTTTTGGATTCGTGGAAATGGCCAATGAGGCCGAGGCTCAGGCCGCCATTGCCGCCCTGAATGGCAAAATCCTGATCGACCGCAATATCGTGGTGAACGAAGCACAACCCCCAAAAGACCGCGGACCGCGCGGTGGTGGCGGTGGTGGTGGACGCGGCTATGGCGGCGGCGGTGGCGGCGGGCGCGGCGGCGGGCATGGTCGGCCGGGCAACGGACGCCACGGCGGTGGTGGTGGTGGTGGTGGCGGCGGTGGCAGACGCTCTTGGTAGAACCCCGCTACGCGGCTCACTCTAACAAGTTATCATAAATCGCGGCAACGCTCGTTGCCGCGATTTTTTTCTTTTGGGTGTCATCCCATACGGGCACGATGGTGACCTGTTCCGGCGGTCTGCCGACCTCGGTGACGCTCGACCGCGCGGACGAGATCACAGTCGCGGGCAAGCGCGTCAACGGCGCGTTCACCCTTTCGCCTGAGGATATGGAGTTCGGCGGCGATGGCGCAATGCTGCGCGTTGAGTTCAGCGAAAACGATGTGGCGCTCTTCTGTGGCTGTATGACCTTCGCGGACTTCCGCGCTGTGCAAATAACCTACCCAGTCGGCTACCCAGCCTCGAAGGAGGCCGCCACAAAGACGCTGCTTGCGGGCCAGAGTCCGCCCGCACCCATCCGCGTCGAGAACGGCAGGCAAATCTACGCGATCACAGCGCCCTTCACACAAATCGGCTCAACCTGCGGCACTGTGCCATGGCAAAACACCGGTGTGTGAAAAATTGGCAGCGATTCTGACAGGCGTCGGCGCGCCTTGTCGCCACAAACATGCGCCAAGTATTGAGTGTGCCGCTCGCGGGCGATGATCATGGAAGGACGAACGGATCGGGGAAATAATCGTAGATGAGGATCCGGACGTTTGATTTTTTAATGCTGTCGTTGCGCATAAGCGCGCGGCTGAGGTAATCGGCAAACAGGCGCTCGCTGGCGGCATGGCCGATGGTGATGACGGGCAGGCCGCGCTCCGACACTTCCTGCGCGATGTGGTAGCTGAGTTCGCCCGTGATGAGCGCGTCGGCCTCGCCGGTCTTAATGTCGCGCGCGGCATGCCATGCGCTTCCGGTGATGATGGCTGCCCGGCGCACGGGCGCGCCGGGCGCGCCCGCGAAGCACGCGAGCGGCGCATGGCATGCCGCGCGCAGTTGCGCTGTCAGGGCGCGCAGCGTGGTCTTGCGGGGCAGTTCGCCAATGACGCCGAGGCCGCATTCCTCCCTTGTGTCGAGCAGCGGGTAAACATCGTATACCGGGGTTTCATAAGGATGGGTTTTCAGCATCTCGCCGATGACGGTCTTGAGGGCCGCGTGCGTCACGACGGCTTCCACCCTGTCCTCCTCGGCCTCTTCCAGCCGTCTGGGCTGTCCCTTGAAAGGTTTCGCCCCCTCGCCGGGCATGAAGGTTCCCGTGCCGGGCGTTCGGAATGAGCATCGCGAATAGTTGCCGATGCGCGCGCCGCCGCCACGGTGGATGGCATCGACGATTTTTTGCGTGTGCCCGCGCGGGACGAAGACGGTAAATTTGAACATTGAGGCGCCGGGCGCGGATTCCGGAAATAGGAGCGTGACGTTGCGCATGTCCAGTCTTTCGGCCAGCGCTCCGTTGGTTCCGTGCAGCACGCGGTCGAGGTTGGTGTGCGCCACGATGAGGCCGATGTTGTTCCTGACGAGGTTGCACAGGTGGTTTCCCGCCGCGTCGTCCTCGCGCAGCGCGCGCAGCGGTTTGAAGATGAGCGGGTGATGCGTCACGATGGCGCCGCAACCATTGCTTCGCGCGCATTCGATGGACTTGCTGTTGATTTCCAGCGCGATCAAAAACGCGTCTATCTTGCGCGCCGGGTCGCCGGCCTGCAATCCGACATTGTCCCAGTCACAGGCCAGATTGAAAGGGGCAAATTCGTCAATAATCCGGGCAAGTTGGTCAAGCGTTAAGGGCATTATTCTGTGAACTTCGCTTTCTTACAAGGTGGTTTTGCTGACGAAAATTAGACGAGCCGTTCCCAGTCGATTGCACCACTTGCGCCGCAAAATTCATTGATGAACGGTCGGGTGAATCTGTTCACAAGCTGATCCCAGCCACTTCCTGAAAATTGAACAATTTTATTATGGAATAGATTGGCCGCGTGTGAAAAGACCATCATGTTGTTCCTGTGAATAATGATGATCAGGTGCGAGCAGGCAGTGTGAAGGCAGACCAGCCGGGCGACCGGTTTTCCATCCATTTTCTTTCGAGCGGCAGTAGCGGCAATTGCACGCTGGTGCGCGACGGGCCGGATAATTTTCTGATCGATTTCGGCGTGGGCCCGCAAAAGTTCGTGGCGTTGCTGCGCGCGGAAGGGGTGGATGTGGAATATTGGCGCGAGCGCGCGGCGCGCGGCGCGCATCCGTCCGGCACGCATGCGCCGCGGCTGACGGCGGCGCTGATGACGCACACGCATGGCGACCACGTCACACCCGCCCTGCTGCGGCTGCTCCATGACAACCACGTTATGCTGTGGACGCACGCCGAGCACTCGTTCCAGCTCGACGGGGACAAGTTTTATGGCGCGATGATCGGCAGGGGCATGGTGAATCATTACGATGCCGGCGAGTTCCAGCTTACGCCGTCCACGCGCGTGCGGCCCTTGCGGCTGCCCCACGACTCGCACCCGACGCATGGTTTTGTGCTCAGCCGCTCGCTGGCTGGAGGCGCGCGCATTAAAGTCGGTTATGCGGCCGACCTCGGGCATTTTCCCAAGCCGCTGGCCGGCGCGCTGAGCAACTGCGACCTGCTGGCGCTGGAGTTCAACCATGATGAAAACATGGAAAGGACGAGCTTGCGCCCCTCGTATCTCAAGAACCGCGTACTCGGCACGCATGGCCACCTGTCGAATGACCAGGCGGCTGACGCCCTGCGCGAGATATTAAGGCATTCGACGTCGCGGTTTCCGCGCTGTATCGCGTTGCTTCATCTCAGCCGAGACTGCAACCGCGCGGAGCTGGCCCGCGAGGCCGCCGCGCGGGTGCTGCGCGAATGCGGCGCCCAAACGCGCATCATCGTGACGCGCCAGCGGGAGTGCGCGGGAAGCGTTGATCTTCTTGCCGGCGCCGCGCCGCCGCCGCGCATGCAAAAAAAACAGCCGCGCGAATTATATTATGCCATGGACGATTTTTTCATGGAGTAACACGCCGCGCGGCGAAAATGAGTTTAATTGAACCATGATTCCGCGGGTTCTTGCCATCATTATCACATGGAACAAGCGCGAGATGCTCGACCGCATGCTGGCGAGTCTGCGCTCGAGTACGGACATGCCCTTTGACGCGGTCGTGATCGACAACGCGTCCACTGACGGCACCGGCAACATGATCCGGCAGAAACACCCGTGGGTTGAGGTCATCCGCAACGAGGTCAACCTTGGCGGCACGGGCGGTTTCAACTGCGGGATGCGCCACGGCCTCAATCATCCCAAAAATTATGATTTCTTCTGGCTGCTGGACAACGATGTCATTGTTCACAAGGGCGCGCTGGAGGCGCTGCTGGCGCCCGCGCTTGCCGACCTGAAGGTGGGACTCGTCGGTTCGGCGATTCTCCTGCTGAGCGATCCATCTTACGTGCAGGAGGCGGGGGCGAATGTCATATGGTCGAGCGGCGGGCTTGAGCGTCAGGGCGAGGGGCCGATTGACGACACGTCCAAATCCGACATCAAGCGCGTGGATTACTGCGCGGCGTGTTCGCTGTTGGCGCGCGTCGAGGCGATCCGCAAGGTCGGCCTGTGGGATCCTGGGTATTTTGTTTTCTGGGATGACATCGATTGGGGCGTGAGATTCAACCGCGCCGGTTGGCTGGTGGTTGCAGCGCGGCGTTCGCTTGTCGAGCATGAAAGTTATTTTGACCGCCGCGCCATGCAGTCACCCGCGGGCACGTATCTTTGCGTGCGCAACGCGATCTACTGTTATCACCGATACGCCCCGGCGCTCTGCCGTCCCATGCTCTTCTTCGCGCATTACCGCCGCATGATCACAGTGGCGGACAATGCCGAGGCAAAAGGGGCGCTTGGCCAGGCGCGCGCCACCCGGCGCGCGGTCGCGGATTTTCTTGACGGCCGCATGGGTCGCCCGCCTGCGGAGCTTGATGCGGCCGATCCATACGCGCGCGAAGCCGAACCGCTCAGCGGTCTGCCGGCCGGCGCAGCGCATGTGCGCCGCGCGGCCCTGTTCGCGCGCGACAACGCGGAGTTTGCGCGCCGCATCCACGCCCGCCTGCGCGAATTTTTCCCGGACGCTGTCGTCGAGACGCTCGCGCTCAATCCATCGGGGGAAATTAAAAAAGAGTCCTTGCCGGACATGCGCGTTGTCAGAATCGATTCCATCTTTCAGCGCCTGGCGTTGGCGGCCGCTATCGGGCTGAAATACGACGTCGTGGCGGCGCCGGAGTTTTTTCAGCATTTTTTCTTTGAGAACTTCGCCGCGCGCTCACTGCGGTTTCGCGGCGATCTGACCTTCACGGAAACACGGCGCGGCGCGGCGCGGATCGCGCGGCTTGTGTGGCGGCGCCTGACGGCATGGCCGCGCGCCGCATGGCTGACGATGAGAACCCTTGTAAGGCCGCGGGAACATGTTGATTACTTCGATTACGGGATGCGTAAAATAAACGAAGCGGATCGGCTGTTGTAGGCGGGATCGCCGATCCCATCCGCCACAAAAGGTCATCATTTATCCCGTGCTTTGATTATCGTTTGACGGACTGACTTTGTGATTGCGGTTTCAACTTGGATTTTGTGTGTGATGGTTATTCTCGCAAGGTTCATAGTTCCGGCTTCGGTGTGTCCTTTTTTCCGCATTGCGCCGGAAAACACGCGCACGATCCGTTGATTGGAGGAACACAATGAAAGAGACCCTTTTGGCCACTGCCGTAGGTTTTGCCACTGTGATGTCGGAGGCGCTGGCCGCTGATCCTGCAACCGCCCTTGGGCTTGTTCCCATCCCGAAGGAAATAAGTTTCTCACGGCAGAAAACTCCGAATGCCCTCATGCTGGACGCGAACACCCGCATTCTCTATGACGCGAAATCGGCCGGAGCGTGCGAAGCCGCCGAGTTTCTTGTGTCATTTATGGTGGAGGATGCCGGACTGAAACTGACCAGCGCCCCCGCCCCCGCCAAACAGTCGCACGACAAGAACATCGTTTTCCGCGCAAAAACCGGAATGCCTACCGAAGGCTATGAACTGCGGACCGGCCCCGGGGTCACGATTGAAGCCTCCGGCGGCGCCGGTTTCTTCTATGGCGCGCAAACCCTCAGGCAGATGCTCACCCGCGATGCCGCCACGGGCAAACCCGCGATCCCCGTCGGCATCACAATCATGGATGAGCCGCGGTTCGCATGGCGCGGACTCATGATCGACTGCTGCCGGCATTTCTTTACGGTCGAGGAACTCAAGAAGATGCTCGACTTGATGGCCTCGCTCAAGCTCAACACGTTCCATTGGCATCTGACCGAGGACCAGGCTTGGCGCATCGAGATCAAAAAATATCCAAAACTGACGGAGATTGGCGCCTGGCGCGGCGGCGTGGGTTTCGATCTTCCGTCCACATCCACCGACCGCTACCGCGCGGACGGCAAGTATGGCGGCTTTTACACGCAGGAGCAGGCAAAGGAAATCATCAAATACGCGGCGGCGCGCCACATCAATGTGACGCCGGAAATCGAAATGCCCGGCCACAGCACCGCCGCGCTGGTTGTCTATCCGGAATTCGGATGCACCGGCGGCCCCTACGCCATGCCCGCTGGCGGCGGAATATTTCTCGATGTTTACTGCGCGGGCAACGACAAGACCATCGCATTCCTCGAGGACGTGCTCACCGAAATCGCGGACCTCTTCCCGTCGAAATTCGTGCATATCGGCGGGGACGAATGCCCCAAGGACCGCTGGACAAGTTGCGCAAAATGCCAGCAGCGCATCCGCGCCAACGGGCTGAAGGATGAAAAGGAACTGCAAAGCTGGTTCGTGCGCCGCATGGACAAGTTCCTCGAGTCAAAGGGCAAGCGCCTGATCGGCTGGGATGAAATACTGGAGGGCGGTCTGGCGCCCGGCGCCGCCGTCATGAGCTGGCGGGGCGTGAAAGGCGGCATTGAGGCGGCCAGCGCGGGCCACGACGTCGTCATGAGCCCCACAACGCATTGCTATTTCGACTACCTCCAGGCCAAAACAGGCGAACCCGTGGGCATCGGCGGCTTCCTGCCCTTGGAAAAGGTTTATGAGTTCGATCCCGTGACCACCGGGATCCCCGAGGCGAAGCGCCAGCACGTGCTGGGCGGGCAGGCAAACGTCTGGACAGAGCACATCCCGAACGCCAGGAAACTGCAGTATATGACCGCGCCGCGCGTCTGCGCCTTGGCTGAGGCCGTGTGGTCGCCCGCGGACAAGCGCAACTGGGCGGATTTCCGCGCCCGCATGGACAGGGAGGCGGCGCGCTTGGACGCGATGGGAATCAACTACAGAAAACTCGACAAATAACATCGCCTTCACGCTCGCGCAAATGCGCGGCGGAGCGTTTGTCACAGCATTCCTTTTTTCCGCCACTGGCCGATGATGTAGTCATAAACATGGTCAGGATTGGGCCGCAGCATGAACCTGCGGACCACGAAATCATCCACAGCGCCTGAGAGCCGGGCCAGAAAAGACCGTTGAATGCCCGAGGAAATGGCGTCATGCAGGCGTCTGGCCGCGGCGTCAAGACGATCGGCCACATCCTGCGGCTTCAGATGCGTCGGGATGTTTGTGCGGAAAAACAGATAATCCGTCACAATGGTCTGGAATCCTGAAAAGGCAAGCACCCCGCCAAGAGCTTTTTTACCTGATGCCTTGCCGACGGCGCCGATGGCCAGGACAGGTTTTCCGCGCAGCTCGCGCCCGAAACCGAGGATGTAGCAGATGCGCTCGAGGAATCGTTTGTAGAGCGCGGGGAAGAAGCCGTTGCGGACGGAGGCGCCGGTGACAAAACCGTCGACCGAGCGCATGCGGCCGATAATCGGAGCCATACCGTCGTTGATCGCGCATGTTCCCGTCCGCAGGCATGTGAAACATCCGGCGCAGTCGCATATGTCTGCCTCCGTCAGCCGCAACCTGTCCACGACGGCGCCGTTCTGCTCAAGTTGTTTCGCCACATGATCAAGGCAGCCATGCACGAATCCGCCCTGTTTTGGATTTCCGTAAATCACCATGATCTTCATGAGCGATCTCCTTGACGGCGATCATTTGTTGCGGGCTGTTATGGCCACGCGTTCATCGAACCAAATGACGCCATGGCGCGCAAGGTAAAAAAACAGCTTTGAAGACGCTCCCCTTACATGCGTTTCGCAATCATGGCGCATCTGTTGAACATAATGTGATGCACACTTTTGCTTTTACACTCTGCGCATCCGCATGTATCGGCGGCTTTTCTGTTGCGGAAGCCCGCTCCCGCTTTCTGCCCATTGCACGGGCGGATTCTCCATCGCGCCCGCGCTGTCAATCGGGCACGGCGTCGTAAACGCGCACCTCGACGCGGTCGAGTGTGTAGTTGCCTTTTTCAAGATCGCGGTTGAGGCCATAGCTCAACGTGTCGATCAGGTCGCATCCGATGCGCAGGTCGCGCCGCGAGGCGGCGTCGACGCCCGGACCGGGTTGCGTGCAGATGTTGGGCATGCGAACGCTCAGCGGAGTGCCGTCCGGAAATTCAGGCCGGATGTCCGCGCTCATCGGCGTGCTCATGAGCACCGTGTACCATCCGCCTCGTGTGTCGGTGGTGTACTTGTCGGGATTGACGCATCCCACGCCCGGCAGCGACTGCTGCGCGATGGTGTTGTTGGCGTTGAGCAGTGCGCCGCCCGTTGCCCATGCGCCCCCGATCTCAAGTTTCTGCGACCATGCGAACTTGACCGTGCGGGTGCGCAGGCGGATCTGCGACTGAAGGTTCGATTGCTGGGTTGAGACGAGGTGCCAGCGGATTTTATATTGTTTGCCCTCCTCGACGCGCACGAGCGAGGGGAATGTGGCACCGGGCGTGAACTCGCGCGAGATGAAGCCAACGCGGTTGCTTGGAACGTTGGCGGAGTCGAATTTGATGCCGAAGTTGCCCTCGGCATAAGTGGGCAGCGTTCCCGGCGCAGGCGCGGGGTCGCGCACGGCGTATTCGCCCGGGTTGGCTCCGGGGATGTAGTTGGCGATGTCCAGTTCCACCGGATTCATCACCCGCAGATCGCCCGCGTCGGTCGCCGTGCGCGTGTAGACCTTGTCGGGCGCGCCGGATTCGGGCAGGCACAAGGTGTGGTAAACGCCCAGCGAGCTTTCGCACATGGCGATGATTCCGTTGTCCTGCGGGAAGATGGCGTATGCCTCGAAAGCCCGCTGGATTCCTTCGATGGCGGGGTTGCCCTGCAGGTAGGGCGCGTCGATGGGATCGAAGTCGACGCGGTAAAGCGAGGGGCGCGCGGGATCCGTCGATGGGCGCAGTTCCTGCTCCATGGCCTGTTGTGCGGGGCTGAGATCGTTGGTGTGGTTGAAAACCTCGAGCATGGAGTTGACGGCGAAGCGGGTTTGGGCGCGCAGGCGCATGTTGGGGATCTGATTGCCGTCAGACGGGTTTGACTGCTCCCCAGCATAGACATAATATTTGGCGCGGACAAAATGGTTGGGGCCGGCGTTGGAGTACGGCATCCACTCGGCCCAGTTGGCGCTGACCCCGACGACGCGGTAATGATCGGGGTTGGCGGTCACATAGGCCTGATAGGCGTGATGCGCGGGATCATAATCAGGCCATCCCAGATAGTTTGAAAAACCGAACGAGCTCCATCCCGAAAGTGATCCCGGCGGCGCGATGGCGCCGGTCGGGAAAGTGTCGTCACGCACTATTCTGGAGCTTCGGTCGATGAGGACGCCGATACCAGCCATGTCGTCTGCCGTGTAGATGACATCCTGCGAGACGGCTATCGCGCGCTGACCGCGCGGTGTGATGCAATGGCTTCTCATCGAGGGGTGGTCGGGATCGCTCACGTCAACTGCGGCCACATCCCCCACATAACTGCCCACCCAGGCTGTCGTGCCGTCAACAGTCACGCAATTCGCGTAGTTCGGCAGACCGCAGGCGCCCCGCAGGTAAGGGCCCGACGGATACGACACATCAACGATTTGCAGACCGGCGACTCCGCTGGCGAGATAGACATAATTTCCCGAAACGGCGATATTATTGATCACTTCAGATGATTTGAAGGTGCTGAAGATGGCGGGACTCGCGGGATTGGACACGTCGATGACGTGGAGATTATTATAATATTCGACGACGTAGGCCGTGCTGCCCGCTACGACAACCGCGATGGCGCTTGTGGAGGGCATTTTGCATGTGCCAGCCACAAAGGGCGCCGCGGGATTGGACGCGTCAATGACCTTTAAGCCATAATAGATTGTAGCCGCATAAACCATGTTCCCCTGAACAGCCACATCGATCACATCGCCGGGAGCGCAACTGCCTTTCAGGGCGGGGGCGAGAGGATTGGAGACGTCGACAATGTTGAGTCCGCCGGTGCGCACGGCCACATAGAGCAATGATCCCTGCAGTGCAAGCGCCTCGCTGCCCGACAGATGGAATTCGCTGAGCAGGGCCGGCGCGAACGGATTGGCAATGTCAATGATCTGTATTCCGTCGGTATAATCGGTCACATAAGCCTTTGTGCCCGCGATTGCCACATCGAGGGGATCGCCTGCCATCCCGTATTTCCCGATCAGGGGGGGATTGGCGGGGGAGGTCATGTTGGCAAGCACGAGGCCGTTGAAACCATCGGCGATGTAGGCGATGCGCACCATGGGCGTGGATTTGATGGCGGTCTGGCAGGCATCACCGTGTGAGTAGAAACTTCCTTTCACGGTCGGGGCGGCGGAATTGGTGATGTCAACGATTCCGACGCCTTCGGTACTCATCGCGACATACGCCGTGTTGCCGAAGAGTTGGATGTCTTTCGGGAAGCCGGAGAGGGCGCAACTTCCCAGCTTAAACGGCGCGGCTGGATTTGACACATCGAGGATCAGAAAGTTCTCCGTGCCAAAGCCGTCGGCGACGTAAGCGCGCGTGCCCGACACTGTGACGCCAAAGGCAAAGCCGGGTGTGTCATAACTACCGAGTAGCGTTGGGGCGGAAGGATTGGTGACGTCGAGAATCAAAAGTCCCGCGTCATGGATCGCCACGTATGCCCTGTTGCCCGAAACAGCCAACCCGATGGCATTGCCGGGTGTGTCATAAAGAGCAAGAGGCGACGGCGCGTCAGGGTTGGAGACATCGAGAACGCGCAAACCCGCCGTGCCGGCGGCCACATAGGCGATGGTGCCAGAAACGACGACACCCCGCAGGTCCTCCGAAGGTGACGGAGAAACGTACCGTCCGCGCAGGCGCGGCGACAGAATGTTTGTTCCGTCAATGATTTGGAAGCCCGTGCCATAAGTGGCATAACCCATGGAGTTGGCTTGTGCCACACCGTTGACGACCTGCGGCAGTTTCACACTGGCTTTTTTCACGGGCAGGCCCGGCGACGAGATGTTCCAGAATTCGACGTTGGGGCCCATGCCCACGCCCAGATAGTCGTCCTTCATCACAATCGTGTTGCACCACCCGCCGATTTGCGCCGCCACCCGCGCATTCACGGCCCGTCCGGCGGAGGGGCAGCAGACCGAGGCCGCGGCGCATGCCAGCAACATTGCCAGAATTCTGCCCGGTTTTCTTGTGAATGATGAGCGCATATTATGCTTCAAGCTTCGGAATAAAGTGAATGAGCTCACGCGGGAATGAAAGGAATAAGTACGGGACAAGGATGATTAGATTGTGCGCGTGCGGGCAGGGCCTGTCTCGCGCGCCGTCCCAGAATTATTGTCGCCCGGTATGATAACTCATCCTCAACGATTATGGGGCTTTTTGGCATCAGCGACAAGAAAGAATCCGCGCTGTCGGCATGGATGGAGCGGCTTGGCATCCGGGACGAGGACATCGCCGAGTCATTTGTGCGTTCGGGCGGACATGGGGGGCAGAACGTCAATAAAACATCAACCTGCGTCTGCCTTGAACACTTGCCCACGGGTATAAAAGTCAAATGCCAGCGCGAACGCTCGCAGGCGCTCAACCGCTACCACGCTCGCAAAACACTCGCCGCGAAAATTGAGAAGATGCTGCTCGGCCGGGAGAGCCAGGAACGCCAGCGCATCGAAAAGATCCGCCGCCAGAAACGCAAACGCTCCAAACGCGCGAAGGAAAAGATGCTCGCTGACAAGCGTTGCCGCTCCAACATCAAAGCCGCGCGCAAAGTCGGCCCCAAAGACATCGTGTCATAAGCGACAAACATAGTGTATCCTTTGAAAACATCCCCGGCAATGGAGCGCGTATTTTGTGGTGTGGCATCATGTTGGTTTCGTTTCCGGTCGTCTTTGCGGGAAAAAGAAAAATGCCGCCGTCAACATGTTGGATTATATAAAGGGGAAAGATATTCTCACGCGAGGTGCGGGCGGGGACGCCGGCGCCGCTTTCATTATGTGGTTCGGACCTTTTATCGCCGGAGCCGCGCCCATGCGACACGCAGGACGAACTGGGCGTTGCCGATAAGATAGCGGCGCCACATGCGCTGCGGTTCAAGGCACAGGCGGAAGAGCCACTCGAGACCGCAACGGCGCATCCATGCCGGCGCGCGGCGGCGGGCATGGGCATGGTATTCGAACATGGCGCCCACGCACCACACGGCGCGCGCGTTGAGGCGCGGCAGATTGGCACCGGCCCATTTTTCCTGCAACGGCACGCCCAGGCCCACGATAAGAATGTCGGGCGCGGCGGCGGCGATGCGCCCGATGACTTCCTCGCCGCGCCCGCTGAAGTAGCCGTTTTCCGCGCCGATGATGTTCAAACCGGGCGTCTGGCTCATGAAGGCAGCGGCGGCGCTGGCGGCCACGCCTTCGGCCGAGCCGATCATGTAGATCGACAGCCCGCGCGCGCCGGCGGCGCGCATGAAGTCATGGATGAAATCCGCCGCGTTGACGCGTTCGGGCAGGCATGACCCGAGGAGCTTCGCGGCCCATACGATGCTCTGGCCATCGGCGTAAATGGCGTCGGCCTGGCGGAGGATGCGGGCATATTCAGGATCGCGCAGGGCAACATTGGAGCACCACGCATTAAGGTATGTCACAAAAACAGCGCCGGTGCTTTCCCGCGCTTTCGCTTCACAGACGGCGTCGAGCATGGCAACCGTCAATTCATCCGCCGTGCAACAGGCAACAGGAATGCCGAGAACATCCGCTGGCGGTCGCTTTAGTTTCAATTCCGAAAACACACGCCTTTTTAGAGTTGATCGTTGGCAGGACATTCGTGCATTAAATCAGGCCATGCCACAAAAACTTATCGATGGCGTCCGGACAAAACAGCTCAGTTTGCATGCCGACGAGCGCGGGCGCCTGCTGGAAATTGTGCGCGCCGACGACGACATGTTCATCAAGTTCGGCCAAGTTTATCTCACGACGGCATACCCCGGCGTGGTCAAAGGCTGGCATTTCCATAAACGCCAGACCGACTCGATGGCGGTTATCCGCGGGATGATGAAGATCGTGCTCTACGACGCGCGCGAGGACTCGCCCACCCGCGGACTGATCAACGAGTTTTTCGTGGGCGACTGGAATCCCATGCTCGTGCAAATACCGGCGGGCGTGTGCCACGGCTTCAAGTGCGTTTCGGATCACGAGGCGCTGGTCATCAACACGGTGACGGAAGTGTACGATTGCGCCGCTCCGGACGAGTACAGGCTTGACCCCCACACAAGTGAAATTCCTTATGACTGGGCGCGCAAGGACGGTTGAACAGGAGGCAGATCATGGAGACAAACGATTCCGCCGCCGCGCGGATTGACGGCATCCGGCGGCAGATAGACGAACTGGACGCGCGGCTGGTGGGCATGCTGGACGCGCGCGCGGCGTTGGCGCGCGAGATCGGCAAGGCCAAGCTCAGCGGCGGCCAGCAGAGATTTTTCGACGCATCGCGCCAGAAGAAGGTTCTCGACAAAGCGCTGTTAACGAGCGGCGGCGATTTCCCCCGCGAATCCCTGCGCAACGTGTTCATTGAGATCATGTCCGGCTGCCTCGCGCGCGAGAAGCCGCCCACGGTGGGATACCTCGGCCCGGAGGCAACGTTCACCCACATGGCCGCGATGAGCGAGTTTGGCAACTCCGTCGCGTTTCAGGCATTCAACTCGATCCTGGACATTTTCATCGCGACCGACCGCGAGTGGATCGATTACGGTGTCGTGCCCATCGAAAACTCGACCGGCGGCGTTATCCACTCCACGCTGGACATGTTTCTGGATTACAACCTGCTCATTTGCAGCGAAATTTACCTCGTCATCCACCAGAACCTTATATCGCGCAATCCCATGGGGCGCGTCAAGACCATCTACTCCAAGTCGGAGCCGTTCCAGCAGTGCCAGATATGGCTGCGCGAGAATCTGCCGAACGCGCAACTGATTGAGGTGGGCACGACATCGAAGGGCGTTGAGCTGGCCAAGGACCGCGATTACGCGGCGGCGATCGGCAGCGAGCTTGCCGCGCGCAAGTATAACGTGCCCGTCATCGCCGCGCACATCGAGGACATGAAGGACAACTCGACGCGGTTCGTCGTCATCGGCAAGCAGGAGTCGCCGCCGACGGGCAACGACAAGACGAGTATCATGTTCTCCATTAAGGACAAGCCGGGCGCGCTGTTCGAGTTGTTGCGGCCGTTCACCGAGCGCAACATCAACCTGACAAAGATTGAGAGCCGTCCGACGCGCCGCAAAGCGTGGGACTATGTTTTTTTCATCGATATGGCCGGTCATCTCAGCGATCCGGCCATCGCCGAGTGCCTCGAACTTCTGAGGGAGCACATCACGGCGATCCGGGTCATGGGCAGCTACCCGCGCGATGTCAAAATCCGCGAGCGGCTCGATGAAATGGCCAATGCGTCGCGCGGAATGTTTTGATGCCTTCTTGTGAGCGCCGCGGTCCGGAATTATGGACGGCGTTGAGCATCTCAGACAATTATCATGATGTCTCTTGAGCTGACAACCTGGTCGCCGCTTTGGCTGGAGCTGAGCGGTCTGCCGCAAATGCTTGGCGCCAAGCCCGGCGGCGCGGCAATGTGGGCTGTGTTCAAAAAGATCGTGGAGCTGGATTGCGCGGCGAACTCCGAACCGGGAACAGTGGAGGTTGCGCTTGAGGAGCTTGCATGGCGGTCGGCGCTTGCCCCGGCTGCGGCGCGGCGCGCCCTGTTGTCGCTCAGGCGGCTCAAACTTGTTGCCTGTTTTGTGCCCGACAATGACGAGGAGGCCGCGCTTGCGCGTGTGCGGACGCCGCTGGCCGCGCCTTTGCGCCGCGATGAGCTTGTTGCCCGCTGGCCGCGGGTTTTCACCGCGGCGCCCGCGCATTTGCGCTATTTGGATGAAGCACCGTCCGGCGGCGCGGCGGCCGACGACGGCCGCGACACCGTCCTGCAGGAGATCGTCGATCTCTATTTCAACGCGGTCGGATTGAAAATGAACGTGTTTGTGCTGGACGAATTGCGGCTGGTGCGCCAGAGGTTTCCCATTGAGGCGGTCAGGCGCGTCTTTCACCGGGCCCGGCAGAACGAAATACGCTCGCTGCAATGGATCGTGCGCGAGCTTGTGCGCGGCAGGAGAAGTCATGAGCAAAAGAACAGTTAAACCACCCGATGTGTGCGCGAAGTGCGAAGGGCAGGGCTACATCCTGACCGAGCGCGGCGCCCTGCCGTGCGAGTGCATGCGCGAGACCGAGCGTCTCGAGGCGTTGCGGCGGGCGCGCGTTCCGCGCAAGTTTCTCGCAAAATCGCTCGACTCTTTCGTCACGAAGGAAATCAGGAAGAAACAGATTGTGGCCTTCGCCAGAAACTTCCTGAAAACGTTCCGCGGCGGCTCTCATGATCAGCCGGGCAAGGGGCTCCTGCTCATCGGCAAGGAGGGAACGGGAAAAACCCATGTTGCCATCGCCATTCTCAAGGAAATCATCCAGAAGGGCTATACCGGGCTTTACTGGAACGTGCCGGAGTTGTTTCTTGAGTTGCGGCGGCTGATGAACGAGGCCTCGGAAATGTCCGAGGCTGATTTGTTCGACCACGCGCGCGCAACCGATCTGCTGGTGCTTGACGACCTTGGCGCGGAGCGCACGAGCGAGTATGTCATCGACCGGCTCTATGTGCTGATCAACGGGCGTTATGAAAACGACCTTGCGACGATCATCACGACCAACCGCACCTTGGAGGAGTTGCGCGCCCAAGTCAGCCCGCGCATCGTGTCGCGTATATGTGAAATGTGCGTGCCCGTTGACTTCCCCGAGGGCGATTTCCGCATGCAGAATTTGAAATGACAGACTTGGTGTTGTGGCGCCGGTTTCCAGCCTGCCCAAATAGGCATCCAGCGGAACACGCGAAAGGAAGCGGATAAAAAACTGAAGAAAATGAAACATGACAATCGCCAAACAGCACAGCTTGGAATTCATCCATGTCCAGACGCAGTCCATCATCTCCATCTTCGTTTATCGCGCGCGTTTTCCCTGGCGTTATAATCTGTGGATCAGCCGATGCTTGTGAATTTCAGTTATATCATTGAGGGCGGGCTTGCCGGGTGCGCCCATCCGCGCATGGGCGGCGATTGCCGCGAGGCGCTGGGCGAGTTGCGCCAGCGCGGCATCAGTTCGGTGGTGTCGCTGGATGAGCGCGGAATTCCGGCGTGGATGATTGCCGAGTATGGGCTTCGGCATCTTCATCTGCCGATACCGGACATGCGCGCCCCGACGCTTGAGCAGGCCCGGCGGTTCGTGGAGTTCGTGCGGCGTGAGCTTGCCGGGCATCGCGCCGTCGCGGCGCATTGCCACGCGGGATACGGTCGCACGGGAACCATGCTTGCCTGTTATCTTGTGGCCGAGGGGCATGCGCCCGGGTGGGCCATGGAATATGTGCGCAATCTGCGGCCGGGTTCGATCGAGACATCCGAACAGGAAGCCTTTGTGGTGAGTTATGCCCAAGAAACCGAATAAATGCGTGGCGTGTGAATGGATATAAGTTCAGCCTTGTCAATGCGCAAGAAAGTTAGATGAAAAGCAGTTCACTTTTTGATTGACGGGCGATCATACAAGCAGTTAAGAGTATAGCGTAAATTTGTGCAAATGGGATTGATAGAAGAACGAATAAAATTGACGAGTGCGGCCCGGACGGCGCATAAATCAGCAAGAGATCAGTATGAATTCGTATGGAGGTTGCCGCTCTTCCCTTGTGATATTGTTTGGATTAAGCCCGAAGGTCAAAAAGCCATTGGGCGTATAATATAAATATGAAGGGAGGGCTGTATTATGATGAAAAGGCTCACAAAGAGCCTCATCGCAGCGGCAGTATCCATGTCCTGCGTGTGCGGATTCGCGTCGGCGCCGGTTTTGCTGGATCTTCCCAGCATCAACATCGGCGACTTGGAAGAGGGTGCGGAAAACAATTTCTTCATCTATTCCAACGCGTTCAAATTTGACTTCTATGTCAAAGACAACGACACCTCGTTGTCCGCTCTGATTTGGAGCTTTGACGAAGCGACCTTCCCCGGCGAGTCGCCTGAGGTGCCTTGGTTTAATATCAACGGCATTGGGGCGGTTCTGCTGGGCGATGCGGCCATTGCGGCAGATGCCGCGGCTGGCTATCCCGCACACCTGAATCCCTCAGGAAAAAACATCCGTTCGGGGAACACATTTGCGTCGTTCCGCGATATTGTTTTCTCCCCGGCTTCGGGATCTCCCCCGTTTCCTCCGCCCACAGAACCGGCGAAAAGTCGTCATGCTGTTGGCAAAGTTGTCTATTTCTACGTCTCTGACGGAACACCAGGCAACACACAGAGGAAAGCCACAATCGTGAAGTCCACCGACAACACATACGACAGCAAGTCTGGCGGTTATGTGTACACCGTGGTTCAGGACGACACGTTTACCACGGGTGATCCCTACTCGACGGGTCCGGGCGGCTGGCTGTTCGTGGAAGGCTATGGTTCAGCCAAGGGTTACAGTTCGGCCAACCATGCCATTACGACGACCATTTCAAATGAGGCGGGCAAGTTCCGCTCCGGCTCGTGGCAGTCCAACTACGTAGAATGGCTGCCATACACGATGGTCGGCACGGAGAATGTCGTACGCGCCAAGTACTACATCTATGGAAGCGGACAGGCGGCGAAGAACGAAATTCCGAACCTCCGTCTGCGTCTGACCGTCAGTTCGGCGGTCAACTCGATGCTCGAGGTCTACGGCACCGTCAATGGTGCTCATGACACGACTTACCAGGAGCTTGCGCCCTCGCAAGATCCGACCAAACCCTCGCTGTATCGCGTTGACATGTGGCCGATCGACGTTCCGAAGATGAGCGACGGCCTGGCCGGCTTCTCGCGCGCTTGGGATCTGTACGGCGATATGCCACAGTTCAAAGGCACGCTTGGCATGGCCGAAAGCGTGATCGGCACGTATCCGCGTTCCGAGATCGCGACGACCGTGGTTGCGCCTTCCAAGACGTACAACCCGTCCGACTTGTTGACCTACTTCCCGGCTGACAACCAGACGCTGCTTTACATCCCCGGCGTGGTTGTCGGCGACTTCCCGACATCAGACACCGGCGCACTGCCTTCGCAGTTGCCGACGATCGTCGAGAGCTCAGTCACCGGCGTCTTGCTTGACTGTGCCAACGTTCCGACGAACAGGGTCGGCGCTCCTGTGCGCGATTTCAACCCGCCACAGGATTACACCGACATCCCGTCGCTGGTTCGTATGGATGAGAACAAGCAGTACGTCCTGCGCTGGCACCTGACCTCCACGCAACAGCTCAACTCGCAATCGCAGATTCGTATGCGTGCGCGCGGCATCGGCTTCGCGTGGTCGCAGAAGCTGGAAGTCGGAGGCGCTCAGGCCGCCGGCTCCTATAGCAATGCAATGGCACAAGAAGTGGTGCCAGGAGTCGGAAGCTTGAACCCCGACAAACTGACACCAGGTGAAAACGGCGGATGGTACACAATGATCATGCAAACCGCTCTGAGCCAGGATATCCGTCCGGATGTCCCGGGTTCAACCATTGCGGAGAAGATGCCTCTGATCAGCGCCTTGCCAGGATCTGGAAGCCCGTCCTTTGCCCCCGGCAAAGACCGTGCTATCAGGATGGGTATTGACATACTAAATACCATCAGCGGTGGCCCCTTGAAAAATCAGGAGAAGGGTAACGTCCTCATCGACAAGTTGGAGTTGAGGGTGTACAATCTCGCGATCGATCAATAACCACTCAGGCTGAAGAAGCTAATCCCTCGGGCGGAGGACCTAAAGTCCTCTGCCCGTTTTTTTTGTGGCCGCGGCAGGAGAACACGGACGAACACGGACGAACACGGACGAACACGGACGAACACGGACAACCACGGACAAAGAACGAAGAAAACGCCCGGGTTC
This sequence comes from Candidatus Sumerlaeota bacterium, assembly GCA_026398535.1. GTDB lineage: Bacteria > Sumerlaeota > Sumerlaeia > Sumerlaeales > Sumerlaeaceae > JAPLSQ01. Next base: position 55,652 of record JAPLSQ010000057.1, on the reverse strand, counting down.
CCGTAGCTTCCGATGATGAATGTTCTGTTGCTATCGCTATTTGACGAGTGGTGCCTTGGTTTGCGCAGCATTTCTTCCGTTTTTCGCAAGGCCGGTCACCGGGTCACGATGGCGCATTTGCGGGGCATGCCTGAGCTGAATGGCGATGCTGGCAAAGACGATGCGCGCGGATATCATGTGCCTCCCGCCAGCGTCACGGGCGCCGATTTCGACGCGCTTTGCGCTCTGGCCGCCCGAACTCAGCCGCGCATCATCGGCGTCAGCGTTTCCTTTTCCAATCTTTACGGTCTGGCTGCCGAAACAACGCGTCGTCTGCGGGCGAGTGCGCCGGAAGCGCTCATTATCTGGGGCGGAGCCGACGCCACGGCCAATCCCGATCTGGCGGCGGAGCATGCCGATATCGTCTGCATCGGCGAGGGCGAGGAAGCTGTCGCGGAGCTTCTTGATCGCCTGTCCTATGCAAATTCCGGTCAGCGAGTACGCCATCAGGCCGCATGGACGGATGTTGCCAATCTGTGGGTGCGCCATGATGGCGGTCTGGTCAAAAACAGCGTGCGCCCGCTCGCGCGCGACCTTGATGCGCTGCCATGGCCGGACTTTGACGGGGACGGTAAGTATTGGATTTCCGGCGGCGCGGCGCGCCACAAAGACCTGCCGCCCGGGAGCCATCTGCTGCACAACCACCCCGTCATGGCCACGCGTGGATGCCCCTACTCGTGCAGTTTCTGCTGCAACTCGCTCTACAGGGAAATCTACGGCAGCAGGGATTATGTCCGTCACCGTTCGGTGCGCAATGTCATCGGCGAAATATGCGAACATCTCCGAACACGCCCGCACATTCAGAGCATCGAGTTTCACGACGATGTTTTCGGGTTGCGGCGCGAGTGGCTGGAGGATTTCGCGCAGCTTTATCCGGCGCGCGTGGGATTGCCCTTTTTCTGCTACACCTACCCTTCGGTTTGCGGTCCGGAATTTGTGGCGCTGATAAAAAAAGCGGGTGCGGGGGTCGTGGCCATGGGCCTTCAGTCGGGCAGCGAGCGTGTTTTGCGCGATATTTACGGGCGCAGCGGATCGCGCGACAAGGTGATCCGGGCGTGCTCGTTGCTTCAGCAGGCGGGCATTCCGCTCGTGCTCGACCTTATTGGCAGCAATCCGTTCGAGACGGAGGAGGATCGCATGGCGACGCTGAAGCTTCTGCTCGATCTGCCGCCCGGCTCCTTCATCACCCACGAAACGAACCAGCTTGCCTTTTACCGCAACTATCCCATCTCGCGCATGGCCGGGCAGCGGCATTGCCTGAATCCCTGGCTGCCGGGGCGCAACCTGACGCTCGCGGAACAGACGGACGAGTACCGTTTCTGGAATGCGCTGTATCAGCTTCCGCAGTTTCCGGCGTTCGGGCGCGATGTGGTGTTGAAAATGGCGGCGGATGATACCATGCGCCAGCACCCGGAAATTGTCGAGTCGGTCGTGGCGGCGCTGGTGGAGGCAACCTTCCTGCCGGGAACGCGGATGTATCGCCATGATCATGCCGTGAAACTTGCGGGCGAACTATCGAGGCTCAAAGGCAGCCGTGCGGTGCAATTTTATTTACGATTGAAAAAATTGCTTGGCAAATCGCGTTCTCTCCCGATTACCACATGAGAGAAAAACTTTTACACCGGAGAACACGGACAATGAAATCAGTGTCATTTTGCATGATTCTTGCTGCATTGCTGGCGCAAAGCTTGGTCTGCCGGGCCGCGCCCGAGTCTTATGTGATGGAACGCGACGGCGTGCGGGTGGCTGTGGGGCAGGGCGCCTGGCCCGACATCGTTGTTGATGGGGCGCTTTTCAGCAAGGCCAGCCAGTTCTGGGTGGTGAATCCCAAGTGGACTGAGCATTGGTACAGCTACGACAGGGACTCGACGCTTCCGCAACGCCTGCGCAAGGAAACCGCGCCCAATGGCGCGCAGCGCGTGTGGTTCACAATGTCCGCGCCCGGCGGCGAGTTCGACGCCACGCAAACCATTGAACTCAAGCAAGGACGGCGGTTGCGCATTGCCGTGGACGCGCGCCTGACTTCGGACATCGGCGCCGTGATGGAGCATGAGATCGGCAACATTGTGCCGGGATGGCTGACGGGGCGTCCTTATGAATGGACGGACAATAACGGCAAAACAACCCGCCGGATCGTGGCGGCGGAAGCGCCCGCCTACGACACCAAGCGCTGCAAGATGATCTCCGGCTTCCGCTCGTTCGTTTTCGACAGCCGCGCCGGGCGGGTGGAGATCCGGTCAGCGAGTACGCCATCAGGTCAGACGACCGGAACGGCGCCGCTCACCCTGCTCGATTACCGGAAAAACAAATACGCCATGGGCAACATGACTTTCTGGTTCGGCGTGTTCGACATTCCCATCAAGCGCGGCCAGACGGTTTCCTACGAGCTCGAATTCATCTTCCCTCCGCGAATGCCCGCCGCCAAATCACAAGATGCCGCGCTCACGACGAAACCGCAACAGACCGATGCAGCGCTGCGTTCGGAGGTTGTCCCCGACCGCATCATTCCCACACCCAAGAAACTATCCTGGAAAAAGGGCAATCTACCGCTGACCGAGGGCATGCCGGTGGTGGTGTCCGCTCCGGCGGGCGAGGGCCGGAGTTTTGCGCGGGAGCTGGCTGGCGAGTTGTCCCGCGGCATATTCGAGCGGACAGGCGTCAGGCTGAAACCGGAGGATCAGGGCGGCGGGGACGGAATTATCATGACTTTGCGCGATGGTGCGGCTTCGGGGGGGCTTCGACCCGAAGCATACCAGATTTTGATCGGCGACAATCCGCCGAGGCGGACGCTGACGGCGGATACGACAGAGGGGCTTGTCAATGCTGTCAAAACGCTGAAACAGCTTTTGCGCGAGGACAACGGCAAATGGTCGTTGCGCAAGTGCCGGATTGACGATTATCCGGCGCAAGGTTTCAGGGGCATCCTTTATTTCACGGGCAAGAACGCGCTGGATGTGCAGCTCAAGCTTTTGCGCGACATCCTTGGGCCGCTCAAGATCAACCAGCTTGTTTATCATTGCTCGCTGGTCAACTGGGCGTCGCACCCGGAGCTTCACAGCCCCGCGCTGGGGATGAGCCTTGAGGATGCGCGCGCCGTGGCCGCGGAGGCAAAACGCCAGCACATCACGGTCACGCCTTTTGTGCCGGCCTACGGGCTTAAGGAATGGCTGAGGTTTGGCGGTCTCAAGCATCCGAATGCGGGCAAGCCGAAACTTGACGATCCATTTGGCGCGGAGGAAACGAAAACGCTCAAGGATATCATGCGCGAGGCGGCTGCGGTGTTTCCCTCGCCGTGGTTCCACATCGGCCATGACGAGCTTGAAACATCGACGCCCGCGCTGCTGGCAAGCGTGCGGAACTGGCGCGATTTTCTGGCGGGCATGGGACGGCGCACGATGATCTGGAGCGACCTGTTTCTTTGGGGCGGCGAATCGACTGACGCCATGAATGCGCCGTCGGCGGGTGAGGCGCGCGCGCGGCGCGAAGGCCTGCCCAAGGATGTGATCGTGTGCGACTGGCATTACGCGTCAGCCGCGCCGCCGAAATATACAAGCCTGAAAATCTTCAACGACGCGGGGCTGGACACGCTTGCCTGCCCGTGGTTCGAGCCCGAAAATATTCTGAGCTTTGCCAAAGCGGCGACACTGCAAATGGAAAAGCCCGCGCGCGCGGACGCAGGCGCACGGCGGGGAAAAACGCTCGGTCTGCTCGACACGACATGGGCCGGCTGGAACTATGACCGCCGCGCGCTGGAGGAAAACGCCTGCCAAGCCGCCGCCTATGTGCTGGCGGCCGAGGCTGCCTGGACCGGCGGAACGGCCAATCCGTTGAGCGTGCCGTTTGATTATTTCGCGGAATTCATCAGGATGTGGACGGAGGACGTTCTGCCGCGCGGCGGCGCAAAGGGATGGGTTGTGAATCTCTCGGAAGCCGCAAAGTTCCCGCTGCGGAGCGGGGGAAAAGACCGGTCAGCGAGTACGCCATCAGGGTGGCTTGGCTACAGGACGGGCGATGACCTGCGCGAGTTTCCCGTCGGGCGCCAGTGGCTGGGACGGTTCCTGTTCGACCTCCCGGGCGAAAAAGACAATCCGCGCGCGGTGCTGCTTTCGGCGATGTTCAATCCTGAAGGGGCGTGGCCGTCAAAACTCGTTATCCCCGTGGAAACGACGGCATCGGCGGTGACGTTTGCCATTGCCGCAACGGTCACAGGGCCAGGCGATCCTCCGGTGGCGGAAACGGTGGTCTCGTACGATGACGGCTCGACGGCTGGCATCGCGTGGCGGTTGGGGCAGAACATCTTTCCGCTCGACGATCCGCGCATCACGGCGGCGGCGCCCATCATCTGGCAGCGCGGCGGCGCAAACCGCGCGCCATTCCGCGTGCACTCATTCACATGGATCAACCCCGCTCCCGGGAAGGTCATCAGGTCGATGGTGTTCAAATCCGCGGACAAGGGAAGCGGCGTGCTGCTCTTCGGCATCAGCGGCATACACGGAGAACACGGACAACCACGGACAACCACGGACAAAGAACGAGGCGGCGGTAAGTGGTTCGGGGCGGGCACAGATGGATAAGGCCGGTCAGCGAGTACGCCATCACCAAAAACTCAGCAGAATATGCGCGGGCGTGATCGTCGTTTCAAGATGATCACGATGCCAGATGCGGCCGCAAGGAGGATGGCAACCAAGGCATAAACAAACGGCCTTGAGCGGCCGTGTGTCCGTGCGGCGATGTCCCTGACGGCGGGATTGGCGGGGCTCATGGCAAGCGCGCGGTCTGCAAGCTGGCGCGCGCGGGCGGCGTCGCCGGACTCAAGCGCTTGCCGCGCCTGGCCGACAACCGACTCCAGCGCGCCGGCGAAGCGCCGCTGTCCCTCGCGCAGACGCTCGAGCGTGCCGGTTGTCCATTGCCCGTCGCAGCGGAAATCAACGCCGCGCATCATCGTGGCCAGTCCGCCGGGATCAATCGTCACATCCAGCCGCAGCGCGGCCAGCCGCTTTTTGTTTTTCACAAGGCACGCGATCTCAAGTTTTCCGCGGCCCGAAAGATCGCCTGCCGGGCAGAATCCGTGAACGGGTTCGGGGCTCATCAGGCGGATGATGGCCGTCTGGCGGACGGGATCGACAAGGAACACTTCGCCGCGGGCGTCGCCGCAGACAATCGCCGGACCGCCTCCCGACATACGCACCAGCGACAGCGCCGAGAGCGGCGGCGATAATGTGCTGAATGGCAGACCGGGATAATTGGACATCTGCGCCACGGCATCGAAGGAGGTGATGATGTTGGGTGATGCGCCGACGAGATCGATGTAGCCGCTTCCGCCAAAATCCGCCGCGAGCAGGTGGCCGTTGGCGGGACCGAGGAGTTTTGTCTGCCGGACGACGCGCAGGGATTCGCCGCTGTCATCACTGACGCATGACAGAATATAGAGGTCGCCCCTGTCCGTGCCAAAGGCGATGTCCTGGCGCCCGCGCGCGAAGAAATCCGCCAGCGTGATGCCAGTGCTGATGTTCATGCCCTGTGGTCCGTGCCATATAAATCGTTTTGCGGGATCGTCAAAAGGGACGACCTGGATGATCCCCGACACGCTTCCCGCCACGGCCTCGAGCCGTCCGTCGCCGTTGATGTCGCCGATGGCCGGCGGCTGGGTGATGCGCCCGATCGAAATGCTGTGTGATGGATGGTTTCGCGAAGCCGGTTCGTCGAAGCTGTTTGAGACAAAAAAGATTTCAACGAGTTTTCCCTCCTTGAGCGCGAGGAACCGCATGCCTCCGGCTTCGTCGCACACGAGAAGACCATCGCCGGGAATGCCATCGCGCCCCACCGCCGGCGCCACAACCGGCGGCGTGGAGATTGCCGCGCCGCCGTCGAAACGCGCAAGTGTTTCACCATTTCCAGGCCAGAGGATGGTCACGGAGCCGTCGGACGACGCCACGCCAATGAGCCATGCGCCCGTTCCCTCGAAATCCCCCACGACGGGCGCTGTCAGTCCCTTGCCGGAGACTTGGCGCTCCCAGAGCTGTTTCAGGCTTGCGAAGTCAAATATGGCCATTCGCCCGTCGGCGCCGCTCAAGAGGATTTCACATCCCCCGTTGCCATCAATGTCAAACGCCACGGGATCGCATGGTTCGCTCATGCCGGTCTTGACCGAATCGAGCCGGAGTTGCGCGGCGGCGGCGGGGGATGCGGCGTCAGCCATCCAAAAGGCAAGCGCGGCACATGCGCTCAAAACCCCGGCTTTTATCCGGCCGGATATGCTGGTTCCGTGGTTTGTCATGTCGGTGTTTCACAATGCTGTAAACCGTTCCGGGCGCCTTTTGCAAGCGGTGATGTGAATGGCGGATGACATGCGAGCCTGTTCGTGTTTTATGTGTTTTATTATCAAGGATGACAACAATAAATTACCATGCGCTTGATTTTCATGTTTACACGCGGGATTTTCAGGCCAAAAGAATGAAGTTGAATATCAGCGAACGGCCGCAAAGTTCCTTGGGATTTGTTGATATTGTTCCCCGTCACCGCTCTCGATCAGGCCGTTGGCGATCTTGATAATACGCTGCCGAAGAGTTATGATGATGCCCATGCGTTCGAGAGCCATTGACAACGCTTCTTTGTTGCCAGCAACAGATTTGCCATTTGCGGAATTTCAAGTAATGAGCGCCATGACGGATGCCGTCACAGCGCTTCAGCCGGGCATAAAGCGTATGCTTGTGCTGGGGGGGGCCGCGGCATTTCCCGCTTCAGCCGCGCCGGGCGCCGATGTCGTGTGCGATCCATTTGAATATGAATCAAACGGGCGGCGGACGGAACCGCTCAGTCTGCGCTGGGAGGACGGCGAATTTTCATTTGTGGCCGTTTGCGGCATTCTGGACCGGCTGGCGGCAGCGGAAAGGGAGCCTTTTCTGCGCGAGGCTGTCCGCGTGACAAGCCGGTGCCTTATGGTCATCTCGCCGTTTGAATCTCCCCTTGCGTCAAGCGCCGAGGAATCGGTCAACGAAATCCACAAGACCGCGCGCGGCTGTTCCCATCCGGCCATTGCCCTGCACCGCCGGCAGGGTCTGCCCGCCCTTGATAAGGCGCGTCTGGCCGTTGCGTCGTTTATGGGCGCCGCGCCGCATGTGTTTCCCTGCACATCCCTGCGGTCGTGGGCGCTTTTTGAAATGCTGGCGTGTGTCGCTGGCATCTTTGAGCGGGGGGAGACGCTGTTTTCGCGCCTGAACCGATTTTATAATACGCGCCTTGCGCGGCTTGACCACGGTCTGCCTGTTTACCGGCACATACTGTTGGCCGCAAAACCGGGCAAACCGCTCAAGCCGCAGGCTCTGCGCGCGCTCGAACAGCGTTACAATGCCGATCCGGCCGCCGCCGAAGGAGAAATCCAGACCGTGCGGGAATTGTTGCGGCTGGTTCTTGATTCGATCCACGAAACACTTGCCGCGCCGCCCGCGGAAAAGGTTTTCACGCGCGCGCTTGAACGCGCCCTTGAGCTTGAGCAACGGGCGCAGGCGCAATCGGCAATAATTGAAAAGTTGAATAAAGAGATTTACATTCTCAAGAATCCGCGTCAGGCAAGAAACACATCAAGCTTGCTAAAGCGATTTTTCACATTTTGAGAGGATGAGCATCATGTTGAAAATGAGCATCGCATTGCCGTTGACAATTATCGCGGCCATCGGAATAGCCCAGGCTCCCGAGGGCCAGCCGTCGGCGCCCACGCCACGCCCGGGTTTGCGCATATTCCGGGTAAACCAGCCCGCCGCCGCCCCGGCTCAGGCGGCGCCGGACGCCCCGGCGGGACAGCCCGCCATTCCCCCCGCTCCCGCAGAGCGATCAGCCCCGCCAGCCCAGACGCGCGAGGGCGCGGCACGGCGAACCCGCGCCGCCCCGGCGCCCGAGAGAAGCGCCGCCACCGGCCGCGCGGAGACACGGACAGCCCGCACCCGCGACACATCGGAAAAAACCGACAAAACCGCGAAACAGGCAACGAAACCCGCCACAACGTCGTCAACACAAACAGCCAAAAAGAGCGCCACCGAGCTGGAACTCCAGCGTTCGGCGGACGAAGCCACGAGCGCCGTCAGCGAATTTCTGGCATCAGCCAACAAAGGCGTCTATTCGCGGGCGGGCGCTTACCTGACCCCGCAGGTGCAGAAATTCTATGACGGAGATGCCGGTATTGCGCGCGGCGGCCTGAAAGCGGCCATGGATGAGCTGACCCGCGAGGGCGACATCCTGCGCTGGACGCTCAAGGCAACGGTGCGCGGCGAGGGCGGGCGTGTCAATGCGACGATCGAATATCGTTCGGGACAATCTGAGCGCCGCACCTTCGACCTTTTGAAAATTGACGGCAAATGGCGCATCTTTTTTGCCCCCGGTGTCATGCCTTCGGGACCGGCTGCGGCGCTGCCGTCACCGGCGGCTTCCTCCAACGCCGCCGCCAGCGAATCGGCGCCGGTCGCGCTGGCACCGCTGTCAGCAAAACCGGTCAGCGAGTACGCCATCACAAATCCGCCAGATCAGACGCCGGTGCCGGCGCCGGCGCCTCCCCCTGTGGCCACACCCGCGCCAACACCGGCGCCAAGCCCAAGCCCGGCCGTCTCGCTGCCCGAACCGGCCAAGCCCCCCCCCGTCAGCGACGCGGCCAAAACGCCCGACAACACACCGAAACCTCCAGATACGGCACAAACATCAAAGTCGGCATTGTCGGACGCGCCATGGCAGATGCAGGTCGCGCCGGGAGACATCATCAAGGTCAAACCTTAGTGGAAGGGGTGACTGGCTGATTATCCATGAAAGTTGCGACCGCCGCCGAGATGCGGCGCATCGATGAGCGCGCGCAGGACGAGTATGGCCTGACGGGCGGCGGCCTGATGGAGCGGGCGGGCCTTGCCGTGGCGGATGTCGTGTTGCGTGAGTTTCGTCCTTCGCGCGCGGCTGTGGTGTGCGGCAAGGGCAACAATGCCGGCGACGGTTTTGTTGTGGCGCGCCGGCTTGCGGACAAGGGGACGATTGTTGATTTGCTGTGCTTGTGTCCGCCCGGGGAATTGCGCGGCGCGGCGGCCGATGCTTTTGCGCGGTTGATGAACGGGCGCATGCCTGTTCTCGGCGCCGAAAAACTTGCTTTGTGCCTGCGCCGCGCGGATGTCGTCGTGGATGCGCTGCTGGGCACGGGCATTCGCGGGGCGGTCAAGGTCGGTTTTGCGCGGGCAATCGCGGCCATCAACAGGTCGCGACGTCCCGTCGTCTCGGTGGATGTGCCGTCGGGGACAAGGGAGCTTGAGGCGGGTGAAAAGCCCGGCCCCATTGTCAGGGCAGTCATGACGGTGACGATTGGTCTGCCGAAAACAGCTTTACTGACGATGCCCTGCTGGGAATATGCGGGCAGGATTCGCGTGGCGCCGGTCAATTTCCCGCGGCAACTTTTGAATGATCCCGGCATTAGAACAAACTGGGCGGCTCCTGACGAGCTTGCCGGGTGGCTTCCGGCGCGTCCGGCGGAGTCGGACAAAGGGCGCTTCGGGCGTGTCGGGATAGTGGCTGGGTCGGCGCAGTTCGCCGGCGCGGCCATCCTGGCCGCGCGCGCTGCGCTGCGCTGCGGGTGCGGACTCGCGTATATTTTCACGCCGCCGGAGCTGAATCACATTTACAAGATCGCGCTTCCCGAAGCGGTCACGGTGATTGTGCCGGGCGATGGCGCGGGTTCGTTCACTGATGCCAGCGTGGAGGCAATTCTCAAGGCGGCTGCGCATTTTGACGCGCTGGCCGTGGGCCCGGGCGTCGGCGTCGCGCCCGCGCAGCAAAAACTTGTGGAAGAAATTTTGCGGCGGTTCAGGCGTCCCATCGTTCTTGACGCCGACGCGCTGACCTGTTGCGCCGCGTCATCCGTCGCCATGGCCGCGCTTCGTGGCAGGCGGGACAGTGTTCTGACGCCGCATCCGGGCGAAATGGCCCGTCTTGCGGGCTCCACGATCACGCAAATCCAGGCGGACCGCGCGGGCGTGGCGCGGGATTTCGCGGCGCGCCATGGCGTGAACCTGTTGCTCAAGGGCGCTTGCACGGTCATTGCCCGCCCCGATGGCGTGATTTTTATCAATCCCGGAGCCTCGGCGGCGCTGGCCAAGGGCGGCACGGGCGATGTGCTCACAGGGATCATTGCGGGTTTGATTGCGCAGGGACTCGCGGCATGGAAAGCGGCCGTGCTCGCGGCGCATCTGCACCTTCAGGCGGGCAAGGAATGCGCGGCGCGGCTGGGGGCGCGATGCGTGCTTGCGGGGGATATCGCCGACGGTCTTGGCGCCGCATTCAGCGCGCTGTACACGGAGAACACGGACAAACACGGACAAACACGGACTTCTCATGAAAAACAAAATCATCAAACCGGCGCGGCTTGAGTCGGGCATGACCATCGGGTTGATTGCACCGGCCAGCGGCGCGCCCGATCCCGCCGCCATCGATCGCGGCATCACTGTTCTGCAATCGCGCGGGTTCCGGGTGAAGGAGGCAAAATCCCTGCGCGCCCGCTGGGGATTTCTTGCGGCGCCCGATGCGGCGCGTCTTGCCGACCTGCACGCCATGATCGCCAATCCTAAAATCGGCGCCATCATGTGCATGCGCGGCGGGTATGGCGTCATGCGCCTGTTGCCGCGCATTGATTACGCCCTTGTCGCCAGCAATCCCAAAATCATTGTGGGCTTCAGCGACATCACGGCGCTGCACCTGGCGCTGTGGAAGAAATGCGGCCTTGTGACATTCAACGGCCCCATGCTGTTGTCTGCCTTCGCCAAGGAGCGGCCGGGCAGCTTTACACTGGGCGCGCTCGAGAGAACACTGATGAATGCCGTGCCATCGGGTTCGGTGTGGGAGGGGCTGAATTCGCGGCAATTCCGCGTTGTGCGCCACGGCCGCGTTTCGGGCCGGCTTATCGGGGGGAATCTGAGCCTTGTGGCGGCCACCATCGGCACGCCCTACGAGATCGACACCCGCGGCAAAATCGTGTTCCTCGAAGAAGTCGACGAGAAGCCGTACCGTGTGGACAGGATGCTGACGCAGTTGCTTCTGGCCGGGAAATTGCGCGATGCGGTGGCGGTTGTTTTCGGGCGCAACGTGCCGGACGCCGAAAGCGCCGTGCGCGAGCGCAAGCTGGCCGGGGAGGGGCTGCCGCGGCTGGCAAGCCCGCCGCCCGCCCGCGTGCCACGCGATTATGAACCCGTGCTGGACGAGGTCATTGCCGAGCGCCTGCGGCCGCTGGGCATTCCCGTGCTCATCGGCCTGCCCTTCGGCCACATCGACGATTACGCCACCATCCCCATCGGCGTGGAAGCGGTCGTTGACACGCGCAGGGGCGAACTCGTGATTTGCGAATCAGCGGTCAGATAACGCTGAGGAGAACACGGACAAGCACGGACGAAGAACGAAGAACACTCCTCCTTACCCGCCCGATATGGTTTTGCGCAGCATGTCGAGAGCGGTGAGCGCGGCATGAAACCGGTTCAATTCCCGGTCGCCGGGAAAGCGGCGTTCAAGGACTTGCGTCCGGCCGGGCGAGGCAAGGGCAAGATATGTCAAGCCGGCGGGTTTTTGCGGTGTTCCTCCGTCGGGGCCGGCAATGCCCGTCACCGCGATCGCGTAATCCGCGCCGCTGAGGGCGAGGAGCCCCTGGGCCATCTCTCGCACCGTTTGTTCGCTCACGGCGCCGAATGACTCGAGCGTCGCGGCCTTGACGCCGAGAATTCTCATCTTCGCCTCGTTGGAGTAAACCACATAGCTTTCCTTTAAATAGGCGGAACTGCCCGGTGTGTCGGTGAGCATTTTCGCGACAAGACCGCCGGTGCACGATTCCGCCGCTGAGACCGTGAGGCGATGGGCGATAAGCAGGCGGGCGACGGCGCTTTGCATGGTTTCGCTGTCCGCGCCGCAAACGCAACCGCTCCCGGCGCGTTCCACGATCATCGCCTCGCATCTGGCGATCAGGGCATCGGCGGCGGCGGTTTCCTCCGCGCGCGCCGTGACGAGGAAATCGACGCCGTGGGATTTGGCGAGAATGGTGAGCGTGACGCGCGGGTCGTGCGTGAAGATTTCGCGGACAAGATCGTTCAATTCCGATTCAGGTCTGCCGAACGTGTGAATAGTTCTGGTTCGCGCGAAGACGCGTCCTTTGATGCGGGCGCGCAGGAGCGGCAGGGCGGATTCCTCGAACATCGCGGTCATTTCCGCGGGCGGCCCGGGCAGCGCCAGCAGCGCGCATTGCGGCGCCGCGTCTTCAGGCGCGCCGCGCTCGGCGGGGGAGGGCAGAAAGAAGCCGGGCGCCGTGCCGCGCATGTTCTGCAGAACGATTGCTCCGCGCGGCACAAGAGCCTGGCGCTCGTTGGAGGGGCGCATCGTGAGGCCGCGCGCGCGGAAATGCCCGCGCATCAGCTCGACGGCGCGCTCGTCGCGTCGCAATTCCACACGGAAGACGCTGGCGCAGACATCGCGGTTAATGTCGTCCTCCGTCGGACCAAGGCCGCCGGTCATGACCACGAGGCTGGCGCGAGAGGCCGCATGGCGCAGCGCCGCCTCAAGCTCGGCTGGATCATCGGGACAGGCAATGATTGCCGCCACGCGCAGTCCCAGCTCGTTCAACCGGCCGGCAAGGTGGCACGCGTTCGTGTCGGCGTAAAGCCCCTGCACGATTTCCGTGCCGGTCGAGATGATAGCTGCCGTCTCAATCATGCGGCAAGCACAACGCCAGCAGACGCGCAAGAAATTGGAGGATGAGGAGATGCTCGCGCCGAAACGCGTTAGTCCGCCCGGGAACGTCGGCATAGATCAGGCCAATCGGCCGGCCGCCGCGCATGATCGGATGCGCGATCAGGCTTGCGACATGCCCGCGCGTCACCGAGCCGCTTTTTGCGAAGCGCGCGTCGTTCATGGCGTCGTTGCACAGCACGGCCTTGGATTCGCGGAGGACGGCGCGCAGCGTCACGTGATTCACGGCCACCTCCTTGTCTTCGGGGGCGATGGCGCCCAGACGCGGGGCGTCGCCGTGTTCTTCCTTAAACAGAATGGCTCCGCGGGCCGCCTCAATGCCCGCCAGCGCCGCGAGGAGGAAATGTTGGCAGATTTCGCGTTCGCGGCGGATTTCGCCGCGCGCACCCAGGCGGGCAAGTTCGCGGTGCATCCGCAGAGTGTCCTCGGCAAGGCGCACCGACGCGGGCTCATGCCCGGTGCGGCACATGGCTTCGACCTCCTCGGGCGTGAAGAATACCTGTTCGCCGCAACGGCCGGCCGTTTTCAGCGCTCCCGCCCTCATTTCCGCTGAAAGGATGATGCTTTCCATCGTGTCGTTGTCATCAGCCTGCGCTGCGCTTCCCGCAAAGGTCGCATCGGGCTGTTGCGCGCGCTCGCGCGGGCGCTCCAGCGCGTCGGCATTGCCCGTGGGATCGAAAAGCATGACATAGTTGCCGATGCGGATTTCGTCGCCGGGATGAATGACGGCGGTCGTGATGGTTCTTCCATTGAGGAGCGTGCCATTCTTGCTGTCGAGGTCGCGCAACATGTGGTCGTTGCCGCGGCGGTAAACGATGCTGTGCACGCGCGAAATTTCATCGCCGTCAAGGCGCAGCAGATTGGAATACGCACGCCCGATAGTAAGCTCCTGCCCCACGGGAATTTCCTTCGGCTCGCCGCCGGTCAAAAGCAAAATCCGTGACATCGTTGCCTCGCGGATAAAATCATATATCATTTTCTGCGCGCGCAGCGCGGACAAACGCAACGATCTTCTGAAGGACAGGAGACCGGTCAGCGAGTACGCCATCAGGCGGACAAGCACGGACAACCACGGACGAAGTTTGAGCGCTTCATATCCGGTCAGACGCGAACATTTGCGCCGTTTTTGTGGTAATAGTGTCAGGTCTGAGACCGCCGTTTCGCCAAAACACATTGACATGGCGCGGCGCGAGCGGCGTCAATGGCCATGGAAGTTGAACAATTCACATAGAAGGAACACGCCACATTGCCAAACATCAAATCGGCAAAGAAGAGGGTCAAAACGAACAGGCGCAATGAGGTGCGCAATCGCGCCGCCAAGTCGGCGATGAAAAGCGCGATCAAGGGCGCCAACCAGGCCGCGGCCGCGGGCGACGCCAAGGCGCTCGAAACCGTAAAGTCCACACAAGGACTCATCGGGCGGCTGTCCAAGCGCGGCATCATTCACAAGAACAAGGCGGCAAGGCTGCAGTCGCGCATGATGCGCAAGACGGCCGCGCGCGCCAAGGCCTGATTAAAAATTTTCGTCAGACGCATTTTGCGATTGCGCGCGCGCGGCCAATCCGTCCATGATGCCCGCATTGTTTCATCATCCACGAAGGATCAGCTCATGACGAAGATGAAAACACGCCGAGGATCGCGCGCCGCGCGGCCAATCGCGGCTGTGATTTCGGCCGCTGCGATCGCGATGACGCTCGCGGGATGCTCGTGCCTCACACAGATGCCGCGTGACCCGCAGGCGCTGGCCGCGGGCGACCGTTGCTATATCAATGACGGCAAATTCGTGATGGCTGACCAGTACTACAGCCGGATGGGATCGCTTGCGCTCGTCGAGCGCCAGTTGCGTGAAAACGATCAGTGGCGCAACTGCGAGGTCAACGAGGCCATCTACCGGCTGCGGAAGATTCACGGTCTTCCTTGATCATCCTTTGCCGACGGGACTCATATCATGAGAAAACTTTTTTTAATGTCAGCGATCATGCTTGCGGCGGCGCTGACGATGCAGGCTGCCGCGGATGCGGGGGCCGCGCCCTGCTCGTGCGCGCGGCGCGGCGCCGGTGAGCGCCACGCGGGCGGACGCCATTGCGGAACAGCCGAACTGCAGGCGCATTACGCGCGCGTGACGGACGCGCTTTGCGAGGCGCAACAGCAGGCATGCGATGCCATCACGCGTGTTGCGTCCAAGTGGGACCGGCAGACGGTTCCCGTCGGAATCGCGCGCGACCGTTATTTTGATCCGATCTATTCGTCTTACGGGCCGCGCGCTTATGCCGGTTCGCCCAACTACGCGGGGCCGCCCTATGCGGCGAGCTTCGAAAGATCGGGTCCGTCAGGCGCGGCAAGCGACTCGTACCGGGGTTATTACCGCCATGCGTCTGGCGCGCCGGGTGTCGGCGCGCGTTCAGGCTCGTTGCTTTCCGCGGGCGCCACGCATTCCAGCATGCAGTCGGGCATGGCCATGAATCCCGGCGCGGCGGCGCCGTCGGCCACCCGCGTCATGAACGCCAACCGGTGACACAAGCCTCATATTCCGCATTCCGTTTTAAATGACTGACAGGGATTGAATCATGACCGCAGAACACACCACAAAACAGCGCCATCCCCTCGCGGGAAAAACCATGTCGGGCGCGGAGATGATCATTCAGGTGCTCGTTGACGAGGGCGTGGACACGATCTTCGGCTATAGCGGTGGAGCAATCCTGCCCACCTACGATGCCATATTCCGTTATAATGCTGCGCACAAGCGCAGCGAGCAAGTCCGTCTGATTGTGCCCGCCAACGAGCAGGGCGCGGGTTTCATGGCCGCCGGTTATGCCCGCGCCAGCGGACGCGTGGGCTGTTTCATCGTCACTTCGGGGCCGGGAGCCACAAACACTGTCACGCCCATCCGGGATTGCGCGGCGGACTCCGTTCCCGTTGTCCTCATCTGCGGCCAGGTGCCATGCGCCGCCATCGGCACGGACGCCTTCCAGGAAGCCCCCGTTTTCAATATCATGAGTTCTTGCGCCAAGCACGTTTTTCTTGTCAAGGAACCGGGCGAATTGGAGGCAGTTGCGCGGACGGCTTTCGAGATCGCGCGCACGGGCAGGCCCGGTCCGGTGGTCATTGATGTTCCCAAGGATGTCCAGAACGCTGCGGGCGTGTTTCAGGGCGGCGGGCTTTTGAATCTGCGGGGCTATCATGACCGCATGGCGGCCCTTGCCGCCGCGCGCGTCAGCAGGGAGCAGGCAAAAGCGTTTTATGAAATGCTGGCGCGCAGCGATCGCCCGCTCATCTATGCCGGCGGCGGCGTGATCAGCGCCAACGCCGCGCGCGAACTGCGCGCATTCTCGCAGGCTTTCAACATTCCCGTCGTGACCACCCTCACGGGCATCGGCTCGGTGGACACGACCAGCGAGCTTTCGTTGCACATGCTCGGCATGCATGGCACGGCGCACGCGAATTATGCCGTTGAAGATTGCGATTTTCTGATCACGATCGGCGCGCGGTTCGATGACCGCGTGGCGGGCAAAGTGTCGGACTTCGCGCCGCGCGCGAAATACATCGCCCACATCGACATCGACGCCGCCGAAATCGGCAAGGTCAAGGCGGCGCAATGGGTGTTTGTCGGCGACGCAAAAACCGCGCTGGCCGACCTGTGCGCCTACGGCAAACATTTCAAGAAGGATTTCACAAAATGGGTGCGCCACATACGCGAACTCAAGCGCGAGCACCCGATGAACTATGACCGTGAGGCGTCGCTCATCCTGCCCTACTATGTCATCCAGTGCCTCAACGAAATCACACGAGGCGACGCGATCATCACCACGGGCGTCGGCCAGCACCAGATGTGGTCGGCTCAGTATTTCGACTTCCACCAACCGCGCTCGTGGATCACCTCCGGCAGCATGGGCACGATGGGCTTCGGCCTGCCTGCGGCCATCGGCGCCAAGACGGCATGTCCCGACCGCACCGTCATCGATGTTGACGGCGACGGCAGCATGCGCATGAACCTTGGCGAACTCGAAACGGTCACGACATACGACATTCCCGTCAAGATCATGCTGATGAACAACCTGGGCGACGGCATGGTGCGCCAGTGGCAGCGGCTCTATTTCGGCAAACGATTCTCGGGCACCGACAAGTCGCTTCATAAAAAGGATTTCGTCAAAACCGCGCAGGCGGACGGCTTCGAGTTTGCCCGGCGGCTCGATGACAAGTCGAAAGTCAAACAGATGTTGCGCGATTTCGTCGCCTTCAAGGGGCCGGCGTTCCTTGAGGTCATGATCGATCAGGAGGCCGGCGTCTATCCCATGGTGGGCCCCGGCATGAGTTACAGGGAAATGATCACCGGCGACTACATCAACAAGCGCGAGGAGGAAACTCCCTCACCGCCGCCTGAAGAAGTCATCGACATGACGAAAATCCCCGATCTTTTCTGATGGGTTGCCTGCACGTTTATACGGGCAACGGCAAGGGTAAGACGACGGCGGCCGTGGGGCTGGCCGTGCGCGCCGCTGGCGCGGGCAGGCGCGTGGCGTTCTGCCAGTTCGACAAGGGATTCGAGGGCGGTTGCGAGCATTACAACGAGCGCGCCAGCCTGCGCGCGTTACCGCTTATAGACCTCTTTGTCTTCGGCGTTGAGAGGCTTATGCCCGACGGAAAATACCGGTTCAACAACCTGCCGGATGATTTCGCGCAGGCCCGCGCCGGGCTGGAGAAGGCGAAGGAGCTTGTGCGCGGCGGCGGTTATTTTCTCGTCGTGTGCGACGAGGCGGTCGCCTGCGTGATGACGAAGCTCTACACAGAGGACGATCTGCTCGAACTCGCGCGTGTCTTCCGCGCGGAAGGAAAGTGCGACCTCGTGCTCACGGGCCGTGGCGCCTCGCCGCGCCTGATCGAGGCCGCCGATCTCGTGACCGACATGACGCTCGTCAAACATTATTTTTATACGGGCGTCGCCGCGCGGGAGGGAATCGAATACTAACCTGAACGACCGTGCCGCCGGCTGTTGCGGGATTTATTTGCGCCTGCGAATCGCGGCTTCGGCGAGCCGCGTGAACTTGAGAGAATGGGCATGGCAGATGGCTGCGGCCAGGGCGTCGGCGGCGTGGGTGGTGGCGAGATTTTCGCGTATGCCGAGGATGGCGCGAACCATTTTCTCAACTTGCGGTTTGCTGGCGTGCCCATAGCCAACGAGCGCCTGCTTGATCTGCAGGGGGGTATACTCGGCCAGGGGAATGCGCGCCTTGGCGGTTGCAAGGATGGCCACGCCGCGCCCCTGGGCCACACTGACCGCAGTGCGGACGTTCGCGCAGAAAAAAAGCTGCTCGAGGGAGACCGTTTCGGGCCGCCACTTTTCAATGACCGCGGCCAGCTCGTCGTGGATGCGCTCGAGGCGTTCGGCAAGCGGCTCTCCGGGCCGCGTGCTCACGCAACCGCACTCGAGCAGGCGCGAACTATGGCCGTCCGTGTCAATGACCCCATAACCCGTGCTGGCCAGCCCGGGATCTATTCCAAGAATGCGCATATGGCACGAGCAAAGCGCAAACCGCCGGCCCCCTTCCACAAAATAATGATGAATGATGAACTTGCCGACGCCACAATGATATTCACCATAGAGAACACGGACAAACATGAATAAGACCGGTCAGCGAGTACGCCATCAGGTCAGTTGGTTTCTGATGCATGTGATCTGATCTCTGAAATCCCATAGTGAGGCTTCATCATGAACACACAAAGTTTTCATTTCCGGTTATTTTTACCGGCTGTCTGCGCGGCGCTTTTGTCTATAACAGCCGCGGCTCAGCCAGCCTCTCCCGCGCCAAACACAAGCGATTTCGGCGGCAGGGTGGGCAGCCTGCCATTGCTCAAGGATTACCGCGCGGCGCGCGCGTCGAGCGCCGACAGGCCGGGCAACGCCGACTTTCTGCGCGTTATCGCGCACCAGACAACCGACATTGCCAATCTTCAGGGGCCGGGCGAAATCACCCACTTGTGGACAACAATAGCCACGCGCGACGAAAACCACCTGCGCAACATCGTGCTGCGCATCTATTACGACGGCAACACGTTTCCGTCCGTCGAATCCCCCATCGGCGATTTCTATGGTCTCGGTCATGCAAAATACTATTACTTCAACAATCCCGTGCAGGCCATCGGCACGGAGCATGCCATGAACTGCTTCTGGCCCATGCCGTTTGCCAAGAGCGCGCGCGTGGAGATCACAAATGAAAGTGCGACCCCCGTCGACGCCTTTTATTATTATGTGGACTGGCGCAAGTTTGACGCCCTGCCTGCAGGGCTCGGCTATTTCCACGCCCAGTATCGCCAGAACTTTCCCTGCGAGAACGGCAAACGTTACCTGATTCTGGATTCCGCGGGCGGCCCCGGCCACTACGCGGGCGTAAGCCTGTCGATTCACACGCAGGTTGGCGGCTGGTGGGGCGAGGGCGACGATGTCATCACGATCGACGGCGAGAAGGAGCCATCGCTGTGGGGCACCGGCAGCGAGGATTATTTCTGCGGCGCATGGTGTTTCGGCGAGACATTCTACCGCGATTGTTTCGGGATGCCCCTGCGCCTGAAGCCCAACCAGGACGCCGACAACTACTGGAACGTGTACCGCCTGCATTTGGAAAGTCCCATCCCCTTCCGCGAATCCATCAGGGTGGAAATTGAGCACGGCGCCGGCGGATTTGACAACACGCGTGCGGGCCGCAACAACGATTACTCCTCCGTGGCTTACTGGTATGCGGCGGCGCCCGTGAAGCTCAAGGGCATCCTGCCGCGGGCCGCCGAACGCATCGTGCGGTTCGCTCCCCCGACCGTCCCGGCGGGCGTGTTCGAGCCACAGTATATGAAATTGACAATGCCGCGCCACATCTCCGCCGAGGCGCAACCCACCCAAAACTGGGCTGCCAAGAGCGGCGTGCCGCCCGCCGCGCCCGACGGCAAGCACTGGCTCAACGAGGACCACCTTTTCCTGCGCTATGGCAAACCGGGCGACTCTTTTGCCATGGAATTCGAAACAACGGCGCCTCTTAAGGGTGCGTTTGTGTTCGGTCTGACAAAGGCGCCGGATTACGGGCGCATCCGCATCGCGCTTGACGGCAAAGTGGTCGTGGGCGATTTCAACGGCTATGCCAGCCGCATCATGCCGGCGCTGGCGCGCGTAGCCGAAACCGCCACGCTCGCTCCGGGCCGCCACACCATCACCGTGTCCATTCTCGGCAAGGCGAAAAAATCCCAAAATTACTTCGCGGGCATCGACTACCTGCAAATTCAGCAGCCCTGATTCCTTGCGGCGGCGCGGCGCAAGGAGAACACGGACGAACACGTACAAGCACGGACGAACACGGACAAGAGCACGAGAAGCTCGGGCCGGACATAAAGCGCATATCGGTCAGACCGCACATGACCGGATAAATGCGCTGCCGCGAGCCACGCATCCGGAATTTCTGAATAATAAGGCTGGCGCGCAAAACAGTAGAGGAAGAACGATGGATCATCCGAAGCCAGCCGTGATCGAACTGCCGGGTCCGCGCATCCGCGATGAGGAGAACGCGGCCATCCGCCAGCAGATCGCCGGCGTTTTTGAGTCGGGCCAGACCTGCTTGGTGCTGGATTTCGCCAAGGTTGAGTTTGCGGACAGCTCGTGTCTGGGCATGCTCGTCAGCATGCTCAACCGCGCCGCCGCGGCGCATGGCGACATCAGGCTTTGCCGGCTTCAGAAACCCGTCGCCGCCATCTTTCACCTGACCCGCATGCACAAGATTTTTGACATCTTCGACACGCCCGAGGATGCGCTGGCGTCCTTCGACAGGGAGCCTCATGGCTGATCCTGTCGGCAATTATCTGCGCGAACTTGACGGCAATTTGAGCCGCTGGCTGACGCCGGTGGTGAAATGGCTTGTTTATCTTTGCGTCGGCGTGGCGCTGGTGATGATTTTCATTCCCTACGAAATCATCGGTCTGTTCGGCGCGCGCGCTGACACGGCCATTTTCCACCTTTGGATATGGCAATTCCTCACCTACGCGCTCGTTCACGGCGGCTTTTCCCATCTGCTTTTCAACCTGCTGGCGCTGTGGATGTTCGGCACGCGGCTGGAGATGACGTGGGGGTCCGACCGGTTCCTGCGCTTTGTCATCGTTGTCAGCGCGGGCGCCGTGGCCACGCACATGATCGTCACACTTTTCACCGGCCAGATCAACGTGCCCATCATCGGCATCTCGGGCGTGGTTTACGGCATCCTGCTTGTTTACGCGATGTATTATCCCGACGAGATGGTGTTTTTCTATTTCCTGATTCCCATCAAGGTGAAGTACTTCGTTGTCATTCTTGGCGCGCTTGCATTCCTGTCATCGCTGGGGCCGCAGACGGGCGTGGCGCACATGACCCATCTTGGCGGCCTGCTGTTCGGCTACTTGTTCTACAAATTTCCGAACATTTTCGACCGTCTGCCTGTGCGCTGGCCCGGCCGGTCGCGGCGGCGCAACTGGTAGCGCCACGGGCTGACGCAGGAAACCGGTCAGCGAGTACGCCATCATGCGGACAACCACGGACAAAGAACGAGCCCCCCCCTGCGGCGGCGCGCGGGCGTGAGCAGAAGGATGGCACCCGTCTGTGTTTCGCTATTTCCCGGCCTCATGACCGCAGCGGAAAACGGACAATCCGTGTTTTTTCATCAGGGGAACAAATTCATCAATGAGCTGATCGGGATCAATGTACAGGTTGCGCAGCAATTGGCGGTCGTTCAGGACGAACAGTTCCTCGCGTGCAGGCGCAAGCCGGTCGTGCATCCATTTCATGCTGCCGGCTCCGCGAATGGAAGCGGCGGCCATGAGCGCGGCGATGAGGACAACCATTCCGCTTGCGGCGCAGGCCCGTGTTTTGCGCCCCGCCGCCCATGCGTCAATCGCGCGGAAATACGCAAGGCACGCCGCGGCCAGCCACAGCGGATTGGAGAAAGTGATGTAGCGTGAAGGAGTGGCCGCCGCGATGTCGCCAGCGCCTGCGCGCCCGAGCGCGGTCAGCAGACCTCCGGCAATGGCGAAAGTTGCCCAGCCCCAATATGGCGCGGCCAGCGCCAGCGGATGCCGTCCGCTCCGAAGCAGCATCCATGACGCGCCCGCCAGCGCAGCCAGCCCCAGCGCGCCCGCCGCCGCCGCCGCCGTGTGCCAGCCAGCCGGGACAACGGGAATGCCAAGATACACGAGAACAAATTGAATCCTGAACAGCGGCGCGGCAGCGGCGCCTGCTGTTGAATTCAACGCCGCGGATTTGTAGCCGACGAGAAAAAGCCCCAGCGCCGCCGCGCCGCACCCGCACAACGCCGCCATCGGCGCGATGCGCCGTCCCGCCGGACGCGCCGCACAAAGCGCCACGGCGCAGGCAGGCCAGCTCATCATGCCGGCGGAAAGGGAATACGACGCAACCACACAGCACGCGCAAGCGCCGGCAAGACTCTTCCATCCCCCGCGTGGATCAGAAACAAGAAAAATGCCGCCTGCCAGCGCGAGAATTGGCAGAAAACAGATTGTCTGCATCGTCCACATCCAATTTTCGGCGGGCGCGGCGCTGAAAGCCGTCAGCCATGCCAGCGGCAGCAGCCATGCGCGGCGGCCGTGGCACGCGGCGCGGGATGTCGCAAGCATTTGCGCAGTGAACAACACCGCGGCCGCTCCGGCAATGACAAGGTTGGCGGCAAGTTCCCACGCATGGTTCCAGCGGCTGGCGCGCGCCAGCGTCAGGAAAATCAGCTTTGGAAACACCGGGCGGTGGTCGCCGAACTGGCGCCAGAGCGCCGCCGGTGTGAGCCGCCCCTCACAATCCGCCGCCATCAGGTGGGCATACCACCACTGGTCGCTGAAGGGAACATTCACATAAAATTGCCCCAGCAGGCATATCAGATAAGCAACAGGAGCAATGCAAAACGCCGCTATACACGCCCATTGGAGGGCAGACGCCATGAATTGACCTTTTGTCATAGTCACTTTTACGCTTGATGACCTACACGCTGAAGTATTGCATTCTCAAATCAGATCAAAGAGGCAAATGATACAATGATGAAATTTACAGCATACATTATCGCCTGTGCTTTCACCCTGTTGCTGGCCGGGAACAGTCATGCGGGTTTTCTTTCGGCATTGCTCGACCGCAACAAGGCTGGCGCGGACAACCAGCAGCGGCTTGTGGCCGGCCAGCAGGTTCCGCCGCCCGCTGAGCAGGCAAACAAACCTGCCGCCGCGCCAGGCCAGAAAGCGCCCGATGAAAAAGAGATCAAGGCCGCCGCGCGCAAAATCGCCAAGCAAATGAGCTGGGACGCCGTGCCAAACGACCTCTTCCAGCGTTACGCCGGAAAATGGCAGGGAACCTTCTGGGTCTACTCGCTTGTGGGCAAGAAACAACAGGTCAACAGGGTGCAGATCAACTATGAGCCGCAAAATGACGGCACGATGAAGATGACAACGCTGAGTTTCGACATGATCTCGAAAGTGTGGGTGACAGAGGAAACGGCAACCTACACGATCAAGGGCGACACGATCATCGTTGAGATCAAACGTCCCACGGGACAAACCCAGAAGCAGACCGGACATTACTCCGACGGGCAGCTCTTTTTCAAGGGCGAGATTGATGACGGCGCGGAGCACTTCCGCGAGCGCATCTCGGGCAAGGATCTGCTGGTCGATGGTTTTGGTGTTTATGGCTCATTCAAGGGAGCCGATCACCACATTTTTATCGGGCGTTTCAAGCGCGAGAACTGATCGCGCGGAGAGAATCGCCGCCCGCGCCGGAGAACACGGACAAACACGGACAACCACGGACAACCACGGACGCCCCGCTTCCCCTTAAAACCGGTCAGCGAGTACGCCATCAGGAGTGTCGTCACATCTCCTCGGCGCCTGGCGCCTGATCGATGGATATGGAATAGATTTTAATGCCGAAGTTCATGGGGCGGGGTTCGGATGCCTTGATCATGGGCGTCACCTCGATGTGCACGGGCAGATAACGCAGTTCGGTCTCGGTGGTGAAGGGGCGGCTGATGACGGTTTCCTCTTTTATCTGCGGACGCACCATCTGCTCACCGGTGCGCAGAGTGACGGTTGCTGCTGGTCTCCCGCCGTAATCCTCGACGGATTTTCCCAGTTCGATCTGGTCGAAGACCGGCGAGCAATGCAATTTGAGCAGGTAGGAGCCCGGCTGAAGCGAGACGGAGAGCGACAGGTCGGTGCGGTCGGTGGCTGTCCACACGGTGCGCCGCCCATCAAGTTCGTAGCACATGTCCAGGTATTTCACGTGAAAAAGATTCTCGTTGCGGAAAATGCGGTTGTCGGCGGTGAAATTGAACAGTGTGTCGCTGGTTGGCGCGTCGACGATGTTGAGCTTTTCGGGGTTGTCATACCATAACTGCAGCGCGGAACGGTTGAGATCGCGCGCGCGCACGATGGCATTGCGGCGCGAACTCCACA
Organism: Candidatus Sumerlaeota bacterium; assembly: GCA_026398535.1. GTDB lineage: Bacteria > Sumerlaeota > Sumerlaeia > Sumerlaeales > Sumerlaeaceae > JAPLSQ01. The sequence goes on along the minus strand of JAPLSQ010000057.1, from coordinate 31,415 downwards.
GGATTTCCGCCTTCGAATACTGGCGCAGGGCGCCGGGAAAAGTGTAGAGATGGGCGCCGCGCGACGGAAACTGGATAATCACAAAATAGATGTTTTGGTTGAGGGGCAGTTCGCCCCACAATTCAAACAGGTCGCCGGCCGGAACAAGCGTGTACTTGTTGCCGAAAAAATATTCACCGGCGGTCAGGGCATAATCCGGCCAGAAAACGATGACATCGCGCGGTGCGGCATTGCGCGTCACAACGCGTTGGATCTCGCGCAGGTCGAGCTTTGTGCCGGAAGCGGTATTGCGCGTCGCGGTGAAGATACACATGGCCGCGGCCGCGGTCACCAGCACGGTACGGGCATAAATGTTGCACCGCCCCAGCATAACACCCAGCGTCAGCGCAAAAAAAGCGATCATGGTCACCGAGTCGCTCTGGGGCGAAAACCGCGCGCGGTCCGCATAACTGTACAGGAACGGCACGAGCACCCCCAGCAGAAGGCCCGAAATGGCGGCATAAGAAGGAAACTCGATCTGCTTCAGCGTTTTGAAAAACGGCGGAATAAGCAGAATGACGATGACGCCAAATATGAGCTTCCACAAAAGCGGCAAACCGTCCGACATGCCAAATGGATAATAGTCGGTGAGTATGCACGCAAAAGCGCGAAAATCCGGCGGCTGGGTGATCCACGGAATGTCGGCGGGCATGACCAGAAACCATGGCGCGCACACGGCATAGATAAGAAAATAGTTGTAGAGAATGGGCGCAAGAAGGCGTCCGATGCGCATGCGCCTCTGCTCGCCGGGGTCGCGGAAAAAGAAAACCTGCGACAAGTGAAGCAGGAATAGAATGCCAACAACAAATCCGCCCCAGCGGTGCAGAAGGATGAGCGCCACGGCGCACAGGTCGTAAAGCGCCCATTTGCGCAGCCGGTGTTTTTGCGTATCCCCGAGCAAAAGCGCCAGCGCCAGAACAAGCACAAGCGAGAACAGCGCGGCCGGCTGCGCCTCGCGCGAGCAACTGATGTGCAACGGGTTCACCGCCAGCAACAGACCGGCGATGGCGGCCGCGCGGTTGCCGTAAGCCCCGCGCAGCATGAGGTAAAGCGCCAGCCCCGCCAGCGCGCCGGCGACAACTGACGGCAGGCGCATGAGCCACAACGCCCCGCCCATCTGCGCAAGCGGTCTCAGAACAGCATAGTACAGCGGCGGGCACAAATCGAGCTGCGGCGAATGAAGGTAGCCGGCAAACCCTTTCGATGCCGCAAGTGAAGCGCTGATTTCCTCGAACCCAGCGGGCTCGGCCATCAGACCATACGAGCGCAATACGGCGCCAATCAGCAGAATCGCCAATGAATAGAAACACAGCTTCAATCGTTGCATTGGCACTCGTGCTATAGCCATGGCGGCCTATTCGCCACAAAAAACATAAAAATAGGCAAGTAACCCGCGATGGCTTGATATTGTCTTCGCTGCCGGCACAAGCCCGCATTTCCTCCAGAGAATGGCAGCCGTCTGTCGCTGACCGCGCCATTGCCGCAATTTTATCCTTAATATTGCGCGTTTTATGGCGAAATGATCACCCGAGATGTGTAACCATTTATTTTTTTGAACTCATGGTTAGCAGAAAGGCTTTAGGATGAAGCACAAATCGGTTGTTGTTCTTGTCATGTTATTATCAGCGAGTGTCGCTGGGGTGGCGGCGGACAAGCGCCCGGCAGTCATCGATGTCCAGAACCGCCCCGTTCTGACAGGCGCGCTTGACCGCGCGGGCGCCGCGCGCGAGGCGGATTCACCGATGCTGTGGTATGACGCCTCCGCGCTGACGCTTGAAGGCAAGGGATGGAAGGATACGGACACGACGTATTCGCGGCTTCCGTCGCGCGCAAGGGACATCGCGACATCAGCCGTATGGTGGCTCAGCCATAACAGCGCGGGACTGGCCGTGAGATTTGTCGCCGATTCAACGACAATCGGCGCGGCCTGGGACGGCTCGCGCGAATATCCGATGAACCACATGGCAGCCACTGGCAGCGCCGGGCTTGACCTCTACGAGCGTTGCGGGGATGAATGGATTTACCGGGGTACGGGTCGACCCGAACAAAAACGCACCGTCGGCGTGATTGCGCGAAATCTGCCCTCAAGTCCCACGGAATACCTGCTTTACCTGCCGCTTTATCATCCCGTAACAGGGCTCAAGATTGGCATTGACCCCGGTGCGAGCATTGCGCCCGCGCCGTCGCGCCCCGCGGGCAGGAACCGTCCGATCGTTTTCTATGGCACCTCGATCACGCAGGGCGGGTGCGCCTCGCGCGCCGGTATGTGCCATGTAGCCATCCTCGGCCGGTGGCTGGGACGCGAAACCATCAACCTCGGCTTTTCCGGCTCAGGAAAATTGGAACCCGAGCTGGCGCCGCTGCTGGCGGAAATCGACGCGGAAGCGTTCGTGATCGAAAGCCTGCCCAACATGAACCGCGAACAGGTTGCCGAGCGCGTCGCGCCTGCCGCGCGCGTCCTGCGCGCCAAACACCCCGGCATGCACATCCTGCTCGTCGAGAACCCGCTCTGCGCGCGCAACGCGCCGCAGAATGTGACGTTGCGCAAGGTGTTCGAGCAATTGCAAAAGGAAGGCGTGAAACAGATCTATCTGCTGCCCGCGGACAAACAGCTTGCGGGGCGTGAAAACGGCACCGTGGACGGCGTTCACCCGACAGACCTTGGCTTTCTTCGCATGGCCGAAGCCTACATGCCCGTCATGCGCCAGATGCTGCCGCGATAGGGCTGGCGAACGAGCGTCCGCCCGCGGCCATTAGAATCGTTAAAACAACAAAATTTATCTTGTATTGCGCCCGTCCACACCCATAGGATTCATGTGGCATAATGACGAAATGCCACGATAAATATAAAGAAAGGATTAGTTATGAGAAAACTTCTTCTAATATGGCCGTGTGTTCTGGCCGTTGCCGTGGCGCCAGCGGCCGACACTATTATTGATGATTTTGAGGAATACGCTGACACAGCGGCCCTCCAGGCTGTATGGGTTGGAGATTGGGCCGAGACGGGGAATCTTGAAACCGCGGGGGGAGCGGCGGGCACAAACCAGTGGTGCCGCGTCGACAACATGGATTCCTACCAAGGCTCGCTGACCGCCGACAATATCACGACGCCTCCATCAGCCGGAACCTACAAGGTGCAATTCTGGTATCAGAACGGCATCGCACCCGGTGGCGTGATGAACAACTTCTTCGTCTATTTCGAGCAAAACGGGACAAATGTGACCTCATTCGCCATTCCGTATACGGCGACAACGACATGGACACTCGCCGAGACTGCCGTCAAGGCGTTCTCGGCTGATCCGATCACGGTTGCGCTGGTGAGCAACAATCCCTCCGGCCCCGATCCTGGCACGACGGGTGAAACCGCGGGTATCGACGAAATCAAGCTCATCCCCGTCGCATCGATTCCACTGACGATCAGCGTCTGGCCGGATAACAGCATCTGGCTCGGCGGCACGATGGCCATCACCGCGACGCCGGTAGGCGGAACAGGTTCGTACACAAAGGTTGATTTCGAGGTGAACGGAACACCGGTCTTTACCGACCCCGCGCCCCCGTTCGTATACCTTTGGGACACGACGGCCGCCATGCCACACAACACATCGGGCACGGTTACTTTGAAGGCAACAGTAACCGATTCAGCGTCGGTCACGGGGTCCTATACCGGCGCCTACACAGTGGACAACCGCTGGAAGGGCCGCGAGCAGATGGTCATCAACAACGATTTCTCGGCATGGACGGGCAATATGCCCAATGGCTGGGTTCTGTTCAATGACGGCGGCGGCAACGCCACCTACGGCCCGGAGCCAGGGCGTGACGTCGGCTCAGGAACATGCCTTAAGGTCACATTCGCCTTATCTGACTACACCAACCGCTACACATTGCGGACTGTGGAGAAGATCGGCAGTTGGCGTGACGTGCAGGGATGGTATTGGGGCAAGGGCAGCAGCAACCGCCTTATGCTCCATTACAGCACGGATTCCGGAGCAACGTGGATCAACGCTTACAAGTATGCCGCGCTGGTGAACAATGCAACTTGGACCTTCGGCGTGCAAACCGTTCCGCAGACCATCGCCGGAATCGCCGACACGGATTGGATTACAGTCTGCACACACCAATTCGCGGCGGGCGACAATCTGTTCGATGATGTCTACATGATGGGCATCAACTACAGCGAAGCCGCCAACGTGGGCGGATGGAACCTGTATTAATCAGGTATGACCGGGACTTCTGATGGTGGAATTTCCGGTTAAAACCGCCTCTGTCCGCCATGTTGCGCGGACGGGGAAACGCTGAATAAACACAACACCACGGAGCGCCGGAAAACACGGAGAGACAAACCTCTGTGAACTCCGCGCCTCCGTGGTGATTTTTTTCAAGGACAAGAAACATGGGTGACATCCTTGTATCAATGAAAAGGCTTTCTTTCATAGTGTGCGGCGTCTGTGCGCTCGTGCGCCCTGCGTTGACGGACGCGGCGCCTCCGCCCGAAACCGTCTCGCTCGACCAGGCGCACGAATTCCACTTCATTTATCTCAACTCGCTCATGCTCATCGATCCGGGGTTGCCGGAAGACTATTTCCTTAATGACGCGGAAAATGTCAGGCGCATCATATCGGATATCGACACCCAGAGTTCCGCTGTGCGCAACCTCGGCCTCAAAGACATCGCGGGGGCTGACGACTACGACGCGCAGCGCTTTGAGCGATTCGCGATTCCCGAGATTTTTCGCTACAAGGTCAAATACTCCATTGACGCATCGACGCCCACCCTGCGCCGGTTTCTGAAAAACAATCCGAAACACTACCCCGCCGTCGAGAGCGTGACCGGCTCGGGAATATTTGTGGAAGTGGGGCCCGATGCCGCGGCCGATTCCCGTTTGTCGGTCACACTTGAAGACATTGCCGGACGCCTGCGCGGCGGCGAGCCGTTCAACATTGTTGCCAAGGATTATTATGAAAGCGCGGGAGTGAACTCTATCGGAAGATTCGGTCGCGCGACGCGCGGTCAGATGGATGACGCGCGGTTTGATGCTTTTTTGAATGCCGAACCGGGCGCGCCCTTCTTCGGTCCGGTAAAACTGCCGGACGGATATCTTTTAGGCAAGCTTGATGAAAAAATGACGAGCGGCTCGGACCTTTTCGATTATTACAGCCGTTGGCTGCCCATGGATTACCGCAGGGAAATGGCAAAACAACTGATCGAGACTTTCACCGGTGAACAAATGCGCCGGATTTCGCCCCGTGTGTTCGCCTATGATGCCGCAAGCGCTATGGGTGACCGGCAGACAGCTTACGAGGCCGGCGGCACAAGCGTGACATTTGGCGAAGCCGGGCGGCGCCTGCCGCAGTATGCCGGCAACAAAAAAGAGGCGCGATTCTGGGACGCCATTGCCCTGAAGGCGCTCAATGATGACCTCATCCTTATGAGCACGGCCACGCAGGAAATGCGTCGAACGCCCGAATTCCGCTTCTTTGCCGACGCGCACCGCAACGCTTACCTCGTCCAGCTCCATGCGAAGAAAATAATGGCTGACGCGGGCGAGCCTGATGAGCAGGCGCTCAGGGCGTACTACGAGGCGCACAAGAAGGATTCGTATTCACAGGCCGGTCTCGTAAGACTTCTGACAGTTACTCTGCGGCGCGGCGCGGCGGCGCAAACCAGCAGTCCGGCGGACGCAAGACTTCGCCAGCAGGCCGATTTCGCGGCGATGAACAAGGCGCGCGAGACTTTCCTGGCGGATCAGACCACAGCCGCGCTCGATCGTTTGCGCGCCAGCCTTCCGGGATTAAGTTACCGCGTGGACAAACAGCCGGTTGCCGCAGACACGCTTGGCCGTGTGTTCGAAATGGCGGTCGCGGGCAAACAACCCGGCGACATCAGCCAGGTTCTGGTGGAGCCGCAGGCTTACCACTTTGTCAAAGTGGTGTCCGTTGAGCCGCAGCCGCCAGCGCCGTTCGAGGCGGTGCGCGACCGCGTGAAAAGCGGCCTGCTCGAAACGCGCCACCGGGAAATCATGAAACAATTGCGCCAATAACGGCGGTCGGGAGATTACTCTGCGGCTTCGCTCTTTGCCGCGAGCATGCCCGGATCGGTGGCTTCTTTGATCATTCGGTCGATCTTGGCGGCCGCTTCGGGATGTTGCTTGAGATAATTCTTTGCGTTTTCGCGCCCCTGGCCAATTCTCTCTCCGTCGAACGAGAACCACGCGCCGCTCTTCTCGACAATCTTGGCGGTGACGCCGATATCGATAAGGTCGCCCTCGCGCGAGATGCCTTCGCCGAACATGATGTCGAACTCGGCCTCGCGGAACGGCGGCGCCATCTTGTTTTTGACGACTTTTGCGCGGCAACGGTTGCCGATGTTGTCCTGCCCTTCTTTAATGGAGCCGATGCGCCGGATGTCCACGCGCACCGACGAGTAGAATTTCAGCGCACGGCCGCCCGTCGTCGTTTCAGGATTGCCGAACATGACGCCGATCTTTTCGCGAATCTGGTTGATGAAGATGACGCAGGTATTGCTCTTGTTGATGGCGGCGGTGAGTTTGCGCAGCGCCTGGCTCATAAGGCGCGCCTGGAGGCCGACGAAGCTGTCGCCCATCTCGCCCTCGATCTCGGCCTTGGGCACAAGCGCGGCCACGGAATCGATGACGATCACGTCCACGGCGTTTGAGCGCACAAGCGTTTCGACGATTTCGAGCGCCTGCTCGCCCGTGTCGGGCTGCGAGATGAGCAGTTCGTCAATGTTCACGCCGAGTTTGCGGCAGTAGCCGGGATCCATGGCGTGCTCGGCGTCGATGTAGGCTGCCACGCCGCCCGTTTTCTGGGCGTTGGCGGCCACATGCAACGCCAGCGTGGTCTTGCCGGATGCTTCCGGGCCGTAGATTTCCACAACACGCCCGCGCGGAAATCCCCAGATGCCGAGCGCCGCGTCGAGCGAGATCGACCCGCTCGAGATCACCTGAATGCTCTCGTCGATGGCATACTCGCCAAATCGCATGATGGCGCCCTTTCCGTATGCGCGCTCGATCTGCGCCAGCGCAAGCTCAAGCGACTTGTTGCGGCTTGCCTCGGTTTTCGCGTCGGTGTGTTCTGTGCGTGCCAATGGAATTTTCCTCCGTTATGAACTGACGTCAAGATCACACCATCCCGGGGAAAGATGACAAGTGAAAACGTAGGGCGCTCGAGCGCTTCCGCCTATGCGTGCGGATTCGTGGAGATGACGGCTGGTGAAGAGGCGCTGGAAGCCGCGGCTGGCCATTGGATGCGAGTGGCGGTGAGGAAAATTCAGGCGCGCGGTTTGCGGGTTTTCTTTTTCTGTATGCCGGAAGGGGGCGTCTGCGCGCCGCCGGCGCGCACGCGGCCTGTAAGCGAGGCGTTGTGGGCAAAGCGCGCGCCCGGTTCGATGTCAAGCGGCGCGACCATTGTTGTTTTGCTGCCAAGAAACACGCCGTCGCCGATGCGCGTGCGGTTCTTTTTCACGCCATCGAAATTCACGGTGACACTTGCGGCGCCTATGGAGACATCTTTTCCTATCTGCGCGTCGCCGATGTAGCTGAGGTGAAGAATGTCGGTGGCGTTGCCGATGTCGCTGCGCGTGACCTCGACGAAAGTGCCTATTCGCGCATTGTCGCGGATTTTCGTGCCCGGCCGCACGCTGGCGTAGGGGCCCACGGTGATGTTGTTGCCTAGTTCCGCATGGTCGACGCAGCAGAAGCGCAGGCTGCACGCGCTGCCGATGCGGCTGTTTGTGATGTGCGCATGCGGGCCGATCTCCGATCTTTCGCCGATTTCGCACTGGCCCTGAATCATGGTGAAAGGATGGATGACGGAATCGCGCCCGATGTGCACCTGTTTGTCGATGTAGATCGTCGAGGGATCAATGACTGTGACGCCCTGATCCATGACACTGTATGCGATGCGCCGGCGCAGAATGGATTCGGCGCGCGCCAGCTCCTCGCGCGAGTTCACGCCGATCGTCTCCGTGGAATCATCGGCCACCACCGGCTCGGTCTCCTCGTTGATTTTGCCGAGAATCTCGATGGTGTCGGTCAGATAATACTCGCGCTGCGCGTTCTTGTTGCCAACGCGCTTGAGCGCGGTCAGCAGTTTCTGGCAGTCGAAGACGTAGATGCCGGTGTTGATTTCCTTTATGGCGGCCTCGTAAACGTTGGTGTCTTTTTCCTCGACGATCTTGCGCACGGTGCCGTCGCGGTTTCGCACGATGCGCCCGTATCCGGCGGGATTTTCGAGCTCGGTGGTCAGGACGGCGGCCGCGACATTGTGCGCGCGGCGGCGCTTGATGAGTTCGCGGAGCGTGTCCGTGCGGATGAGCGGCGTGTCGCCGACGGTGATGATAACGTTGCCCTTGAAGCTTTCAAGGTTCGGCACGACCATTCGAACGGCGTGCGCGGTTCCAAGGCGGCGCGGCTGATCGACGCATGTGGCGCGGTTGCCGACGTGCTCATGCACCTTGTCGGCCATGAATCCCGTCACAACGAAAATGCGGCTGGGTTCCAGCGCCTCGATGGCCTCGAGCACGTGGTCAAGCATGGGCTGTCCGGCCACGCTGTGCAAAACCTTGGGCAAACCGGAATACATACGTGTGCCCTGTCCCGCGGCAAGAATCACCGCCACCAGATCTTTCATAAATCGTGCGCTCCTGTCAGGTGTCCATGCCGAAGTGTCCGTTCACAAGCTCGCACAGCTCGTTGAGCACGGCCTGGGCATTTTCCCCGGCGCACTCGATGGTGAGCCGGGTGTCCTTGGCGGCGGCCAGCATGACAAGCCCCATGATGCTCTTGCCGTTGACGCGCGTGCTGTCGCGATGGACATACACGTCGCAGTTCTTGTGTTTGTTTGCGGTCTGCACAAACACGGCCGCCGGGCGCAGATGAAGCCCCGAATTGTTGTGTATCGTCACTTCGCGTTGAACGGAATGCATGGATGTGTTTAGCAAAAGTGTAAAAAATCACGCGATTATTCATTTTTGATTTGACAATCGTTTTCAGCAGTGGTTTTTTTGTTCGCGTTGTTTCTTATTTTATCAAGAAAGAGGTGAGCACAAATGGCAACGGCAAAAAAAGCGGCCGCGAAGAAGCCTGCGGCTAAGAAGCTCGCGGCGAAGAAGCCCGCGAAGAAGAAATAAGTGCCGGGATTTTTGCCCCGGGTGCCAATTTGTTGTTTAATGTTCCAGGAGTCAAAGCAGTCGCAGTGAAGCAAGTTGCCGCCATAGCAGTCCGAGTTCTCGCGATAATATCCGCAACGCTGGCGCTGGCATCCTGCAAATCTGAAAAAAGAGAGGTCGTCATTCCACCGGCCGAAGATGCCGGAAAAAAGATCGATATCGTGGCCGTGAAACCCAAAGCGGACACCGCCGAAACTTCCCACCCGCGGGACACGATTCCAACAAGTTCCGCAACACCCTCCACCACCTCCATCCCCGATTAGCCCGCGCGCCGCTCACTTTTGTGCCCGCATGACCATGCGCACGAAGCGGTTTTGCCATGACATTCCTGCATGAAAACGTGATGAGGAGCCGTCACCGTGTCTTGAAAACGAGCGCCGCGAGGACGATGAGCGCCGCGAGGGTCGCGGCAAGGCTGAGAATCAAAATCAACCGCGCGCGCATACGCGTCCCGGCGGAATCATACTTTTCCGCGTCGCCGGAGCGCGGCGCGATATCATCGAGGGCTTCAATCAGCGCGCCGCAATATTCGCTCACTGACGCGTAGCGCTCCGACTGATCGGTTTTCATCGCGCGCCAAAGCACGGCATCGGCCGCGGGCGGAACAAGCGCATTGACGCGCGAGGCGGGCACACAACCGGCCTGACCAGGCAGTCGACGCGTGAACATTTTATAAAAGGTGACGCCGAGCGCGTAGACATCCGTTTGTATTCCGATTTTTTCCGGTGCGTCGAATTGTTCGGGCGCCATATAGCCGGCCGTCCCCCATGACTTTTCATTCGCGCCGGAGAATGCGCGCCGCCGCGGGGCAAACCGCGCGCATCCAAAGTCGGTGATCTTCACAGCGCCCCCGCGCGACACAAGAATGTTGGACGGTTTGATGTCGCAGTGGATGATCCCGCTGGAGTGAATATGATCAAGCGCCCTGCCCGTTTCCGTGATGATGCGCCTGTAGTGGCGCATCGTCAGGGTCGTTGCGCGGAGAAGCTGTTCGAGCGACGCTCCGTCGACAAGCTCGCTGGCGATGTAATCAATGACGCCGCACGAGCCGTGCCCGAGGATATTGGCAATGTTTGGATGGCACAGGGAGCACAGCGCATCGGCTTCGCGCTCGAATCGCGCGCGCGCATCCTCGCCGGCCGCCGTGTTGTCGCGCGGAAACACCTTCACGGCGGCGGGCTGGCCGTCGTTTTGTCTGACGGCCATGTAAACGGCCCCCATGCCGCCGCGGCCGAGAATGCCGCCGATCTCAAAATTGCCGAGCCGCGTTCCGGGCGCAAGCGGCGCCTGGCGGCATCCGGCGTTTCGCGGCCACAGTTTCATGTTTCCATGAACTCCGCAAAACGCCCGCGCAATCTTCGCGGCACCACGGCCTCAAGCATGGTGTCGGCGCCGTCGAATGACTCCGACTCGACATCGCCCTCGCGATGAACAAGCGAGACAATGTCGTGGCGCGATGGCGGCACGCGCAGGCGCACACGCATAAGATCGTGTCCCGAAAGGCCGGCAAGCATGGCGATGAGGCCGCCGACACCCTCGCGAGTGCGCGTGCTCAGCGCCGCGACGTGGCGATAGCCCTCCCCAAGAATGCCCAGACGCATGCGCTCGCCGGCGCCGAGCAGGTCGATCTTGTTCAGCACGAGCGCCATGGGTTTGCCCAGCGCGCCAAGCTCGTCAAGCACGGCCTCCGTTGCGGCGCGCTGTTCGAGCGCATCCGGGTGGCTGGCATCGAGCACATGGATGAGCATGTCCGCAAGTTGCGCCTCCTCGAGCGTGGCCTTGAAGGCGTCGATGAGCGTGTGCGGCAGTTTGCGGATGAATCCGACGGTGTCGCTGAGCAGCAGCGTCTGGCGGTTGGGCAGGATAAGCTTGCGCGTGGCGGGGTCGAGCGTGGCGAACAGCTTGTCCTCCTCGACGGCGCCCGCGCCGGTGAGCGCGTTGAGCAGCGAGGATTTTCCGGCGTTAGTGTAGCCGACGATCGCGGCAACGGGAACAGGGACGCTTGCGCGCGCCTTGCGCTGGGTTGCCCTTGCGCGCCGCACGCGCTCGAGTTCGCGGCGAAGGCGGTCGATCTGCCTGCGCACAAGGCGCCGGTCGACCTCGATTTGCGCCTCGCCGCCGCCGCCGCGGAAACCGCCACCGCCGCGCTGGCGCTCAAGGTGCGTCCATGCGCGCGCCAGTCTTGGCAGCGAATATTGCGCCCGCGCCAGATCCACCTGCAGGCGCGCCTCGCGCGTCCGCGCGCGGTCGGCGAAGATGCCCAGGATAACCTCCCGGCGGTCGATCACGGCAAGCCCCGTCAGGCGCTCCCAGTTGCGCTGCTGCGACGGCGACAGGTCGTCGTCCACAATGATCACGTCAGCGCCGAGCGTCATGGATGCCTGATGAATCTCGCGCGTCTTGCCCGCGCCCAGCAAAAACGCGGCGTGCGGCTCGCGCAACACGGCAAGCTCGCGCCCCATGACAGGCACGCCATAACTGGTGGCCAGCAATTCAAGTTCGCGGAGATGATCCAGCGCCTCGCGCGCTGTCATCCCCTCCCGCTGAACGCCCACGAGATACCCCGCGAGCGGTTTTGACGATGTCGGTTGCGATTCTTTCATGATACCGCCTGAAATTTCATGGGATTCGCGCGGGATTAATCAAACAATAAAACAGCGCGGAGGCCCGCGCGCGGAAAAATTATTATGGATTTATGGTTGACGCCAGCGTGTGCACACACTCCTCTTCATCTTTGGAGAATCTCCATAACCAATCGTGTGTGGAAAGGATCGCATGATTATGAAAAAGGTCATTTTGGTTGGAATTGTTATGGGGGCTTTGATCGGGCGCCTCACAGCCGAAGAAACAAACGGGACCATGTGGTGTTCGGGGGTTCATGAAAGTCCGCCTGCCGACACCGTAATCGTTTCTTTTCCACAAACCTTCAGTTGGTCGGGAACATGCGGCAAATGGAGTCTGGGCTTCAGGCACGCTCAAGCTTGTATGAATTGTTATACTCCGTGGGTCGCATGCAAGAACGATTTGGAAACGACAAGTTGTGTGGTTACCCAGGATGACTGGCGCCAGGTCTATGCATTAATCGGCTCCCCGCCTTCTGGTTATGGGTATGAGTGGGCTGTTTGGGATTCAGACGGGCCGGCGCCAGACAAATATTTCTTCGGACGCTGTTTTTATGTTTATGCGGGCACAATGACCGCCTTGGGCCCGCCATCCAACATTTCAGTCTGTTTCCCGCAGACGTTCAGTTGGAGCATGTCAGGAATCCCATGCACATGTGTCACCCTGAGCTTTTATGCAAATGGGATATGGTATGGAATCCATAATATTACCACGACGAATTATACGGTCACCGAGACCGAGTGGAACACGGTCCTGAGCAACATAGGCGGGGCTAATACGTATTATTGGAAGGTTTCTTCGGAGTGTGCGGACAGGGCAACGACTCAAGGCATGTTTTATGCCTGCCCCGATCCGCGGCGCCAACTCACATTCAATTCAATGCCGAGTAATGTAGTCATTGCTTCCTACCCGCCCGATATCAACGGCCTGTATTATGGATACACGCCATTCACACGCGCGTATATGAAAGGCGCTGTCGTCACATTGGTCGCCTCGCAAACGGCCGAGAACCTGAACTTTCAGCAGTGGCTCGTCGACGGCCAATTTTACTCCTCCGATCTCACGACGACGCTCACCATCGACAGCACACACACCATCCTTGCCGATTACCAGCACGGCTGGCAAATGGAGTACGTTGACTGGGGGAGGATCTACTATGGCAGCAATTGCAACATGAGCGGTTATGTCCGCAAGCCCGGCGCATCGGGCATACGACTGCATTTCAGCGAGATCAACATCGAGCCCTACTACGACACCTTGTCGACCGATGCCGGCGACAAATGGTCGGGATACTACCTCAACGTGCTGAGCGGCGAAATGGCCGGCGACACGATCAAGCTGACGCTCAAGAGCGATTGGAGCGTTTCAGGATATTTCATCATCGACAGGGTTGACTGGCAATTGCCGAACCTGGCTCCGGCCACGCGCGGTGGCGATTTGTTTACCGCGGCGCTTGGCCCGCCGGCAATCTTCACGAAGGCCTACGATGACACGACGGGCAAGCGCACATTCCCGCCCGAGGGATACTCCGAGCGCGGATCGTTCCATGTGGGGGCCGCCAGCGGCGTGGATGTTGCCTACGATTACTTCAACAATGTCTTCACAAGCGGCTGGCTGGCCATGGCGTTCAACAGCAAGGAATCCATGCCCGCCGTGTGCCTGCTTGCCGCCTACAACGACGAGACGGGCGAGACCAAGCCCATCCCCTCCGGTTACACGCAGCGGGGCGCCCTCCACGTCTCGCAGGGCTCGGGAGATTACGACGGCACGCTCATGAATCAGGGCTGGCTGTCGCTGCTCTACAGAAGCGACATCACCTATCCGCCGTTGAAATTCGTCATCGGACTCGATGACGACACCGGCTGGAGCGAACAAAGACCTGCGGGTTACCTCCAGCACGGCACGATGCACATCACCGAGGGCGGAGCGAATTTCTACAACCAGATGATCCGCAGCGGGTGGCTGGAGATGTGGTACCGCAACGACTACATCCTGACGGCCGACCAAGGCGCCTACAACCTATACGTGGCGGACAAGCCGACCACCGTCACGAGCGTCGGCGCCCCCTTTGAGGCGCCGGATGGCGCTTCGCAAGCGATATTCAAGATCTATGCCTTTGACGAGTCTCTGGGCAAAACCACGCTCGTCGGATTGTCGGATGTCGTGGATATCGAGCCGGGAGTGTCGTGGCGCCAAAGCGGAGCCATGGAAGCCGGATTGGAACCTGGCCGGCTGTATGCGATTGGCGTCGTGTGGAGCGGGATGGCGCAGATCGGGAATCCGGAAGCAAGCGAAGCGCTGCCGCCACAGACGGTCGGCATTGCCACGGGGAGTTCGCTTGTCAGTTACCCCATACAAGAGGAGATCGCCGACCAGTTGTTCGCATCCGCGGCCGCGGATAAAATTTACCCTATCCTCATCGAACTCGAAAACCCAAGCGACGTCATGGCGATTGAGGACCAGTCCATGTATTGACCGTGCGCGGGGCTCGCAGGCGGCTGTGGTCATGAGCTGTGGCGCGGTCATACACGGACAACCACGGACGAAGAACGAGCCCCCCCCTGCGGCGGACGATCTTCATAATCCTCTCTGGGCCTGACTTACATCCCCGACCTCACGAAGATGTAATACGCCAGCAGGACGGCCGAGAGGAGATACATGAGCCATTTGACGTCGCGGCCGCGGCCGCTGAACGCCTTGATGATGGGGTAACTGATGAAGCCCAGTGCCAGACCGTCGGAGATGGAATAGCTGAGCGGGATGCCCATGATGATAAGAAAAGCGGGGATGGCCTCGGTGGGGTCGTCCCACTGGACACGCGCGACGTTGGAGATCATCATCACGCCGACGAGCACGAGCGCGGGTGCGGTGATGGGGGGGTAGCTGCCGACCATCGCAATGAGCGGGCTGAACACGGGGGCGGCGAGAAACAGCAGTCCCGTGGTGACGGCCGTCAGCCCCGTGCGCCCGCCATACTGGATGCCGGCGCCGCTTTCGATGTAGGCCGTCACGGTGCTCGTGCCGAGAAGCGACCCCACAAGCGAGCTTGCCGCGTCCGTCGTGAAGGCGTGACGCGCCCGCACAAGCTTGTTGTCGCGGATCAGGCCGGCCTGCTCCCCGATGCCGATCAGCGTGCCCATCGTGTCGAACAGCGCCATGTAAAGGAAGATGATGATAAAGGGCATCATGCGCGGCGTGAACGCATGTATGACATCGAGCTTCATGAATGTGGGCGACAGCGGCGGCGGCGATGAAACGACCGTCCGCGCGACGGCGAATTGTTTCATGAGCATGGAATCCCTGACGATCGGCGAATCGGCCGCGGCAGGCATGAGCGCTGGCAGGCCGACCTTGAGCGCAAGCGCCACAAGGGTGGAGGCGGCAATGCCGATGAGTATGGCGCCACGCGCGCGCCGTGCTGTCAGCACCGACGCCACGATGAAGCCCGTGAAGAACACAATCAGGTCGGGCGATTCGAACACGTGATTTAGTTTCACCGCCGTGCCCGGATCCTTCTGAATAAGACCGGCGTTTTGAAAACCGATGAACGCGATGAAAAGCCCGATGCCCACGGCGATGGAGTGTTTCATGCTGGGGCTGATGGCCTCGAATATGTTTTCGCGGATGCCCGCGAGCGAGAGGACGAGGAACAGGCATCCCGACAGGCAGACGATGCCGAGTGCCACGCGCCACGGCTCGGCATAGCCGGCGGCGGCCGCGGCGGGAATGGCAGAGAAAACGAAGAAGAAGTTTTCGCCCATACCCGGCGCCAGCGCCACGGGGTAGCGGGCGTAAAGCCCCATCATGATCGAAAACAGCGCGGACGAAAGACACGTGGCCACCATCACGGCGCCGAAATCCATGCCGGTGGGTTTGCCGAACATCTGGCCGGAAAGCACCGCCGGCTGGACAAAGATGATGTAGGCCATGGTCAGGAAGGTGACCAGGCCGGCTGTCATTTCGCGCCTGACCGAGGTGTTGTGCGCCTCAAGATGGAACATATGATCAACCGCCGAGATAGGCTTCGCGCACGAGGGGGTTGCCCAGCAGTTCGGCGCCCGTGCCGCGGTGCGTGATTAAGCCGGTTTCAAGCACCAGCGCGCGCGAAGCGTGGCGCAGCGCCATGTTGGCGTTCTGCTCGACGAGCAGAATGGAGGTTCCGTCGCGGTGGATTTCGGTGATGACGCGGAATATCTCGGTGACCATGACGGGCGCCAGCCCCATGGAAGGCTCGTCGAGCAGGAGCATCCGTGGGCGGCTCATGAGCGCGCGGCCGATGGCCAGCATCTGTTGTTCGCCGCCCGAGAGTGTGCCGCCGGGCTGATGGCGGCGCTCGGCGAGACGCGGGAAACAGCCGAAGACGCGCTCATAATCGCGGGTGATTTGCGGATTGTCGCGCCGCTGCCATGTTGCAAGCTTCAGGTTTTCCAGCACGCTGAGATTGTGGAATATGCAGCGGCCTTCGGGCGCCTGGACAAGGCCCATGCCCGTGATGTTCTCGGGCCTGACGCGGCGCAGATTCCGTCCGCCGAACACCACATCGCCTTTATGCGGGACAAGGCCGGATATGGCGCGCAGCGTGGTGGATTTGCCGGCGCCGTTGGCTCCGATCAGCGCGACAATCTCGCTTTCCATGACGTCGAATGAAATGCCGTGAAGGGCGCGGATGTTGCCGTAAAATACCGTCAACCCGCTCACCGACAGTAGCGGTGAGGCCGGGGATGCGGCGGCGCTGATATGCGGGGAGTCAAACATGCGCGTTACCCGGCGTCCAGACCAATACGATTGTCCGGCATTGCCTGACAAGGGTCCGTGCGATATGATTCATCTTTCCGCCTCGTTCCCAAGGTATGCCTCGAGCACCAGCGGGTTGTTGCGCACCTCGTCAGGGCGTCCCTCGGCGATGGTTGCGCCGAAGTCGAGCACCTTGATGCGCTCGCATATGCCCATGACAAGCCTCATGCGGTGCTCGATGAGCAGTATCGTGAGTTCGAACTGGCCGCGAATCCACATGATGTAATCCATGAGTTCCTTGATTTCGCGGGGATTCATGCCCGCGGCGGGTTCATCAAGAAGCATCAGGGCCGGGCGGATGGCCAGCGCGCGCGCCATCTCGAGCCGCCGTTGCAGGCCATAGGGCAGGTTGCGCGCATATTCATGCGTGTGTTTTTCCAGGCGGAATGTTTTCAGCAGAAGCATCGCGCTCTCGCGCACGCGCCGCTCCTCGGCGCGGTAGCGTCCGGCATGCAGAAGCGCCTCAAGGGCGGAGTAGCGTGTTTGCGCGTAATGGGCGATTCGCACGTTGTCGAGCACGCTGAGGTCCTTGAACAGGCGGATATTCTGGAACGTGCGCGCGATGCCCTTCGATGCGATGGCATTCGACGTTTTTCCGGCCAGTTCCTTTCCCTTGAAACGGATGCTGCCCGAGGCGGGGCGGTAGATGCCTGTAATCAGGTTGAACACGGTGGTCTTTCCGGCGCCATTGGGTCCGATGATGCCGACAAGTTCCCCCGCGGCAAGGTTCAGGTTGAAATCCTGCACGGCGCACAATCCGCCGAAGCGGTGAGTCAGGCGCTCGATCTGAAGCATCGTCATGTGGGGGCTTCACCCCCGTCTTGCGATGCAATAGGCGGCGCGGGCAGCGGACGATCTTCATAATCCTCGCGGCGCATGAACAGGCGGAACTCGCGGAACCCCATGATGCCGCGCGGCCGGAAGATCATCACCAGCACAAGCACAAGCGGCATGAAGACCATGCGCCAGATGCCCAGCGGGCGGAGCGCCTCGAGCAGCACCGTATAGATCGACGCGCCGAGGATTGAACCGGCTATCGAGCCGATGCCGCCAAGGTAGACCATGACCAGGATGTCGGTGGACTTGAGAATGTCGAACATGCGCGGATTGATGAATTGCATCAGATGGGCGTAAAGCGCGCCTGCCACGCCCGCGAAAAACGACGACACGACAAACGCGAGCATTTTCACATGGCGCGTGTTGACGCTCATCATGTCGCTGGCGATCTCGTCCTCGCGGATCGACAACACGCCGCGCCCAAAGCGCGAGTAGACAAAGTTGCGTATGATCCAGACGGACAAGATCGTCCAAACAAAAACCCAGGGAAGCGTGGTCAGCTTGCTGATGCCCAGCAGTCCCCTTGGCCCGCCCACCGCGTCAATGTTTTCGAACAGGGATTTGACAATCATGTTAAATGCCAGCGTGACGATGGCCAGATAATCGCCCCGAGTTTTGAAGGATGGGATGGCCACGACAAGACCCACAAGCGCGGCAACCGCCCCCCCAGCGGCCACAGCCAGAGGAAACATGACCTGTCCCAGCCCCGCGGGCAGAACCTTAACGGTCAGGATGGCGGATACATACGCCCCAACGGCCATAAAACCCGCATGGCCAACCGAAAACTCGCCCATGTACCCGTTGACGAGGTTGAGACTTATGGCCAGGATGATGTTGATGCAGACATACATCAGGATAAGCTGGTAGTAAGGATTGACGAGATTGAAACGGGGGATCGCGAAGGAGGCGGCAAAACCCAGCGCCAGCAGCACAACCGCGGTCCATCGGCAGGAGAATATCCATCCCCACAGCGATGGCCGATCGCCCGCGTTCGCGCCGCCGCCCCGTGAGAAAATGCCGCATGCCTTGCAGAGGCGCCGCATAGGCCCGAGCAGACGCTCGGCGATCCCAGCGGCAATTGTCCGGTTGCGGAGAAATCTCATGCACTTGTGGATCCGCACGCGCTGGCGGACCTTAGTTTCCCTCCGCATTTTCAGGAGCGAGAAACTTATGCAGCAGTTTCTTCAACTTGTCCATTTCTATGGGCTTGCAGATATATTCGTCCATCCCCGCCGCGATGCATTTATCGCGGTCGCCCTTGATGGCCCCCGCGGTCATGGCAACGACTGGTGTGCGGCGTCCGTTGCCTTCGCGTTTGCGCAATTCCATCGTGGCGGTGAAGCCGTCCATCACCGGCATCTGGCAATCCATGAAAACAATGTCATAGGGGATGCAGGCCAGGGCGTCAAGGGCTTCCTGGCCGTCAGCCGCGACATCGCAGTGCGCGCCCAACTTTTTCAGCATGCCGATGGCGACCATCTGGTTCATCCGGTTGTCCTCCACGACGAGAACCCGGGGCGGGAATGCCAGAAGGCTGACCTTCGACTTAATCAGCGGCGCAACTTCGCCCGCGGCGCCCGCTGGTTCGGCCGCCGGCTCGGCCTTGTCAGCCGCGATTGCGGCATACAGGGCATCGCGCTTGACGGGTTTCACCAGGCACGCTTCACAGCCTGCCTGCTTCCAGATATTGTCGTCACACGTTTTTGGTTGGCGTGAAACAAGAATGAATCGCGGGTTGATGTTGCCTGCCGCTGCCCGAGCCATCCTTGCGAATTCGCCGATTTTCATGGTCAGCGAATCTTTATCGGCGATCACGAAATTGCACGCCGCCGACGGCTGCGGGTTTGCGCCGCCGCTCCATGAATTGAGCATCTCCAGCGCGCGGGCGGCATCGGGCGCCTCGGCGCATTGCCCTCCCCATCCTGACAGAATGTCGCGCAACGCTCCGCTGCCGAAAGAATTCTTGTCGATAATGAGCGCGCGCATGCCCGACAGGTCTTTGAACTTGTTGGCGTTGTCCAGGGGCAACGCCGCAATGTCGAAGCACGCGGTGAACCAGAAATTGGAGCCTTCGCCGGAGATGCTGTCCACGCCGATTTCACCGCCCATCTTCTCGGCAAGCTGTTTGCTTATGGCAAGCCCCAGCCCCGTGCCGCCATATTTGCGGGTCAGCGAGTTGTCAAGTTGCGTGAATGAATTGAACAATCGGTTTTTCTGGTCCGAGATGATCCCGATTCCCGTGTCGCAGACATCGAAGCGCAACACGGCGCTGCCATCATTGCGCCTGACAAGCGAAGTGTCGATCAGCACGCATCCGTTTTCCGTGAACTTGATCGCGTTGCTGGCGAGGTTGACGAGAATTTGGCGCAGTCTGCCGGGATCGCCCTTGATCCATCGCGGCACATTTTCGCGAACCCTGATCAGGAACTCCAGCCCCTTGTCATACGCTTTCTGTTTCAGGAGATCCGCGACCTCCTCAAGGCACGAGTTCACATTAAAATCCACACAATCGAAATCGAGTCTGCCCGCCTCGATCTTTGAGAAATCAAGAATGTCATTGATGATT
This sequence comes from Candidatus Sumerlaeota bacterium, assembly GCA_026398535.1. GTDB lineage: Bacteria > Sumerlaeota > Sumerlaeia > Sumerlaeales > Sumerlaeaceae > JAPLSQ01. Next base: position 11,371 of record JAPLSQ010000057.1, on the reverse strand, counting down.
TGCAGGAGCGCCTCGCCCGACTGGCGCACGACCTCAAGGTATTCGCGCTGGTTGGGTGTAAGGTCGGTGTCGAGTGCGAGACCGGTCATGCCGATGACGGCATTCATCGGTGTGCGAATCTCATGGCTCATCTTGGCGAGGAATTCCGATTTCGCTTTCACGGCTGTTTCGGCGGCTTCCTTGGCGTTCCGCAACTCGCTCTCCACGCGTTTTCGCTCGGCAATCTCGGCATGAAGCGCCTCATTGGCGCTTGTCAGTTCTGACGTTCGCTCGATGACGCGAAGCTCAAGCTGTTCCCGCGCTCCCATAAGTTCGGCTTCCATGCGCCGCCTTTTCACCACATTGATCAGCAGCGCCAGGATCAGGAGCGTTTCGAACACAAGGAAAACCGCGACACCGCACACAAGGTAAAAATGCCGTATGTAGAAGTTCTGCGGTTTGTAGACGACGACGCTGCCCTTGGGCAATTGCGCCTCGCGGATGCCGAAGCGTTTCATCCATCCATAGTCAAACGTTGGCTGGCTGGGGCTTTCGCGCATGATCGGTATGCTGGCCACAGGCTCCCCATAAAGGATGCGCATGGCCATATTTGCGGCTGTTTCGCCCTGCTTGAATCCCACGATCATCATTCCGCCAAGGCATCCGTGGCCCAGCGCATACTCCCAGCAACTGTACATGGGAAGGTTGCAACTATCGCGCACCCATTTCAGGCCTTCATCGGGCGTGAACTCCTCGCCGCTTCGGTCTGCGGAAAACATCAGATAAAACATTGCCGAGTTGGCGGGGAGCGCCGCCAGTTCACGCCGCAGTGAGGCTTTGGTCTCGTTCTCCAAATAAATGAAGGTGACGCCCGGCTCGAATGTGGAGACGGTCTGCCGGGTCTGCCCGGTCAGGGAACGCCCCGCCTCGGTGCTGTCGCTGATCACGGCGATCTGCCTGATTTGCGGCTGCAAACGCAGGGCTGTCTGCAGGGTGCCCCGGATGTCGGGATCCCCTACGATGCCCGTGATCTTCTTTTGTCCCGCAAGCCGCGAATCCTGAAAATTGCTGACCCCGTTAAACACCACGGGCGTTCCGGGAAAAAGCGCGTCGCGATGGCTCACAAGAAAATCCAGCGCGGGAGCATCCGAACATATGATCACATCGAACAGGGTCTGATGGTACTTCTGCGCATAGAGGTTTTTCAGTGTCTCTATATACTGCCCGCCGTAGGATTTCTGGCTGCCCATATACTCGACGTAAAGGTCGATGTTCTTCTCGACCACCATGACCGAGCGTATGCCGCGCAGAACATTTTCCGAGGATTCGAAGCTCGGATCATAGGAATTGAGCACCAGCACTTTCTGGTGGGGGCTCGCCTCCAGAACGCCGGCGCAGAACAACATCAGGCATGACATAATGAGCATCATGCCACCGCCAGATCTGAAGCGGCACGCGCCACATCGCGCCGCCGACACGGCGGCTATGGGCAGAGATCGTATCATCACAAATTGTGAAAGCTTATTTGATATAGAAGGACAGGCATTCGATTTCAATTGTCAAGTCTACGTCATGGATTCGCACACCAGGCGGAGCCATGAGCCGGCACGGGACGAAATTGAGTATGGCGCTCACCCCCGTCTGTCCGACGCGGTCCGCAAGAGGCTGGGCGGCGTCCGAAGGCACGGTGAGCGCGACGATGTCGACCAGATCGCGCCGCAGGCGCTTTTCAAGATCATCCACATGATAAATTGGGATGCCGTTGCGCAGCGAGCCGGCTTTGCGCCTGTCAACATCAAAGCCCATGACAATTCTGACCCCTTGACGCGAGAAGCCGCCATAGGTCATCAACGCCATGCCGAGGTTGCCCGCGCCAATCAGCGCGAGGCGAAGCTGACGGTCTGTGCCGAGAACCCGCTTGAGATTGGCGCGAAGACTTCTGACGTGGTAGCCGTAACCAGGCACGCCAAACTGCCCGAAATAGGCCAGGTCCTTGCGCACTTGGGCGCTGTTGAGACCCATGTGTTCGGCAAGCGCCTTCGACGAAATTTTCTCCGTGCGGTTGTTCTCCAGTATCTGCAACACCCGCCCATACAACGCCAGACGGCGGATCACAGCGGAAGGGAAATGCGGCATTCTGTCCGTTTTTTTGTTCAACCCCGCCGGCGGATGAGGCAGTGCGTGGGCATTGTTCACCGCTCCTTTGTCTTTCGCGGACGGCATAAGCGCTGCGTTTTCTCCAATTCGATGTCGGGCGTGAAACATCACAAAATCCGCCCCCCAAATGCAAGTCCAGACAGACAAAATAAAACGATGGCGGCTGCTGGAGGGAATTTCACATTGCATTTTCTCCCGCAACGCGCAATGTGACAGAAAAATGTGTTAATACAAAGGTTGATTCCATGCGTTGCGCAATTTGCCAAAACAACATAGACGAAACAGCGTCCCGCACAGCTCGCCTCACACGCGTGGCGTTGTGCGCCTTGCTGACCGTTGCGCTGTGCGGCGTCCCGGCCATCGCCCAAGAGCCGGACGACGATGCCCAGCCAACCGCAAGCTTTTCGGCCGATCTCAACGGCGACGGACAAACCGAAACCGTGAAGGCCGCCAAGTTCGGCAAGCAGGAGATCGGGGATTTTTACGGGTTGTCGGTTTATGATGCATCGGACAAGCTGATCTGGAAAGGGCCAAGAACGCTCGACACGCAGGATCCCCTGATCTTCGGCTCGTGGGATTTTGGCGTGAGCCTGCCGGAGGTTGTCGCGGACATTGACGGCGACGGCGCCGTGGAACTGGTCGCGCCCGCGCCGGTCAGCGATGTGTCGCCCGTGACCTTCCGCGTTCTGCGATGGCAGGATGACGCCTTTAAACCTGTGTTTGTGAAGCGATTAATGGAAAAACCAGCGGGCTCCGGTCTCTATCCATGGGCAAAACCGGGCGAGGATTATTATGGCCGCTGGGTCAGCAAATTCCTCGGCGCGGAGGACAACCAGAAATTCAAGGTGAAGATCACCGAATATCAAAAAGGACAGGAACAGGCCGGCCTTGGAACAGCTGTCATCGCCCTCGCGGAAAAGGGATACAAGGTGGAGCGGTGGATCAAGCCGATGCCCCAGCCCACCGCAACAGAGCAAAAAACCGAAACAGAGACACCCAGCGCGGCAGTCAAAAGCCCCGCAAACGGCGTTCTGGCGGAATACATGTGCCAAATCGGCGACGAGGATCTGCGCAATACGGCGGGCGAGCGGTTGAAGACCGTGCGCGATATCCTCGGTCAGGACCGCGCCAATTTTCACAGATATAAAATCCGCCACCGCCGCGACATCGGCGAGGAAACCTTTTTCGCCTCCGCCAACAACCGCCAGATGTTCCAAGCCGCTCCCATCGAATGCCCGAATAAACTGGCCAATTGGATTATTCAGGGCGGCGCCATCGTCGAGGTGACCGTCTATCCGGGCAAAATCGTCGTCAGCCAGCCGCGGTGAGTGGCCGTCTTTCTGCTTTTCCAGATCGAAGGGATCAATGGGAATCATACTGTTAAATCGGCATACGGACAAACACGGACAAAATTGAATTCGATGCGGCTGGATCGGGGGGTGATTGCGTAAAAAATATCGGCGAATCGCCCAAAGGCGGTTCGCCGATTCAGTGACAAAGGTTTGATCAGACGGCCGGAGTCATCTGACTTCGCGGTCTGTCATGCTCAGTAGATTGTCCAATCCTGAACGTTGGAGGCGAACAGCGGCGAGGAGATGTAGGCTTCGTTGGAAATGAGCGCATCGCTCGCGCGGCGGATGCTCACGATGATGATGCGCGCGCTCTTGGCATGGTAAACAGCGCAGTGATAACGGACGCCGTCGGGGAGCTGCACATCAGTGACTGTGTCCCACGCACCGAGCGTGCCTGTCGCGGGGTTGAACACGGCGCGATAAACGCAGTTCTGAGTGACGCCACCGGTTGTTCTGCCGCCGAGCGCGAACACGGTGTTGTTGACGGCAACCAACTGCGTGCCATAGAGCGGCTGGGGCAGCGCGGCGCCCGTCTGCTCCACCCACGCGCCCATCGTGCCGTCGGTATTGACCTGGCACACATAGACTTTGTCCGACGCGTTGGCATTAGATGTGTCGTTAATAATGCCGATGCTCATGATGATATTGTTGCCGATCGAACAGGCGGCAGGGAACCAGGATGTGGTCGGCAAGGTTGTGCCCGACTGCCATGCGCCAAGCGAGCCGTCGGCGTTGACCTTGGCATAAACGCACATGTCGAATACCGCCACGGTGTTGCCGTCGCCGCCCCATGCGTACAAGTAGCCGTTTGCGGGAATGGCAGCGGCGCCAAGCTCGGGATCATAACCGCCGGAGAAAGCGTCGCTCTCGAGCCAGGCGGCGTCGGTGAAGTTGCCGCTCGCGTCAACGCCGATATGCGTCACGTTGTTGCGGTTGGGGGCGGTCGCGTTATATCCGCCGCCGGCGATGTAGATGCGATTCGAGGTCGCCACCGACTGGGCGTTGATGTAGGCGTAGTTCGATGGCGGCGCCACAGGCATCGATGTCATCTCATCCGGGATGCTGAGGCCGCCCGTCGTCTGATCAACGGCAAAGCGGTAAACCCGGTTGGTGTCACCGTCGAGATAATCGTTGCCGCCGAGAATGTAGAGCTTGTCGGACACGACAACAGCGCCGGCCATCTGGGTCGGATTACTGGGAATGATCTCCTGTTGCGCCGTCCATTCGGTGATGGGAATCTGCGAAAAACCAATGCCGCAAATTGCCAGCGTGCCAAGCACGCAAATAACCTTTTTCATCTTAATACCTCCGTACTGGATTAGATTAAATGTGAAAAACAAAAACAGATTTTCCGGCGCCTCCATGCGGGCACACACCGGTATGCTGACTTGCACATATTGACACTTTTTCCGGACGATCAACGTCTCCTTTCAGCACATAATTATGATATGTCGCGCTTTCTTAAGCAGAACTCACATTTTATGGAAATATCGGACAGGGGGTTCCGTTGAGTCAACTAAAAACCGCACATCTTCCATGCAATGGGGGGCCGCTTGATCAGAACGGACAAACACGGAAAACGATGAACACGGAAATGGCGCGACAATTCGCCGCTTTCTGTTGCCTCTTCTTCCCTTGTCAGACGTAGTTGAGGCCATACCACAGGCTGGGCGCCGGGAAGATCCTGTTCCACGGATGCGGCTTTGCGGGTTCGAGGCCGGGACGGAAGATGAAGCTGGCCGCGGCGCCGCGGCCTTCGATGCGCGTTTCCCCGCCGCCGCAGGCGAAAACGAACACGCCCTGCTCCGGGTGGCCGAAGCTCATCATGCGGGCTGCGCTCAATCCCGCGCGCGCCTCGAACCACGGCCGAAGCCGTTCCATGAGTTGCGGAAAATTGAGAAGCATCAGCGTGCATGATGAGGCGGGTGCGTCCGCCCGGCATCCCGCGCGCTCGAGCGCGGTGCGCAACGGCGCGTCCTGCTCCTGAAGGTCAAATCGCAGGGTCTTCGAGCCGCAAGCGCGCATGATGGATGCCAGCGCCCCGGAAACGGTATGATCGTTGCCGCCGAATTCCGGCACACGGCTGGCGCCGGCGGCATCGGGTTCGGCAATCATCAGATAGCCGCATACGACGCCGCGATCCGTGACCGCCAAACCGCGGCACGGGCTGTCCATGACGCCGCGGCTTTGGAAGAACCATTGCCAATCGTCCACGGGGCGAATGAACCGCGAGGAACGCCCGGCGTAGAGAGCCGCGCATGCATCGATGTCATTTTCAGTCAGTTCACGCGCCTCCAGAGACGGGTTGTGAAGGCGCTCGGCCTCCGCGGCTCCCACATGCACGGGCGCCGCAAAGCCATAGTCGACGGCTCCATTGCGCCGGTAAAGGCCGCGCCCGCCCGAGATCATCGCCATGTCCGCGCCGTCGTTGCGCGCCTTGGTGGCGCTGGCTTCCAGAAGCTGGGTTGCCAGCCCCTTGCCGCGATAGTCTTCATAAGTCGCAACGGCGCCCGCGCATGCCATCTGCACAGTGCAGCCCCCGAGGCATGCCCATCTCCGCGTCATGCCATAATGGCTCACCACGCGGTCGCCGTCCGCGAAGACAAGCAGGTTGTCGAGGTTCGCCTCGTTGAAGAGTTGGGGATACTGGCGGAACATCCGGTCGCCGGGGCCGCCGCGAAACACCGTGTCAACAAGATCCGACAGCGAAGTCATTTCGTCCGCGCGTACGGCTCGTGGTCCTTCCATGGCGAAGACCGTAAAAGCCGGTCAGCGAGTACGCCATCAGGCCGGTCAGCGAGTACGCCATCAGGCCGGTCAGCGAGTACGCCATCAGGCCGGTCAGCGAGTACGCCATCAGGCATGCGCGGAGGATGAAGCCATTGATTCCAATCGCAAACGAACAACAGCATGCCCGGGAATGTAAAACAACGTAAAACAATGACAAACAATGACAAACACGGACAAGCACGGACAACTATGGAAGAGGGAGCGCGAACTATCGCGCTGATCGGCGCGCTGGACACAAAGGGCGCGGAGTACGCCTTTGTGAAGGAGCGCATCGAGGCGCAGGGGCTGAAGACGTTGCTGATTGATGTTGGGGTGCTGGGGCAGCCCGCGGTGAAGCCGGATGTGCTGCGCGAGGAGGTCGTGAAGGCGGGCGGCGGCGATCTTGTTTCCCTTCAGTCGAAGAAAGACCGGGGCGATGCGGCAGTCGTCATGAGCCGTGGCGCGGCGGCTTTGCTGCCAAAGCTTCACGCTGAGGGCAGGTTCGACGGCGTGATGGCTCTGGGCGGCACGGATCCGATGCGCCTCACGCCGCGGTTCCTCGCGCAGGTGAAGGACGCAGGCTTTGCTGGAGCGCAGAACTTTCCGACGGTCGGCCTGATCGACGGCTTTTACGGCGCCAGCAGCATGGAGCGTCTGCCAACCGAGCGCGCCATCAGGGAGCAGACCGAAAAGTTCACCCGCATCCGCAAGGGCGGCGCGCATCGGCTTGGAGCGGACCCTGACGCGGGGGCATTTAACCGGTCAGCGAGTACGCCATCAGGGCGGGGGGCAGGAAGATGAGTTTGATCTGGTTGGCGTGGTTGTCCACCCAGCGCCACGGAGAACACGGACAAGCACGGACAACCACGGAAATGGCGCGACAATTCGCCACTTTTCGGCTGTCAGCATTTTGCCGTTCCGGCGCTCTTCGTTCATGCGCCATTCTAATAAGCGCATTATCAATCCTGAACATAGGATTTGTGACTGTTCAAGCGGAGACCATTGGGGAATCAACCGATCCCCCCCCGCATCTTGGGCTCCCGATGGATTATTACAGAAACCGCGGGCAGATTCCCGAGGCGATTCCGCGGGCGGGTGTTGCGCCGGCGAGAGCCGAGGATTTTCAGACATCACATATGTCGGTCATTTTGGATGCTTCGGGCAGCTATTCGATTGATCTCAGAAGGCAGACCCGCGTGGACAACACCAGCATCCGTCTGACAAACATGGGCACGAAGCCCGTGTTCAATCCATGGGTGGTGATGAACGGCACGCGCAACTGGCACGACACCACCAGCATTCTCAACGAGGCGCTGGGCTCCGAGCTGGATCCCGAATTGCGCGCCTTCCGGTTATGGGAATTCCTGAGAGTCAACCGCTACCACTGGTATCCGGCCGAGACGACGTTTGAAATTCACTCCCTCGTGAAATATCTTAATGTCTACGGTTATGGTCTGTGCGATGACACCGCGACCGTGCTCGAATGTCTTTTTAAGAAAGCGGGATTTTCAGCGGCACGCTGTTGGGATCTTCGAGGGCATGTCATTTCAGAGGTCATGTGCGGCGATCAATACCATATTCTGGATGCCGACCTGGAAGCTTTCTATCCGGACTGGGACAATCGCACTGTGAGTGCTGTCAGTCTTTGCGCAAAACAGCCCGCCCTCGTTGAACGGGTCACGCCGGGCATCGGCGGCTTGTATTCTTCCACCACGAACAATGCCATATTCCAGAACCGTTGGGATGCCGATTTCACGATGGCGATGACGCTTCGTCCGGGCGAGAGCCTTGAGCGGTGTTTCACGAACTGGGGGAAATTTCACGACAATTATTGCCAGCAGGAGCCTCCGGTGTATGCAAACGGACGGCACTGCTACAGCCTGCCCGATGACATACGGGCTTCCGGCGAGGACAACAGCGCCGAAATCGTCACGACCATGTCGGCGCCCTATTTATACGCGGGCGGATATGTGTCGGCGCGATTGAAACTGGCCGATCCCGAATGCTCGGCAAACATCCTTTTCACGAAGGATCAAATCACCGGTCAGCGAGTACGCCATCAGGCGTGGATTTCCGTCGCGAGTTTCGTGGGGCCTTCGGATGGGCTGGTTACGGCGTCTCTTGACGCCGCCATTGCTCCGCGAAGTTCTGCGGCGTGTTATGGTTTCCAAGTGAAATTCGTCGTCAACAGCGCGGGAAAAATGCCCGAGGCGCAGGCGAGCGATATGTTCGTTTGCGGTGAAATACAGTGCGCGCCGGCGGCGCTGCCGACCTTGGTGTTCGACCGCCGCAATCTTGTGAATGTGACTTTCGACACGGCGCCGGGCGGTTTGCTGCAAATCGAGCATGTCTGGGAGGAGTCGAACACCGAAACAAGAATCGTCAACGCGTGGGCGCCGATCGATCCTCCTGACCGAAGCACCACATCCACCACGGCCCCCTCGCTGGCATGGAAGAGCCAAATGCCCGACGACCCCAATGTGTGGCGCTCCGTCCGGCTCGCATGGGACAAGGCTGGCTACCATCCTGTGTCGCCTGTCACGGTGGCTGACGGCAACATGCCGAATGAATGGACGACGCCGGCGGGCTGGTTGAAAACCGGCAACACATATTATTGGCGGATTAAGGATCAGGATCCGATGGTGCGGTGGTCGTCCCCGTGGTCTTTCTCGGTGACCGCCCCCTCGCTGGTCACGAACTGGAACAGTTATTGAACAGCGGATCTGATCCGTTTATGCCAGCAGCGCGGTATCGCCAGTTTTCGCGCCTGCTGGCGGCAGGGACACCGTCAACTACTTCGGCGGACAACCGCGGACAACCACGGACGAATGGTATAAGACACACAAGATGGATGACCGATTTGTTGTGCTATTCACAGACCAGACGGGCGGAGCGTGCCGGAGGAAAAGGATTCGCGCCTTGGTTTTCGCTCCTGTGCGTTTCTCTGCTCACGATTCATTCACAAGGCGGTGCAATGACAACCGGCTCGCAGTCAAGGCTTGACGCGCTGCATACGGCGCGGGTGGTTTCGTGGGATTATCCGGCGGATCTGACGCCGGAGCAGGCGGACAAGCAGGCGGCGCAGTTTGTGCGCGACGGTGCGACGCTCGTGCTGACCGAGAACCACCGTTATATCATGTACGACCGCCAGCCGCCCACATCACAGCCCAAGTTCCTCTGGCCGGTCATCGAACCCGAGGCCAGCATCCGCGCCACGCGCATCGCGGCCGACGCCTGCCATCGCAACGGCCTGCTGCTCGCGCATCATGTGACCGCCGTCTATTGCACACAGGATTACATGGAACGGCATCGCGACTGGACCCAGCGCGATGCGCGCCGGCCGGACAAACCGCTTTTTTTCAAGGAGTATGGCGGCGTGTGGCTGTTGTGCCTGAACAATCCCGGTTTCCGCGAGGCGTTCTTCCGCACCGTGACCGACATCACAAGACGCGCCGGCGTCGATGGATGGATGATCGACGAGGTGGAATGGCTGCCCGACTGGTTTTCGTGCGGGTGCAAGTGGTGCCGAAAAAAGTTCTGCGATGAGACAGGTTGCGAACTCCCCGATGATCCCAATTCGCCCGTGTGGGAGAATTTCGGGAATCCCATCTGGCGCGCATGGCTGCGCTTCCGGATGAAGTCCGGCGGCGATTTCTTCGCGGATCTGAAGAAACGGCTCGATGACGCCGGCCTGCCCGGCCAGGTGTTGTCCTCGTGCCACGCCGGCGCGGGCCACACATGGCTGGCACAGGCATGGGGCATGGACGCCGTTGAGTTCGCGCGCTCGCAAAACTTCATCTTCTACGAAGCCTACATAAAGGATGGCATCCCGTTTTACGGCTGGCGGCGCCATCTCGCCGAGATGCGGCTTTACTCGGCGATCGCGCGCCGCACGGGTTTCCCGCCGCTCACGCTGTTCTACTGCAATTCCCTTGCCGAGTTCGCCTTCTGCTGGTCGTTGTGCGCCTTGGAAGGACACAGGATGTGGGCTTTCGGCGAGAAGAAACCCTATTTTCAATGGGAGCGCGACCACCCGATGCTGTTCGGACGGCAGACGCCCGTGGCGGACGCCGCCCTGCTGTTTTCCAAGCAAACACGCGACAATTACATGGGGCTGAATGATAAATATTACATCCATGAGTGGGCGGGCTGGGCGGAAACACTCACCGAGGCGAACATCCCCCACGAAATCGTCCTCGAGAGTGATCTGAACGCAAACGACCTCGAACGGTTTCGCGTGCTTATTTTGCCTCATGCCGTGTGCCTGAGCGACGGCCAGATTAAGGCGGTTCGCGCTTTCGCCGCGCGCGGGGGAAAAGTCATCACGACGGGGGAAACGGCCGCGCGTGATGAAACAGGCGCGCCGAGAAAAATCAAAACACAGGTGAAGGCGCTCCTTGATTGTTCCATCCGTCTTGCGGGCAAACCCGGCAAACGATGCATGATCGATTACGCGCGCGGCGGGAAGACATTTTCGGCCCAACGCCATGCCGCCTCCGCGATGGCTCTTCTCGTTCGAACGGTGCGCGAGGCGGCGGGTAATGTCCTTGCATGGGAAGCTGACGCGACGACGGGCGTTGTCATCAACGTGTTCCGGCTCGAGCCGGCTTCTCCCTCGATGACGGGCGCGCTCGTTATCCATGTCGTCAACTGCACGGGTTCGCTTCCGCCCCCCGGCACGCCCCTGCCCATGCGCGTCTATCCCATCGAATTCCCGCCCGTAAAGAATATTCGCGTGCGCCTGCGCAATGACATAGCGGGCACGGTCGCGCGCGCGACGCTCTATTCGCCCGATAGCCGGTCAGCGAGTACGCCATCAGGCCGGTCAGCGAGTACGCCATCAGGCCGGTCAGCGAGTACGCCATCAGGCGCGCAGGCACAACCACTCAATATCATGCGCCACCCCGATGGCGTGGAAATCACGATCCACGAACTGAAAACCTATGTCGCGATACGATTGGAATAGCGGGGAAATTGCCTGTCGTGGCAGACAATCAAATCATCATTCTTCATGCTGTATAAGCTTGTCGACCGATATCCGGTCAGCGAGTACGCCATCAGGCGGTCAGCGAGTACGCCATCAGGCTTGATCAGTTTGCACGCATCCTGAAGGG
>JAPLSQ010000047.1 GCA_026398535.1 Candidatus Sumerlaeota bacterium | reverse complement strand
TACAAAAGCTCGCCGCACAAGCACGGCTCGCACGTCGCTTCGCTCCGCGGCTGGCTCCTGCCTTTCAATGTCGGTGTGTCGGCAATGCGCCGCGGGTGCTCTAAATAGTGTCACGCCCGCCAGACGCAGCCAGCCTTTCTTGCTTGTGAAAGGTAATTCGCGGGATGTGACGGAGATTTTGGAGGACAAGTGATGATGGTTTCTTTGGTTATTCCCGTGTTCAACGAGGAAGAAATGCTTCCGCGGCTTTTCGGCGCATTGTCGCGCTTCATTTCGTTGGAACAGACAGACAAGCGGGAATTCGAGGTTGTATTGGTCAACGATGGAAGCCGCGATGCTTCATGGGCGTTGATCTGCGGGCAGCATGAGAAGGACCCGCGGTTCCGCGGGGTGTGCCTGTCGCGCAACTTCGGACACCAATTGGCTCTCACCGCCGGTCTGGACTGCGCCCGTGGCGACGCCATTGTGGCGATGGATGCCGACCTGCAGGATTCCCCCGAGGTTGTAGGGCAGTTGATCGCGGAGTGGGAGGCGGGGCATGACATTGTTTACGGACAGCGGGTGAAGCGCCACGGCGAGAGCCGGTTCAAGCTTTGGACGGCGCACGGCTTCTATCGGCTGATGCGCCTCATTTCGCGCGATCGGACGCCTTACGATGTGGGCGACTTCTATCTGTTGAGCCGGCGCGCGCTCGATCGTCTCAAGGCGATGCGCGAACACCACCGCTATCTGCGGGGGATGATCTTCTGGCTGGGATTCCAGCCGAAGGCCGTCCCCTACCAGCGTCTCGAGCGCAAGGCCGGCGTCACAAAGTTCTCCGTCGCCAGGATGGTGCGATTCGCGCTCGACGGCATCATCTCCAGCTCAACCATGCCGCTCTACCTCGCCTCCTACCTCGGATTTGCCAGCGCGGTCGTCGGCCTCATCCTCACCGTCTGGAGTTTCGTGGTGCACTACTTCCAGCCCGGTGTGGTGCGCGGCTGGGCGTCAACCGTCATCATCATCCTGTTCCTCGGTGGCATCCAGCTCATATCGATTGGCATTTTGGGGCTTTACCTGGCCCGAGTCTACGACGAGGTCCGCGGCAGACCGCTTTACATCGTCAGGGAAAACACGCCGGGAACCGGCGGGCAGATTTGATCCCTCAACCGCAACCGCTGCCCGAAAAGCCCCAAGCCTCATTTATCGCAACAGTAGTGAATATACTTTATGAATGACAGGCCGGGACTCGACCATGACTTCGTGAGCTTTTGCCAGCGGGTCTGCGCGAATACGGTGTCATAACCCTTCTCGTCGCGGATATGTTCGCCCCGGTCCAGCGAACAGAAGAAATTATTCACCCGATGGCCGGGAATACGGATGACATCCGAAGTCACGATTCGGCGAACGGGTTTGGCGGACCAGACAAGATCGAGAGTCGCCCGCGCCGCCTCGTTTGGGATATGGTGCAACACGCCGAGTAGAAGAACTGTGGTGATGGAGTGGCCGCAAAGCGTGTCGGCCAGAGACCTGCGCACTCTTTCGTCGTGCGTCAAGAGACTTAAGTCCATTTTCAGGAATTCCGCGTTCAATTCAGTGGCGGCCGCTCTGCGGCGCGCGGAATCCAAGTAAGCATCGGAACAATCGATGCCCAGATAGTAAGCTGGCTTGTGGTGAGCGTCAGTATAACGGAGAATGTCGGCCGGCCCACAACCCAAGTCGGCGATGCGCTCGCCCGAGTCGGCAAATCCGTAAAGGGGAATCCAATCCTTGAACGGCATGCCAAGCGTCAGGACCTGGCGCGCATAATAGTAGAAATTGGGATTGGAAAGCAACGAAGAAAAGGGATTCAACACGCTCCTCCTTGTGCTCGTTCATTGTCGTCAATCCTGCGGTTTATCAAATCACGCATCCGTGTCTCCATGTCTCAGTGGTGAGTATCATTCACCCGATGAATTTAATCTTGCGCGCGGCCAATCCGCACATGCGCAACAGCGTCAGGTTGCGGCGGATTTCTTCTCCAGCACAATAAAAATTCGGAAAGCCGCGAACGGCATCGCGAAGCCCAGCCAGTCGTCGAGCCGCACGGCGCGGCGGAACAGGCACATGGGAAGGTAGGCGTGCGGTTTGAAACCTGCCGCAAGCTGGAAATCGAAAAAGCTCATCAGGCTTTGATGAACGATGCGCAGGGAAGGCTGGCGCTGTGGCCACTCGCGCGCCTGCCGCCTGAAGACGATGTTCGCCATGGCAAGATTGCCCTGCCATGCGTCGGTTTTATCGCCGCCCGGCGCGGGTTTTTGGTAGGACGCGAAACAGACATCCTCGTGATGGAGGAGCTTGTAGCCGGCGAACGAGACGGGAGTGATGAACGGCTCGACGAGGATGATTCTGCCGCCGGGGCGAAGGACGCGCGCGGCTTCGCGCAAGAATACATGCGGATCCGCTGTGTGGTGAAGGGTGTCGAATACGAGCACACAACCAAGGCTGCCAGTGCGGAAGGGCAGGCGCAGGCAATCGGCAGCGGCATCCAGCCATGATGCATGCAAGATATCGCTCAGAATGGCGCGGGGAAACAGATCGCGCGTGAGCCCCGATCCGCTGCCAACCTCGAGCATGACGCCATCCGGAACGAATGGCCGGATGCGCCGCGCCCAGCGCTCATAAACAAGGCGGATCTGCGGTTTGCGCGCCCAGATCTCGCGCCGCGTTTCAGTCTCCGTGTCTCCGTGGTGAATCTCATTCACCCAATAAATTTAATCTTGCGCGCGGCGAATCCGCACATCTTGAGCAGCAGCAGACCGTGCTGGAATCGGTGGATCTTGATGTCGCCATAGACGCGCTCGCGGTAGCGGATCGGCATGTCGACGATTTTCAGATTGAGTTTGGCCGCGCCGAACAGCAGGTCGAAGTCGCCGAACGGATCGAAGTCGCCGAAGAAAGCCCGCCCGCGCTTGATCTCCTCGTAATCAGCGCGCCACAGCGCCTTCGTGCCGCACAGCGTGTCCTTGATGCGCTGGCCGAGCAGCCATGTGAACGCCACCGAGAAAAAGTGGTTCGCGATGTAGTTGAGCGTGCGCATGGCCTGCTTTTCCATGGGGTAAACGAGACGGCAGCCGTTAATGAACTCGCCCGCGCCGTTGGCGATGGCTTCGTAAAACTTGGGCAGGTCCTCGGGCGGCATGGTCAGGTCGGAATCAAGGATCATCAGGATGTCGCCCGTGGCCATGTCGAACCCCTTGAAAACGGCGTCGGCCTTGCCTTTGCCGTCTTGGAACGCGAACTTGATGTCGCGGTCTAGGTGGGCGGCGATGACGCGCTGGATTTCTTCGACGGTGCCGTCAGTCGAGTGGCCGTCGATGAAAATGGTTTCCGTATGCCGGCCCATGGGGGCGACGCGCGTGACGGCGCCCTCGACGTTCCCCTTTTCGTTCATCGTGGGCACGATGATCGAGACACTGTGCTTGTTCTCCCGCGCATCCCGCGTGCGGTGAAGCGGCTTTGCCACGACATACTGCACGAGGCACAGCCGGTTGAACAGCGGCAGGTTGGCCACGATGCGGTTGAAGAACCAGGCCGCGCCGGGGATGTTGAACGGAAACAGGAACCGTCGGCCTGATTTCACCGTCTCAAATCCCGCCAGCCACAGGAGGTTTACGATGTCGCCAAGCGTGAGCCAGTTCTGGGGCGGCGCGGGCGATTTCCAGCCCATTTTCTCGGCGAGCTGGATCAGCGGATACCACAGCTTATTATAATACGTGATGACGACGCGCGACGGCGGTGTCGTGACCTTGTGAAGCTCATCGAAACAACGTTGCACATCGTCGAGGCTGCCGATGACATCCGACATGATCACATAATCGAACTTTTCATCGAACGGCAAATTGTGCGCGTCCCCTTCGATCCACTCGAGATTCG
>JAPLSQ010000082.1 GCA_026398535.1 Candidatus Sumerlaeota bacterium | reverse complement strand
GCCCGCGATGGCGAACAGGTGGAGACGCTTGACGGGCAGTCATGCGTATTGACGACCGATGACCTGCTCATCGCGGATCCCGAAAAGCCGATTGCGCTGGCCGGCATCATGGGGTGCGGAAACACGGAAATCACAGAAAATACCCGGAATGTCTTTCTGGAGTGCGCCTACTTCACACCGGCCACGATCCGCCGAACATCAAAACGCCTTGGCAAATCAACCGATTCGTCGTACCGTTTCGAGCGCGGGACGGACTGGATGGCACTGCCCATGATTATCGACCGAGCCGCACGCCTGATAGCCGAGACCGCCGGAGGCGAAATATGCGCGGGCGCTTTCGACGAAGGGACGCAGATGTCCCTGCCCGAACCCATCTTGCTCGAGACGGCGCGTGTCAATATGCTCATTGGCTGCGAACTGAACGACGCGCAGATCGCCGAACCTCTCCGCGCACTCGGTTTTGAGGTCATGCCAGCAGGAGCGGGAGCCACAAATGTGCGCGCGCCATCGTTCCGGGCGGATGTGCAATGCGACGCCGACCTTGTCGAGGAAATCGCGCGCATCCGCGGTTACAACCTTATTCCCTGTGAGCTCCCGCGCATCCAAACGCGCGCCAATTACCCGGACGATGACAATGTGCTCACGCGAAAATTGCGCGAGCGCCTTGTGAGCGAAGGTTTCACCGAGGTTTCAAATTACAGTTTCACATCCCAGGATTCGCTCGCGCGCTGCGGTTTTGACGCCGCAACCGCGCCGCGCCTTAATAATCCCCTGTCAGCCGAGTATGCCGTGATGCGCACCCACCTGCTTCCGGGATTGCTTGAATCAGTGCTCTACAATCAGAACCGGGGCACGCCAGATGTGAAACTTTTCGAAATCGGCAAGGTCTACGCGCTGGCGGCCGGGAAAGACGCACCGGACGGGGATTCGCCGGTGTCTGAACAATGGCAGTTCGCGGCCGTCATCTCCGGCCCCTGTGTTGAATCCACATGGCGAATCCCCGCCCAGATGGGCGATTTCCATGCGGGCAAAGCTGTGGCGGAGTCCATCGTGCGCGCACTTGGCGCGTCCGGCGCGGAGTCTGTGCGTCCCGCTGACGCTCAAAAAGACATGGACGAAAATTGGCTGGGCGCCTTGCATCCCGGCAAATCCGCCGCCCTCGTCATGGACGGTCGTGTGCTGTTGATCACTGGCGAATTGCATCCGCGCGTCCGAGCCCGGCTGGAACTCAAACGCAACGTCACCGCGCTTTTCGCCAACTTTGCGGCGCTTGCGCCATTGCTGGCCAGGAAACCGAAATTCGGGGATATCCCATTGTTCCCCGTGGTTTCGCGCGACCTTGCGTTTGTGGCTGAGCTCGACACGCCCGCCGCCGAAATCGAAAACGTCATCACCAAACGGACGAAATCGCTGCTGTGGGACATCAAATTATTCGACGTTTACGAGGGCGAAAAGATACCCGCAGGCAAAAAGAGTCTTGCCTACTCCCTGCAGTTCAACGCGCGCGACCGCACGCTCACCGACGACGAGGTGAACCAGCTTCAAGACAAAATCCTCGCCGATCTCAAGACAAAGCTGGGCGTCGAACTGCGTCAGTAGCCGCCCCTCATGATAACCTTCACGCTCTGGCAACCATCACTGTTTGCCGTGTTTGTCCTGTCCGGCCTTTTTATCTTATTTTGTCCCATCCGTCCGCATGATAATAAAACGCATCTTTGCATAGCCTTGTTGTATGATGCCCTTGATCAATCAAACCCATGAGTGAACTAACCCCCAGACAGATCGTCGCGGAACTGGACCGTTACATTATCGGCCAGGACCGCGCAAAAAAGATGGTCGCCATCGCGCTGCGTAACCGCACGCGACGGCGCAAACTCGAACCCGCGCTGCGCGAGGATATCAATCCCAAAAACATCATCATGATCGGCCCCACCGGCTGTGGAAAGACCGAGATCGCGCGCCGTCTGGCACGGCTGGTCAACGCGCCATTTATCAAGGTCGAGGCCACCAAATACACCGAGATCGGCTATGTTGGGCGCGATGTGGAGAGCATGATCCGCGAACTGACCGACAAGGGCGTGAACATGGTCAAGGCCGAGAAGAGCGAAGAGGTCATGGAGCGCGCCCGCGTGATGGCCAACGAGCGCATCCTCGACGCGCTTCTGCCGCCCCCGCCTGGCGTGACGCGCAATGTGCGCATTGTCGAGGGCCGGCAGGAAACCAATTACGACATTCCCGAAGCCGCGCCCGACGCCGAACCCACGCCGCAACAACGCTGGCTTCGCAATCGCAACAAATTGCGCAAGCGCCTGCTCGACGGCAGGATGGAAGACCGCGAAATCGAAATCCAGACGCGCCGGCAGGGACCCGAAATTCAAGGCGTGTACGCCATGCCCATGGGCGGCAACATGGAGGATATGGGCGGCGAATTGCGCTCAATGATGGAACGCATGTTCCCCTCAAAACCCAAGGACGCGCGCATGCCAATCTCCGAGGCGCGCGACCTCCTCATCAATGAGGCGCTCGACGAACTGCTCGACATGGACAAAATCATCCGCGAGGCGCTCGAGCGCGTGCAGGAATCCGGCATCATATTCATCGATGAAATGGACAAGATTGCCGGACGCTCGTCGGGGCATGGCCCCGATGTCTCGCGCGAGGGCGTCCAGCGCGACATCCTTCCCATCGTCGAGGGCAGCGTCGTCAACACCAAGTATGGCCCCGTGCGCACCGACCATGTCCTGTTCATCGCCGCCGGCGCGTTCCACATGACCAAGCCCAGCGACCTCATCCCCGAACTGCAGGGGCGTTTTCCGTTGCGTGTCGAACTGGACGCCTTGACCACCGAGGACTTCAAACGCATCCTCACCGAACCCGAAACCGCCCTTACCAAGCAATACAAGGCGCTGCTTTCCACCGAGGAGGTCGAGCTGGATTTCACCCCCGACGGCATTCAGGAGCTGGCGCGCTGCGCGTTCCGCGTCAACGAGCAGAGCGAAAACATTGGCGCGCGCCGTCTTCATACCATCATGGAGAAAGTGCTCGAAGATGTTCTTTTCGAGGCGGGCGATGCTGGACCCATGCGTGTTGTCATCGATGCCGACTTTGTCCGCGGCCAGCTTGGTGAATTGCTCAAGGATCAGGATCTGAGCCGGTTCATTCTTTAGTTCCGCCGGGCGGATGACACCGCCATGAATTATTTAATTTTTAATTTCACAGCAGGCTGGAAAAATCAGATGAAGATATACATTCTTGCCGACATGGAGGGTGTGTCGGGCCTTCGCGTCATGAGCCAGGTGCAGAGCGATTCGCCGGAGTATGCCGAGGGGCGAAA
Organism: Candidatus Sumerlaeota bacterium; assembly: GCA_026398535.1. Taxonomy (GTDB): domain Bacteria; phylum Sumerlaeota; class Sumerlaeia; order Sumerlaeales; family Sumerlaeaceae; genus JAPLSQ01. Next base: position 116,873 of record JAPLSQ010000082.1, on the reverse strand, counting down.
GCTGATGATTGACGAGATGAATGCTGCCGTTGACGCCGCGTTTGCGGCCGGCGCGACTGAGGTCATCGCGGCGGACACACACGGATCAGGCGTTCAACTGCGCATTGGCGAAATGGACGCGCGCGCCATCTATGAACGCCCCAACGCGGGCAGAATGATGCCCTCGCTGGATAAGTCCTTCTCAGGCGTCATTCTTCTCGGCCATCACGCCCGCGCCGGAACTTTCAATGGCTTCCTCGACCATACGATGAGCTCGATGTCATGGTTCGAGTACCGGTTGAACGGCCAGGTCATGGGCGAGATCGGCATCGAGGCGGCTTATGCCGGGCATTACGATGTGCCTGTGATAATGGTGTCGGGCGATGAAGCCGCCGCCGTCGAGGCAACCGAGTTGCTTGGCGATGTTGAATGCGCCATCGTGAAGTGGGGCATTGGAAGGAATGTTGCCAAATGCCTGCCCGTGCGGCGCGCCCATGAAACGATTCGCCAGTCCATCACACGCGCGCTGGCGGCGCCAGAAAGATTCAAGCCGTTCAAACCGGTTTTGCCCGCAACGATCGAACTGACGCTGTACCGGTCCGACATGGCGGACGACCTTGCAGTGCACCCCGATGTGGAGCGTGTGGACGCGCGCGCCGTGCGACGCACAATCACCACGCTACTTGATGTCCGGCGGTTCTGACAGCAAACCACCAGCAGCAAGCCAGCCACCCGGCAGTAATCACACCACCAGCAAGCTCCCCATCATCCGGTCGATGCTTTCCTCATCATCACCCGGCCGCGCCTCCGCGAGAGACCATGTCTCGGCGTGCTCGACGCACCCGCCCGGCGCAACGCGTGTCAGCGGACCCAGCGATTCCACCTCGAGCATATCGGCGTTCGTGAAAAACTCCATCGAACTGCCAAAATCAGGATAAATGGCATCCTTGTGAAACGGCGCGCGCTTGACGAACACGACGCCATCGAGCGCGTAAGCCGCCCAGCCAAACGTGTTTCGCGCGCCAATTTTCTGCGGCGTGTCGCGCGCGGGATCCTGCCGCAACTGGATGTATTTTCTCCCCCACGTCCAGCGCGGATCGCTCATGTCGGTGTAATGCCACAGCACGACAGGCCGCGCTGGCAGAAAATACGCGTCATGGGCGCGAAATTCCTCCTGGGGTATGATCACGCGGCCGCCTTGCGCCATGACCGTCAGAGCCCACGGCGCAAGTTCCACATCCCAGAGATTCGTGTTATACAGACGGTGCACAACACGCACTTCATCGCGTTCGGCCGACATGCACAGTTCAATCTGTTTCCGGATTCCCGTTGATGTCTCGACCGGCTGCGTGACGACAAGCAGACCATTGCGCCATTCGTGCTCCACAGGCCGGTTGTCCGGAGCGTATGTGCGCGGCATGATCTCGGGCGCATGCCACAACCGGTGCCCGCCATAAATCCGCCACTCGCTCCCACCCGTCTTGCCAAGCATTTCCGGATATTCCTTAAACATGTTGTGCCTGCCGGCCAGCCCGTAGCGGATCACACGAGGACCAATATCCGTCGTCACAATCAATTCCTGGAGCCCGTCGCTCAAACGCAGGCAGTTTGCCCAGCCGCCATAGGCCTGCTTCTCCAGCCGGACCTCTTTGGGTTCACCCGCAACCAAATTCATGATTTTATCCTCTTTTCTGTTTCATCTGCCCATGAAGATTTTAAGCTCTGCTGGCGATGTAAATCAGAAATGGCAAAAATAAAGATTTTGGAACTCGCATGATATTATTGCACAAACAAGCGTCGGCGCGCCGGACGCAAACAAAATGCCTTATGGATCGCATCATGACACACAACAGCCCGGCGCGCCGGACAAGAGCGACCTTGGCGCGGATTCTGCCATTCATCCTCGCCGCCGCCGCGGCCATGACCTGTCAGGCCGCTCCAGTCGGCATGAACATCACCAACGGCAACGAGGTGCGCGCCGAACTGACAACCACCAGCATCGTCATGGGCGAACCTCTCTACCTCAAGATCACCATCGTCAACCGCGCGTCACCCCTGCAAAAGGCCAATTTTGGCGCGAGATTGTACCTGACCGAAGGCCACGATATTGCCATCACGGTCCAGTCTCCCGGCGAGCTTCCGCGCCATTACACCGCCGCCGAACAACCGGGCAATTATCCTTCGGTTGAAGTCGATCTGCGCGACGGGATGTCTGTTTATTATCTTATCCCCCTCATCTACGATGCGCGCTCGCCGAACGGATTTCTTTTCGGCAAACCCGGCGACTATTACATTTCCGTCAAACTCAGCTACTCCATCTTGCGTGAGCCGGTTAAAAACATCACCGAAATCCCTCTGACAAAGATCAGGGTTGCGGCGCCTGAAGGCAAGACAGCCGAAGCGTTCACTCTTGTCGCGTCGCCCGACGCGGCACGCGCCATGCAGACGCTGCTGTGCGGCTCACCCGATGTGTTCGGCAAAGTCACCCATCTGGCCAGTGATTACCCCGCCACACCTTACGCGCCGTTGTGCGCCCTGCTCAGCGCCATCGATTACATGGAACGCAAAACGCCCGACTACGAGGCGGCCATACGCGTTTTTATCGAAAATTATCTGCGCAAATACCCCGCCGACATCCGAACCAGCGACGCCATCTTCAACATCGTGGCGTGTTACACAAAGCTGAAACAGATGGAAATCGCACGCGAATGGTTTTACTACCTGATGGATCACGATCCGTCTTACAATCTCCTGCGTCCCGAAAACCCGACGTCGCGGTTCTTCTATTTCGGCGACCTCGAGGAGTCGGGCCGTCGCCGCTGGTGGCATTATGAGAAACCATGGAACATTCCCCCGCCGCCGGCTGACAAGCAGCAGGGTTCATGAGCGGGCAACTGTCCGTTTGGCGCGCGCGCGCACACACATTTGATCTCTCCCCGCCGCGCACCATCATTATAGGCATATTGAACGCCACGCCCGACTCATTCTCGGACGGCGGATGCCACATGACCGCTCCCGCCGCGCTCGCCGCGGCGCAAACCATGATCGAAGACGGGGCGGACATCATCGATGTGGGCGGCGAAAGCACACGCCCCGGACGCCCCGAAACCGTCACCGCGGAGCAGGAATGCGCCCGGGTTGTCCCCGTCATCGCGCAAATCCGCGGGCGGTTCCCTTCCGCCGTCATCTCAGTCGACACCTACAAGGGCGATGTGGCGCGGCAGGCGCTCGAAGCCGGCGCCGACATCATCAACGATGTGTGCGCCCTGCGCCGTTCGCCTGAAATCGCCGGCATGGCCATGGCCAGCGGCGCCGGCTTGATCCTCATGCACATGCGCGGCAATCCCGAGACAATGCAGGCCGATCCGCATTATGATGACGCGCCCGCCGAGGTGGCCGCCTTTCTGCGCGAGCGCATGACGTTCGCCGTCAGCCACGGCGTCGATCCCTCGCAGATCGCCATCGATCCGGGCATCGGATTCGGCAAAACAATCGAACACAATCTAGAACTCATCAACCGCCTTGACGAATTAACGGCGCTCGGACGGCCCGTGTGCATGGGCGTCTCACGCAAGGGGTTCCTCGGCGCGCTGACCGGCGGTCTCCCCGCCGATCAGCGCGAGGAAACAACCATCGCCGCCGTCTGCGCGTGTGTGATGAACGGGGCGCGGATCGTCCGCGTTCACAACACGCGGGCCGCCAAGCGGGCCCTCGCCATCATCGACGCCCTGCGCGCCAGATAATCCTTGCCCGGCGCCCGCCCCAAGTGCAAGTCATCTTCTCAACATCGCCAATGACCGACAACAAAAACAAGCCGGACGACATCGAGCAAACCGAAGCAGAACCGTTTGATTCCGGCCATGGCTCGCCTGTTCCGCGCATCCTGGTTTATAAGGATTACGGCGGCGCGCCATGTTGCTCGGGATGCGGATGCCTTGCCGTCGCCCTACTGATCATCCTGCTGTTCGACCTTGGTTCCGTCTTCAGCGCGCTCATTGTCGCCATCGCGGCCGCATGGATGGCCGGAGCCCTGCTTCGCTTGGCAGGCGTCAGCCGCTTTTCGCCCGCCTACGTTTACCTTCTTGTTCCCGTTTTCCTGGCGCTCGCCGCTTTTCTCAGTTCACTGACCCATCAGGGCAAGGCGCCTTTCGGGGCAAGGGAAGTGGTCATTGGCACACTCGCCGTCTATGCATTTCTTTGGCTGATCCGCGGCGGACGCGTGGCATCATGATGAATGGGGACTCCATCGATTCGCTTTACACCCCGTTGCTGACCGGGAATCACGGCGAAATAACGCATATCCGCCCCACGACGCCCATCGAAATGCTCGACCGCGTTTTCGCCATTTTCACCGTGAGACCATGGGTTTTCCTCGCGCTTGCCGCGCTTTACGCCCTGCCAAGCGCCGCAGCCACAACCGGGCTTTATCTGTTTTACTGTTCAACCTCCTCGCCGATTGACGCGATAGGATATCTGCCATGGTTTTTCGCATCTTTCTTTATCGAACAATGGCCGTGTGCCGCCATACTGCTCACCGTGTTCCAGACCTACTCATCGCCGCAGAAACCCTACGGAATCATCACCGCCTTGGGCAGCGCTTTTAAGCGCCTGCCCTACCTGATCCTTACGCGCACGCTCGTTTGGTTCATTCTGCTCCTGTTATTCGGGGTTTTTGTGCAGAGCGTCCTGTCGCCGGCCGCAGGGGGAACGTTCACGGGCAGTCTGGCCCAGGTGATCGGGCTGTGGTGCCTGGCGGCGTCCATCTACTTCCTGATGATGTGGATACTGGTTCCGCCCATCGTGGTCATTGAGCGCGCGTCATTCTTCCGCGCGATGGTGCGCAGCATGCAACTCATGGCCATGAGCTTCCGCCCCGGCCTGCTCAAAGGCGACACTGCGCGGCGGCGCTTCCTGCTTCTCGCGCTCTTTCCCGCCGCCGTGTGGCTCACGGCGCAGGGGCTTCTCCAGTCGGTCAGCATCGCGCGCTCCGGCACTATCATCTTCATGACGCCGCATGATCCGCTCCTTTATTTCACAGCCATGGGACTCGATTTTATCGTCAATCTCACCGCGGGTCTCTGGATCCTGATTGCGTCCCCCCTCCTATACATCGAATGCCGCATACGGCGCGAAGCCCTTGATGTTCATATGCGCCTTACAAACGCGACGATTTCGGATAAATAATCTTTGCGTGACCTCCTTTGTCACGTCCGCTTCTCCGAGTTCTTCATAAAAGATGAATATCACAACAAACCCGGACCAACCACGATCTTCTTGGAATAGCAACCATCAAACGGGGACAGCCGCCTTGTTTCGCCCGCGCGCCGGGGACAAGGCGGCTGTCCACGAATCACATTTGGAGATACTTGTGCAGCATGCTTCTCAGTTTTTCCTGGTGAATGGGTTTGCTGATGTAATCATCCATCCCAGCCTGCAGGCAACGCTCACGGTCGCCAACCATGGCCTGCGAGGTCATGGCTATGATCAACGGTTGTTTGGGCAAAGCGCCATTATCCCGAATTCTGCGGGTGGCCTCATAGCCGTCCATGACCGGCATTCTGCAATCCATAAACACGATGTCATATGAAGCGGCTTCGATTTTTTCAAGCGCGTCCTGGCCATTGACTGCCACTTCGCATTCGAACCCCAGCCTGCCCAGCATATGCCGGGCCACTTTCTGGCATATTTCATCGTCCTCAACGAGCAAAGCGCGCGGTTTGCCCCCCATCGGTTCCACAGACTCCGGCACGCCCTGCGGCGCAGGATGTCGCGCGCTGTGACGCCGGGAGATGACACGGTGGAGCGTCTCCATGAGCACTTTCTGGCGCACCGGTTTGATCAGGTAAGCGTCAAGACCAAGCCGCGCCATTTCCGACTCATCGCCCGCATTTGGCTCCGAGGTCAGCATGACAAGCGATGTATGGGCGAGTGACGGATCGTTTTTGATCTGCTTGGTCAGTTCAATTCCGTCCATTCCAGGCATCAGGTAATCCACCAGAACAATGTCAAATTCCTTATCTGAGCCCGCCCATTTGCGCAAAAGACTCAGCGCCTGATACCCGTCTTTTGCTTCACATTCCCAGCATCTTTGCTCACGCAACTGATGGCTCAGGATGCGCCGGTTTGTCCCATTGTCATCAACGATAAGAATCCGGATATCCTTGAGAGTCGGCCTCATCTCCTCACCCGACACATTCATCTGGCTCAGATCAAAAACAACCGTGAACCAGAAGAGCGACCCGGTTCCAAGTTCGCTTTCGACGCCGATTTCTCCCCCCATAATCGAGACGAGATGCTTGCAGATTGCCAGACCAAGTCCGGTTCCCCCATAACGGCGCGTCGAGGCATGATCAATCTGGCTGAAGGGCTGAAACAGCTTGTTCCTGTCCGCCGGCGAGATTCCAATGCCGGTGTCCCTGACCATGATGCGCAATCTGGCCTGATTGCCGTTGACCATGTCCAGAACCTCGGCGCACACAACCACCTCGCCCGATTCAGTAAACTTGATGGCATTGTTGACAAGATTGAGCAGTATCTGACGCAGGCGCCCCTTGTCGCCGACATACATGCGCGGCATGCCGCTGGGAATGATGACCGCCAGCTCAAGCCCTTTTTCATGAGCTTTAAGGGCCATGAGCTCGCCCACTTCCTCCACACACTCCCGCAGATCAAAATCCGCGTGCTCAAGCGCAAGTTTGCCCGCCTCGATTTTCGACAAATCAAGGATATCGTTGATCACAACCATCAAACAGTCGGTGCAGGTTCGAATTGTCTGAATGTAATCGCGCTGTTCCGAACTCAAGGTTGTTTCAAGCAGGAAGTCGATCATTCCGATGATCCCGTTCATCGGGGTGCGAATCTCATGGCTTATATTGGCGAGAAACGCGCTCTTGGTGTTGGCGGATTGTTCTGCGGCGATCCGCGCTTCAACAAGGTTCGAGACATCGATGATGTTCAGTATCGCCCCCCGGTACTCATCCTCGCGGCGGATTGGCTGGATGCGCACGATGGCATGAATGCCGCGAAGATCAACTTCAATGACAATAATATCGCGGTTGCCTTGACGAAATCCGTCCAAACCCTGGCGGATTGTGTCCCTTTCTTCCGGCGGATGAAATTCCCATATCGAGTGTCCGATGATATGGTCCCTGCTGAGCCCCATGAGACCAACAAACCAATCATTCACCTCGGTGACAATGTCATGCTGGTCGGCAAACACAACGCCTTCGGCCATGCCATGGATCATTGCGCGCAGACGCTCCTCCTCAGCCTGCAATTTCCGGGTTCTGCTGGCCAGCTCCAAGAGCATGTGATTGCGTTCAATCGCATGGCGCAGTGTGCGGATAAGCGTGCCGCCGTCAATCTCGCCTTTGATCAGGTAATCCTGCGCGCCCGCCCGCATGGCTTCCATCGCGATGCTCTCGTCGCTGAGAGCCGTCAACACAAGAATCGCCACATCAGGGCGCCACTGGCGCAACTTCATGAGAGTGTCGATCCCGCGGCTGTCGGGCAGCGTCAGGTCAAGGAATATCGCATCAACTTCCCCCTTCCCGATGTGTTCCATCCCTTGCGCGAGAGTGGAGGCGACGCCGAAATCGATGCCCTTCATGCCCACCGCATACATGAAATCGCCTTTTTCTGACAGCATCCGCTGGATCATGACCGCCTGTAATGGATCATCCTCTATCAACAGAACACGGATCCGGTCGTCACTCATGGGCGCTCACCAGCATATTGCGAATATATGACGCTCTATTCCTTGAAAAGATGATCGTGGCGGTTTTGTGAACGCGATGGCGCGGCATCACCAAGCACTGGCGTCTCACTGACGGGCACACCATATCACTTCACGATTATTTTGCATATGTCTAATCAAAAGCCGGACGCATGACACTTGTCAAGCGTGTGAATCCTCTGGCAAATGATAATATACCGTTCGATTATTTGGAATTAATTCCAGCGCCACAGATGCGCAAAATCAATTGATGACGCCAGAACCGGGAGTGTTGACAATCCACACATTCCCGTCCATCGAGCCAAGAATGATGTGCCCATTCCAGAGCGCCGGACTTGTAAAAATGAATCCTGTTCCAAGGGATACATTCCAATCAACTTTCTTTGATGGAATGTCGACGCAATACAGGTTTCCTCCAACGGAACCCGCATAGAGCTTGTCCCCCGCGATGAGCGGCTTGGAATCAAAGATGGGATCAGGTTTCTCGGGGCGCAGGTTCACATCGAACACCTTTTCGCCGGTCGACATGTCATGGCCGACGATGTGGCCGCTGATGGAACCCATATAGGCGATGTTGCCGCGGAAAACAGGCGAGGAGTAACTCGGCCCCAGCTCGTTTTTCCGCGGCTTGTAAAGCCATATATGAGCGCCTGTTTTCTGGTCGAGTGCCCGCACGGAATAATCGTGCGTGGCGAACACGACCAGCGAACCCGTCGTGGCCGGATTGCAGGTGGCGGCCGAAAACAGGTTCATTGTCGAAGCGGGAACCTTCCACACAAGTGTTCCCGTTTTCGCGTCAAGGCAGTAAAATGTGTTGTCCCACGCGCCGAAATAAAGGCGCCCCTCCGACAGCGCGGGAGTCGCCTTGATGTGCTTGCCACAGGCGAAACTCCATATCTTCATGCCACTCTGCGCGTCCAGCGCGTACATGTTCTTGTCGCCCGAACCGATGTAAACAATGCCTTCGTCAACAAGCGGCGAAGCAAGCACCGACTGGCCGGTCTTGAATTCCCAAACGCGGCGTCCCGTGCGCTTGTCAAAACAATAGACATGCGAATCGGGCGATCCGGCGATGACCGTCGCGCTCGTGACGGCAGGCGTGGAAATCACCTCCGCGTTCAGATTGTTTTCCCACAACATCTTGCCTGAGCGCAAATCAATGACGCGCAGCTTCCCGTCATTGGCGCCAATAAAAAGCGTGTCGCCGTCCACCACCGGATTCGACTCGATGCCGGAATTGAAGGAAAATGCGCGCGCGATCCCGGGCGCTTTGCCCGCCAAGGCCGTATCGAAATTCAACGACCTTAAATGCGCGACATCTGATGAGTCCCGGATGTGCGCCGCCAACTGGTGGCGGCCGGGCGAAAGCCCGCAAATGTCCAAGCTGAACGTGTCATCATTCAGCATGCGGCCCGTGCCGGTTGAATAATTGTCGATTTCGCATTCCACCCCCGTAATGAGCATTTCCCGCGGCTTTTCAACACGAAACCGCAGCTCGTTCGCCGTGCTCGTGTCGATGTCCGCCAGATGAACGCCCCCCATCAAGTCCGCCTGCTTTTGCGCCGCGATCGCCGGTTCTGTGGTCGTCTTGTCGCCGGCAATTGTGCGAACCATAAATTCGATGCCGCCGGGATCGACCTTATAGGCGCGGTACACCGGCTGGCCGCCCGACGCGCGCATCGTGCTGCCGCCCATGGCGTAAGTGGTATTGTTGAACGTGTAGCGCTTGAAGCCGTGGCCATGACCGGTAAGCACGAGCGGCACATTGTATGGGCGTATCAACTCGGCGAATTCGCACTCATTATCCACATAGTGCCCATCAGACAGCGGAGGATGATGCACGGCGATGATGGCGGGCATGCCCGCTGGAAGGCTGTCGAGATCCTTCCTGAGCCGTTCGAGCTGCTGGCCGTCGAAATGAGCGTAATGCTGCAAGAGAAGCGAGGTGTCCATCAGGATGAAACGCGCCCCGTTGTGGTCGAAGGATTGATAGGTGGGGCCGACATATTTCTTGTAATTCTCCTTGCCGCTTTCGCTCCAACGCTGATCGTGATTGCCGGGCGCGGCATATATGGGCTTGCGATTCACGCGCGCTATTGCCGCGTAGGAGGTGAATTCATCTTCATATCCCATCTCGGCCACATCGCCTGTGAGGATGATGAAATCGGCATCCGCAAAATGCCTGTCAATATCCGCAAGCGTGGCGGCAAGTTTCTCCGACGCCCCCGATGAGCCGACATGCGTGTCGCTGATATGAACAAAGGTGAATGGTTTGATTTCCGCCCGCAAAGGCGCGTAGAGACTCAAAATGACTGCTACCGCAATGAAGGCCGATTTCCTGATCATGAACGCTGTTCCTCTGCGATTCTCGTTATTTTTATCCGAAAAAAGATGCTGAAGCAAGGTTGCAGCTTGTTTTTATTTTTGTCATTCATAATTCGCAATTCGTAATTTTACGCGCAATTCTGACCATTCATCAACATACAGGAGACTGCATTGGGACTCATCAACGGTTCCGTCACTTACACGAAGTTCCGGGTCGAGGAGAAGTTGCCCAAGGATTTCACCGATTCACTGAACACGCAATTGGCGCGCCATGCGTTCCGTGACATCGACCCGAAAAAGAATCCCGAGTATTCAATCGGCTGGGTAAACGCCTTCAACCCGCTCGACACGCACCTGAAGATCGAAAAGACACTATTCGGCAAATACCTCGTTCTTGGCATGCGGATCGACAGAAAACGGCTGCCGCCCGCGCTTCTGAAGGCGAGGTTGACCAATGCCATGCGGGCTCTGGCGCGCGAGAAACGCGTGCGCAAACTCTCGCGCGAGGACATCACGGGCCTGAAGGAAACCCTGCGCGCCGAGATGCTCGCTTCCGCCGGCGCCTTAACAGCGCTTTTCGATGCCGCATGGAACTATGAGGCTGGCGAGGTTTACTTCTCCTCCGCCTCGCGCAAGGCATCCGAAGATTTCGCCGAACTCTTCGGGCAAACCTTCGAGCTGACCCTCACCGCGCAGAATCTCGTGGCGCGCGCGGAGCGCATCATCGATGATATTGGCAGCGATGCCGAACTGGCAACAATGCAGCCGGCGCATTTTGGGCGATGAATCATCCTTCGCAAAACTGCATCATCCTCGGCATAGAAACCTCCGGCACGACCGGCGGAGCCGCCCTGCTGGCCGATGACAGGCTTCTCGCGTCGCTCAGTTTCGCCAGCCCGACATTATACTCCCAGCGCCTTCTGCCCTCCATCGAATGGCTGCTCGAAAAGACGAAAACCGGCATCGGCGAGATTACCGGCGTGGCCGTGTCGCGCGGTCCGGGATCATTCACTGGACTGCGTATCGGCATGAGCGCCGCAAAAGCCATCGCCTATGCCAACAGCGCGCCCATCGTTGCCGTCAGCACTCTCGAAGCCCTGGCCCTTAGGGGCGCCTCATGCGCCTTCACAGCGGCAATGCCACTCTGTCCCATGCTCGACGCGCGTCAGGGTGAAATATATGCGGCTTTGTTCCGCGCCGCGCGCGAAAAATCAGATCCGGAGCCTTCCCATCGGAACAACGCGCCATCCATGCATCCACCCGAGCGCCTTACCGAGGACTATGCCGGAAAATTGGACGACTGGGCAAAAACCATCCATGAGCCAGCCTTGTTCCTTGGCGAGGGCGCTTTGCGTTACCAGGCAGAATTGGCGGTGCTGCTCGGGAACAAATTCATCCTTGCCCCGTCCATCCGCATTCTGCCCTCCGCGGAAGAAATCGCATGGCTCGGCGCCTGGCGCATCATGCGGGGAGAAGCCGACGACGCAGCCAGCCTCGAACCAGATTATCACCGCCATTCATGGCAGGATCCGCGCACCAACAACCAGCAAACCGGCAGACGTTAATCCGGCGATCAAGCCTTGGCAATCCATTCGCCGAACCGGCGGAACAGGTATCCCGAATCATGCGGGCCCGGGGCCGCTTCGGGGTGATATTGAACGGCGAAGAAACGATTTGTTTTATCCTCGAATCCCTCAACAGTCTGATCATTCAAATTGATGTGCGTGACCGTGCATGTGGCGGGCAGCGAATCGATATCAACACAGAAGCCATGGTTCTGCGATGTGATTTCCATGCGGTTGGTGAGCATGTCCTTGACCGGATGGTTGGCTCCGTGATGACCGAACTTGAGCTTGTATGTGCGGCCGCCCGAGGCAAGACCGAGAATCTGGTGGCCAAGGCAGATGCCAAACATGGGGACGCGGCCGATGAGCGCGCGCGCTTCGCCGATGATGCCCCCGACAGCGGCGGGATCGCCGGGACCGTTCGACAGGAACACGCCATCGGGATTCATGGCCAGAACATCCGACGCGCTCGTGCGGGCGGGGACAACCGTGACGCGGAAGCCCTGTGCCGTCAGCAGCGACAGGATGTTGCGTTTGACTCCAAAATCATAGGCAACCACACACGGCCTATGCTGTCCGGCGCCGCCCCCCTGTCGGTCTGTGTTGCCGCCCCGCCGCCCAATGACCGATTCAAGCCGCTCCACGCGCGCGTCAGCCTCAAATTCATAAGCTTCGCGCGTTGTGACATCCGCCGCAAGGTTGCGCCCTTCCATGGGCGGCGAATCGAGCGCCACGCTCCGCAGCGTCCCCGCGTCGTGGCGCGTGGTCGAGATGACCGCCCGCATCGCGCCCTGCTGGCGTATGTGCAGAACCGCGGCGCGCGTGTCGATGCCCTCGATGCCCATGATGCCGTGGCGGCGCAGATAATCATGCAGAGTCTCCTGGCTGCGCCAGCTTGAAGCGATGCGCGACGCCTCCTTGACGATGAATCCTGCCACCTGCGGCGCCGGCGATTCCTCGTCGAGAGCGTTGACGCCATAATTGCCGATGAGGGGATAGGTCATGATGACCATCTGGCAACGGTAGGAGGGATCGGTCAAAACCTCCTGGTAGCCGGTCATTCCCGTGTGGAAAATAATCTCGGCGCGCGTCTCGCCCTCCGCGCCAAAAGAGCGGCCCCGAAAGACCGTCCCATCTTCAAGAACCAGCGTCGCTGGCATGTCATGTGACATTGTCATGGCTATATCATACATCCTGCGCGCAAATTATACTGCCGCACATCACAAACAGCAGCCTTCATTATGCAGGCGCCAGAACGCCATCGCGCAGACGCAGACAGCGGTCCGCGCGGGCGGCAATATCGGGTTCGTGGGTCACAATCACCAGCGATTTGCCCTTGCTCCTCGTGTTGTTCCACAGGAGATCGATGACCACTTCAGCGGTCGCCACGTCGAGATTGCCGGTCGGCTCGTCCGCAAGGATCACATCGGGATTGTTGATGAGCGCGCGCGCCAGCGCGACTCGCTGCTGCTCACCGCCCGAGAGCTTGGCGGGCCTGTGCGCCATGCGGTCGCCCAACCCGACGCTTTCGAGCAGCGCGGACGCCTGCGACTGAAGCTGATCCATGGGGTGGCGCATGATCAGCCCAGGCACGATCACGTTTTCAAGAGCGGAAAACTCCGCGAGCAGGTGATGGAACTGGAAGATGAAACCAACCGAGCTGGCGCGAACAGCCGCGAGTTCGCGGTCCGTGAGTGATGACACATCGCGCCCCTTGATGGCAACTTCACCGCTTGTGGGACGGTCGAGAGCGCCCAGCAGATGCAACAGCGTGCTCTTGCCCACGCCGCTTGCTCCAACCACCGAAATGATCTCGCCCGCCTTCACCCCGATGCTCACATCCCTCAGAACATGCAGAACTCGCGTGCCGTCGAAGTAATCCTTCGCCACGTGCCGCGCCTCAAGAACCGGCGAAACCGCTGGCGCTTCATTACGAACCGCTTCACTCATAACGCAGCGCCTCCACCGGATCAAGCTTGGCAGCCTGCCGAGCGGGGTAGAACGAGGCGCCAAGACAGATGAGCAGCGACGAAATCACGATCAGCACATTCGTCCACATGCTGATTTGCAGCGGGATGCGGTCGGACAGATAGGCCTCGGACATGATGTCGATCTTGATGTAATATTTTAGCATATAGCATACGAACAGACCCAGGGCGGCGCCGATTAATGTGCCCGCGCCGCCGATCATCATGCCTTGGTAGAGGAAGATGCGCTGGATGGCCTCGCGCGTGGCGCCCATCGATTTCATGATGCCGATCTCGCGCGTTTTCTCCATCACGACCATGATGAGCGTGCCGATGATATTGAACGCCGCCACCATCACTATGAGCAGAAGGATAATGAACATCACCCACTTTTCAAGCACGAGCGCGTCAAAAAGGATCGGATTGCGCTCCTGCCATGTCGACACGATCACATCCTGGCCCAGTTCGCTTTGAATCTTTTTACGCACCTCGTAAACCTTGTCAGGATCGCGCAACACGAGCCGGATGCCGTCGATCGCGCCTTCCGGAACGAGAAACAGTTCCCGCGCCGTGTCGAGGCTGGTGTAGGCGATCATTTGGTCGGTTTCGGGAAATCCCGTTTCAAAAACCCCCGCAAGTTCCGCGTTGCGCATGACGACAGTCGGGCCCGTTGCCGTGGCAATAATCGTCGGCGACATGATGCGCAACTTTGCGCCGATGGGCAGAAGAAGCGATTGCGCGGCTTTTTTGCCCATGACAATTTCGTTCGGCCCGGGACGGGCCTCACCGGTCACCTTGTCCATGATGCGCGTCAGGCGGGGTTCCTCATCAAGATCGACACCCTGAATGAACATGCCTGTCTGGCGATTGGCGCTGCCGCTGCCCGTCGCCAGCACGAGCGCCTGGCGCATGATGACGACGCCCGCCGCCTTGACCTCGGGCATCGCCCGCAACAGCGCAAGCGTGGACGTGCTGTCGATGGGCGGCGACTGCGGCGACGCGGGGGCAATTTCAAGGTGGGAGTAGGCGCCAATGACCTTCTCGCGCAGATTCTGGCCGAATCCCTCCATCACAGCCAGGACAACAATGAGCGCGAACACACCAACAGCGACACCCAGCACAGAAATGACCGTGATAATTGAGACAAGCGCCTTATGCTGGCCGGAGAAAAGATACCGGCGGGCAATGAATTTCTCAAATTTCAAACGATTATCATCTCCTGCTTATCCTCATGGATCGCCCGATCCCGTCACCTTGATTCCATTTATGATCAATGGCGCGCGTTTATTACCTGATGAACAGCGGCGCCATGACAAGCGTCAGGGTGCTGAGCAGCTTGATGAGCACATGGAGCGAAGGTCCGGCCGTGTCCTTGAAAGGATCGCCCACTGTGTCGCCCACGATACTGGCTTTGTGCGCGTCGCTGCGCTTGCCTCCGTAAGCGCCCGCCTCAATGTACTTCTTCGCGTTGTCCCACGCGCCGCCGCCATTGTTCATCAGCAGCGCCATAAGAATGCCGGCGATCGTGCCGACCATGAGCAGCGCGGCCACAGCCTGCGCGGCCATGACCTGCTGATCCTTGTAGGCGAATCGGATGATCAGGCCGACGACAAGCGGGAAGATCACCGGCATGATGCCTGGAACAACCATCGCCTTCAGCGCGCCGCGCGTCACGATGTCCACGCATGTGCGATAATCAGGATCAGCCTTCTTTTCCATGATCAAAGGATTGGCTTTGAACTGGCGGCGAACCTCCTCAATGACCGTTTGCGCGACCCGGCCCACAGCCTTGATGGCGAAAGCGCTGAAGAGAAAGACAAGCATTGCGCCGACAAATCCGCCGACAAAAACGGCCGGCTGGCCGATGTCGACAGTATAGATCTTCCCGATCAGTTCCTTCATTTCCTCGGCTGAGAGCGCCTTGGCCCAAGGCCGGCTCTCGACGATCATCTTGACCTCATCAAGGTACGCGGAGAAGAGCAGGAAGGCCGCCAGCGCGGCGCTGCCGACGGCGTAGCCCTTGGTGAGGGCCTTGGTCGTGTTGCCCACCGAATCAAGCCGGTCCGTCTTGTCGCGCACCGACTCGGGCTGGTTGCTCATCTCGACAATGCCGCCCGCATTGTCCGTGATCGGGCCGAAGGTGTCCATGGCCAGGATGTAAGCCGCCGTGGAAAGCATGCCCATGGTGGCCACGGCCGTGCCATAAAGACCGCCGCCGGCGTGCAGGTTCTCGGCCTTGATGACGCCGGCCGTGATCAGTTGCGCGATGGCCTGGCCGCCCATCCAGTAGCTGAGCAGGATGGCGCCGCAGATCACGATCACCGGGTAAAAGGTGCACTCAAGACCAACCGCGAAACCCTGGATGATCGTGGTGGCCGGGCCTGTCTTGCAGGCTTCGGCAATCTGTTGCACCGGACGGTACCGGTATTCGGTGTAGTACTGGGTGATCCAGACAAACATATAGCTGGTAACGATGCCCACCAGGCCGCAGGCAAGGAACCATATCCATGCGGAGGGCGCTCTTTGGTCACTAAACATAATGAAACATGCCAGACCAAAGGCGATGAACGCCCCTATGGTGGTGATGAAGTAGCCCCGGTTGAGGCTCTTCATCGGGTCCTCGTCACCCTTCACGCTGACACTGTAGATGCCGATAATGCTGGCAATGATGCCAAGCGCGCGGGCAAGCAGCGGGAAAAGAATGCCCTTGATGCCGAAGATGGGATAGAGGGCGATGCCAAGGATCATCGCGCCGATGTTCTCAGCCGCCGTGGACTCGAACAGGTCGGCGCCGCGGCCCGCGCAGTCGCCCACATTGTCGCCCACGAGGTCGGCGATGACCGCCGGGTTGCGCGGATCATCCTCGGGAATGCCCGCTTCAACTTTGCCCACAAGATCGGCGCCCACATCGGCGGCCTTGGTGTAGATGCCGCCGCCAAGCTGGGCAAACAGCGCCACAAAGGACGCGCCAAAGCCGAAGCCGACAATCTGGCTGGGCACATGCCTGGCGCCCTCGCCCGCCAGTCCGCCAAAAAGGCCAAACAGCGCGCCAACGCCAAGAAGCGACAACGCCACAACAAGAATTCCGCTGACGGCGCCGCCGCGCAGAGCGATCCGCAACGCGTCATTGAGCGAGGTGCGGGCCGCCGACGCTGTCCGGATGTTGGCGCGGATCGAAACATACATGCCCACATAACCCGCTATGCCCGAGCACAAAGCCCCGGCAAGATAGGAAACTGTCATGCGAATGGCCTTCTCCTGATCGCCCGCCAGAAAGTAGTAACCGGCGAAAATCAGGACGGCCACCAGCACCGAAAGCGCGAAAATGGTCATGTTCTGACGCCGCAGGAATGCTTCCGCCCCCTCTTTGATCGAATCCGAAATGTGGCGCATTTCAGGCGTGCCAGTGTCCTTGTTCAATACCCATCGGGCCAAAAGATAAGCGACCGCCAGTGATCCCAATGAAATCACCATGACGACCGCGAAAATAATCTTGCCCGCAACCGCCAAATCAACGTTACCCATTCTATCTCCTCACTTAAATGCGATTGGTTCTTTTTTTACCGTTATATGTTGCGTGGTCTTTGTCTTGAATCCGGGACGCGGACGGCAAGAACTTTTTATGCGCGCAAAAAAAACAGCCCCTTGCGTGTGGCAAGGGGCGTTATTTCCTGAAGCGCTCCGAGAGTGTTACTTCTCGACGGTCTTCATGCCCTTCGCTGGCGGGCACGGAGCCGGAACAGCGCAGGGATTAGCGATGCACGGCTTCGCGGGAAGCGTGCGGCAACGCATATTTGAACAACCTGTAAATGCGGCGGCCACTGCAATGGCCATAGCGATTGTCAACAACTTCATCAATTTTTCCTCCTAACCTTCACGGTTTTTTTCATCCAACGGGAACATCCCGACGGAATTCGTACTCCAAAGCAACAAAAATCTTACGCCAATCAAGAGAAAAATTACGTCGACGGCAAAAATTCTCTGATGACGCGGTTTTTCGCGTGTCCGGATTTACTTCTCGGCGGACTCGCGATAGACCTTCTTCACGGGTACAGCCGGGCCCGGCGCGGCGCAAACAGGCGCGCAGTAGCTGGGCGCCATGGGTGGGCACGGGCGAGGACACGGGCGATAACAACAGGCCGTGAGTGCGACGGCGGCAACAAACGCCAGTACGAGTGTGGACAGTTTCATAATCATTTTCTCCTAACCTTTATTTGCGGAAAACGGCATATTTCCGATCTTACAAAGACAATTTGCACACCTTTTTCGGCTCCTGTCAAGCAGAAATGAATTATCCACCAAGCCGCAATAACTCCAAGCAGATTCATCATTTTGACATCTCATGATTGCGCCCGGTCTTCATAATAATTTTCCGCCTGCCGTTGTGATGGAAAACATCACCCGGCGGTTCGGGCGTATCATTGCCAACAACAACATCTCTCTGACGGTGCGCCGGGCCGAAGTGCATGCCCTTGTGGGCGAGAACGGCGCCGGCAAGTCAACCTTGATGAAAATTCTCTACGGCCTTTACCGCCCCGACAGCGGAACCATCCGCATTAACGGCAACCCGAGGGTTTTCCACTCGCCGCGGCAAGCCATAGCCGCCGGTGTGGGAATGGTTCATCAACATTTCATGCTCGTTGCCACGTTCACCGTGGCCGAGAACATCATCCTCGGACACGAAAACGCCCGATGGGGTTTCATACGCCGCGCCGATTCCATCCGACGCGTGACAAGCCTGACCGAGCGGTACCGGATGGACATCGATCCGCGGGCGCTCACCGGCGATCTGAGTGTGGGCCTTCAGCAAAGGGTGGAAATTCTCAAAATTCTCTGCCGCAATGCCAGCATCATCATCCTTGACGAACCGACAGCCGTCCTTACCCCGCAGGAAGTAAGCTCATTTTTTACAATTGTGCGCGAACTTCAATCGGCGGGCAAAACCGTGATTTTAATCACCCACAAATTGCGCGAAGTCATGGCCATCTCAGACAGTCTGACCGTTCTGCGAGGCGGGCGCAAAATTGCCGATCTGCGCACAGCGGACACAACAGCCGAGGAAATTGCCCGCCTTATGGTCGGCCATGACGTGATCTTGCCGGCACTTGCCCGCGAAACAGGCGCGGATATGGCGCCCAGCCAGGCGCCCGAGCTGCCCCATCCGGAGGACGCGGAAATCACTAAAACGGCCAGCCCGCATCACGATGGCGCGGAGAACGATCCCCAACCCGCGCTCAGCCTCAAAGATATTCACCTGCACGCGCGCGATGGCCGGATACTGCTGGACGGCGTTTCACTCAAGGTCAATCCGGGCGAAATTCTCGGAATCGCGGGTGTCGAAGGAAACGGACAGACCGAACTTGTTGAAGTCATCACCGGATTGCGCATCCCGCGCCGCGGACGCATCACCATCTGCGGGCGCGATGTGACCCATTTGCAGCCGCGCGGAAAGTTCCAGACGGGTCTCTCATGCATTCCCGAGGACAGGCAACGTTACGGTCTTGCCCTGAATTTCACTCTGCGCGACAACCTCAGGCTGGGACGCCACCACAAACATAAGAGCGGACAGGGACGGAATGATGATTTCACAATGCGGGGCGCGCGCGGCCTGCTCAAACACTTCGGCGTTCGCCCGCCCGATCCGCGCCTGCGCGCGGATCAACTCAGCGGCGGAAATCAGCAGAAGGTCGTCGCCGCCCGCGAATTCTCGCGCATGGCGCCGGTCATGGTCGCCGCCCAGCCAACACGCGGCCTCGACCTCGGCGCGACGGAATTTCTCCACCGGCAACTGCTCGAGTTGCGCTCACGCGGCGCGGCCATTCTCCTTATCTCCGCTGAATTGTCCGAAATCCTGGCGCTCAGCGACTTTGTGGCGGTCATGTGCCGCGGGAGCATCGTGTTCCATGCCGCAAACGCCAACCTGAGCGAAATGGATCTTGGCATATGGATGGGGGGCGGATGACCGGCGCATTCATAAGGGTTGTCATCATGCCGATGGCGGCGGTCGCGGTCGCGGTGTTGGCCGCGATGCTGTTTCTGTGGCTGACAGGTTACCCGGCCCTGGCCACATTCCGCGAAATCGTCTCGCAATGTTTTCAGGATTGGTATGGATTTGGCCAGGTGTTGCGCGCAATGACGCTGCTGATTTTCACAGGTCTGGCGGTGGCTGTTGCGTTTCAAGGGGGGCTCTTCAACATCGGCGTGGAAGGCCAGCTTTACATAGGCTCGATTTCCGTCGCCATCGCCGGTTATTATCTCAGCATGATGCCTGCGTCTGCCCTGCGCGCCATGCCATGGTTTGTAATGCTCGCGATATTCATTATCATTGCCATGCTCACGGCCGGCCTGTGGGGGCTGATCCCCGGCGCCCTCAAAGCCGCCACGGGAGCCCACGAGGTCATTTCAACCATCATGATGAACTTCATCGCCTACGCGCTGGTCAATTACCTTGTGCGCCCTTCCACCGGCAGTTATGCCATCCCGGGCACATTGCACACTCCTGCCATACCGCCCGAATTCAGGATGCCGCGCCTGTCGCAAACCATGCCGGTTTTCCAAGGCTCCGTCGTCAACTACAGCATCGTCGTGGCGCTGGCGGCCGCCGTGCTCGTCTACGTCATGCTGCGGTTCACACGGTTGGGTTTTGAGGTTCGCGCCGTCGGCGCCAATCCCGACGCCGCGCGCCTGGCCGGCATCTCCCCCGGCAAAATCGCCATGACCGTCATGTTCATCAGCGGGGCGCTTGGCGGCCTTGTGGGCATTGATTTCGTGCTGGGCTACAAAGGTTATTTTGAGGAGAATTTCTCCGCCGGCCTGGGATTCATCGGCATCGCGGTCGCGCTGCTGGCCAACAATCATCCCCTCGGCGTCATCATCACCGCCTTCCTGTTCGCGGTCTTGAATTATGGGGAAGTCGCGGCGGCGGGGGAAGTGCCAAAGGACATCATCGAGGTCATGGAAGCCGCGATTATTATTTTCATGCTGGCCGGAAACCGCATATTTTCAAAAATCGCATCTAAAAGGATGTGATTGCTTTTGCTTGCAATCATGTAGCTGGCAAGCGAAACTCGCTGGTTTTGTAGCGTACCATTATTAAGGAGAAGCATTTTTCGTGGCTGAAGAGACAAATCCGGATCAAAGCTCGGAAAGCACCGAGCCGCAAGACGCGGACGCCGCCGCAGACGCAACACCCGAAAGCAGCGCACCCGCCGCGCCCGTGAAAGAAGAAGAGGCAACGATTGCTCATGCCATCACCGGCGAGAGCAAACTTCCAAACTCAATCCTTGAAATCACCTTGGAAATCCCCCGCGAAGAGTGGGACAAACGCATTGAAAAACTGTTAAAGGAATGGCAGCACGACACCACACTTGAAGGCTTCCGCAAGGGCAAGGCTCCCATGCGCCTCATCCAGCGCCGCTTCACCAAGGAAGTCAAGGACGGCGTCATCGAGGCTGCTGTCCCCAAAATCATCGAGGATTTCTCCACCGAAAAGAAACTGACAATCTTCGGCTCCCCCGCCGTCAAGGAGATCAAGGACGAGGCCGGCCAGCCCGTGGTCCTTGTCATTGACCTCGAGATCAAACCGGAAATCGACCCCAAGGAATACGCCGGACAAGACATCGAGGTGCCCGCCTACCAAGTCACCGAGGAAATGATCCAGAACAGGCTGGAGAGAATCCGGACTCAAAATTCCACATGGGAGGGGGTCGCTGGTGAATTTTCCGGCGACATGGCCGTCGTTTTGGATTATAAGATTGTCGACCAGCGCGGCCAAACCGTTGATCAGCAGACAAACAAGCTGTTCGAAGATCCGCGCCGCTCCCTGCCGCCCGCCCTGCCCAAAGCCATTGAGGGCATGAAGGCCGGCGACACGCTCGACCTGCGCATCCCCAATCCCAACAAGCCGGGCGAAGCCCTGCATTGCGTGGGAGAGCTGAAAGCGGTCAAAGAGAAAAAATTGCCCGCCGTCGACGACGAACTGGCCAAGGACCTTGACTTTGCCAGCCTCGACGCGATGCGTGAATCGTTGCGCGCCGAGGAGCAGGTGTTTGTCGATCAGATAAACGCCGACGAGTCATTCGACATCCTTATCAACAAAATCCTCGAAGCCAATCCGTTCGATGTGCCAACTGGCCTTGTCAGAAAGGTCGAGTATGACATGCTCGATGCCGACATCAACTATATGCATCGCACTGGATTCGCCCCGCCGCGCGTGGCCGGACACACCAAGGAGCAATACCGCGGCCTCATTGGTGAAAACGCCGACAAACGCGTCAAAATGGTCATACTCCTGGACGCCATCGCGAAAAAAGAAGACATACAGGTCAACGATGACGACATCAACGCCGCGCTGGAAGTGAGAGCGAAAGAGCAGGGACGCAAAGCCGTCGCTATTCGCGCCAGCCTTGAACGCAAGAAAGAATTAGGGCACTTCGCCGAGAACGTCCGGATGAACAAAATCCGGACATTCCTTTTGGCCAAGACAAACATCAGGTACGTCGAACGCAAAACCGAGACAACGGACGCCGTAACTCCCGAAAAAGACGAACCATCACCAACGGCATAAGCCGGGCCGCCTGTCTGGAGCTTGCTCTTCGCCTTGACCTGCCGCTGGGCCACTCTGATGTTGAACTGTGCGATGCGGCCTTGAAAGCGGGAGTCAGAGTCTATGACCCGGGCGTCGTGACATTTTGTCCAGCCCGCCATCCCGCGTGATGCCGCCGTCCTCGACAATCCGCCCTGATCAATTCCGTGAAACGTCGATTTCAAGGCGCTTGCGCAGGACATCGGCGCGCAGGCGATCGCGGGCTTCGGCTTTTGCCGTTCCGCCGCCGGAGTATTGCAGGTGTCCGGGCTGAACCTCGATGATGAGCTTGTTGAGGTCGCTGTGGCTGAACGAGCCAAAATAACCGCGGTCGATGCCAAGGCGCAGCTTGCTCAACAGTTGGAGCGCCTCGTGGCTTGTCATAAGACGCGCGTGGGCCAACAGACCGTAAGCGCGCCACAGTTCGTCCTCGATGAATGCCCGGTTCTTCTCGAAAAGCATGCGCCGCGCCTGCTTCTCCTTGTCGAGAATCTGCTCGATAACGCGGCTGAGCAGGTCGATGATCTGCTCTTCGCTTTTGCCCAGCGTGACCTCGTTTGAAATCTGAAAAAAATCGCCCTGGTTTTCGGAATTTTCGCCGTGAAACCCGCGCACGGTCAAGCCGAGCTGGGGCATGGACTTGACGATCTCGCTGATCTGCTTGATGTACGACAGTCCGGGCAAGTGCAGCATGACGCTGGCACGCAGACCCGTGCCGGTGTTCGTGGGGCAGGCTGTAAGGTATCCATATTTCGGCGAGAAGGCGAAGCCGAGTTCCCGGCCCAGTTCGCTTTCGAGCGCCGCCGCCTGATTGAACACCTCGCACAACTGGAATCCCGTGTCGAGAGCGAACAACCGCAGGTGGTCTTCCTCGTTGATCATGACAGCGAGCTTGATGTCATCCGTAAGAATGATCATGCGGTTCTCGCCGCCCTTTTCCATTTCGGTGGAAATGAGGTGGTTTTCCTTCAAATAGTTGCGTTCGACTGATTTGATCTCGGTGAGCGAAAATGAAAGGGGTGAGGCGAACCTGGGATTGTTGCGAATCGCCCGCTGCACGCGGTCGAGCACTTCCTTCAGTTCCTCGTGGCGCGCCCTCATGGGGAAGGGTATTCGCGGCAGATTTCTGGCATAACGCGCGCGGCTTGACATGACGACATTGTTGTCGGGACCGCCGCGGTCGAGCCATTCATCGCTTTTTCTCAGGTTGTCCAAGGTGTCAGGACTCCTTGCCCTCCGCGCGCAATTCGATCTGGCGGAGTTCATCGCGCAGTCTGGCGGCGCGCTGGAAATCCTCGCTTTCCACCGCTTCGCGCAACCGGCGCCGAATCTCCCGCGGGTTGCGGTTGTGCTCGAGCACGGGCGGCGCGCCTTCGGGCACGCGGCCGCAATGCGTCGTCGCTCCGTGAAATTTGCGCAGGTCGGCGATCAGGTATTTTTCAAAGCTCGCGTAACACTCGCTGCATCCCAGCAACAGCGTGCTGCGATAGGAGTCAAAGGGCAGGCCGCACGACGAGCATTCAATGTCAACACTGCGGGGCTTCGCGGCCATCTCCTTCTTGTTCTGGTTGAGCAGGGTCGCGAGCACCTGCTCGATGCTCAACGCGCCGATTTTCTTCTGATAAGGATTCTGCTGCGCGGCGCACTCCTGGCAAAGCCACAACTCCTCCACCGAACCTTTGATGAGCTTGGTGAGCTTTACGGCCGCCGGGTTCTGTTTGCAACTCATGCAAATGTGTTTGCCGAGCATCACTATATGCACTCCATCAACTCAACGTCTCTGATATTATGACACGCTGATCATGCCAGTTTATTCTTTGCACGGAACGGATTCTACAATGCGCGTATTTTGATCGTGTTGAGTGATGATTTCATGCAGGCGTCATTTGTCCGCCATGCTTACCATTGCGCATTCTGCGCCGAGACATCCTGGATGAACCAGTCCTTGAAACCCGACGGGCGCCCCTGCAATCCCACATGGAGCAACGGCACCTGCACGGTGGGCAAAGCAATCGCCGCGTCCTGGCCCTTGTTCTGTGAAGGCATCAACGACGACACCGCGCCACAACCGGCCAAGGCGCCGGCAATGAGCGCCATGATGAATAATCTGATTCTCATGGATATCCTCTGCAGGAAGAGAGTAACCGTTTCTTCGACATTCATGGGGTGGCATGCGCCATTCCATGTTCTCCATGCAACAATAGCAAGATCAGATTTTACTCGCGGCATGCAAGCGGATAATGACCCCCGGCAGCCTTTCGTCAAGCTGACGAGTTGTCAGGCGCATATGACGGTATCGCAAATCGGAGCATGACGCAATCACAAGGCGCGCTGAAAAACCCGCGCATCCCCCTTTGACGGGCATGTTCAGACGGAACGGCGCGCCACAGATTCTTGCACACAAACCGAATCTTCTTGAGTCTGTAAGGCATCAAAAGCGATATACAGTGTATATAAAAAAGTGGTTGGAGCATAATCACCATGGCGTTTTTTAAAAAGTTCGTGCCCGGCAAGGGCAAAGACAAGGATAACGGCGGGAGCGGTTCCGCGTCCGATCCTGTTGCTGGCAATGACGACCTCAATGTGGGCGATCCGCTGGCAGGCATCGATTCCGGTCCGGCGGTTGATCCGCGGTCACAGGCACAGACCCGCATTCCCGGCAGTTCCCTCAGACCGCCCGGGCGCATGAAGCCGATGATTCCCTCGGCCGAGGACGCGGCGCGGCCGAGCGGCGGATTGGAGGACCGCAAGGGCCGCATGGGCATGTTGACCGATTTGAACGAATTGGCCGGCAAGGTGCGCCCCCAGGAGCGTCTGCCCGAGCTTTCCGTGTCACCCGATGCCGACATGCTCCAGTTGCTCAGCGAACAGGCCGGATTGCAGTTTGTGCATCTGGCCGATTATCCGAAAACGAATTTCACAAAAGAGCTGTTGCGCCTGCTTCCGGCAATCGTGGCACGCAACTACAAGGTTTTTCCCATCAGCATCGGTCGCGACGGTCTGCTGACCATGGCCATCAGCGACCCGTCAAACGTCCGCATCATCGACGACCTGCGGTTGTCGCTTTCCGACACCCGTGTGCGCGACATCAACGCCGTCGTGGCCACAGCCGAAGAAATCGTCGATTACATCAACCTGTATTACGGCGTCGGCGACAAGACACTCGACCAGATGGTCGACGAGTTCGAGGCGGGCGACACAACCGGCATCTCGGAACGGCGCGAAGGACAACTCGACCTGAATGACGTGGACAAGATCGCGGGCGAGGCGCCGATCATCAAGTTCTGCAGCCTGCTCTTCCTGCAGGCCATCAAGGACCGCGCCAGCGACCTTCACATCGAGCCTTTCTCCAACTCGCTGCGCATCCGCTACCGCGTGGATGGTGTTTTGCGCGAGGTTCCCGCGCCGCCCAAATCGTGGCAGGCGGGCATTGTCTCACGTTTCAAGGTTGTCGGTGGTCTGGACATCAGCGAGACGCGCCGCCCGCAGGACGGACGCATCAAAATTTGGGTCGAGGGCCGCGAGGTTGACGTCCGTATGTCGACCCTGCCAGTCGTGCACGGCGAGTGCGTCGTGATGCGTCTGCTCGACCGAACCATGATGATGCTCGGTGTCGGCCAGATCGGCATGACCGAGGACGTGCTGGCGCGTTTCGTGAAGCTCATCCAACGCCCCAACGGCATCATCCTGGTCACGGGGCCGACAGGCTCGGGCAAAACCACGTCGCTTTACGCGGCGTTGAACGAGATCAACGACCCCTCGGAAAAAATCATCACAACCGAGGACCCCGTCGAGTACCAGCTCGACGGCGTCATCCAGGTCAATGTGAATCCAGGTGTGGGACTCACATTTGCGCGATGTCTGCGCTCAATCCTGCGCCAAGACCCCGACGTCATTCTCGTCGGCGAAATCCGCGACGTCGAAACCGCGCAGATCGCCATCCAAGCCTCGCTGACCGGCCACCTTGTGTTCTCGACGCTCCACACCAACAGCGCCGCAGCCACGGTGACGCGCCTTATCGACATGGGCATCGAACCGTTCCTTATCACCTCCACGCTCGAAGGCATCATCGGCCAGCGCCTCGTGCGCATAATCTGCTCCAACTGCAAGAGGCCTTACGAGCCAACCGATGACGAGTTGGCGGACTTCGGCACCACCCGCGAAGAGGTCGCCGATATCACGTTCTTCAAAGGCGAAGGCTGCGGCGAGTGCGGCAACTCAGGCTACAAGCGACGAATCGGCATTTTCGAGCTGATGACAATCACGGATGAAATCCGCACGCTCATCCTTGAGCGCGGCTCGACCGACGATATGCACGCCAAGGCCATGGAGCAGGATATGCTCACCATGCGCCACGATGGATGGCTGAAAATCTGCCTCGGTGTCACGACTTTCGAAGAGGTGGCCAAGCACACCCCGCGCGAAAACTACTCGGTCATCCGCCAGGAAATGGCAAACGCGCTCGAAAAAACCATCGCGTCCGCCCACGAACACCACCACCACGAGGAACGCCCCATGAGCGACATTACCGGCACGGAATCCGCCGCAGGGTGAGGTTCCGATTCCAGTCAGTCTTGCGGCGCGCGCATTTGATTTAAGCAAGTCCCCCGCCCGCGGCCAAGGTTGTTCTGACCATGACAACGCTTCTTGTCAGCGAAATTTTTCTCTCGATCCAAGGAGAATCCTCCCATGCGGGGCGGCTGTGTGTTTTCATCCGCCTTGCGGGGTGTCCGTTGCGGTGCGACTATTGCGACACAACCCATGCCCGCGATGGCGGGGAAGAAATGACAATCGCCGACATTCTCGGGCGCACTGCCACATTCGGCTGTCCGCTTGTCGAGGTGACCGGGGGCGAACCGCTCGCCCAGAAGGGTTGCGCTGCGCTGCTCGCCGCGCTGCTCAATGCGGGATGCGAGGTCATGCTTGAAACAAGCGGGGCGTTTTCCATCACCTCCGTCCCCCGTCAGGTGCGCAAAATAATGGATTTCAAATGCCCCTCCAGCGGCGAAATGAACCGCAATCTGCTGGAAAATGCCGAATTACTGACCTCCCACGACGAGGTGAAGTTCGTTATCGGCGCGCGCGGCGACTACGAATGGGCCCGCGATCTGGCAAGACGATTCGGTCTGGCAACGCGCTGCCGCGCCGTGCTGTTTTCGCCCGTCTTCGGCAAATTGGAACCCGCCACGCTGGCAGAATGGATGATGGAAGACAGAATCCATGATGCGCGGATGCAAATCCAGACGCATAAATACATCTGGCATCCAGAGCGGAAAAAAGTCTGATGTGGCTGGGTATGTTCTGCATTATTATGTTGACAGACGGTGTGTCATCGCGCAAGAGCGCGCGCTTGGGCGGGCAGTCGAACATGCCCTGGCGCTCGGGAGGCTGGGCGACTCGCGCGCCAGAACCCGATGTCAACTTCCATACATGGCATGAT
This sequence comes from Candidatus Sumerlaeota bacterium, assembly GCA_026398535.1. GTDB lineage: Bacteria > Sumerlaeota > Sumerlaeia > Sumerlaeales > Sumerlaeaceae > JAPLSQ01. Next base: position 89,278 of record JAPLSQ010000082.1, on the reverse strand, counting down.
GTCAATCTCATCGGCAGATGTCAGGAATCCGGATGATGTCACTGAGCGTTGAACAACGGCGGGAATGGTTCCCTTTGACAATCCGCCGCCATGCCCGTGCCGCAACATGCGCATTATGTGGTGTTTCCGCGATCCTGCTGGCTTGAAAAGCAGGACGATTGGCGATGCCGGAACAGCCAATTCGTTGTGGCATGATAAATGCTTTATATAATAGTAATAGCGAGATTCATGGAACAATGATCGCAATGACTAAAACAAGCAATACCCAATAAATTAAGATATAGAAATGATACAGAGGTAATCGTGATGAAAACAATTTCAGTTTGTGCGTTTGCTCTCCTTATTCTTGCGTTTTTTGCCACTCCCGCAGTCATGCGGGGTGATAACACCACACCTTCGTTGAGCGCGGCAAAACCGGCCGCACCCACGCCGGCGCCTACCCCCACGCCAGCACCAACGCCCATGCCGGATCCAGCGGCAGGACTTGCCCCATCGGTGACGCCACCGGACACTGGCCCCACGCCAACGACCAATTCGACCCAGCCGGCAACCCCGGCCACGGGCGCAGCCGCCGCATACGCCCCGGCGCCAACTGCTGACACGGCGACGGCGGCTTCCGCGACGACAACCATCGCGCCCAAGCTTTCGGCGGAAGAGTTAAAAAAGCTGCTCGGCCCGATCGCGCTTTATCCGGACGTGCTGGTGGCGCAGATACTGCCGGCGGCCACCTACCCGCTCGATGTGGTTCAGGCGGCGCGCTGGGTTGCCTCGAAATCCTACAGCAAGGACAAGATTGACGCCCAGCCATGGGATGCCAGCGTGAAGGCGCTTGCGCATTACCCGGATGTGCTGAAAATGATGGACGAAAAGCTCGACTGGACAACGCAGCTCGGCCAGGTGTTTTTGAACCAGCCTGATGAAGCGCTCGAAGTGGTTCAGGGGCTCCGCACGCAGGCGCAGGCGGCGGGAAGCCTTACAGATAACAATGAACAGAAGGTTATCGTCGAGAAAGAGACCATCAGGATCGTTCCGTCCGATCCGCAGGTCGTTTATGTGCCGCGCTATGACCCGCAGGTTGTCTATGTGCAACAGCCTTACACAACGCCCGGATATTATTACAACGATGACAACGTTCTCACGGCGCTGCTGTCATTCGGCACAGGGATGGCGCTCGGCGCGTGGCTGACTAATGACATCAACTGGAGCACGTATAATGTGCATGTTTACAACGACCGGTCATGGTGGTGGTACGACCGGCCATGGTGGAATAACCGCTCGTGGTATGACCGCCCTTGCTGGTGGGATCATCGTGATTGGAGAGGACGCCGCGACAGTTATATCGGCCATAACGCTCCTCCTCAAATGCTGCCCAACAGCGCCATTGCAAGGTTCCCCAGAGCCGAGCGCCAGCAGATCACAAACAACTTCAGCAAGCTCAACCCGCAGCAGCGCGCCGCGATTGTTGGTCAACTGGGAGACCTCAACAAAAGCCAGCAAACGCGCGCTCTCTCCTACCTGAAAAACGGGAATGTCACACCCGCATCCGCCACGGCACAGCCGGTCACGTGGAAACATGACACCTCGCGGGCGTCATCCCTGACAAATCCGCAGATTTCCAAATTGTTCTCCCCGTCCGCGTCCGCGCCGCGCACGCTTGATTCAACGGCCTTGAAGACACCCAGGGGAACGCTGACGACACGCGACGAAGGCAACATCACGACTCAACGGAACGGACAGCATACCCGCACGAGCGCCGATGTGCTCCGCTCGCTCGATTCCCCCAAGGGAAAGAGTTTGAATATCAACACGCCAAAGGATATCCAGCGGCGGCTTGAACCGCTCAGGGATCGCGACTCCTCAGCCGGCGACCAGCCGCGGCGGTCAGACTCGTCAATCAGCAAGAAAACCTCCACCGAGACCGGACGACGCTCGTCCTCGGATGTGTCAAAACAACTTCGCGAGTCCGCGGCCATGCAAACACAGCGGGACCATTCAGCGCAACTCAGCACGCGGGAATCCCGAAACACAACGATACAACAGAAGTCTTCGAGCGACATGCCCAGCCATCAGCGCGAATCCGCGACCATGCAAACACAGCGGGACCATTCAGCGCAACTCAGCACGCGGGAATCCCGAAACACAACGATACAACAGAAGTCTTCGAGCGACATGCCCAGCCGTCAGCGCGAGTTTCGCAACCAGGAGAAGAGTTTCCCCGGACGCAATGAGCAGATCAACAAAAACAAGAACGGCGACGCTCCCAACATCCGGCAGCGCAATGAGCGGAATATCCGCGAGCGCCCCTCGGCGCGTTATTCGGGGGGGCGCTCGTTTGCGTCATCCATGCCGCGGCCGCAGGGCTTGAGCATGCAGCGCACGGCAAGCCGGTTCAACGGATCTTATGCCTCGCCGCGCGGCGGATCATTCCAAGGCATGTCATCGGCAGCAAGAGCCTACTCCGGTGGCGGCAACAGGTTTGCCGGTGGCGGTGGCGGCGGCGGCGGTTGGGGAGGGGGCAATTGGGGGGGCGGAGGCGGACGACTGGCGCGCAGATAAACAAACCGGCACAACAGCCGGGAATCGGATTGAGCAACAAATCGTGCCGGGCGGACGCACGGCGTTCGCTGATTTTACACTTATGACTCACGCGGCATGGGCAAGCGGGGGGGCGGCGGAACTCAACACACGAAATTTGGCATTTTCTTTTTGCCTGTTGGCATTGCAGCGCCGGAAATGCATTTGCTTCCTTGCCCGCTGAACATGCGAATCGGAATCGACATTTCCTCGGCGACACCGCGGCGCACAGGCATTGGCAATTACGCCCATGAGCTTGCGCGGCGGCTGTTGCGCGCGCGCGGACGCCAGTTCGCAGTGCTGTTCAATTCGCTCCGCCAGCCGGCTCCCGGCATGCCCGAGCTCGCGTTGCCGGATGTGACGCTGCGGCGTCTGCGCATTCCCGGCCCCGCGCTCCTGCGCTCGTGGCAATGGTTTGATTTCCCTGCCATCGAGCGGCTCATCGGCCCCGTCGACGTGTTTCTCTCGCCGTCAACATACGTTCCTCCCCAGCGCGCCGGCGCGCGCGTGGCCACGGTGCACGACCTGTCATTCATGGACCCGCTCAACGAACCACGCTCTATCGGCGGGCGCTATCTTCGCTGGGTGTGCGCGCACAGGCTTCACCAGATGCATGCCGTCATCACCGACGCCGAGTCCACGGTGCGCGAGATCGGCGAATATCTCTCGCGCCCGGGCGCGCCCGCGTTCCGCGGCACGATACACGCCATTCCGCTGGGCGTCGACGAGCGGTTCCTGGCAAAGCCCGCGCCTGAGGCGGTTGAGGCGATGCGCCGCCGGCATGGTCTTCCGGAAAAATACATTCTGTATGTGGGCTCGCGTGAACCGCGCAAGAACACGCCGTTGCTCATCCGCGCTTTCGACATTCTTACGCGAACGCGCCCCGGCACGCCGCCCCTCGTGATGGCGGGCCTGGGCGGCCGGGGAACGCGTGACGATGAGGGCGCCGCCGGCCAATTGCGGCGCGCCGGACAGCTCATCATGCCCGGATATGTTGATGCGGCGGATATGCCCGCGCTTTATCGCGGCGCTGAATTGCTTGTTCTGCCATCGCGAATGGAGGGATTCGGTTTCCCCGTGCTCGAGGCAATGGCGTGCGAAGCGTCCGTCCTGTGCAGCAACACGGCGCGTGTGCTTGAATATCTTGGACGCAGCGCCGCGGCGGTATGCGATCCGGAGGACAACGCCGGAACGCTTGCGCTGCATATGGCCGCCGTTCTTGACGATGCCGGAATGCGCCAGCGCATGCGCGCCGAGGGCCGCACAGCCGCCGCGCGGTTCACATGGGAACTTTGCGCCCGCCGCACGCTCGAAGTCTGCGAGGATGCGGCCCGCCGCGCCAGAGACGAGAAGAAGGCCTGATACCCAAAAACACGCAATATCAATTCATAAAAATCGGCGCCGACCGGATGACTCCGGCCGGCGCCATTTAATGTTCTTACCGCCGGTCTGAAAATTCAGACCGCGCTGGCGGTTAGTAGATTGACCAGTCGCTCACTGCCGTGAGGTATGGCACAGCGATGGCGAAATGTGAGAATCCGCCCATGCCATTGCGTTTGACCTCGTTAGTGGTGTTCATGCCTGGTGTTCCGTCGAGCGTCCAAGGGCTTGCTTCGTTGGCGCGTTTGACGATGCGGGCGTCGGCCATGATGCCCGGCAGATTCGCGAAGCCGGAGACATTGACGCTCAGGGCGTAAGGCGCTGCGGGCATGCCGTCAGCCGCGCCGATGGTCCAGAAACCGCTCTTGAGGACATCGCGCAGAATCTCGCTGTCGGTGTCGGTGAGGTTGATGGGTCCGCCGCCCGGGTCGCCCGGCATGAATCCGACCATCAATGTTCCCGCGGGTGTTGTGCCTGTGTCCGTGAGCGTAATGACGGTCGTGCGGTCGCTGCCGGCCATGGGATAGGTGATCGGGCTGGCGAAGTTGGACTCGCCGATCCAGCGGCTCAGTGCGCCCATGACCTGTCCTGTTCCGGTGATTGTTCCAGGCTCATTCGCATTCAATCCCACTGTCATCATGAACGGTGTGATCATATCGCCTGTTTGAAGGATGCCGTTGGTCAGCGCGAGATTCTTCGCGGCCTCATTCTGTGAAAGCGTGACATTGGCGGCGTTGTTGATCGTCAGTGTCTTGCTGATCACGGCGGGCAGATTCGTGCCCGTGACCTGCGCCGTCGAGCCATAATAGACGTAATTGGCGCTGGGGCTGAAGGTGTTGGCGCCAGTTGTGGCAATCTGGCCGTTGACACCGCCGGGATGCGTCATCTTGAGCGTTGCGTCGGCGCTGATTGCCACCGCGCCTGCGCCTGTGATCGCATTGGGAGCGGCGCAGTCGAGCGTGCCCAACACATTAAGTGTCTTGCCGTTGTTCACCGTGAGGGCGCCGCTTGTTGTTACCGTCTTGCCGGATGGGACATCAATTGTCTGATCAATGGTCAGACTGTCGGTCTCGAACACTGTGAAGGCTTGCGGCAGTGTGACTTGTGTGGAGCCGCCAATGATGGTTGCGCCCATGAACCAGACGCCTCCAAGTCCTGTGCAGTTGAAGGCCACAGGGCTTGATCCGTTGTTGGTCAGATTGCCTCCGAAAATCATCGGATTGGCGGATGTGACGTTGGCAAGGTTCACATAAGGATCAATCGTCATATTGCCGAGAACCGTGAAGTTCGTGGCCGTGTATGTTGTCTGGGACACGCCCGAATAGGAATTGTGCATCGCCAGGTTATAGACAGTGCGTCCGCCCAGCGACATGGCAAAACCGCTCTGCCGGTAAATGTCGAAAGCATATGTGCTGCCGGGCTCGAATGTTATGGCGCCGTTGCCGGTGATGGGGAACGGCGTCAGAAACGACCGGATGCAACCGTGAGTGATGACGCCGCCGTTCCTCACCACCGTCGTGTTGCCGGGGGCGAGGTTGTTGATGATGCTGTTGGCCACGGCCTGCGACTCATTGAAGAATTCGCCGCCCTGCTCGATGATGAAGTCGGGCACGGCGTCGTTGCCGTTGCCGGCGATTGCGAGGGCCATGTATGAGGTCTGCGGGCGGAACTCCCAGCGGTCACTCACAATGTGGCCGGTCGAGTTGGCGAACCGGATCTTGATGCCGTTGCAGAGTTCCATCCATGCTCCGGCCACGATGGCCACCGACGATGAGGTCCACGTCGTCACGGCGCCATTGGTGTTCCAGCGGAAGGTGTCGGGGGTTCCGGCTGTCTGAATTTGAACGACGAAGGCCGCCCCGATGACATCAGTCGTCCGCGAGAAGAACGGTCCCGAGTCGGCCGGGCCGGAAACCTCAAGGTCGTTGATGTTCTGGCCCACCTGCTGCACATACTGCGGGAATGTTCCGCCGCCGCCGCGGCTGGTGTTGATCAGCCGAATGTGGTTCACGCTGCCCGGATAGCCGACTTGCAACGTTTTGCATGTGGGCGTGCCGGTCTGCAGGATGACGTCGTATGAGCCGGCCACGGTGGTGTTGTCGATGATGACATCGTCGGCGCTGGTCGGGCATTTGCCGCCGGCCCAGTTGGCCGGATTCTGCCACATAAAGTCGCCGCCTGCGTTGGTGAATTTTATCACGCCGCCCGCGAGAGGCAACTTGTAAGAGCCGATGGAATTATTGGTGTTCATCAGGAACACATTGCCGCCGGCCACGTCGAAATCGGCGTCGCCGGTGCCATTGGCATTGGCCCACGCCTTGTCGGGTGTGGTGCTGTAGCCCACCACGGCGGTCTTGCTGGTGGCGAGGTCAACCTTCACGACACCGCAACGCGCCCTGTATTGCACGTAGGGCTGAACGATGCATGTGTCGCGGAAGCCGATGTACCAATTGCCGCCGATGATGACGCCATTGGGATAGGCAGGCGGGCTGCCCCAGGAGCTGGTCATGAAATCGGGCAAGGTGATGCGGCGCACCCCCGCTCCGGCGGCGATATCGTACATGGCCGACTCACCGCCGTTGAAGTGCACGATTTTGTTGTCGGCCGGACTGAGGCAATAGCCGTAGTCGGTGCCACTCATCGTGCCGCCCGTCATGGGGATTTCAGCGATGGCGGAGACGGGCGCGCCGTCGGCAGCGCAGGTCAATTTTGTCACGCGCATGGTGTTCTGGCGCGCGATGAAGATATCCACGCTGCCCGATACGCTGTCGTACGCGATGGTCATGGCGTCGCCCATGCGGGTCGACTTGTCGACCACCGTGCCGGCTGACGCGGCAGTGGCCACATTGACGCCGTTCCTGGTGTAGGTGATGGTGCTGGCGCCCACGCCAGTGATGGTGTTCGCGCCGTCAAAATTAGCGTCAACCGGGCTGAGGGCGACGGTGACATTCTGGCCCACGATGAACGAGTGCGCCCCCGAGAAGGTGAGGGTGGCCACATTTGTCGTCTTCACCTTGTTGGTGACTGTCGCGTCTGGCGCGGTGGACGGCAGTTCCGGGCCCACCGGGTCATCGGCGGCAACCTGGTAGTTGCTGGCGCGGTTGCGGTACACGCAAACCGGCGCGGCGCCCTCGTTGGCCCAGCGGTAGATGGCGAGGCTGCCGTTGCGGATGTCGGTGGCAACGTTCGTGCCGTAGATGGCGCCCGTGGAAATGGCGCGGATTTTGGCGAGGTAGATGACGCCCGTGGTCACGCCGGTGACATCCATGGTTCCGAGCTGGTTGCCGTTGGCGGCGTCAAGGATCTGGATGCCGGGCACCTGGCGCGCCAGCAGAAGATGGCCGGTCGCAGGATTGAAGGCCATGCCGCGGTTGCGGTCGACGCGGCCGAACGAACTCATCGTGACCAGCGACCCGGCTGTCGCGACGCCGGTGGTCTGATTGGCGGCCGTGCGGGCGAAGGTGAGGATTTCCGGCGCGGGAACGCCGGTGATCAAATAATTACCGTCAAAGTAGCCGTTCGGCGGATTCATCGCCACGGTGACAGCCTCGCCAACCGCAAAACCGTGCGGCAAGCCGGTCTCCAGTGTCGCCACATTCGAGGCCAGTTGCCTGTATGTGATGTCTTTAGTGACCGAGTATTCCGGCGCGTTATAGTCCTTGCGCCAGTTCTCCTCGAGTTCGGCGCGCAATGGCGCCGGGCAGATTGCGAGGGCGGTCATCAACGCTATTCCGAGACAACGAATCAATGAACACTTCATGTAACACTTCCTCCTTTTTTATTTACCTAAAGTAATATCTTCTTGCACCCTTGGAACATTGACAGTCAAATAGAATCTCGACATTGGAACAATATACTTGTGGGGCGAGTTTTCACGCCCGCACTTGGAGAATGCCGCGTCCCCTGAAGGGGGAATGATCACCGCGCTGTTCCGCTCAGCGGCGCAAGTTGTTGGAAAAGGCCCGGATTTGTTTTGATGAAAAGAATCCATCGAGATTTTTTGTGTCACTTGCATCCCTTTTTGCGGGAACTATGTGGTGATGACCGCGTCAAAACCCAGCAACCCGGTTCGAGAGGGGCGCGTCAAGGTTCCGGAGCTCCGGCTTCCGCCAAACCCAAAGGCATTGCCAGCCGCGCCGCGCGCCATTGCCTTTTCATGATGATATTTTTGCCCATGATCATCGCATGCCGCCAGCGCGGCGGCACCGGCGACCGTCCCCTCGTCTCGTGCATGACCTTCGAATGGGGGGCGGGCAAAGATTCCTATCGCGTGCGCGAACAATTCATCAACGAGCACACAACCAGCGCCGCCGTGAAAATCACCTATGCCCCCCACTCGACTTATGTGACAAAACTTCTGGCATCCTTCGCGGGCAATATCGCGCCCGACCTCATGTTTTCAATGAACGGCAGACACCGGCTCTTTCTGGCCAAGGGCATCTTTCTTCCGCTCGACGATTTCATCAAGGGACCCGGCGGCATCGACCTGAACGATTTCAATGCGACATTCATCCGCGAGCAGCTCATGCGCGGCGGCAAAATTCATGCCCTGCCGCAAACACAGAGCACGCTCGCGCTTTATTACAACCGCGAACTTTTCCGCCGCGCCGGCCTGCCCGATCTGAGCACGACCGAGCCGATCACATGGGACCGCTACCGCGAGCTGGCACAGGCGCTGACCCGCGACCTCGACGGCGACGGAGCGACCGACCAGTACGGCTGCGCGCCGGGTTTTGACAGCCAGCAGCCGACGTATTATTTCTATGTTCTCAACGAGTCGTTCGGCTGCCGGACATACAACGATGATGGAACGCGCGCCAACTTCGACAGCGATGCCACGGCCGACGCCTTCCGCTTCCTTCACTCGCTCATTTATGAATACAAGAGCGCGCCACCACCGCTCGTGGCCCAGCAACTTGGCGGGGCGCTCTTCCCGGCCAACCGGCTTGGCCTCGTGATCAACGGCCCGTGGATGGCATACGATTTCCAGCAGACGGCGCCCGATCTTGATTATGGCGTGGCGCCGCTGCCCTATCGCCCGGGTTGTCCGCGGCGCAACATGATCGGCGGCGAAGCCATCGGCATTTCAGCGCAATGCCGGAATCCCGCCGCCGCATGGGAAATCATCAAGGCGTTCGTCTCGCCCGAATTCCAGAAACTGCCCATTCAGGGTCTGCCATCCCGCCTGTCCGTCATGAGCCAGCCCGGTTTCAAGGGACTGCCCCACTGGGAAATTTTCCGCAACGAAATGGAGTTCGGCACGGCAAATTTCTTCACCGCAAAATACGACCAGGTGTCCACCATTTTGCGCCAGTATGCCGAACGCATTCTCTCAGACCCCGGCGCCAAACCACGCATCCCGGCGCTCCTCAAGGAAATGAACGCGAAAATCAACGCTCTGCTCTGATATGGAACCAGCCGCGAATTTGTTTAAGGCATTATATGGGACGGATTCCCGCCAGGCATGGCGCCGCTTGAGCGCCGCGAGCCAGTCATTCGCACTGATTTGACGGGCAGACGCCCGGCGTTCCCGGGGTTCTGTTTTGTAATCTTGCGCTTACGATTTCAACAACATCAAATCATAACCCAAACCCAAACAAGATGTCCTACAAAACACGATACGCGCTGCTGTTTTTGGCGGTTCCTTTTCTCCTGTTCACGCTGTTCCGGAACCTGCCGATCGTGATCGCGTTTATCGTGAGTCTGCTCGATTGGGACATCACAGGCAAGCCCGTGTTCGTGGGCTTCAGGCATTACATCGCTCTTCTGGGCGATGACAACTTCCGCCGCGCCTTTCTGAACACGGTTTATTATGTGGCGGGCACGGTGCCGCTGAGCATCGTGCTGGGGTTGCTGTTCGCGGCGCTCATCGAGGCGCGGTTCATACGCGGCAAGGCGTTCTTCCGCACGGTCTATTTTCTTCCGGTCGTGTGCTCGATGGTGGCCATCGCCACCGTCTGGAGCTGGATATACAACCCGATGTTTGGCCTTCTGAACCAGCTAACGGCGCGCATCGGGCTGGGCCGCCACAACTGGGTGGCCGACCCGTATCTTGCGCTGCCGTGCATCATGGCCATGAGCGTCTGGAAGACGATCGGCTACAACATGATCATCTACATCGCCGGTCTCAAGGCCATCCCCTCGACATATTATGAGGCGGCCTCCATCGACGGCGCCTCGAAAACGCGCTCCTTTCTTGCCATCACCATTCCCCTCCTGCGCCCCGTCACGCTGTTTCTTGTCATCATGGGCGTCATCAACTCGTTCCAAGTCTTCGACCAGGTCTTCATCCTCTCGCAGGGACAGCTTCAGGATTCCACGAACGTGCTCGTGTTCTACCTCTACCACAAGGGATTCAACGAACTCAGCCTCGGGTACGCTTCGGCGATCGGATACTATATCTTTCTCGTGATTCTCGGCATCACGCTCGTCCAATTCTGGCTCAACAGGAGGCATGAGTAGCGGATGGTGTTTGGGCTGATCAAACGCGCGGCCAGGCACATTCCCGCCGTTGCGGGCCATGCCGTTCTCATCGCCGGCGGGGCCACGATGGCACTGCCGTTCCTGTGGATGCTGTCGACGGCGCTGCAATCGCGCGCGCAGCTTTACAGCATCCCGCCCCGCTGGCTGCCGTCGCCGCCGCAATGGGCGAACTTTACCGAGGTCTGGTTTGGCATCAATTTCTTCCGCTACTTCCTGAACAGTTGCTTCATCTCTGCCGTGGTCACCACGCTGTCCGTGATTCTGTGCGCGATGGCCGGATTCGCGTTCGCCAAATACACTTTCCCCGGCAAGCGCCCGCTCTTTCTGTATTTCATTTGCACGCTCATGGTGCCGTACCAGGTCACGCTGATCCCGCTGTTCCTGGTCTTCCGCGGGATGAACCTTCTCGACACTTACACCGCTCTTATCCTGCCCGGGCTGACGAGCGCCTTTGGCATTTTCATGATGCGCCAATTCATCACGGACATACCCGAGGACCTGCTCGACTCGGCGCGCATTGATGGTTCGGGCGAGGCCGGCCTGTTCACACGCGTCATCCTGCCCAACATCAAGCCCGCCGCCAGCGCGCTGGCCATCTTCATTTTCATCGGGATATGGAACGATTTCATGTGGCCGCTCATCGCCATCAACCGGGATGAGCTCAAACCCATCCAAGCGGGGCTTGCGTCGTTTGTCCAGCAGCACGCGGCCTCATGGCATCTTGTCATGGCCGGCGCCACGTGCGCGCTGGCGCCGGTCATCGCGGTTTTTCTCATCTTCCAGCGCCAGTTCGTCTCCGGCATCGCATTCACCGGAATCAAAGAATGACGGGGCCGGCGGGCGGGACTGACAATCCCGCCCACAGCTCATCACAAACTTTCTTGCATCCGGGGGCGTCACCGCCGCAAATCGCGCACATGACGGACACAGCAACAATCCTTGGCGGCTTGCTGGTTGCGTTCGAGGGCATTGACGGCGCGGGGAAATCCACGCAGGCGCGCGCGGCGGTTGAGGCGCTGACCGCGCAAGGCCGCGACGCCGTCATGCTCCGCGAACCGACGGACGGCCCGCACGGCCGCCGCCTGCGCGAAATCATGACCGCCGGGCGCGAGCATGTTGATCCCATGGATGAGTTCCGGCTTTTTCTCGACGACCGGCGCGAGGATGTCGCCCTCAACATCGCCCCGGCCCTCGAACGCGGCGCCGTCGTGTGCATCGACCGCTACTATATTTCCTCCATGGCCTACCAGGGCGCGCTGGGCATTTCGCCCGATTTCATACGCGCCGAAAACGAAAAGTTCTCCCCGCAACCCGATCTTATCCTTTATTTTCGCCTTCCCGTGGAAGATGGGCTTGCGCGCATCACTGCCTCGCGCAGCGGCGGACAGAACCTTTTCGAGCGGCGCGACTATCAGGCGCGCGTGATGCAAATCTTCGAGACGATGCGCTTTGAGCGCATGGTTCGCTGCGACGCAAGCCTGCCCGTCGATCAGCTCCACGACATTGTCATGCAAAGAATCACGCAAGCCATCAAAGCCAAATCCGGCCGCAAAGCGTGAAACCCCAATTCCCATTTGCTTTCTGCGGGCGCGGCCGGGCAGCCTGAACCCATGAAAAAAGTGGTCGCACTCATGCTTGCGGGAGGCCGGACGGAACACTACGGCGTGCTGACGCGCAACCGCCCGAAGGCCGCGCTCACATTCGCGGCCAACTACCGCGTGGCCGATTTTGCCCTGTCCAACCTGTGCAATTCGCACATCGAGCAGATCGGCATTATCATACAATATCTTCCCGGCTCGCTCATCGGGCATGTCGGTGTTGGCCGCCACTGGGACCTCGAGGGCTACGGCCGCGTGCTCAAGATCATGCCGCCATTCGTCGGCATCCAGAAAACCGAATGGTACAAAGGCACGGCCGACGCCCTCCACCAGAACATGAATTTCGTGGAGGACATGAAACCCGAGCATGTCATCGTGCTCAGCGGCGAGCATGTCTATCACCTTGATTTTGCGGATGTGGCGCGGGCGCACCGGGGAAGCAACGCGGACATCACTTTTGTTACCCGCGACATGCCCGCCGCGCAATGCGCCAAACGCTACGGCTATGTTGTCGCGGGCCGGGACGGGCGCGTGACCGCCTTCCGCGAAAAACCCGCAACGCCGCCCTCCACGCTCGTCTCGACGGGCATTTATGTTTTCAAGACCGGCGTGCTGGCCAGCCTGCTTGAGCAAAACGCGCCCTCTCAAGAGCATAACCTCGCCCGGGATGTGCTCGAACCCCATGCGGGCGGTTTTGACAGCCGCATCTATATGATGCCCGGAAACTGGGAGTATATGGAGACTGTCAAAGATTACTATGACCTGCAGTTCCGCATGATGTTTGGCGAGGGGCTGAAACAGATGCGCCAGTGGAGGCTGCTGACCAACCTTGAGTACCGCGGCGTGGGTTTCAAACCTCCGGTCTATTATGGCCCCGGCGCGCAGGTCACGGACATGGCGGCGGGCGCCGGCTGTCATATCGAGGGCACGGTGGAACGCTCGATCCTGTCGCCCGGGGTGCGCGTGGGGCGGCGGGCCATCGTCCGCGACTCGATTCTCATGCACGACTGCGTTGTGGAAGAAGACGCTCGCGTCTGCGGCGTCATCGCCGACAAGGACGCGCGGTTCATGCCCGGCTGCCGCGTCGGCGCCGGACAGTCCGATGATTCCGGACAATCAGAGGCGCTGGCGGGTTTTGGCGGCCTGACGCTTGTGGGCAAGGGCGCTGTCGTTCCTGAAAACGCCGTCATCCCGCGCGGCGCGCAGATCCAGCCGAAACGTGTCTTTGTCTGAGGCGGCGCGCACTTCTGCTTCTTTTTCGCGTGTATTCTTCTCCCGCCAGGACGCGAAGAATCATCTGAAGTTCTCCAGCCGTCATCGGCCGCGCCAGCGTGCTTGTCCGTGCTTGTCCGTGTACGACGCCTCGAAGGAAGTGACGCCAACCAACACTTTGCCTGCGCGCCTGTCCGCGGTTATCATGAAAAAAAGCGGCGGTTTCCCGCCGCTTTCATGAAGATATTAAAGCTCCCGCGTGTTGAAGCCGGGTGATCAATACATGGTCCAGTCGCTGACGCCCGCCGCCGGATTGTACTTTCCGCCGCCGCGCAGGGGTGTGCCGCCCGGGCCTGCCGTGCCGAACGCGGGATTAGCCACGGTGTAGAACTCCGCATTCGCGGATGCGATGGATACGAACTTCGGATCCTGATCCAGCACGTTTGTTTTGAAGACGTTCGACGGCGTGCTGTCGTTCAGGCCATCGTGGTCGAAATTAGCCGTGTCGAGTTTCTGCGGGCCATTGAGCACAATGGCGCTGTCGTTGACAAACATCACCCCGGTTGAGCTTGTGATGACCTTGATGACGTCCGTGGCGCCATCGTTGCCGTCACCCGCAAAGATGCAGTTCGATGCCGTATAGGTCCCGGAGAACGTGCTTGTCGCGTAGATGCACTCCAGACCGTTGTTGGCAATTGTCACATTCTTGAAATCAATGTCTTCATTGGAATCCCCCGTGGCCAGGCCATATTTTGAATTATTGGCAATGATCGCCCACTCGAGCGTTTTTGTGGAAGGCGCGACGGTCGTATTGGTCATATTCATGCCGTTCATGTAATTATTGATCAGTTTGACCGGCTTCGCCTCGGTTCCGCGCACGCGCACCGTGGTCGCGCCGCCCTCGTTGCCGCCGGGCTGGAAGCCGGCGTTAACAGACGATATGCCCAAAGTGTAGGAACCCACGCAGCCTTCGCCCACCACGAACTCCGAGCCGGGCGTGCCGTCAAGCAGCGTGCGGAAACAGTCCGATCCCTGGTCGCCAAACAGGCCGCACACGATCACATCCTTCAGGAGCGTCTTGTGAAGTTGTGTGTTGGTGTTCGACAGCGAGTAGACGCCTTCATCGCGGAAGGTGTAGGCGAGGCCGGGGTCGATCGTCGGCGATGTCAGCCCGTCGAGCGAGCACACCGGCTGGTTCGTGCCATCGTTCGATGTGATGAGAATGTTGTTCAGGAAAATGTTGAATCCTGTATCGGAGACTTCATCATCGATGAGAACGGCCGCTTGTGGGCGGGTTCCGATTTCGCCGACGGCGGGGATCAGGATGAGGTCCTTCACCGTCGTATTGCCGTTCTTAATGATGGCGATGACGCCGTCGCCGTTGAAGTCACTGATCACGAGCGGCCTGACGCCCGCCGACGCCTGGATCGTCAGGTCATTGTCGTTGGGGTCGCCGGTAATCAGCAACTGCCCGGCCTCGTTGTATGGGCCGATGTCGAGAATGGTGATGATGTCGGGGCCGGCCGGATCGGTTTGCACCGCGGTCAGCGCCGCGCTGATGGTGGGATAGGTTCCCGCCGCGCCCACTGTCACCGACTGCGCGCACGCAAAGACGCCAGGCACGGCAAAACACACAGTTAATACGACATGCTTCATTTTCATAACGCATTTTCCTCCGTAATCATATTTTGCGGCCGGGATCGCCGATCCCGCCTGCAACCTTAAAATCACTCGACATATCCGGGGACGACCGGCCTGCTGCCATCGGGGCTTTTCTGAGTCCGCCAAATGTCGCCCACGCTGATCGATCCGTTGGTGGGGTCATAGATGCGCATGGACTCGCTGGCGGGCGAGCGCAGGAAGATTTCGCGCCGGAAGCGGTCGGGCCCGCCGCTCCACAGACGCCATGAGCCGTAGGCCTTCATGAACGCGTCCACCGTGGCCGCGTCGGCCGCCGACTGTTTGGAAAAACTGTACATGTATTCCGCGCGGATGGGATTTTTGCTCGCCGCGATGATCGTGCTGCCCGGATTCACGGGCGCGTTCGTCGTGTAAAATGGATCCAGCGGGACGCTGGTAATGTAGGCCACGGGCGTGGTGATGGAAATCTTGCGGGAAAAATGGAACTCATTCCATGAGCCTGGCGCCGCGCTGAAAGATGGATCATAAGGATTCCAGGGATCGGAGATCGCGCCGATCGTCTGCTCGATAAGCATATGGGAGATATAGGTGTTGTGATCCGTCAGATACGACTCGACGGCGGTTGCGAGAGTTCGCAGGTCGGCCTTGACCCGCGCGGTTTTCGAGCGGACTTGCGCCTCAAGAAAATTGGGAACCGCGATCGCGGCGAGAATGGCGATAATCGCAACAACAATCAGAAGCTCGATGAGTGTGAAACCAATCTTGATTCGGGTCTGAGATCGCATTTTTTTAACCTCGTAATTAAGTTGCGTATATGCCCAATGTCTTGTCAAAAGCATTTTTTTCTTTGCATGACAGCGGTTTTCATGGCGTATTCGTATCAGCACTATTAATGAGCAATCTTTTGTCGCTGGCGCAATAATTAACAGGATATCATGCGCCTCATGGAGCCTCAATGATGATCACAGAAAAATTACAACACACAGCGATGAAATGCGGGCTGGCGCTGATGGCGGCCGCCTGCATGACAATCGGCGCGTCGTCCGCGCGCGCGGAAGAATACAAGCTGCCCGACGCGGCTGAAATTGCCACGTTCCCGCGCGAGGCGATGCAATTTTATGCAAACGGCGTCAAGTCCCTCGACCGCGTGGATTACATCAATGCCTATGACAACCTTGCCAAAGCCG
This sequence comes from Candidatus Sumerlaeota bacterium, assembly GCA_026398535.1. GTDB lineage: Bacteria > Sumerlaeota > Sumerlaeia > Sumerlaeales > Sumerlaeaceae > JAPLSQ01. The sequence continues at coordinate 73,203 of JAPLSQ010000082.1, read as the reverse complement.
CGCAGATGCAACCCGGCGCCGTCCGGCTCAACCTGATCGCAGCCGCGCTGGCGCTCAAACAGGGACGCAACCGTCCGGCAACCGAGGCAAAGAACTATTACGAAACCGCCATTGCCTGTTATAAAAACATTCTGAAGCAACCGGCGGTTGATGACGAATTTCGCCGGAATGTGGCCAACAGGCTCAAGGTGGCCAATGACGAAAAGAATGATCTTGCCCAGCGCGATGCGCGGCGCGAGGCTGTCGGCGGACAGTTTGTGACCCAGTACAACAAAGAACTGGCGCCGAAACAGCCCAATGCGTCAGGAAAAGCGGCGGCCGCGGCCGCGGCTGCCGCCGCAGCCACAATCCCAACTCCAGCCGCCGGCGCCTATCTTGGCATGGCCACGGCCGCAGGCATGCCCGGAATGAGCCCCGATGCGGCCATGGGACAACAACCGGCCGGCCCGATGATGCCCAATCCCGGGGGGACGCCCGGCCCAGGCGGTCCATCAACAGCCGGCGGTTTCTAACGCTCATTCTCTGTGGTTTCGGGCCATCTGGCATATGACCAGCCAGAAGAACAGTAAGAACCGACGGTCTGAGAGCCTGTTTGGGCCTGGTTGCAGTCAAGTAAACAGCCCTGTTCTTTATTGATCGTAATGCACCCAGCGCGGCGCAAGCTTGAACTGCAGAAGCGTCAGGAGCGCCACGATCACGAAGAGCACCCATGCCATCGCGCACGCATAGCCCATTTTGAAATACTGGAATCCCTGCACAAAAAGATAGAAGACGTAAAAGAGCAGGGAATCGTCGGGGCCATAGGATGGCGGCACGGTGAGCACGTAGGCCTGCGTGAAAATCTGAAGCCATCCGATGACGCCCATGATGAGATTAAAGAAAAGGTAGGGGGTCAGCAGCGGGAGCGTGATGAGGAAAAATTGCGCTATTTTTCCCGCGCCGTCGATGGCAGCCGCCTCGTAATAAGTGGCGGATATGTTTTTCAATCCCGCCAGCCAGATGACCATGGAGCTTCCGGCGCCCCATGTCACCATGAGCACGATTGCGATCCGCGAGTAGAAGGGGTCGGCGAACCATGCGATCGGGTCGCGGCCGAAAAGCCGCAGGACGGGCGAAAGAAAGGCGCCTGACAATCCGGTTTCGTTGTTGAGCAGCCACATCCACAGGATGGCCGTGGCCACGGTGGGCACGATGACCGGCAGATAGAAGAGCGTTCGGTAAATGCGCGCGCCGCGCACCTCCCTGTTGACGAGAAGGGCCAATCCCAGACTCACGACGATGCCCAGCGGCACGCCGATTGCCGTTACCATGAACGTGTTTTTCAGCGATTTGTAAAACAGCGGATCGGTGGCGGCCATTTGTCCGTCCGCGTTTGGCGCGAAACCGATCATGTTTCGGAAGTTGTGCAACCCCACCCATCGGGCGGGCGCGAGCGCGTTGTATTCGCTGAAGGCCATGAGCAGCGAGGCGAGCATGGGCCCCAGCAGGAAAATCAGGAATCCCGCCAGCCATGGCAGCGCGAAGACAAGGCCGGCGGCCGCTTCGGAGCGCACGCGCGGCGTCCAGCGCCAGCGCGCCGCCGCGGCCGCCCATGCGGCAAGACCGGCGGCCAGAACGACGCCCAGGATGGTGAAAAATGCCGCGCCGATGGAATAGGGCGTTCCGACGGGGGGTGCGTAATATTTGTCGAGCTCGGCCTGCACGCGCCGCTGGGCGTCGGCGAGCGCTTTGGCGGGCGATTCGTCGAGCGTCAGCGTCTGATCGACGGCGCGGCATTGCTCGTCCCACATCTGTTCACCCACGGGCAGGACGGGGCGGAATTTGCATATGTCGAGGATGTTGACATTCACGATGAATGCCTCGCGGATGTGCGCCGGCAGCGCGCCCGCGAATTGGCCGATCTGCGCCTGGTTGACGGTCTTGGAGCAGGAAAGCTGTGGGATGAAGTACGCGGACTTGAGGTTCTGGGCGCGCGCGCGGCGCTCGTTTGCATGCGCCTGCAATACGCCGGCCCGCAGCCAGCCCTCCTTTGACGCGAGGAATTTCGCCAGCGCCCACGCCTCCTCCTGGTGGCGGGCGTTGGCGGGGATGCTCCAGCAGAATCCGCCCGACCACGAAATGCCGGGGTTGCCTTTGGCGGGGGGGGGCGGAGTGACGCGAATGTCCATGTCGGGCGCATACTTCGCGACATAATCGAGCGCCCAGTTGCCGTCGATCTTCATCGCGATCTTGCCTGAGATGAAAGGCTCGGCGATGCCTTCTCCCTGCGATGAGGCCATGAAATCGGCGACGGATTTGATGCCGCCAATATCCTTGTAAACCTGCGCCATCCAAGTGAGCGCCTCCACGATGCGCGCATCGGTGAGCGTGATGCGGCGCTGGTCAGCCGACGTGAATTGCCCGCCGTTGAGCCATCCATACATGTAGAGCCATGAATTGCCGATGAGCGGGACAAAGCCGACAGTCTGTATCTGGCCGTTGGGTTTGCGCACGGTCATTTTCGCGCCCATCGCGCGCAGTTCGTCCCAATCCTTTGGCGGTTCGCTGTAACCGAATTGTCTCAGCACGGCCATGTTCGCCCACAACGCGCGCGCGTCGGTGTTCCACGGCAGGCCGTAGACTTTTCCGTTGTTGACGCATTCGTCAAGGCAGGCGGGATAAAAATCGGCGCGGCCGATTTTGTCGCGCTCGAAGAGGTCATCGAGCGGCAGAAAAACGCCGCGCGACGCCCATCCCGCAAGACGAAACCGGTCCATGCGGACAAGATCCGGGGGCGAACCCGCCACAAAGGCGGTCATGAGTTTTTGCGGATCGAGTTCCGTCTGGCCGCCGGGCGTGCCGCGCTCGATGCGTATTTCGGGATGCTCGCGCTCATATTCCTTGAGCAGTTCAGCGAAGCCCGTGAAAAGATCCTGCTCGGGCATTCCCCAGAGTTGAAGCGTCACAGGGCCGGGTTCCGCCGCGCGCGCGACGCCCGCCGCAAGATTGCTCATCATGATGAGCGCCAGGACCCAGACACGCGGGCAGATCCATGCGCGCCGCAAAGGGATATTCAAGCAAAAAGCATCATCCCGCCGCGGCGGATTCTTAGTGACAGGCCATCCTGCCCATGATTCATGATCAGGATGGCCATGCCACAATACGGTTGGTTCATGATCCATCAATCGGGCACGGCGTCGTAGACGCGCACCTCGATGCGGTCGAGCAGGAAGTTGCCCTTTTCGAGATCGCGCAACGGCCCTCCGCTGAGCGTGTCGATGATGTCGACGCCCACGCGCAGGTCGCGCTGCGAGGCGGCGGCGGCGACCGCATCCATTTGCCCGCCCCGGCATTCCGGACCCGCCAGCGCCAACAACAACAGCATACTGCCGATCACACGAATGATATGGCTCATCTCATGCTCCTTAATCTGAAACATTTCAGTCCCTGAAAATCAGCCGCAACGGACCGTGTATTCCAAAGCCGTAAGGGCTTTTGATTCGTTAAAGTATTCCCGCAATACAGCACGGGAAGGCAAGAGTTATTATTTGGTGTGGAGCATCCGCCGCAACGCGTCTCATCAACCGGAGATTTGTTTATAGAGTTTGAGTGTTTCCGCGGCGGTTGCGTCCCACGAGAACATTGCGGCGCGCTTGATGCCCCGATGGCGCAGATCGTCGCGGAGGGCGGTATCGCGAAGCACGCGCCGCAGCGCCGCCGCCAGGTCGCGCTCGGATTCGGGATCGATCATCACGGCGGCGTCGCCGACAACCCCGGGAAGCGACGATGTTTTTGACGTCACGACAGGCGCGCCGCATGCCATGGCCTCGAGCGGCGGCATCCCGAATCCTTCGTAGAGCGACGGGAAAGCGAATACTTCGCAGAAGCTGTAGAAATCGGGCAGCTCGTTGTCGTGCAGATGTCCTGTCATCATGATGCGTTCGCGGGCCCGCGCATGGCGCGCGGCGCGGTATACCGGTTCGCACATCCATCCGCGGCCGCCGACGATGACCAGCATGTGATCGGGAAAGTCGTCGGCGATGGCGTCGAAAGCGCGGATGAGCCGCACGACGTTCTTGCCCGGTTCGAGCGTGCCCACAAAAAGGACATATGGTTTGGTTATTCCGCGCGCCGTCACCGCCGATTTGTGTCTTCCGTGCAGGGCGGGCTGGAACCGCGGGTGTGCCGCCAGCGGGACGACGCGGGTTTTTGCCGCGCATCCCGGGAAAAACGTTTCGATGTCGCGGCGCGAGTTCTCACTGTCGGTGATGATGAGATTGGCGTTGGCCATTGTTCGGCGCGTCATCGCGTACCAGTACTGGCGGCGCAGCCAGGGACAGCGCTCGGGATGGACGTAATACGACAGATCGTGAATTGTCACGATGAACGGGCACACGCGTTTACGGGGCAGGAAGTTGGACATTCCATGAAAGATGTCAAAGCCCCCCGACTGCAATTCGCGCGGCAGGAAGGCGTACTCATAAAGCAGTCGCGCGGTCTTTCCCGCCTCTGGCAACCCCCATTCGATGGTTTTGAAATTGCGCGCCCCGAAATCATAGCTTCCCGCGTTGTCAGGTGAACAATAAAGCGTGAACTGGCTGAAGTGATCGGCGCGAAGCATGGAATCGAGCAGAGTGTTAATGTACTGTCCCACGCCGCTTTTTGCGGCGCGCACCTGCATGGCGTTCAATGCAATCCGCATGAAATGCACAATCCCGGCGCGCCGTGAAATGGCAACGGAAAAAATGATGCAACTGCTGGACGGGAGATGTTTTTCCGCTGGTTATTGCGTTGGGGGCGCGGCATTTCAGCTTAAAGACGCCTGTGATGCGGCGCTCTTATGTTGCCTCGTTCCACAGTTCAATGCCGTTTTCCCTGAATATCTTTTCAACTTTGCCGGGAGATTGGACGCCGAGAATTGCCATGCCTTTTCCCTTTGAGCCGGTCAGGCAGGTGTAGATATAATCCACATTGATTCTGCGGTCAGAGAGCAGGCGCAATGCGCAGTCGAGGGCTCCCGGTTCGTCGGGCATCATGATCGCAAGCGCCTCCCCCGTTTCCACGCTGATGCCGCATTCTTGCAGCGCCTCTTCAGCCAGTTTGGCCTTGTCCACCACCATGTGAACCCACCCGGTCTTGCCCGCGCTTGACGCGGTGACCCCCTGAACGTTCACTCCCGCTTCGGCAAGTATTGTTGTCACTTGGACAAGCTGGCCCGGAGCATTGCGGATTTGCACTGACAACTCGGGTACTGACATGAACCTGCCTCCTGTGTCTATGTTATCATATAGGGCAACTGATTATTTCAAACCATAAAGCGGGAATTTCATTCCATCGCAATTATGAATTACTTTTACATTGCCATCATATAAACGTCATGTCACAAGCTGTCATATAGTTGCATCATTAGAAACCAACACAGGAGAGATGACATCATGAAGGTTGCGCTTGAACAAGGCGACAAGATGAGCGTTTCCATCGTCGAGAATGACAAGATTGTCGGAACATTGACGATCACATTTGACAAGGTTGCGTCCGTCAAAGCAGTCAAAGCAGCCGTTGCTGAAACGGCCGCGCCTGAAAAGACAAAAAAGAAACGCTCAGTTTCCAAGGAAGCTCGTGAGAAGATGCGCCAGGCGCAACTTCGCCGATGGGAGAAAATCCGCGACCAGATCGGCTGATCGGTCATGCCAGAGTACGCGAGGACGTCCCGAAGCGGCTGCAAGTCAGGGCTGCGGCCAAAGGAATTGTTGCTATATGGTCCGAAGTTGCACAGTCATGTGATTTGTGCTGTGCCGGGCGCAAGTTGCATGAAATTGTGAGGGAAAGTTCCTTTCTAATTTATCAAGACGGAACGCTATCTTGAGCGGGTTATCCCAAATTGCGGATACTAAAAAACCCGTTCTTGTCTCAAAAGCACGGAAAGAACCACCATCTATTGGCACATGCAAGTTATGGATACGTATGATTAAGCTTGCCTGCCACATATAACCGCTCTCCTCAAGCAGTCTCGGAGGGCTGTGTTCATGGTTTCCCCAATCTATGAGACTCAGAAAGGCGTTGCGCAAACGCCAGGAATTGCGGGCAAATATCGGCCGCAGCCAGCTCGCTGGGCGGCAGCCATGTGAAGTCGTCATGTTCGGAACTGAGACGCAACTCCCCCCGGCTTATGCGTGCCTCTAAAAAAAGATAAGCAATGCGATGCGTTTCGCTCTCGGACTCATCCGCGCCAGCCACCCGCGCCAGTTCAATCTCCAGTCCTGTTTCTTCGAATGTCTCGCGCCGCGCGGCGTTCTCCAAATTCTCACCCGGATCAATTTTCCCGCCGGGGAAATCCCACATTCCCGCGTTGCTTTTGGCAGTTGATGCCCGCCGCAACACGAGACAACGGTCTTGGGGGTCGCGAATGAGCAGTTTGACTGACAGCGAATAAGGCTTGGGACACATTCTTCAGTTCACACTTGCCCCGCCGTCGATCACCAGTTCGGCTCCGGTCGTGAAATCGGCGTCGCGCGCCAGGCAGACCACCGCGCGGGCCACCTGCACGGGATCGCCAAGCCGCTTTAGAAGGGTTCGTTTCAGCGCTTTAGCGGCCTGTTCGGGTCCCCAGTCCTCCGACGACGCCACCGCGCCGGGCGCCACACTGTTCACCCTGACCGCCGGGGCAAGTTCCACGGCAAGCGCCCATGTCATCGCGGAAAGCGCGCTCTTCGACACGAGGTACGGCAGATAGTGTTTGTACGGAGGGAAGGCAACGGCATCTGTCACATTGATGATTGTGCCGCCGCCCGCCGCAGCCATCCTGAGTCCAAACTCCCGCGCCAGCAGAAACGGCGCGCGAAGGTTCACGGCCATGATCCGGTCCCACTCGCCGGCCGTTATTTCGGCAAAGGGCGTCCGCGGATACACTGCGGCGTTGTTAACGAGCACCCGGACAACCACTCCTTCGCCGGCAAGCGATTCTGCCATTCGAGCCGCCGCTTCGGGGAACGCCGGATCCGTGAATTCCGCCCGAACGATGCGGCACGATGCTCCGAGCGCTTCGATGGCATCGGCGGTTTTGCGCGCGTCCTCGTCAGATCCTTCGTTGCAGTGGACAATGATGTTTGCGCCGGCGCGCGCCAGTTCAACCGCGATGGCGCGGCCAACGCGCCGCGCCGCGCCAGTCACCAGCGCCCACTGGCTTTCGAGATTCACCGGTTATTTTCCCTCCGGCATGCCCGCGGCGGCGGGGGATGTGCCGCCAGGCATATGGAGCGCGGATCTGATCAACCGGGGCGCCCTGATCATTATGTTTGTGTTATGGAAAAACATCTTTTTATCGCAAAGAATGCGATGAACCACAAAGGACTGGTTTCGTCAAATTTAATTATTGATGCGGCGTGAATTTTCCGGCATGTTTTAAAGAAGAAGGAGTTTGCAGGAGAGTGGATTATGGCAATCACAAAGTATCAGCATTATCAGTATGCATGCATCATCATGCTGGCATTGGCAATTGGTTCCGCATCATGGGCGGCAGGCGATGAAATGAGCACGAACCCGGAAACAATCATGATCATCGATCTGCCGACGCCACGCAAGGACGGGGCAATGTCGGTCGAGGCGGCGCTGGCGAATCGGAGGTCTGTGCGCGAGTATTCTTCCGCCCCGCTGACGCTTGGCGAAGCCTCGCAGCTTCTGTGGGCAGCCCAGGGAGTGACCAGTTCCGACGGCAAGCGCACGGCGCCTTCGGCCGGCGCCACGTTCCCGCTGGAAACCTATCTTGCCGCTGGCAATGTGACGGGGCTTGCGGCTGGTCTTTACAAGTATCAGCCGGACGGTCACAAGTTGAAACGCGTTGATAGCAGCGATCTTCGCGCGGCTCTCAGCGGCGCGGCTTATGGCCAGGAGTGGGTCAACAAAGCGCCCGTATCCATTGTCCTGACGGCTGTCTACCAGCGCACGACGCGGCGATACCGGCAGGATGGCATCGCCTACGCGCATATGGAGGCGGGTCACGCGGCGCAGAATGTTTATCTTCAGTCCGCGGCCATGAACATGGGAACAGTCATTGTGGGGGCGTTCGATGCGGCGCGGGTGAAGTCGGCGCTCAAACTTGCGTCAGACGAGACGCCTCTGGCCATTTTGCCTGTCGGCCGAAGATGAGGCGTCATCACGCGGTTGCGCGTCGAGGCCCGGAAACCCGTTCCGCTAATAATTGATGTCGACGGTTTGCAGTTCGCTGCTCGTGGGGGAGCCTGCCACGTTGACCGGGCGGCGGGTTGACGGATCATAAGCCACGGGCGCATCATCGGCGCTCGTGGTTTGGATGGCGGATTCATCCTGTTTATAGATGGGCGGATGGGTGTAGGGCATGGGGGCAAGGTAGTTCACATAACCGCGCAGGCGCGCCGCCTGATTGAAGTCGTTCGCGCATCCGAAGATGGCGAGTCCGGTGTTGTTGCAGATGCGCCCCGTGGCGGCTTTAGCCGCAGGAGCGGCGATTGTGTCCGCAATGCCGGAAGGCGGCGCGGGTTCGCGCTTCAGCGAGGGGCTTTCGCGGCATTGCGCAAAAACCTGCCCTGCCATGGCAAACATGAGAATTCCTGAAATTATATGCTTGATCGTATTCATCGTGATGATGACCTTCTTCATCGCACCTGAATTTTCAACCATTAAAATATGATTTATCAGGACAGGCAGGCAACCGAGATGGCAGAGATCAAGTTGAACAAACCGCTTTACAAAGAAGAAGCGCCCGCGACGGCGGGCGAGGTCAAGGCGCCGCGCCCGCGCGGCGCGTGTCCGGCATTGCTGGCGCGCATTGGCGCCATCGTGCTGGATGTTCTGGCTTTGCATGCCATATCGATGGCATTCATCGGCGTTGCGCCGGCGGCGGCGGTGCGCTTCGGCGACGCCGGTCCCTGGATAGGGATTGCCGTGGCGTTTGCCTGCTTCAGCATATGCAATTCGCCACTGACGGGCGGGCGCAGTCTTGGCAAGTATGTGTTGCGCATGAGGGTGTCGGAGATTGCGGGGCCTGATCTGCCGGTGAACAAGGCGCTGGCACGTTCCGCCCTGCTCGTGTGGCCGTTGGCGGTTTATCTTCTGCTCGCCCAGTATTCAGAGGCGGTTGACAAACCGGATCAGTTGAGCGTGATGACAGGCGCGTGGATCATCGGTCTTGCGCTGGCTGCGGGATGGTATGCTGGCAATGTGTTCTATGCGTGGGCAAGCCCCGACAAACGAACATGGTATGACCATCTTGCGGGCAGTGTGGTAGTCAACGCGGACTGCGGACACGAAGCCCTGCAGGAATACCTTGCGCGCGCGCGTCAGCAAGGCGCGTCAGCGGACACGGCGCGGGCGCGGCTGCTCCTGCTCGGATGCATGGGCGGGCTTCTTCTGCTGGCGGGATGGAGGTTATATGCCGACCAGCAGTCGCTTGTTCAACTTGCGCCGGACATTCGCGCGCGCATCGACGATTACCGGAAACTGGCCGATGTGCCCGGGTTCCGCTTCCGGCCGGTTTACTCGCAACCCAGCACGACGAACGGCGATGACGCGACAAGCAACCCGGCCGACAGCGATTCCAAAACCACCACCGTGGCTTTCCAGTATGTGAGACGCGGGCCGGTGACATCGGCGGATGTCGAAGCAAATCCCGCGGCGATGGGCGCCGCCGACCGGCTGGCCCGCTTTTATAAGGAGGAATTCCGCGGAATGCTGGAACGCGGCGAAAAGATCACCACACTGCCCGAACGCCTGCGCTTTGAAACGCGCTTTGCCGAGCAGTCCGACCTTCTTTTTGCCTGGAGCACGACCGACATATTCAAGCGCGCGGTCATCGCCAGATTCCCCAATGCCGGGGAGACCACGACAGGGACGGCTGCCGCGATGACAAAGGAAACGGTTGCGCCCGTCCGGCAGGATTCTCCGGCCACATCGGGACCATGAATAACCGCAACCCGCCGTCTTTTCCTGCTGCGCCCGCCGCGCGCTTTGTGTATTTGATCACGTTGTTTTTGAGCGAGCAGAATCGCAAGCGAAACGAACGGGAACTGAAGCAACGACGCCCTTGACGCGACACTAATAGCAGGAGCGGGGCGCCTTTAGTCTGTTCCAGCCGGACGATCAGACGCCTTTGCGTCTTTTCTTTTCCCAAGGCTCAATAACTGATTAAGAACCACGGCCAACACCGTGCTGAAAGTCAGTGAGGAATCAAACAGGGGGCGCAACCATGCGGGAACGCCGGCATAAAGCTGGGGCAGAATGTCAAGGCTCAATCCGAACACCATTGAAATGCCGATGACGTATATATTCCGCGAGTCCATGCCTGACCCGATGATGATCGAAAGGCCTGATATGATCATGTAGCTTGTGACGAAAACAAGGATGGCGCCCATGACAGGCATCGGCATGACCGAGAGCACAGCGCTGAGTTTTGGCGAGAATCCCAGCAGCATGAAAAGGGCGCCCGCCGCGTATCCGATATAGCGGCTCGTGGCGCCTGACGCGCTGCTCAGGGAGACATTGCTGGCCGATGTGTCAGAAGCCATGCCGCCGAGCAGACCCGAGGCAGTCACACAGATCGAGTCCGCCATCAGGCCCGTCCCGATTTGGTTGATATCCGGCTGGCTCCATTCCTCGTCATTGATTTTCTCACATAGGATCAGGTTGCCAAAGGTTTTCAGTGCGCCGCATATTGAAACTATGATGAACGTTGGCAAAAGCGACCATCGGAATGCGATCTTGAAAGTGTCCTCGAGAAACGGCAGAGCCACCCATGGCGCCAGCACGATGTCATGCAGTTGAGCGCGACCCAACAGACCCAGTGTCAGCGACAACAGGTAGCCGAAGATCATGCCCATCAGCACACTGTAGAGCCTGAGTTTCCCTTTGCCCCACACATTGACGCCCACCATGATCAGCAATGTGAGCGCGGCCACAGCCAGATTCTCTGTCTGGATAGGCTCGCCGTCATAATTGATGCCGAGGAATTTTGACACGCCAAGCGGCACAAGCCCCACAGCCACCATCAACACCACCAGCCCGGTTATTTCCGTCGGGAAAAGAAACTTGAGCCGGTGGACGGCGCGCGCGAACACAGCCTCGGTCAGCCCCGCCACGATGACCATGCCGCGCATCAGGGGAAGCCCGCCGAGCCAGGCGGCTTCCACGCATGCCGTGAAAAAATTCGGTCCGCACAAGTTCGGGCAAAGATAACCGGAGCCCACCCCCCTCCACCGCATGGCCTGAAGGATCGTGCCCAGGCCGCTGGCGATCATGCTCAGCCCGACGACGGAGCGTATCTGATCAAACGACCCGCCGATCTCCTTGACCAGAACCACGGGCAGAACCAGCGTGCTCGACATCAGGAAAATATGCTGAACAGCAAGAGCGGCAAGAACGGCAACAGGCGGCATATCCTGAACGCCATAGATCAAACCGGAAGGCCGTTTTGCCATGCATCTCGCCTCCTATATTTTCATCCAGATGGGTGTTGCCAGGTAGAAATCTGAACCGACAATGAGCGTTTCATCACCAATCTTTACTTTGCGCAGGTAAATCAGTTTGCGCGAAAGCAGGGCCGCGCCGGGTTTGGGCCACATATACTGCACCCAGGCCTCATCGCTTTTCTCGAGCTTCCGGATCATCTCACTTACGAACGGGCGGCCGGTGGCATCCTGCAGTCCGCTCAGGTCGCGCCCCTCGAGCGTCGGATAGGACGGATCCATGACCGTGCGGCCTTGTGTGTCCATGACGAATATGTAGGTGTCGAGAAAATTGAACGGTGTGGATGGATCGCGGAATTCCAGGAAGGCTTCCTGCTTGCCTTTGGCGGCGAGTATTTTGGCGGCCTCGTTCACACGCTCCTTTACGAACTCCCGCTCGATCTTAATGTTGTAAATGCCGCTGCCGAGCAAATAAATCTTTTTGTCCGGCGCGCAGACCTTGCGTATATACGAGCTTTTCCACATGGGAATAAGCTGGGTGCGTTCCTCCCACAGGTAGAAAACCCATCCGCTTGCGTCGCAGCCGGGCTGGCGGCCAACATCAGTGATCATGCGGATCACCGGCTTGCCGTTCATATCGCGCAAATCCATCAGGTTCTTGTCGACAAGTTCAGGCGCTATCGGATGAAAGACATTGTTGCCGTCGATGTCATAGATGAACAGGTAATAATCCTTGTTGAGCCACCTGGTGTTCTTGCGCGAAAATTCTTCGAATGCGTCGCGTCCCTGCGCCTCCATCAGCGCCGCCGCATCCTCGACAAGTGTCACAAGCTCCCTGGTGTCTTCGTAAACATAGGGAGCCAGTTTTTGCTCCAGCGGGACAGCTCCACAAATCGCCAAGGTCAGCCAGACAGGCAATATTGAGCAACAAATGGTTCGAATTTTCATTATTGTTGATTCAACCAGCATCTTTGCCCAACGGCAAGACATTTGGAACCGATGCTTTTTCCACACTTTCCGCATTTTTGAACTTGACCGCCCCTTGGGTTAAGACGTTTTGTCAGGTTAACGACAACCATCAGGAAAGGACAAACCAAATGTTTACCAGATGTGCCACATCCCGCCTTCGACGACTGACCGCCATCGGCGCAGTCGCGCTCGGGCTGGGGGGGACGCTGTTTCTCACTTCCCCCGCCAAAGCGCAATCCTTCCACTGCATCGCCACCAGCGGCGCCTACCTGGGCGCCGCAGGCGGCGTCAACGAGCAAACGCTCATGTACATGGCCTGCAACACATGGTCGGGCAACAACGCGACCATGTACTGCTACATGACCAATAATCCGTCGTTGAATTACAACTTCTACTCCCCCTATGCGTCGGGCTCGATAAGCGGCCAAACGGTGGGACAAGCCCACGGCGCGATCGTGTCGTACAACGGTTATTTCTACGCGTTCGCCGAGGTGGGCAATTGGATCCACTACTGGATCGTCGATCCTACCAAGCCCGCTGGTCAAACCGTTCAGGATACCCCCGCCATCAACCCGGGCACCCCGGGAGAGTCCGTCGCCGCCGCCGTGATCGGGCGCAACATCTATGTGTTCACGACGATCGGATACATGCCCGGCGAGATGCAGTCGGACAGGAGCATTGGCGCGTTCGTGGGGTCATCGCTTGTGCAGAACACGGCCCCGACCCCGGGTTCGATGAATTTCGCGGCCGTGTACCCCCTTGGCCAGATGGGCGCCTCGTCGCCTGGTTCGTCGGCTTGGGCGAAAGTCTTGACCGCGATCACAATCGGGTCCGAGGCCTCCGGTAGCAACCAGCAGGCGCTTGTGATCGTCAATGACTATGCCAACAATGTCTATTCGGTGGTCTTCGATCCGGCGGCGGGTGGCTTTCAGACAAACACCCTGGCTCAGATTCCCGCTTCGAACTACGGGGGCAATTCCGCGCCGATCTTGCAGGCCAGCGGCATTCAGGGCACACTCAACGGAACTCTGCTCCCTGTCTTGCCCGGCAATTGGGAAATTAGCAGCGCCGCGGGCACGGTCGGGCTCTTCGCGTCGTGCCAGAATTCCACGGTCTGCTACCAAACGGAGTTCGAGTACAGCCTGGCAAACAACACGTGGACTTGGAATGGAAAAACGAACTGGATGCCCGCCCCGGCGCCACCAGGCTATTCGTATTGGCCTGTCGCCTGCGCGCCCTACTACACGGCCCAGCCGTCGGGCAATCTCCAGCAGTATGTCGCCGTCACCGCAGCCAACAGCGTGTCAAACGACATCATCGGCATGCTTGAATCCGACGTGTGGGTCCCACTGGCGACGCAGTCTCAGCTCGACGCCAACCCGTGGAACACCAGCGCTGCGACGGACGAAAGCGCGGCGTCGCAGGTCATCCGCATGACTTGGAAGATCATCGGCGTGGTCCTCGGTGTGCCACCGTACATGCCCAACGGCAAGGATCCCACCGAGGACGTTCTCGCCTCGTTGCAGATCGGCGAAAGCAGCGGATCGTCCGTGGCGACTCAAGTCACCGAGTCGCAGACATTCGGCGTCGGCTCCGACACCACCATCGGCGGCAAGCACTGCAACAACGAGACGGACATCTCGGCCACGATGGGGCAGTCAAGCACCCAGGGCCATGAGACCGACATTACCGAGTCGCTCGGTTACACGTATGACAACACCGACAGCGCCGGCGGAACCATGGGGTGGCTGTTCATCAAGGCGCCGATCATCACCACGCAGGACTACCAGAGCGTCCAGTACGGCTATAGCGGCGACACCAACACCAGCTCGCCCAACGGGTACGACATGTACCTGTTCACATCGACCGGCATGGAGTTGCAGACACAGTACTTTGACCTTCAGACCCCCGCCGGCCCCAACTCGCAGCAGCCTGTGAGCCTCCTCTCGGGCATCAAGTCGCTCCCCTATTCGACGGATGTTGAGGACTGGATGAACCCGAGCGGCTACAACTGGGGCGGCCCGCCTAACGATCCCAACACCGGCCAGCCAATGTGGTCGGTCGTGGCCGGCGGCACGGGCACAAACATTGTCAACACGCTCAACATCGGAAACGCCCAGACCGAATCGTACTCGCAGACGCAGACGCAGTCCACGAGCAATGATGTGTCGAGCGAGATGGATGTGAGCGACCAGGTCACGGTGAAGATCCCGTTCTTTAAGGAACAGGCCTCGGTGAGTTTCACCGACTCGATGGACCAGTCGGGCTCGGTCTCGACGAGCATCGACAAGACGGTCCAGACGACTCTGGACGTTCCGCCCGGCGGCGCCACGCCGGGCTACCTCAACTCCATGGCCGTCCAGCCGTGGCTGTTACAGGCCACGAGCTACAACGCGCCGTGGGTGCCCGAGGACTACTTCGGCCCGCTGCCATGGTGCTTCACATGGTCGACCCTCGGCATTAACATCAACCCGGCGAGTTCCGCGAAACCGATCGCCGCCGCCGCCGGCGTCTCGGCGCACAGCGGGAAGTACTCGATCTCGCCAACGCCCGATTCGACACGCATCAGCGTGCGCGGGCTGCCAAGCCAATACGCCAACACGCAGACACCGGCGGGCAAGGCGCTCGCCGTCAAGGCGTCGGTGACGGGCGCCCCCACCGACTCGTTCCGCGTGAGAAACGGCAAACTCGCCACGTTGGAAGCCGACGGGTCCGTGAAACCGATCGCCATGACGGCCGCCCAGTTTGACCCCGTCAAGGGCATCACGCTCAAGCTTCGCGGCGCCGAGTTCATGGCCACCGGCGCCGAGGGCCGCTGGCGCCGCTCCGGCGCCAACTGGCAGTTCACCTCCACAAACCGTCAGATCACCGCCAACCTCGACTTCCGCACCATGAAGTGGAATGCCTCGGTGGACAAGGCGGACATGGGACGCCAGTTCGCCGACATGGACACCAAGGCTGAGCTTCGACTCGGCATCAACGGCCTGATCACGCTCGTCAGCATCGTCGAACCGGCGAAGGTCTCCTACGGATGGGGATCGACCGGAACCTCGCTGAGCAACGAAATGTTCGTCTCCACCATCGAGGTCTCGCGCGACTACAGGAACAACGGCGACGTGAAACTGGCGGGCATCATCGGCAAGAAACCAAACCGCATCGGCGACCTGACCGTCGGCATCAACGGCTCGAACAAGGTCGAGAAGCTGATGACCGGCATCACCGACTTCATGAAGAAGGTGATGTTGTCGCAGCCGCTTTCATATCGCGACGGCGATTCGACCTTCAACGCCGACCTGGCGAAGAAGACCTGGACCACCAAGATCAAAACCAAACACTTCGCCGACGCCCGCACGCGCCACACGGGCAAGGCCACCATCCGCCTGGAAATCGGCGGCAAAATGTCGTGGGAGGAGAAGATGCTCCCCGACTACTACTGGATGCTCTTGGAATGACATGAGCACGGCCGCGGGCCGCGCCCCCGGGGAGGGGGCGCGGCCGTTCTTTCAATACCTGTTGGAAAGTGTGACACCGAGATCATAACCAAACAATTTGCCTTTGGAGACACACATGCACACAAACATCATCACGAAAACGGCGTTGGCGGTCCTGGTTGCGGGGGCGCTGACCCGGTTGTGTGAGGCCGGCAACCAAACGGCTGATGCCACGAGCGCCCTGTTTATGCGCGCCACGACGGCAACGGTTGCCCAGGCACACCGGCCGGAAAGAAACACAATGACCCGCGCCGATATGACAACCGCCGCTTCCGCCAGCGTTGGCAGCACATCGGACACCGCTGTCACAACCAACGGCGCCGCGCTCACAAGCGGTGTCGTCACTCTGCCGTCAGGAACGAAGTGCGAGGAGATAGCGGCGGGAACCGGCAGGGCGGCAACCAAAGGATCCACCGTCACGGTTCATTACACAGGAACGCTAACAAACGGCCGGGAATTCGGCTCCAGCCTCCGGCCCTCGGTTCGCCCGTTTATCATCAAACTGGGCAGCAGCAAAGTCATCCCGGGATTTGAAGAGGGCCTGATCGGCATGAAAGTTGGCGGCAAGCGCAAACTAACGATTCCGCAGGAACAAGGATATGGCAAGATGGGCGTCCCGGGCGTTGTTCCGCCCAAAGCGACGGTGATCTTTGAAGTGGAATTGCTTTCCGTCGAGTAGAGCGCGGATGTGCCGCGGCGGCGGGATTGCGGCTGCGGGACGTTCATGAAAGATGGAGTTATGCGGTCTCGCGCAATCATTATAACGGCAACCGTCGTCGTCATCATCGTGCTGACGACGCCGCTCGTCATCCTGCGCCGCCAGTTGCGCGCCGGGATTTTTAATGATGGCGCGCGCCCGCCGGCGGAATCGGCGCGGGATTCCCGGATCGATCTGCTCCGGCGGCCGCCCGCAAAGCAGGCCGACGCCACGGCTCGCGTGTCGAAACCGCGCCGCAGAGCCTCATCGCGCGATGGCGCGGCGGCCGGCACGAAAGCCTCAACGGAAGCTCTGACCGGCCAGTTGGACACGCTTGTGGCGCGGGGCGACAGCAGCGCGGTGGGCGAAATGCTGCGCATTCTGCAGTCACAGAGCGACCCCGATGAGCGTGAGCGCGTTCTGAAGGCCATCATGATGTGCGAAGGCCGCGATGAAATGTTGGACGACATGCTGTCAGCCTTCGGTCCGGCATTGGACCAAGCAGCCGCCCCGGCCGAACGGATTGCCATCCAGAACGCTTTTGCCGACATTCCCGACCAGCGCGCCGTGGTCTTTCTTCAATCGGCGTTTGCCAGCCCCAAAGCCGATCCGGGTGAGCGCGCCAACGCCGCCACACTGATTTTTGACATAGGCGCCGCCAACGCACCGCTGCTGGCGCCGGAGACCGTGAACGACATGAATGCCCGCCTGCGCGCCGACCTTACACAAGCGGAAAACCCCGAACACCGCGTCGACATTGTGGGCGCGCTGGGCCGCCACGTCGAGACGAACCGGCAGTTCCTCGAAACATGGCGCGCCACCGAAAACGATGTGGCGGTGAAACATCATCTTAACAGGATTCTCGACAAGCGGTCACAGGCCGCCGACAAGAACACGAGCGCCAGCCCAAATGCGTGATGCCCAACACTGCACATCGTCTTTCCAGGGCCACAATGACTGTTGTTCGCGTTTTCTTGCGGGGGGCAAGCTTTAGCTTGAGATCACAAAACCGCCATCCATATGATAAACTCAACATCTGAGAGAAATTCTGCTTATCAAATCAAGGAGCTGCTTTATGATGACCGAGCAATATTCCATCAGCCCGGATGGTGAAAAATTTCCTATTCCCGCGAAGGAGGATTACGCGGCTGAATACGACCGGCTGAGCGAAATCGTGGTGCGTGAACGCGCGATGGGCCGGGAGATTGTTGTTGTCGTGGGCGTGGGATTTGTGGGCGCCGTCATGGCCGGCGTCGTCGCGGATTCCGTCGATGCCGAAGGCAAACCGGGCAAGTTCGTCATCGGCATGCAGCGTCCCAGCACGCGCAGTTACTGGAAAATCCAACTGCTCAACCGCGGCATGTCGCCCGTCAAAGCGGAGGATCCCGAGGTCGATTCCATGATCCGGCGGTGTGTTATGGAAAAGAAAACGCTCATTGCCACATACAATGAGGCCGCCCTCAAACTGGCCGACGTTGTGGTCGTCGATGTGCAGTGCGACTACCTGAAGGAATCGCTTGGCAATCTTCGCACCGGCCGCGCCGACATGGCCGCGCTTGAAAACTCCATCTACGCCATCGCCGAGCGCATCCCGCCTGGCGCCCTTGTGCTTATTGAAACGACGGTCGCGCCCGGCACCACGGAGTACGTGGCTTACCCGATCGTGAAAAAGGTCTTCGAACAGCGCGGCATCACGTCCGATCCTCTGCTCGCGCACAGCTACGAGCGGGTTATGCCGGGACGCAATTATGTGGCCAGTATCCGCGATTTCTGGCGCGTGTGCAGCGGCGTCAACGACGAATCCAAGCGCCGCGTCGCGCGCTTTCTGAACGAGGTGCTCAACACGCGGGACTACCCGCTGACCGTGCTCGACCGCCCCATCGAGTCGGAAACAGCCAAAATCGTCGAAAACAGCTACCGCGCCACGATACTTGCGTTTCTGGACGAGTGGAGCGTTTTCGCCGAACGCAACGGCGTCGACCTCATGAAAGTCATTCATGCCATCAAGGTGCGCCCCACCCACAGCAACATCATCTTCCCGGGCCCCGGCATCGGAGGCTACTGCCTGCCCAAGGACGGCGGGCTTGGCATGTGGGCCTACCGCCATATTCTTGGCTGGGAGGACGACATCTTCCGCATCACGCCCGAGGCGATCAACATCAACGACACGCGCGCGCTTCGCGTGGCCTCGATGACGCGCGACGCTCTTCGCAACATGGACCGCTCCATCGCGGCCGCCGAAGTGCTGTTGCTCGGCGCATCCTACCGCGAGGACGTCGGCGACACCCGCTACAGCGGCTCGGAAATCATTGTGCGGCGCCTGACCGAAATGGGCGCCGAATTGCGCGTTCACGACCCGTATGTCACCCACTGGTGGGAATTCGAGGCGCAGGACACCTACCCCTCGCCCGGCTACAGTTGGGCGCGCTTTTTCCGCAACCAGGAAAAACTCAAGCAATTGCGCGTCATTGATGACATCGACATCTCGCTCAAAGGCGCCGATGCCGTTGTTTTCGCCGTGCGCCACAAGCAGTACCTTGATCTCGATCCGGAGGATGTCGTCGCCAAAATCGGCAAGCCCGCCGCCATCATCGACTGTTTTGGCATACTCGACGACGCAAGAATCCGCGCCTACTTCGAACTTGGATGCGAGGTCAAGGGGCTCGGACGCGGCCACGTCAACAGGATAAAGAAAGCCGTGCAAAAGATGACGTTTGCGCCATAATGAATCCGTCAATCCCGCTTTAACATATACTTCCGCTGTCACAGATCTGAAGCAAGTGAAAATGCGGCTGACAGGCGCACAGTCAGCAACTTCTCCCTCAGGGCGATTCGCGCTCGATTTCGGTCTCGGCCTTATCGAATTCATCCCACTTGATCGGCTTGTGATACTTAGCTGACGTGATCAGGATGAAAAGGAACCCGATGGCCACTCCGAAGAACAGTGTTGAAAGGCGGACGAGGAAGGTTGCCGACACTGCTTGGAATTTCAGCACGCCCAGCAGGCTGAGCATGATGGTCATTGTCGCCTCGAATCCTCCCAGACCGCCCGGCAGAAAGAACAGGAATCCGCCGAAAATGGTGGCCATGCAAAAAACAAATGTCGCCTGTCCGAACGTGATCTGATCCGCCCCAACGCCATGAAGAATGATCATGAGCGCCCAACATTCAAAGGCCCACGAGAAGAACGCCATTGCCGTCGTGACGGCGAGGTTTTTCACTGTAAGCAGCGGATGCGTCGCGTGATAGAGCGCTCTTATATGATGCAGGGAACGTTCGATGCGGCTTGATAACGAAAGCAGTCCGCCAACATGGTGCATGATGGACTTTTGGCGGATGAGCCATATCATCGCGGCCACGAAGACCGCGGAGAACACAAGGAACCCATAAATCATCCCCGGTGAAAGCCATCCGCCGCCCTTGTGCTGAACTCCGGCCATATATGCGGTCAACGTGACAGCGGCCAGCACGATCATCCCCAGCAGGTCCGACACCCGCTCACAAAAGACCAGCGGAACCGTGCGGCTCATTTTCTGGCCGAAGTATTCCTTGTACATGAACGGTTTGATCAGCTCGCCCACGCGCCCCGGGGAAATGCACATCGAGTAGCCGCTGAAGAAAACCAGGAAGCTGCCCAGCCGCGGCACATTGATTCCGCCCGCGCGCCGGTAATAATCCCACTTGAGCTCCCGCACGACAAAATTGACCAGCACGGCCGCCAGCACGAGCGGATACAGCCGCCAGGTGAAATCGCGCAACGTTTTCAGGTTCTGGCGGAAATCGCTCCAGATGACGAAGACAGTGTAAACCAGGATCGCAAAGATGAGGATCCACACCAGACGAATAATGACTCGGCGTTTCATATCAATTGAGGCTCAACAAGAAATTATGAATACAATGCATGGCAAGCATAAATGATTGCATCAGCCGGGCGCGCATCAGAAACCCGGTTTGAAAATACGGGAATGACCGCATTTTGCGCGGCGCCCGCCCCATAAGCAAGGAGAATCACAGCATGAGCATGGAAGTTGTCTTGTTCGACGACGTGAAGAACCTGGGCCGCCAGGGCGGCGTGGTGAAGGTTGCCGACGGCTATTTTCGCAATTACCTGGAACCGAACAGTCTTGCCGCTCCAGCCACTCCGGCCAACATGAAGCGTTATGACAAAATGAAGAAAAAGCAGCTTGAACTCGCCGCCGTAAAATTGTCCGAAGCCAGGGAGCTGGTTAAAAAAATTGACGGGGTCTCAGTGTCCATCAAGGCCAAAGCGGGCGAAAGCGACCGCCTGTTCGGATCAATCACGGCGCACGACATCGCCGATGCGCTCAACAGCCAAGGCTACCATGTCGACAAAAAACAGATCGATCTTCACGAACACATCAAAACCCTCGGCATTCATGACATCATCATCCACATTCACGCGGAAGTTGATGGCAAAATCAAACTGCACGTCGAGCGCGCCTGAGAGTCCATAAAGACAGCGGAAACATGCCGCCGCCTGTTGCCTGAAGTCCGCCGTCAAATCTCGAAAACAAGCCCATCATGGGCAAGTTGCATCTCCGCCGGCAGTTGGGCGTTGATTTGATCGTGGTCAAGGTCATGGCAGATATGCGTGAACCACGTCCGGCGCGCCCCGATGCGCCGGGCGGATGTCACGGCTTGCTCCAGATTCATATGCAGCGGATGCGGACGCCGGCGCAACGCATTGAGCATGAGAACCTCCAAGCCCTCAAGCATCGCATAGGACAGCTCCGGTATCCGGCTGACATCCGTCAGGTAGGCAAACTTTTCGAACCTGAATCCGATGATCTCCATCTCTCCGTGGATGATTGGGATCGTTTGCACGCCAACGCCCCTTATATCATCGTTGTCGCGCAGCTTGTGGAGGATGAGATCCGGCACCATGCTGCCCAAGGGCGGGGGGCGGAAACAATAATCGAACCGCCGCCGCAGCTCATCGAGCGCCTCGGGCAAGGCGTAAACATCAATGGGATGATTGCGCATCATGTTGTATGCGCGCAGGTCATCAATGCCATTGATGTGGTCGGCATGGGTGTGCGTCAACAGCACGCAATCCACATCCCTGATCGAATGGTTGATCGCCTGGGTGCGGAAATCCGGACCGCAGTCGACAAGCATCCGCAGGCCGGCCTCCTCAATATAGACGCTCGACCGCAGACGCTTGTTACGGGGATTGATCGAGCGGCAAACGTCACAATCGCAGCCAAGCGTCGGCACGCCTGCCGATGTGCCCGATCCGAGAACGACTACGCGCATGACGGAGACAGTCTCATTTTCAATGACTCATCTTGATGAAGTCATGTGAGACCGTCTTCAGGCAAAGAAAAAGAATGAGCATGATGTCCAACCACATTTCATCAAACGTCAACACCCCGCGCCCGCCGCGGCGGGATCCTGGTGATACGGATCGTTTCCCCCTGAATAGCCCTCATTCAAGACGAGTAACTTCATCAGAACTTAGGGCGTCGGGTTCCTGGCGCGTTCAGGGCAACGAGCGGAAGCCTAACCGGGTCAGATCCTGACGGAAGCAGCCACGCGGATATTTGCCGTGTGTCATGCAACGCGCCGGGAACCGGATGCCCGAAGCGCTCGTGCAACTTGAGCAGGATATCGGGGGCATGCGCTTTTTGGCAATGACTGCGTCTGATGCGCTGAATTCAGGCGGGCGGATGCAGAATGCCCATGATTTCCCGCGCGGCGCGGCGGGAAGCCCCGGGCAAACCCATCATGGCGCGAATGCGGCCAAGCTTTTCCTTCATGGCCGACATTGCCGCGGGATTGCGAAGATATTTCAGAACGCTTTTGCTGATTTTGCCGGGAGTCGCGTCGCTCTGAATCAGTTCGGGCGCCACCGATTCATTGGCCACAATATTAACCAGGCCAAGCCATTTGATCCGCACAAGCATCCTGCCAAGCAGATAAGTCGGAAGCGACACTTTGTAGATCACGATCATCGGCACACCCAGCAGCGCAAGCTCAAGCGTCGACGTCCCGCTTTTGCATATGGCGAAGTCCATCGCCGCGCGCACGGCCTGATGATCCTTCTCCGCAACGCGAACCTTCACATCCGGGAACTGCGGGAGATATTTCCAGATGAGTTTTCGGGAAATCGTGGAAGCCCGCGGCAGAACAAACTCCGCGGCGGGCCAGCGCGCCAGAATCAACCGCGCCGCCTCAAGCATGACCGGCAGATGACGCACGATTTCCGGTTCGCGGCTGCCGGGAAGCAGACCGATGATGGTCTTGTCAGGGCCGATCTCCAGCTCTTCAATAATGACCTTGCGCGGCTTCAAACCTGACCCGGCCTGATCAAGCAGCGGATGCCCCACATAAGTCACCGGAACACCCGCCTTGCGGTAAATATCCTCTTCAAAAGGCAGAATGACCAGCATGCGCGTCACACAAGCCGCAATCGTGTTCAGCCGCTCGCGATGCCAGGCCCAGATTTGCGGCGATATGTAATAGATGACCGGAATATTGCGCGCCTTCGCGGCCGCCGCCACACGCAGATTGAACCCGGGATAATCCACAAGAACCACCGCGTCGGGCTTTTCGTGGTCGAGCAGTTTCACCGCACGAACGAGCAGTTTTTTAAGCTCGCCAAGATTTCGAAATGCCTGGGTGAAGCCAATGATCGGGAGTTTCTGCGCAAGGTTCTCATCAAGGCGCATCCCGGCCTTTTCCATGCTTTCGCCGCCATAACCAAAGCACTCGATCCGCGGTTCGAGGCGCTGCAATTCTTCAATGAGGCGGGCGGCATGCTGATCGCCGGAATTCTCCCCTGCAACAAACATCAATTTGGCGGACGATTCCGGCATCATGATTGATGAGATGCCCGCCCGATTCATTTCCCCGATCCCATTGAAAGTCGTTCAAGACGCGTCTTGATCTGGCCGGAAATTTCGACGGCCAGTTCAAGCGCATCCCGCGCATGCTCGCCCTTCACCATGGGCTCCGAGCCGTGAACTACGCAATCGATGAAGTGGTCGAGTTCAAGTTTCAGGGGCTCTTCGCGCTCAATGCGCTCCTTTTTGCGCACAATTGACACATTGGGCATCCCCGGCAGCGCGTTGGGGAGCTTCACTTTGCGGAAAATCTCCATCTCCTGCTCAATATAATCCACGGATATATAGGCATCCTTTTGGAAAATCCGGATTTTGCGTTTTTTTACCGGTGTCACGCGGCTGGCCGTAAGATTGGCGATGCAGCCGTTGGCGAAATGGATGCGGGCGTTCGCGATGTCTTCCTTGTCGGTATAGATGCCGACACCCGCGGCTTCGACGCTGGCGACGGGCGAATTCACGAGTTGGAGAATGATGTCAAGGTCATGAATCATCAGGTCGAGCACCACGCCCACATCCTTCACGCGCGGATCGTATGGCCCCAGACGGTGACCCTCGATGAAGGCGGGTTCCTTGACAACTTCCTTGAGGACTGACCGTAGGAACGGCAATACTGCACGCATCAACAAGACCAAACAGCTCCCGGTAATCCGTCATCGAGCGGGTTTTATACTGTTTGGCAATCTTCCGGGCATGATGCGCGTCGATGTCCACGACACACACAAGCTCGCATTTTGGATTTTTAGCGTAGATTCGCGCGTGATGCTGGCCCAAATGGCCAACTCCCACGACACCTACGCGTACCTTCTCCATCCTGAGATTTAAAACCACCTCATGGAATTGATTGAATCTTGTTTTTAATCGCTGCTGAACGCTCAAGGCGCAAGACAATTCCAACACACACCCGAATTCGCGGGCGCATCTCACGCGTTCGGCAAAATCTCTCTGAAATCTGATCGGCATCCTCACAAGCGATCTCAGGCTGAACTGATGAGCCGCTGTTGGCCGGCGCGCCCTGCGCTCCGCCGTCTCCACCCGACAGCGGGGCGTCGAACTCCGCCAAGCGATCCCCGCCACACCCAAAGGTGAAGACCATTTTGCTATTCCGGTTGACAACTGACACCCGCAAGAGGTAAAAAACGGCCATTAATCAAGCTCAGACGACGACGATCTGTACCCACGAACAAGCGCATTCAACCAGCCCGGTTGCCAAGGCGGCAGCCTCGAGGCTGATGCGTAACGTTGGCTTACCATGAAGACATATGAATTGATGGATGGCACTCCTCCCGTGTCGCGGATCGGAATCGGCGGCCATTATTTTGCCATGGAGGAGGGAGCTTTTGAGGATCGATATGCCTTGACGGACACGGCCGTGAAAGCGAGGGCGCCTTTGATCGAACGCGCCCTGGCCGCCGGAGTCACATGGTTCGACACCACATGGCGCAATGAGGCGGCGGTGCTGGCCGAAATCCTGAAGGCGACGGGACTGCGGGACCGAGTCTGGGTGAACGGCATGGTACTCGGCGCCTTTTCCGGCTCGAAAACCCATGGGGTGAGCGTGGAGGAGTACTTCAACCGCTGGCTGGACGCGCGGTTAAAAATCATGCCCGGCGCCCGGTTCGACACGTTCATGGTCAACGCCGTCGAAGAACAGTACGATCCGGCGCTGTGCGAACGTCTTGTGAACCTGCTGGAAAAGCGCCGGCAGGCAGGCGACTTCCGCCTTTTAGGATTTTCAAGCCATGATGTCCGGCTGGCACGGGAAGTTGCCGGCCGCTTTCCGGAATTCCGGGTCATCATGATCCCCTACAATTTCCGTAACCGCCAATTGGAGCAGCACTTCAGTGATTATGAGGGCAAAGCCGCGCTGATTGCCATGAAATGCCTGGTCTGGGCGGAATACGGTGTGCCATTCTGCGCGGTGAACCGGCTGCCGCGTTTCGCCGAACTGTTCGGCTTTGAGCCGGTGAAGGATATTGCCACGCGCGCGCTGCGCTTCGTCTTGCGGAATCCGCAACCCCGGACTCTGGTCTGCGCCATCAATACGCGGCGGGAACTGGAAGAACTCCTGCCAGCGCCGGACAGCGCGCATCACACCGATGACGCGCGGCCGCTGGAGAACTATGACCGCCTTCAGACGCGCGACGACGGCGTTCCCGTCTTTCTTGGGGCGCTCATGACAGACAATCTCCGGCAGAACTACTTTGGCGTGACGCACCTGGCGCGGGCGCTGGGTAAAGCCCTGCCGGAACTGCCGTTGAATGTCCCGGATTCGCCGGCGCGGATCCGGGCGGTTGCGCAACGCCTGCTGGCGCTCTTGCCGGAGAGCAGGTTCGCGCGCTACGCCGGGCTGGTCCCGCCAGACATCATCGGCAATCCTCAAGCGGAAACAGAAATATAAATCACCAGCCAGCGGGTCCGTCGCACCACCGCCAGCGCTTGAGACACGCGTTGGCGCCTTTGATGAACGAGCGAATCTGAATGTTGAGCGGTCCTATCCCTGCTGATTCATCAGGTCTTCCACGGCGAGTGAGCAGCCTCGCGGCGGGGCGGATGCCACACGGCCGAGCATCTCGAATTTGCCGCCGCGCATGATGCCAACGTCCTCGGTCTGCAAGGCGATCACACTGCCGAGATTTGCGAGATCAACAATACGGATCAGCCCCGGGACGCCATCCGGGACTGGATGACCGGACAAGGGATCAACGATCAGCACCCGCGTCCAAGGCGGAACGGATTTCAGGTTCCCGGGCGCGCCATCAGCAAGACTCGTGTCGTAAAATTGAGACGAAAGTTCGGTCATCCCATATTCGTTCACGATGCGGTGTGGCGGAATGCCGAAAGCGCCGCAGAGGCTGGCGTAAAATTCAGCGCGCGGAATTTCGCGCGCGCGGCCCTTGAAACCGCCCGTTTCCATGACGCGGCTGCCCTCTGGCAATCTGAAATTCGCGCCGCGCGCGGCCATTTCATCGAGCATGAACACAAACGCGAACACAGTGCCCAGCAGAAACACGGGCTCCCCCGCGGTTTCACTCTGATGAAGCGCATCAAGCATATCATTTGCCCGCCATCTTCCCTCACGCAGACAATAAAAGCTGTCATCCGTCCCGAAATGCTCGCGAACGACTTTCATCATGTGGACAAGCGAGGAATGCGGCGTCTCCGCGGGCGGCGGAGTCAGAATGAGCATCCTGAGCCGCCCCTCGTCAGGCAGAAGATGTTGTTTGAAATTGGGAACAATGGCGGCCTCATAGAGGGCAAGCGTGGAAAAATAATGCCTTCCCGTCTCGCCGTCCGTCGTGCCGCTGGTCTTAAAGAAGGCAATGCGCCGCTCCGCCGGAAAACAGCATATTTCGGCGCGCTTGAACGCGTTTGTTGGCAGAGCGGGGATTTCAAGCCAGCTCGACGGCACAGGTTGTGAATCGTGTGGACTGCCCGCCGCGGTTGCCCGGCGGGCGTCACAATAACGCCGATAGAAGGCATTGTGCTCATATTGATACGCGAAAATCTTCAGGGCAAGGGTGTCGAACTCGTCCCCGCTCATCGGACAATCCCAATTGATTGCCCGCGAAAGCAGCGTATCCATCAGAGAATCAAAAGACATGGTCATTGAGCTTGTGCTGGAAAAGTTGGACCAGTTGCCAAGCGCGCACAACGAATATTTCGGCTCACCATGAAGCGCGGATTCATCTCGCGTATCCGGCGAATTGTCATTCGCGCATTAACTGATGCGCCCCGGATGTTTGTGGCATATCCATCCATCACGTGTTGGGGGATTGATGGCGCACATTGAAAGTCTGTTCCACAACAAATGCGCCATTGGGATTGACTTTTCGGATTCGCGCCCAATCATGCAACCATATAACCTGCAAAGAATCCATCGAATAAACGGCCAGAGAGAGACAGCACATGACCGAGGAGAACAGAGTCATCCTGCCGGGTGACAGCGCCGGATTATATGACCAGGACTGGAAGAAGACGTTTGATCTGACCTTCCTTGCCGGTTGGGCGGTGGCGCTGTTAATCTTGTTTACCACAACGCGTTCGTTGCAGCCCGCTCTTCTGTCGGACGGGCCTTTCTTTCTCTTCGGGCTGACAAAACTCGCCATCATGATGCTCATGTCCTTTGCCGGCGGTCTCCTATGCCGGCATTTCTGCCGGATCGACGAAAAAGGGTATATCATCACGAACAAGGATTCCGCCTTTAAGATCAACTACACCCGTAAATTGCAACACTTTGCCGCCTATCTCGTCCCCCTGATCAGCGTAAGCGCCAGCCCTGGAAGCAAAATGCATCCATTCGGAGCGCTGCCGCATCTTTGGGAATCACTGCTGGTGCTGCTCGCTTTTCTGCTGCTGATCAAGCCGATCAG
Source organism: Candidatus Sumerlaeota bacterium (assembly GCA_026398535.1). Classification (GTDB taxonomy): domain Bacteria; phylum Sumerlaeota; class Sumerlaeia; order Sumerlaeales; family Sumerlaeaceae; genus JAPLSQ01. Next base: position 45,396 of record JAPLSQ010000082.1, on the reverse strand, counting down.
GGAGAACTCAAAGATCTTCATGCTGCAGTTCAATTCCCTCGACCGGCCCGAGGACAGGCCCAACACACTGAAATGGATCGTGCTGGGCAACATCCTGCCGGGGCTTGTTTTGTGCGTGATTTTCAAGCAATTGTTCGAGCAGATCCTTGAGCCCAATCTCGTCTTTATCATCATCTTCATCGTGGGAATTGGCGACGGACTTGCCGAGCCAGTGGGCATTTATCTCGGCAAGAAAAAGTACCTGGCTCCATCGTGGGGTCTTGACAGGAGATATGTAAGATCGTATGCCGGCAGCGCCTGTGTTTACATAAGCGGGCTCATCTTCACGGCAATGTTTTTCACCGATTTCAACAGCATCAGCCAGTTTGTCGTTGCCATGGCCATTCTGCCCGTCATCATGACGCTGGCCGAGGCCACCGCGCCTCATTCAATGGACACGCCGCTGATGATGATCATTGGCTTTTCCGTGCTGTACGCGATATGCCTGTTTAATTGACGGCGCATCTGCGAACTGCCCATGGAACCGTCAGAAGACATCGCCGCGTTGGAGATCAGTTTCATCCCAGGCCCGGCGCCTGCTTGAGAAGTCCGGGTATTTGATCGGGGCGTTGGGCGACGGGAATCCCGGCGGCGGTCAGCGCCTGAATTTTATCGGCGGCCGCGCCTTTGCCGCCCGCTATGATCGCGCCGGCGTGCCCCATGCGCTTTCCCTGCGGCGCCGTCAGGCCGGCGATGAACGCCACAACCGGCTTGGTCATGTTCTGCCGCGTGAACTCCGCCGCGGCCTCTTCGTCCATGCCGCCGATTTCACCTATCAGCACGACGGCATCTGTCTCGGGATCCTTCCCGAACAGCGCAAGCGCATCGACAAATGTTGTGCCGATCACGGGATCGCCGCCTATTCCGATGCATGTGGATTGTCCCAAGCCGTTTACGGTCAATTCCTTGACAATTTCGTAGGTCAGCGTGCCGCTGCGTGAAATGACGCCGACACGACCCTCCTTGTGGATGTGACCGGGCATGATGCCAACCTTGGCCTTGCCCGGCGAAATGATGCCCGGACAATTGGGACCGATCACCACGACATCCCGCTGGCGCGCCGCCCAGCATACACGAATCATGTCGAGCGTGGGAATGCCCTCGGTAATGATGACCACGAGACGCACACCACTGGCGATGGCCTCCAGCGCGGCATCCGGCGCAAATGCCGCGGGAACATAAATCACCGAGGCGTTCGCGCCTGTCGCGCTCACGGCATCCTTCATCGTGTTGAAAACCGGAACGCCAATAACGGTTTCGCCGGCGCGCCCCGGCACCACTCCGCCCACAACCCGCGTGCCATATTCAATCATCTGCCGGCCATGGAACGCGCCCTCATTGCCGCTAATCCCCTGGATGAGCAACTTTGTCCCGCGATCAACCAGTATGCTCATAATTTGCCGAATCCTTGCGTAAGACGATTTCCTTCAACTTCGGGATGAAACCATCCGTGATTCGAGCAAAAAGCAACTGGAGATTTTTTCATGTCATCGGGCGAACGTGAGGGGGACTGGCTCTTTATAAATGGAAATCGCCCGCCGCCTCAGGTTGATAAATGATCTCCTCGATAACAAGCTTTTCATGACCGTTCGGCGCATCCCACTCGACCATCTTGCCGACCTTGTAACCGAGAATGGCGGTTCCCATGGGCGCCAGCACCGAAATACACTTTTTTTCAATGTTGGCGTCTGACGGAAAAACAAGGGTGTACACATGAGATTGACCGCTGGTAAGAAACTTGACCCGCACTTTTGAGTTCATGGTCACCACATCCGCAGGAACCTCCTGCGGCTTGACGATCTGAGCTTTGTTGAGTTCGGTGTTCAACGCTTTCAAGTAAATCTCCTGGTTTCGTCCAAACAACATGGCAACCTGCAACAGTTCGCCCAACCGTCTCATGTCAAATTCAGTGATAAAGATGCCACGCTCAGTCATATCGAACATCCTTGGTTTATCATAATGGTGTTTACATACATATTCCGCTTTTTTATGACATTTTTGATCAACAATTGTTCCCTGCGATTCAGGATTGCGGGACGATGGTTGGGCCCGGGTTGCGAACCGAATTATTATTGCCGCGGGGCGAGCAGTTCGCCAATCAGACCGAGCAGTTCGTCGCGGCCCTGACGTGTTGCCGCGCTGAATAAAACAACATCCAGGGGATGGAAACGCTCAAGCGCCGCGCGGGCGCGGCTGGCGGACACCGTCTGTTGAGCGCGCGACAATTTGTCGCTCTTCGTCATGACCGCGATGAACGGAATGCCGAAATGGGCAAGCCAATCCGGCAGCGCAAGATCTTCTTCCGTAAACTCCCGGCGGATGTCAAAGAGCGCGACGACTCCGCGAAGATTGCGGTTGCCGCGAAGATACGTCGTGATCATTTTTTCCCACCCCGCCTTGACGCACTTGGGAACTTTCGCGAATCCATATCCGGGCAGATCAACAAACCGCGCCACACTGTTCACAATAAAAAAATTCAGCATCCGCGTGCGGCCGGGAGTGTTCGACACCCGCGCGAGCTGGCGCCGGTTCACCAGCGCATTGATGAGCGACGACTTGCCCACATTGGACTTTCCCGCAAACGCAATCTCCGGAAAATCCCCTGGCGGATATTGCACCCGTTGTATCGCGCTCGTTTCGTATTCTGCGCTGACAACCTCAAATTTGCGCTCATCCGGTCGTTTCATGGCATATCCTTTGAATCAGACGCGCCACAATTGCCAGCAGGAAAACACAGTGTCCATCTGAATGGGTGCGTCTCGCGGATTCGTGAGACGAACTCTTCTTCCGCCGCGCGTGAATATTTAGCTTGCCTCATGGCGCTTTCAAGCGGGTTGAATCGTTGTCTAATTCACGCAACTAAGGATATTTAAAACATGCCCGAGATTTTCAAGCCCGCACCCATCAGCCTGATCCCGCCCCACGGAGGCGGGTTGATAGACCGTGTTCTTAAAGGCGCGGCGCGCGACGAAGCTCTCGCGCTGGCCCGGACGTTTCCCGCCATCACCCTGAACGAATGGGAAACCTCCGATGTCGAGCTGATCGGGGTTGGCGCCGTGTCGCCCTTGCGCGGATTCATGACCGCCGTCGAGTTTGAATCCGTCGTCGAGCAAATGCATCTGCCCAACGGCCTGCCTTGGACAATCCCCGTCACCGTGTCCGTGCCGGACGAGCAGGCGTCATCAATCAAAGAAGGCGGCAAGGTGGCGCTCAAGGATGAAGGAGGGCTCATCCTTGCCAGCCTCCATGTGGAATCCAAATACCGGCATGACAAAGCCCGCGAGGCGCGCATGGTCTACGGCACGGAGGACATGACACATCCCGGGGTGGCCGCGCTCCACCAGAAAAACGGCTGGCTGTTGGGCGGCGAAATCGACGTGGTCAATCTGCCTTCACACGATGATTTCCCGGATGAGCGCCTGACACCAGCGCAAATGCGGGCGGAGTTCCTGCGGCGCGGATGGCGCCGCACCGTCGCGTTCCAGACGCGCAACCCCCTCCACCGGGCGCATGAATACATGACCAAGGTGGCGCTCGAAATCACCGACGGTCTGCTGCTCCACCCGCTCATGGGCAAAACCAAGGACGACGACGTTTCACCCGAACTGCGCATGAAAACCTACAAGGTCATGGCAGAAAACTACTATCCCTCCGACAGGGTGATCATCGGCGTGAATCCCGCCGCGATGCGCTACGCCGGCCCGCGCGAAGCCGTTTTTCACGCCATCATCCGAAAAAACTATGGTTGCACGCACTTCATTGTCGGCCGCGACCACGCCGGCGTCGGCAATTATTACGGATCGTTCGACGCGCACCACATTTTCGATTATTTCGATCCGCTCGCCATCGATATCACCCCGCTCTTTTTCGACTACACCTTCTATTGCCGCAAGACGGGCGGCATGGCCAGCGCCAAAACTTCGCCCGGAGGCCCCGAAGACCGCGTCACACTCAGCGGCACCAAGGTGCGCGAGATGCTGCGCGCCGGCCAGATGCCGCCGCCTGAATTCACCCGCCCCGAAGTCGCCCGCATCCTTATCGAGGGCATGGCGCGGGGCGCATAAGCCAATACCATGATGCGCGAAAACCTCAAGCATCACGAAATTATCATGACAGATGCAGACTTTTTCTTGAACAGGATGCTTATTATCGTGTTAAAATAAACACACAAATTTCATAGGAGGATTATACTTATGATTATGCGAAGAGCTTTCACCCTCATTGAATTGCTCATTGTCGTCGCGATCATCGCCATCCTCGCGGCCATCGCCGTGCCCAATTTCCTCGAGGCGCAGACGCGCTCAAAGGTTTCGCGTTGCAAAGCCGATCTGCGAACAGCAAGCGTTGCGGTTGAGTCCTACGCCGCTGATCATGCCAAGTATCCTTATGTGTGTTGGAGTCCTGGCTGGGCCTTGCCTGCCGGCCCCCAACCGTCGAATGGCAGATATGCGGCGGGTCTTACAACGCCAGTCGCCTATATCACAAGCATTCCCAAAGACCCGTTTGGCGGTATTCTGAAACCGGCTGATTTATACGCTCAGTGGAACGAGACGCAGGATTATTGGTATGCCACGAAGTCATTTTACAATGAGCAGGGTTATGAATGGTATGTTTACAACGGAACCGGGAGCAAAACATTCGCGCTTTATGACCTTTTGAGCAAAGGGCCTGACCAATGCTGGGCGCGCAGCACGGCCAACGGAGGTTGCGACGTGGCAGAGGTTGATCAGCCATGGGACTGGGCTTATGACCCCACCAACGGCACCATTTCCTGCGGGAACATAGTGCGAACAGGACCGTGACACTTCCCTGAGCCGTCATCCAATGATCGTAAAAACCTCACTTCACCGCGCTTTCACGCTCATCGAACTGCTGATCGTGGTTGCGATCATCGCCATCCTCGCGGCCATCGCCGTTCCCAATTTCCTGGAAGCGCAGACGCGCTCGAAGGTCTCGCGGGTCAAGGCCGACATGCGATCCCTTGCAACCGCGCTCGAAGCCTACTGCAGCGACGCCAGCATATACCCCCCAAATGACGGGTGGGGATCGGCGGACTCGCAATACCGTCTCGAGCGGTTCGGTTTCCTGACCACCCCCATTGCCTATATCACCTCATATCCGCGCGATCCTTTTGTCATCGGCGACAAGCTGTTCGGCACGAGCATCCGCAGTTTTCAATACTTCAACATGGATTATCGTTATCGCACGCCGCCCACGCCCGCCGAATTTGTCTCGTGGGGATGGACAGTGCGCGCGGCGGCGGGCGCCAAAGACTTGCGGGCCTGTTGCATGAAAAGCTGGGGACCCGACGCCGCCCGAAGCATGTCAGGCGCGGTGCTCGGCGACAGCGGGGGTGAATGGGCCATCTACGGCCTCGACAAGGTCTTCTGGGGATGGCCGGGAATCAACCGCCTTTACGATCCCACAAACGGCACGATCAGCGCCGGCGATATCGTGCGGTTTGTCGGCGGATCGGCGGGCGTTCCCTCAACGCCCAATTGACAACAATGCGAAGCCCGGACGGTCCTCCGGGGGGCTTAATCGTCTGTCGCCGGCAGGCTTGCGCGCGCGGCCAGGCGCAGCCCGGCGCGCTCCATCGCCCGCAAGTAGGCCTCATGCGTGTGATAGTGATGCACAAACTGCTCGTGTTCGTCCAGAACGCGTGCCAGTTCCTCCTCGCTTTCCACCGCCTGTTTCACAAGATCGGCCGCGCGCCGCCATAGGGCTTCCGTCCCGCTATTGCCGTGCCGTATGTTTTTCAGTATGGAGGGCAGATAGCCGCCCGGGCCGAGTTTCACCTCGGTCGACGTGAAAACCCCGGCAACCCGCGCCGCCTCGATCTGCTGATCCATCGAGACGCGGCAATTTGGAAAAATCCACACTGACCTTCGCGGCAACGCCAGCATGTACAAACCCGCGATGGCGGGAAAGATTGTCTCCATGCCGGGCGCACGCGCCGGACGCAGGTCAGTCGCCTGTGTCGTGATGGGGTTCCATATCGGCATCCCAATGATCATGGGATGCTCGGGCGTAATATCATAATGCGCGGCGAGATACCGCGCATGATCCACGGCGGCCAGAAAATCGGCGCATATGTCGGGATTGAGGCCAAGCATCGATCCCAGCGCCACATCCAGACCCGCGCGCAACGCGCGCTCCTGCGATTCGATGCGAAACCGGCAGCCGTCGCCGCCCCTCACCTGCTTCCAGTCGTCGTCAATCCCGCTGGCTTTCGGACCGCCCTTGATATGCTGTTTGAACACACACCGGTCATACGTTTCCTGCCACAGAATCATGGCATCAGCGCCCGCGCTCTTCAGATCGCGGTACTGGCGCTCGGTAAGCGCAAGCGTGCAAAAGGAGATTATCCCGTCAATGCCGCGCCTGCGGAACAGCTCGCGTGTCTGCGCGATCAGACGGGGCAGCGATTCGCGCACGGCCTTGATGTCGTCCCCGCTCACAAATTCGATGTGATGAATCCCGAGACCGACAAGATACTCCACCTGCAGCATCGCCAGATCATCGGGGATCGCCAGGCGTTTCATGATCTGGTTTGACCGGCGCCACCCGCAGAAAAGACAGTCGGAAAGGCATGTGTTCGCTATTTCGACCGGCGCCATGGTTATGACCGCGATGCCGAACAATTTTCGCCGCAACCGCGCCGAACACTCGCACACAATCGAAGCCACTCCGGCGCCGGACGGCAACAGCACGGCCTTGAGCAGGCTTGCGAGGTCGCCGTACGAAAGAGGCTGTCCCGCACGGGAAAGAATGGCGCGGGCTGAGTTCGTATCAGCAGGCGCCGCGGCCGCTCCAACCGCTTTCAACGCGGGCAAATCGGGGCTGTAAAGGCGGTTTTCCGCCCCGATGGCTGTGGATGCGAAGCAAGGCATGTCCAACTGCCACTACAACGGCAGGGAATGAATGATCAGGCGATGAATTTCTTGAAACAAATCGTGCAGTTGTGGCCGCCGAAGCCCAGCGAATTGCTGATCGCGTAAGTCACCTCGGCTTGGCGCGCGACGTTGGGCACACAGTCCAGATCACACTCCGGGTCAGGTGTTTCATAATTGATCGTCGGAGGGACCATATTATTCTGCACCGTCTTCACCGTGGCCACAGCTTCCACGGCGCCCGCCGCGCCAATCAGGTGTCCGATCATGGACTTGTTCGACGAAAGCATGACTTTTTGGGCATCGTCGCCAAACACGGCCTTAATCGCCAGTGTTTCCAGCTTGTCATTGAGTGACGTGCTCGTGCCATGAGCATTGATGTATTGCACTTCGGCGGGGGTGATGCCCGCGTCGTCAATGGCCATCTTCATGGCTCTGGCTCCGCCTTCGCCCATGGCCGCGGGCGCTGTCATGTGGAACGCGTCGCCCGACAATCCATAGCCGACGATCTCAGCGTAAATTTTGGCGCCGCGCGCGCGCGCATGGTCTATATCCTCAAGCACCAGGATGCCCGAGCCCTCCCCCATCACAAAACCGTCGCGGTTGGCGTCAAAGGGACGGCTTGCCTTGTGCGGCTCATCATTGTGCCGGCTCAGCGCCTGCATGTTCCCGAAGCCGGCAATGGCCACCGGCGTGATAGTTGACTCGGCTCCACCGCAGACCATCGCGACAGCGTCGCCTCTTTGAATAAGTTTGAATGAATCGCCGATGGCGTGCGTCGAACTGGCGCAGGCGGTGCAGATGCACGAGTTTGGCCCCTTGAGACCAAGCTCGATGGACACCATGCCGCTGGCCATGTTGGGAATCATTTTCGGGATAAGGAACGGGCTGACACGCTTGGCCCCTTTTTTCATGAGCACAAGGACCTGTTCTTCAATTGTGGCCACGCCCCCCATGCCCACGCCAATGATGACACCGATGCGGTTGATATCCGCTTTTGCAATGTCGAGACCGCTGTCCTTCATCGCCTCGCGTCCGGCCACGATCGCGTACCGGGTGAAGTTGTCCATTTTGCGTATCTCTTTGCGGTCAAAATGGTTCTCGGGATTATAATCCTTGAGCTGCGCGGCGATCCTTGAGTCGTAATCCGTCGTGTCAAAATAAGTGATCGGCCCCACGCCATTCCTGCCGGCAAGCAGGCCCTGCCAGTAGTCATCGGCGTTGTTGCCGATTGGCGTCAATGCGCCCAAACCTGTCACTACAACGCGTTTCATTTCCTTGCTCGACATATCATTACCTCATAAAAAAATGCGCCGGGCATTTTCCCGGCGCTGGTGTCAAATAATAATTCTATAATAGTGACTTGAGGCTCGACATCTCAAATCATTTGCATGACTCGCAATCCGGCAAGCATGCCGGCTGACCGTGTTACTGTTCCGCCGGGGCGGTTTTCTTGCTGACGTACTCTATGGCCTGGCCAACGGTCGTGATTTTTTCGGCGTCCTCGTCGGGAATCTCAATGCTGAATTCTTCCTCGAATGCCATGACAAGTTCGACCTGGTCAAGCGAATCGGCGCCAAGATCATCAATGAACGACGCCTCAGGTGTCACCTGGTCTTCATTCACCCCCAACTGCTGAACAACAATTTCTTTAACCTTCTGTTCGACTGACATTAGCTCTTGCACCTCTTACCGGTGTAAAAATGAGGAGCCCGTTGGCCGGGTCTCCAACGCAAAACGCGGCATACAAAACTCGATATGGCAAGCCCGCGTCAACACAAATATTACTTACGAACGAAAATATAACCAGAACACGCGGCCTCTTGTCAATGCCGATGTTCGTCAATTTCGTGACACCATTGAACACCTGAACCGGCATATTTATTCTAACCGCCGCGGCATCGAAAATGAAACTGATCATCATGGGGCTTGCACAAGGACGCGACGGCACGATTCAAGCGCCGCGCGGCAACAGTTTCGCAAATTCCCCGAATTTTTAACCTCGTTTCCTGTTAGAACTTCAGGTTTTGTCATTTTTGATGTTGGTGGTATCCAGATGAAACGCACATTTCAGCCAAGCCTGCGCAAACGGCGCAACAAACACGGTTTCCGCGAGCGCATGTCAACCAAGAACGGGCGCCTGGTGCTCAGCCGCCGCCGCGCCAAGGGACGCAAACGCCTGACGGCCTCGGATTCACCATCATCCCGTTAGCGGTGATTGATCCTCAAGGCATGGATTGGCTCAACAGACGCGATATTTCTTTCGCAGGGAGAATCGTGTGCGAAAACGCGCCGATTTTCTTGACGCCTACGAGCGTGGCAGCCGCCGCCGGCGGGCAGCCGCCAGTGTGTTCGTGCTCGGACGGGAATCATCAGACCAGCCAACGCGTCTTGGCATCACCGCGACACGCAAAACCGGCGGCGCCGTTCAGCGCAACCGGCTCAAGCGCATCGCGCGTGAAGTGTTCCGCGCCGCGCTCCCGTGTATGAAAAGCGGATCGACGGTGATCGTCAATTTCAATCCCGCCGCTGCCCGAATGAGCTTCGCGGACATCAGAAGCCAGTTGATGTCAGCATGGCGGCAGGCGGAATTGTTCGCTGATGCGGACATGTCCGGCAACCGCCGGGAGAGCGGATCATGACACTGACCGAGCACATCGAACAACCATTCAAGTCTGTCCTGGCGGGAACCGTAAGGCTGTATCAGATCACACTTGCGCCCATTCTGCCGCCCGCATGCAGGTTTTACCCATCATGCTCAGCCTATGCCATCGAGACCTTGCGCCGCAAACGCCTGCTGACAGCGCTCGGAATGATTATATGGCGCCTGTTGCGCTGCAATCCCTTTTGCAAAGGCGGTTACGACCCCGTCGACGCGGATGAGCGGCGCGTCATGGATAAAAGTTTATGAACCAGGCAACCACATCTTCCACACACGGAGACAGGTACTAAGCGATCATGGACCGCCGCTGGCTGCTATTTCTGTTGCTGTCATTCGTCATCATTCAGCTTTTTGCGACACTCATGCAGCGCAATCAGCCGGCCAAACAGACGGCCGACGCCGGCAAGGGCAAATCCACCACATCCACACTGGCCAAATCACATGAAACATCCGCCGCGATGTCCGTCCAAGCCGCGGCGGAAACCTCCCGCACGCCGGCACACACGGCAGCAGCCGCGGAAATCATTCCCGCCAAACCCCGCCTGATCGAAAACACATCGATATCCATTGTCAGCCACCCGGGCGAAATCACCACCACGACAACCAACAAGTATGCCATCGGCATCGACTCCACGGGCGCCGTCATCCATAGCTGGCGCCTGCTTGATCCCGGAAGCGAATCCTTCGAACAGCGGATGGACAACCGCGAAGGCATCGAACTTGTGCGCAAGATCCCCGCATTATTGCCCTCGCAACCCCCCGCTCAAACATGGCCCCTGCAGATCAGCTTCAGCGAACAAGCCGCCTACAGTTATGAGGAATTCAATAATATCAAATGGACGCGCCGCCGGGCCCCAGCGCCCGCGGGCAACGACGGACTGCTTGTTTATGAGTCGCCTGCTTTGCGCGGCGTCAGTGTGACCAAGTCATTCGAATTCGACCGCGACGGCTACATGTCGCTTCTACAGATCACCCTTCGCAATGACAGCGCAAGCACGATCCCTGTCTATGACGACACCGGACGCGGTCTGATCATCCGCTGGGGGCCGGGACTCGTCGAACGCAACCTTGGCGACAAGCCCACCGGCGAGGAGGCCTATGACGCTGCCGTGTTCCGCATGGATGACCAAGTGCGCGCGGCGTATCCCAAGCCCAACTCCGAACCCGTCGAGGCGGACGGACGCATCCAATGGAGCGGCGTCGAATCCAAATTTTTCACCGCCATCCTTATTCCCGTCCAACCCGACGACGCGGCACGAAAACAGCGCTTTTTCTTCCGCGCCCTCGTGCCCGGCGCCCACAACCTGCCAACCAAAGATCATCAGCCGCCGCTGACAATGGAATTGGCCACAGACCGCCTCGAAATCCCTCCGGGCAGCAACCAGACTTTCACTTACAAGCTCTATGTCGGGCCTAAAAAATACCGCACGCTCAATCAGTACGGCGCGGCTCTCAATCTCCAGACACTCATGTTCCACGACGCATGGCCCTTCATGCGCGTCATCTACCTGTTCCTTACCGACCTGCTGAACTGGATTTTCAAGTATGTCCACAACTATGGCGTGGCCATCATCATGCTCACCGTTCTCGTGCGGCTTGTCACATTCCCCCTGACCCAACACAGCATTCGCATCCAAGCCAAATCCATGGCCGAAATGCAAAAGATCAAGCCCTACCTCGACCAGATCAACGAAAAATACAAGGACAACCCAAACGAGAAGAACAAGCAGACATGGAAGGTCTACAAAGAGCATAACATCTCGCCCTTTGGCGCCCTGCGCGGTTGCGTGCCCATGATCCTCCAGCTGCCGGTGTTCTACGGGCTGTACCGCGTCTCCAACGACACAATTGATCTCCAGGGCGCGCATTTCCTGTGGATCAAAGATTTGTCCCAGCCCGACCACCTTGTCCCGTTCGGCATGATGCTGCCCTTTGTCGGAGCTTATTTAAACCTGCTGCCCATTCTTATGGGGCTCACCCAGATGCTGGCCACATGGATTTCCATGGCGCGCCTGAAAAGCAAGTTGATGGATCCCACACAGAAGCAAATGATGTACTTCATGCCGCTCTTCATGATATTTATCCTCTATTCGATGCCCGCCGGCCTCATGATCTACTGGAACGCATCTAATGTCTGGCAGATTTTTCAAACGCTGCTGACCAACCGCCAGCTGGCCCGCGAGGAAGAGCGGCAGCTTAAAAAACAGGCTGTTGCGGGCGTTCCGCCCCCTCCGCCTCCCCCGCCGCCAGCCGCCGATGGAAAAACCAAAAAGAAGAACGCGCGCGGGAATAAATAAACAAAGAGCAACTGTTGCAGTGCCCGCTAATGCGGATTCCCCGCATGTCTTGTCTCCACATTTATCAGCGTTCACGTCATGTGAGCCGATAATTCATCGGACGAAACACGCAACACTGAACCGCATGACTCTTGACATGCCAACGCCCGTCTGATGAATGATCATCTTGTATTATGCTGGCCGATCGTTATCCTCTTTCTCCCGCACAACAGGGTATGTTGTTTCACAGTCTCGCCGCAAGCGGTGAGGGATTGTATGTGCAACAATATGTCTGCGCATTAAATGAGGAACTGGACACTAATCTTTTTTTGAAGGCGTGGGAGGATGTTGTCAATCGGCACGGCATTCTGCGCACCTCATTTGTCTGGGAGGAAACGCCGGAACCCATACAGGTTGTTCATGCAGCCGTTCCCGTCACGCTTGACATACAAGATTGCTTTGGACTGACGCCGGGGGAAGTAGAAAGCCGGTTGGGAGCTTATCTCAGAGAGGACGGCATACGGGGATTTAACCTTGCCGAAACGCCATTATGGCGCTGGACGGCCTTTCGATGCGGCAGTAAATCGGGCGTCCATGAATGGAAGCTTGTCTGGACATCGCATCACATCCTGCTCGATGGACGGTCGCGCGCCATACTTATCGATGAACTGTTCACGATCTACGACGCGCTCATCGAAGGCCGTGAGCCGCCGGCACTGCCCACCCCCCCCCCGTACAGCGAATATATTGAATGGCTGCAAAGTCTCGATTTTGAGGCCCCCAGGGAATTCTGGCAAACGCAGCTCAAAGACCTGTCCGAACCGACCATTCTGGGAAAACACAAGACCCCCAGCGGCGGCAATAGCGCGGAGGATGGCTGTATCGAATACCGGTTGCCTGCCGGCGATGTCACGCGGCTTCGCCAGTTCGCCCAGGAGCAGGGCGTCACCCTGCACACGCTTGTCCAAGGCGCGTGGGCAATTCTGCTCGCGCGCCACACCAGCAGCGAAGATGTCGTGTTTGGTTCCACGCGGGCCTGCCGTCATTGGCGCGGCGACGCGTCCGAAAAAACAATGGTCGGATTGTTCCTGAACATGGTTCCCTTCCGCGCGCAGGCCGATCCCGGCGCATCTCTGATTTCGTGGCTGCAGGGCCTCCATGACCAGCAGGTTGCCATCCGCCCGCATGAGCACACACCGCTGGCCCGAATTCAGTCATGGAGCTCCATGCCTTCGGGCATGCCGCTCTTCGATGTCATTGAAGACTTCGACAACATCCAGCTCACGCCCATGTTCCGGCAACGCGGAGGCAGATGGAGCAACCGCGCATTCAAGCTTGTGGACAAGACCAACTATCTCGCGCTTGGCGCTTACGCGTGGCAGGACATGCGGGTGCAGATGAGCTGGCCCGGGGGCAATTTCAACGCAACACGGATGGAAACGATGGCCTCGCATCTGCGGGTTCTGCTTGAGGAAATTACGCGCGACCCGGCCCGCCGCATCCGTGATGTTCCCATGATCAGCGGCGCCGAACGCCATCTGCTTCTCAAAGATTGGAATGCCACGCGGAGAGACTTTCCCCGCGACAAAAAAGCCCACGATTTCGTGCGCGAGCAGACAATGCGCGATCCTTCCGCGCCGGCGCTACGGCGCAACGGACAACTTTTAAGCTATGGCCAGCTTGAGCAGCGGGCAATCCGTCTTGCAAGGCAACTGGCCGCTGCGGGGCTTGAGCCTGAGCAGTCTGTTGCCATTTTCATGGAACGTTCATTTGAGGCCGTCATTGGTTGTCTGGCCGTGCTGAAAGCGGGCGGCTCTTTCGTGCCCATCGATATCACAGCCCCGCACGAGCGAATCCTCTATATCCTTGAAAACTCGCAGGCGAAAATTGTCCTCACCCAGCCGCATCTGAAACAACAATTGGCGGACACAAAACTCAAACTCATCCCCGTGGATGCGTCCGTCCCCTTTCCCGCAGACGACGCATCCGCTGACATGCCGCATGCCCCTGCAACAGCCCGGAGCCGGGCTTATATCATCTACACGTCGGGTTCCACAGGCCGTCCCAAAGGCGTGGAAATCGAACATCACTCCCTGACCAACCTTATTTGCCACTACAATAAAGAACTCGCCATGACTCCGCGTGATCATGGCGCAATGGTGGCAAGTCTGGCGTTTGACGCCTCAATCGCCGACATCTGGCCCTGCTTGGCAGCCGGCGCATGCCTTCACATCCCCGAGTCCGAAATCATCCTTGACCCGCGCCGGATGATCGATTGGCTCGCCGAAGAAGGCATCACAATCAGTTTTATTCCGACAGCGCTGATGGAGCTCATGCTGGATGAAACATGGCCCGCCGAAATCCCATTGCGCTGCCTGCTCACAGGCGGCGACACCCTCCGGAGACACCCCAAACCCTCACATCCATTCAGCCTCATCAACGGCTATGGCCCCACGGAGAACACCGTCGACAGCACATGGTGCTGCGTTGACCCATATGCTGACGATGCGTGTCCCCCCATCGGACGCCCCCTCACAAACGTCACGTGTTATATACTCGATGAATTAATGCAGCCGACGGGAATCGGCGTCGCTGGCGAACTCTACCTTGGCGGGGAAAACGTCGCACGCGGTTATTTGAACAACCCTGACATGACGCTCGAAAGATTCCTGCCCGATCCCTTCCAGACACTCCCTGGCGCCCGCATGTATAAAACAGGCGATTTGGCGAAATACCGCGAAGACGGCCAGATCGAGTTCCTGGGACGCAATGACGATCAGGTGCAAATACGCGGATTCCGCGTGGAGTTGGGCGAGGCGGAGCAGGCCCTATCCACCCATCCGGCTGTCCGTGAGGCTGTCGTCAGACCCATTGGGAACCAGGGTGTTATTGTGGGCCTGGCGGCATATGTCGCGTCAGACCGCGATCAGAACGTCCTGCGCGAGGAGTTGCGTCGTTATCTCATCCAGAAACTGCCTCAATACATGCTTCCCATGAGCTACACCGTCATGAAAGCTCTTCCGCGCGGGATAAGCGGCAAAATCGATCGTCGCGCCCTGCCGCTTCCCGGCAAAGAATCTTTTATTACCCGAGAATCTCGTGCGGAACCGCGAAACCAACTCGAAGCAAGTCTTATCGCCATCTGGCAGGAAGTGCTTCGCGTAAGTCCGATCGGCATCAATGACAACTTTTTTGATCTTGGCGGCTATTCGTTGCTCATGCTCAGAATGACAGCGCTCATTGAAAAGCGGCTTGGCCGCCATCTCCCGGTGAGCGCTCTTTTCAAGGCGCCCACGATCGCACAACTGGCAGCTGCCCTGAGCGCCGGTTCCGCGGATTCCGACCATGCGACTGTGATTTCATTGGGCGCCGCAGGCGCGAAAATCCCCATCTTTTGCATCAGCGGCGCCTGCCAGTTCCCGCCCGTCGTGCGCGCCCTTGGAGGCGGCCGCCCATTCTATGTGCTTGAAGTGCTTTCACTTTCTGCCGGCGCACGCGCGAGCGGGTCAGTGGAAATCATCGCCCGCGAGTTCCTTGAAACGGCGCAAAAAATCCAGCCGCACGGCCCATACCTGATTGGCGGCTTCTGCCTTGGCGGAGTTCTTGCCTACGAAATGGCGCTCCAGCTCGTCGCCGCGGGCGAGCAGGTTTCCTGCCTGTTCATGATCGACTCCTACGGCCCCAACGCCTTCCATGCGGGGAAATGGCGCCGGCTGATACGCTACTTTTGGAATTTCCTGATGCGCCCCATGAGCAGCAAAGCGGACATTTTACGCCACAAAATGCGCAGCTTCTCCGTGCGTGCAAGCCTGAAATCAAGCAGTTACACCGTGAAATCCTATCTTGCTGAAATGTCCGAGGCGATTGGATGCCAGATGCGCGCCGTGACCGACTATCGCCCCGTTGCGCTCTTCCCCGGGAAACTGCTTCTGATCAAGGCCTCGATTGTGGTCGGCACCCGGCCCCGCGATCCACAGGCAGGATGGAGCGGAATGGCCGATCAGGGCTTGGAAATTCACAACCTGCCCGGTGACCACAGCCATGTTTTCGATCAGAAAAATGCGCAAACAATCGCGAACATACTGCTCGAGCACACCAATAGTGTGCCATAAAGCATCCATCCGTGTTTCGGCCATACGGCACAATCGGCGACCGCGAATTCCCTTGCGTATGGCCACGGGACGCCACTAAACAAGTCGCGAAGCTTGCCTTGAAAAAAGGCAAAATTGAACAAACAACACGCATAATCATATTAGATTGTCTGTTTGGCCGAAACAGCAGCAAACATTATAGTGAGGTGATTGAATGTCAGTGAAAATACGTCTGGCGCGTGTCGGCAGAATTAATTCTCCAGCCTATCGCGTCGTCGTAGCCGATTCGCGCAAAGCGCGCGACGGACGTTTCATAGAAATTATCGGCTATTACCAGCCGCGCAACGATCCGCCCAAAGTTGATGTGGATGAGGCCCGCGCGCTGAAATGGCTTGGCAACGGGGCTATCCCGTCAGACACCGTGAAGTCGATTTTCCGCAAGCGGGGAATCATGAAGAAGTTTCATGAAATGCGCAAACCCGCCCCGCGGATAACCGCCGACACGTGAGAAAGACCGGCAGCCGCGTTTATCCCATTCCCGCAAGGCGGGAGTTGTTGCAGTTATTGACCCATTAAGTCTTGAGATAAGTTGAAGACCAGGCTTCATTGCCTGACAGTTCATTGTTGAAGCGGAGTTGACCGTTATGAGCAGCGTTCCAGCATCCGAAGGTCAGAAGATGAGAGATCTGATTCAGTATATTTCCGAAGCGCTTGTTGACCGCTCAGAAGAAGTGCGCGTTAATGTCATCGAGGGTGAAAACTCAATCATTCTCGAACTCAAAGTGGCCGGTGATGACGTTGGGAAAGTCATCGGCAAGGGCGGCCAGACAGCCAAGGCGTTGCGCAAAATCCTCAGCGCCTCGGCGACCAAGCTCAGAAAAAAAGCGCTCCTTCAGATCGTCGAATAACGCATTGGCCCAATCCCGCGTTGAATCAGCGTGAACGGCGATCTGTTGGACATTGATCTGATCACTATCGGACACATCACCCGCGCACAGGGCCGCAATGGCGAGGTGCGCATGGCGCCGAATTTTAACCCCCCACAGCTTTTCGAACAAATCAAGTCCCCCCACTTATGGCTTGCAGTCGGAAAAAACCCGCCCGCTCAATACCCTTTCCGCTCGTTTCATTATCACCAGCAATTCATCATCATCGCCTTTGACGGCATCAACGACATGGATCAGGCACGAACGATTGCCGGCGCTGAAGTATTGACGCCCGCGGACGCGCTGTGGGAGCTTCCTGAGGGACAATATTTTACCCGCGAGCTTGCCGGCGCAAGCGTGACCGACGCGCAAAGCGGAGACCTTATTGGAATCGTCGGCGATGTCATCCCCGGCTCCGCGCATGACTACCTGCGTGTTGAGCGCGCCGGACGCTCATTCCTTGTTCCGTTTGCCAAAGGGATCGTGCGTGACGTAAACCTTGCGGCGCGCCGCATTGAGGTCGAATTGCCCCCAGGCATTGACGAACTGTAACGCCGCCTGATCCCCGTTCAATTCGTTTCCGGAGTTCCGGTTTGCGCGTTTCCCCGTTTATTTTGAATGCCCGCTTTTTCGGGCATGCTTTCTGCGCGCGCGGAGAAGTCTGTGCGTCTGACCACAATAGGCCGGAAAGGGATGCTGCGCCGGGCGCGGCGCAAGGCATCGTGAACTGTGCGCCCTTCAACTTCAATCCGCAAGCCGTTCACACCGCTGATGCGCCAAGCTCCGGGCGAACCCACAACCTTGACAAATTTCACGCCCCCGTGGCGGCCCAAGCCCTCCACACGATAGCTTTCTTCACGTCGAAGCTTGACAGCCAGATTCTTTTTCGGATAATTCATAAATTCAGTTTAATTTAATTGGTGATCGCCCATGATGCTTTATACAATTCCGAACCAATCATGCACAGTCAATCAGTTTGAGGACAATCAATGAGGCCACTCCATTCATTCATCATCATGCCGGTTGCGGGTCTTGTCTGTATGAGCGGCTGTGGAGCCGAACGCCGGCCCGCCATAACGGCCCAATCCGAAGTTCATCTCACAACTCATCAGACCGCGCGTCAGACTCCAATGGCGGGCATGATTGACGTCTCTGCCGCGCCCGCTGGTCCGGCTGTCAGCGCGGCCATCAATCCGCCGCCCATCATAGCCTGGCCCGCGGTCTCCACCGCGCTCAATCCCTGCCCGGCGCCTTCGCCGTCCCAAACGCGCACGTCAGCCGCGGTGAGTTTGCGCCCAAGCCTGATCCGGCTTGCATATGTTCCCGCGCCTGTGCTGCTAAAAAGCGCCATGAAAGCAAAAACAAACCCGCCAACGACCGCCCGCGAGCCTGTCATCAAAACCGATTCCCGCCCGATGGGCGATGGACCCACACTCACCGGACTCGATGTTCTCCAGCGCAACGACTTCCGCCAGCTCAAGGGCAAGCGCGCCGCCCTGCTCACAAACCACACGGCCATTAACCGCGAGAGTGTCAACATCCTCGACCTCATGACCAGCCACCCGAACGTGAAACTTGTGGCGCTCTTTTCGCCCGAACACGGCCTTTTCGGAAACGTCGACACCCAGGTGGAAGATTTTCACAACACCCGCACCGGGCTTATGGTCTACAGCCTTTATACCGCGCGCAAGGACCCAAACCTTAAAGCACACCATCCGCGCCCGCAGGACCTGAAGGGCATCGACGTGGTAGTCATCGACATGCAGGACATCGGCGCGCGTTTCTACACTTACAGCGGCTACATGGGCAACATGATGGAGGAATGCGGCAAACTCGGCGTTGAGGTTATGGTACTCGACCGCCCCAATCCCATCGGCGGCCTCTACGTGGACGGGCCGCTCACCGATGACGACCTTGTCGGCGCCGTCACCAGCTATTTCAAAATGCCCATCGCGCACGGCATGACCATGGGCGAAATGGCCATGATGTTCAACGCTGAAAACAAACTCGGCTGCAAGCTTACCATTGTGCAGGCGCAAAACTGGACCCGCGACATGTGCTTCGACCAGACGGGACTGCGCTGGGTCAATCCTTCACCCAACATCCAGGACCTCGACGCCGCACTGGCTTATCCCGGCATTGCGATGACTGAACGCAATGTGTCGATGGGCCGCGGCACTACAGAACCGTTCCATCTTTTCGGAACACCCTTCATCGACGATCCCCGCGGGATGTGCGATGAAATCAACAAGAGCGGCCTTGTCACGGGCGCCCGGATCGAAGCGGCCGACTTCACGCCCACGGGCACGCTCGCGCGCCAGCATATCGGCGAGGGCAAAACCTGCCGCGGCGGACGCATCATCATCACCGACCGCCGCAAGTTCCGGCCTGTCGCACTCGGCGTCAGTGTGATGACATACCTGTGCGCGAAGTATGGGGAAAAATACGTCCCGCAAAAAACCTCGGCAGGCGTGAAAACCGCGCCCCAATATGACGTCATGCAGCTCCGCGGGCTCACCAGCGCCGTGCTCTGCGCACGCATCCGTGAAAAGGTGTCCGCCGAGAACAACCTCAAGTTCATCGATCAACAGGTCGCCCATTTCCTCCCGATACGCGCCAAATACCTGCTCTATCCCGAAAAGAAGCCCTAAAAAACGCCTCGAACCGGATTCCACCCGCTCGGTGCGGGCGTATGAAAACGAACAGCAAGTGTCAATCGCCAACCCCACGATACTGAAGCGTCAGGATGTCAGACAGATTATCCAAATCTGACATCGCCGGCATATTGCGCGACATTGCCGCGCTGCTCGAGTTCCACGACGAAAATCCTTTCAAGTCGCGCGCATACGAAAACGCCGCGCGCGCGCTTACCGCTGAACCCGCCGCGCTCGACGACCTGATCGGTGAAGAAGGACGGCTTGAAAACATCAAGGACATCGGCAAGTCAATTGCAAAAGTGATCCGCGAAACGGCGACAACCGGCAACTCGTCTCATCTTGACGAATTGCGCGGCAGCACGCCGGCGGGCATCTGCCAGCTCATGAGCATTCCAAACCTTGGCCCCAAAAAAATACGCGCGCTTTACGAAAAGCTCGGCATCACATCGGCACAGGAACTCGAGGAAGCCTGCAAGAGCGGCGCGGTGGCGCAGTTGGCTGGATTCGGCGAAAAATCGGGCGGGAAAATTCTCGCCGGCATCGAACAGACGCGCAAATTCGCGGGCCAGTTCCTTTACACGACAGCCCTTGCCGCCGCCGCTCCCCTGCTCAAAACCTTGCGCGCATGCACGGCCGTGGCGCGCGCTGAGACAGCCGGAAGCCTGCGCCGGTGCAAGGAAATTGTCCGCGATCTCGATTTCGTCGCATCCTCCGAAAATCCGCGGGATGTCATGGATTATTTCATCACACTGCCGGGCGTGGCGCAGGTCATCAATTTCGGCGAGACCAAAACCAGCGTTCTTCTGTCCTCAGGCATCCAGGCCGATCTTCGCGTGGTGGCCGGCCATGAATTCGCCAGCGCGCTGCAATATTTCACGGGCAGCAAGGAGCACAACACGCAACTGCGCGGCCTCGCAAAGAAACAAGGCCTGCGCGCCAACGAATACGGCATCTTCCACGTCACGGATAAAACCGGGGAGGGACCCCGCGACGGCAAGCGCGTCGCGGCTCTCGATGAAACCGCCTTCTACAAATCGCTCGGACTCGATTACATTCCCCCTGAGCTGCGCGAAGGCATGGGCGAAATCGAAGCCGCCGAAGCCCACAACCTGCCGCGTCTCATCACGCTCGATGACTATCGCGGAGTTCTGCACTGCCACTCAACATGGAGCGACGGCGCCGCTTCGATCCGCGATATGGCGCTGGCCGCGCGCGACACGTGGAGGCTCGAATACATCGCCATATGCGACCACAGCGAGGCGGCCGCATACGCCCGAGGCATCAAACGCGGCGACCTTGCGCGCCAGCACGAGGAAATCGACCGGTTGAACAAAGAATTCCGCGCATCCGAGTTCAGCATCCTAAAAGGTTGCGAGTGCGACATTCTCACCGACGGCTCCCTCGACTATCCGGACGAATATCTGGATGCCATGGATATCGTTGTGGCTTCCATTCACAGCCGCTTCCAGATGAGCGAAGCCGACATGACCGCCCGCCTGCTGCGCGCCGTGGAGAATCCGCGCACCGATGTGCTCGGTCATATCAGCGGCCGTCTGCTGCTCGCGCGCGAAGCCTATCCCTTCGACGCAGAGAAGGTGCTGGCGCGCGCCGCCGAATGCGACACGGCCATCGAAATCAACGGCGATCCGCAGCGGCTCGATCTCGACTGGCGCCTCTGCCGCCGCGCCAAACAGCTTGGGTGCCGCTTCTCCATCAACCCCGACGCACACAGCATCGAGGCGTTGCGCTACATCGTCACAGGCATCAATGTGGCCCGCAAAGGGTGGCTTGCCGCCGGGGACGTGATCAATTGCCGCGAGTGGCCGCGGAAACAGCATAAGATGCCATGACATAAAATCCCAACACGTGAAAAGAGACCAGCTGACCATGCCCTATTTCGCCCAGAACCAGCCGGAGTTCAACTGCCTGCGCCATCTCCAGTTGCTGCCTTATGCGGCATCGGCGCCATTCACGAAAGACGATCTGTCGCGCCATGTGGCGCATTTCAACTCAAAGGGCAAACCCGACGCCCCACAAACGCAATGTGGTCATCAGCATGCCCTACCCCCACCCCAATCAGTGCATAAATGATCCCGCCCGTATGTGTTGATCTGCTATCTGTGATATTCAGCCGGACTCAGTAAAGCGCCCAATCCGTCACGGCGGTGTCCACATTCAGAATGTCTTTCACCGGTTTGTTGCTGTTGCAGATAAACTGAATCTGGTCCACGGGCAGTGCGCGCTTCCAGATCGCGAGATCGTCGATGACGCCCTTCCAATACTGTTGAGCGCTGGCGCCCTTGACGCCAATGCCCGACACCTGGCCGTCTTTCAACTGGCCGCTGGCGCCCGTGAGAGAACTTTTCTGAACGCCGTTGAGGTAAACAATCGTGTTAGTGCCATCGTAGACCCCCGCGAAATGATACCAAGTGTCAACGGGCACATCCGCGCCAGCGATTCCGATGCGGGTGATGCCACTATTGGTCGAGGATACTTTTAAGCGCAACTGGTTATTGCCCTTGTCATAATAGCAGATATAGTAATCCTGACCGGCGGAACTGTTGAAAATGCTGCGGTAACTGCCCACAATGGAGCCGACCGCTTCATCAGCCTTGAGCCACACGGAAAATGTCATGGCCGAAGTGCTTGGGTTGGCCAGACTGCCGCCCGTGGGCAGAAGCACGCAACCATCGGCGCCGTCATAACGCAGGGCGCCCCCATACTTCGCGTCCGCTCCTGTCGTCCAAACAATCCCGCCGCTCGTCGTGCCGTTTGCTTCGCCCTTGTAATCGGCTGTCGTCGTGCCCGAGCCCTCGTCAAACTGCCAGTATGCAAGAAGATCATCACCAATCGTGGCAGATAACGCGGGTGACGTCAACAGACAGGCTCCTGTCATAATCAAAAAAGCTTTTCTCAGCATAATCACACTCTTCCTTTCATGAAAATGATTTATCTTCATGCCATAGTTGCATGAACATACCCATGCTTTTCTGGCATTCGGTTTAAACGTACCGGGAAAAAAGAATGCCACAACATTATTTAACAATAAATTTATGTCGTTGCCCGGGTGCGGTTTCGGAAATTCATCCCTCGTGGGGGCGATGCCCTTGGGATCTGTTCCCGCCTCGCCCGGGCGTGGCGGCGGGTTGCGCGCGAATTTCCGCAAGTTCAGTTTGAAGGTTGCGCTCGTGGCCGCGAAGCCCCGTCACCGTTGCCATCAGGCTTGGAATCAGATTGTGCCTGCGCCGAAGCTGCACATCCGCCTGCGCCCAGCCTTGCCCTTTGCTGATTTGTTTTTCCCCGCGGACTGATAGCAGCAGATCATTCATGAATGATGAATCTTGCATGACGCGAAACTCAAAACAGCCGATGCTCGCCGGCCTGTGGTATCCAAAGCCGCGCGCGGTCGTGTCCCGCCCGGCGCCACGCCACCTCGAGGCGCCGCGGAGGTTCGTCCGGCATTTCATCCGTGAGCTGGAAAGTGCTGTGATGGATGGCGACAAAATGCTTTGCCCGCAGGTCGTCAAAGGCGCGCACGGCATCCTCGGGGTTCATGTGGATGTCACGCATGAACCATCGTGGCGCATATGCGCCGATCGGGAGCGCGGCGATTGTCATGGCGCCGAACCTGTCCCTGATGCGCTTGAAGCCCGCGAAATAGCCCGAATCGCCCATGAAAAAGAGTTTGCAGAGTCCGGCCTCGATCACGAAACTGCACCATAGTGTTTTGTTCGTGTCGAGCGGTGTGCGTTTGCTCCAGTGTTGCGCGGGGGTGGCTGTGATTTTCATTCCTTCAATTTCCATGCTCTGCCACCAGTCGAGCTCATGCACGTCCTTGCATCGCCGGCGCCTGAACCATCGGCGCAGACCCAGCGGCACGATATAGCGCGGCTCATTG
This sequence comes from Candidatus Sumerlaeota bacterium, assembly GCA_026398535.1. Classification (GTDB taxonomy): domain Bacteria; phylum Sumerlaeota; class Sumerlaeia; order Sumerlaeales; family Sumerlaeaceae; genus JAPLSQ01. The sequence goes on along the minus strand of JAPLSQ010000082.1, from coordinate 21,954 downwards.
CCGAGGCGCAGGATGGTCGGGCGGTCGAGGTGGTCATAATGGTTGTGGCTGACGATGACTGCGTCGATTGGCGGAAGCTGCTCGAAGGGAATGCCGGGAGGCGAAAACCGGCGCGGACCCGAACCGCGCACGGGCGAACACGTCATGCTGAAGATCGGATCGGTGAGGATGCGAATCTGGCCGAATTCGATGAGCAGCGTGCTGTGGCCGATAAAGAAAATGCGCACATGGCCTTGGGGGCATGGTTCCTTGGGATACTCAGCGGGTTCGGTTTTGACGGCGTTCATGCGGCGCGGCGGAAATCGCCGGCTGGCAACCCACCGCAAAGCCGCCCCGACCGGCCGGTTGCCAACGCTCCGGTCATCGTTGTGAAATTTCTTCTTTCTGCGTTCCGCGCTCAATCCTGAGACTCAATCAAACTCGAAATGTTTTCAACCACAGAGGCGGGGCGAGCCACAGGGTCAAATCCGTGTGTGCGCTCATTCTTTCACTTTCCCTCTGTTTTGTATGTCCCGTGTTCCGTGGATCTTGGTATCTATGGAAGTCGTAGTAGTAAATTTCTTTTGGCTACCTTTTCTTTGTTGAAGCTGTGTATAACTTCTGGGAAGATGCCGGTTCCGTTTTTGCGCATATGACATTTGTCATCGCTATAAACCGGCCGGATCGGAGATCATCATAATCCATGACCGATGAAGAAAACGGCTCTGATCAGGAGGATGAAGTTTACGACTACCTGCAATGGCAGCAACTCAGGCAGGGTTGCGCCGGGCAGGGTTGCGGATGCGCGGTGTTTCTTATCGCATTGCTTGCTGCATATTTTATTTGAAACTTTTTTCCGCATTCTTGTATTCAGGACACGAGTCAGGCAGATCGGGACTCTCCACTGGTCATTTAATTCCGCTTATCCCTTGAAAAAAAATCACTCCAAATGATAATAGGATTAACGGGATCACTGGGCAGTGGGAAATCCACAGTGGCCAGAATGTTCACCGAACTTGGCGGCGCGCATGTCATCGATGCTGATGAAATCACCCGCCAGGTTCAACAGCCCGGCGCCAGCGCATACGAGGAAATTGTGTCTGTCTTCGAACGCGGGATTCTGAACGCTGACGGCACGCTTAACCGCCTGAAACTGGCGGAAACAGTATTCGCTGACAGCGGCAAGCTTGATGTGTTAAATTCCATCGTGCATCCGAAAGTGCGCGCCGAGGAGATTCGCCAGATTGAAGAGCATCGAGGCAAACCTCTCGTGGTGCTGATGGTTCCTCTGTTGCTGGAAAACCGGATGCAGGAGCTTGTGGATCGCGTGGTTGTCGTGGTTGTAAGCGATCAGACCCGGCGGCGGCGGTTGCGCCGGAGGCCGGGAATGACGCCGGAGGCAATTGACCGGCGGCTTGCGGCACAAATGCCGGATGCCGCGAAGACGGCGATGGCTGATTTTGTCATCAACAATGATGGAGCATTGCGCGACACCCGCAAACAGGTTGCCGGCATCCTTGATAAATCAGGCTTTGACATAACACGCTGAATTCCACACGACGCACTGAGCAATTTGAGTCTGGCGGCCGCGAGCGGCGCCTTTCAAACAACAAAGGAGATGTCTTCCATGGATATTGAGGAACTCAAAAAAAACACAATCGCCGAGCTGAGCCAGATGGCCAAACAGCTCAACATCGAAGGTTACAGCAACCTTCGCAAACAGGACCTGATCTTCAAGATCGTGCAGGTCTCGAGCGCCACCCAAAGGGATGCGCAGAAGGACAACGGCCTGTATGGCGAGGGCATCCTTGAGATTCTTCCGGATGGTTTTGGTTTTCTGCGGTCGCAGGACTACAATTATCTGGCCGGTCCGGACGACATCTACGTCTCCCCTTCGCAAATCCGCCGGTTCAACCTGCGCAAAGGCGACCAGATCACGGGCACGATGCGTCCGCCCAAGGAGAGCGAGCGCTACTTCGCGCTTCTCAAGGTGGACACGATCAACCAGGAACCGCCGGAACTGGCGCGGGAAAAGACAATTTTTGAGAACCTGACCCCGCTTTATCCCGTTGAGCGCATCAGGCTCGAAACCGAAACCAAGCGTTACACGACGCGCGTGATGGATCTGTTGACGCCTGTGGGCAAGGGACAACGCGCCCTCATCGTGGCGCCGCCGCGAACCGGAAAAACCGTCATCCTCCAGCACATCGCCAATGCCATCACGGCCAACCATCCTGAAATCTACCTCATCGTGCTGCTCATTGACGAGCGCCCCGAGGAAGTGACCGACATGGAACGCAGCGTGAAAGGCGAGGTCATCAGTTCGACATTTGACGAGCCGGCTGACCGCCATGTGCAGGTTTCGGAGATGGTCATCGAGCGCGCCAAGCGCCTGGTGGAATACGGCAAGGACGTGGTTATCCTTCTCGATTCGATCACGCGCCTTGCGCGCGCCTACAACACCGTGTGCCCGCCCTCGGGCAAAGTGCTGTCGGGCGGCATCGACTCGAACGCGCTTCAGCGCCCCAAACGCTTTTTCGGGGCCGCGCGCAACATCGAAGAGGGCGGCTCGCTCACCATCGTTGCCACCGCGCTCATCGAAACCGGAAGCCGCATGGACGATGTTATTTTCGAGGAGTTCAAGGGAACCGGCAACTGCGAGGTCAACCTTGACCGCAAACTCGCCGACAGGCGCATCTTCCCCGCCATCGACCTTCTGCGCAGCGGCACGCGCAAAGAGGAGCTTCTGCTGGCAGACAAAGTGCTCAGCCGCATATGGCTTTTGCGCAAGGTGCTTAGTGAAATGGGCCCCGTTGAGGCAATGGAATTTCTGCTCGACCGGATGAGAAAAACCAAGGATAACGCCACCTTCCTCGACGCGATGAACCAGTAACCCCAAGCCGGTCTCCCCTGCCGCCATTGCGCAAAACAGGGCGGTCCGTCTTTTTCAGCCCTTCGACGAGGATGATTTCCTGGCGCCGCGTTTGGGCGTCTGCTTCCCGGCGCCGGCCACGGAATCGAGCAACGATGCCGCCTCGGTGTTTTTATTCTGGCTCCGCAGGACCTCAATATCCTTCATCGTTGATTTGCTGAGCTTCGATTTGACGGATTTCTGCTCGAGCCTCGAGTCAACATACTTTTTCGCGGCGTCATTGGCGAGCATTTCGATGGCCAGCTTGAATCCGTCACAACGCTCAACAATCGGATCGTAGTTGCCCTTTTTGTAATCGGCTTCCATGGCGGTGAAGCCCGCGTCGATTTTCGACATGGTGTCGGACATCGGTGTTTTGCGTAGTTCCGCGGAGAAACGGGACTTGAGCGACTTGTAAGCCGATTCGATTTCGGAAACTTTGGCCTGCGCCTTCTTGCGCATGGAATCGCGTTTGGCTTTCTCAAGCTCACGATCGGCCTGCTGGATCATATTTTTGATGGCTTCCGAATCGCCAGACTGGGTTTCGGCTTGGCGCTTGAGCTGGTTTACAATCATGTTCACGGTCTCAAGACCCTTGGGCGAATACTTGCCGATCTCATAATGGTCGGCCACCATGGCGGCGCGCGCCTGCGCCTCGTCAATTTGCTGCAGAAGGGAGGATGATTTGGACGCCACAGACTGTTTTCCCTTCACACCGGAGGGCAATGTCACTTTTGCGGAAGCCGCTTGCGCGCCGGTTTTCAGCGCGTTCGCGTTCTGCTGTTGTTGCGGTGCGGCTGCTTGAGCCGTGGCCGTTGCGGATGTGCCGGAAACCTGGTCGGGCGCGGCCGGATTTCTGACGGCGGCGGAAACAGCCGCAGGAGTGGCCAACACGCTCTTTTCCGCGGAGCCTGCATCCGCGTTGACCTTGATGACGACGGGTTTTGCCGTTGCGGAGGGTGATGCGCTGACCGGCACATCCGCAAGCTCGGGTTTCGAGACTTCAAAGACGGGCGCTGGAATCGGATCTGGCGCTGTTGCCGCAGGCGGGTCTGCCTTGTCGGTGGCATTCTCAGGCGCCGCCGCTTTTTTACCTGCAGGCAATGCCACAACGTCGCCGTCCTTTCCGCTGGCTGCGGTTTGCTTGGAAGACTGCTTGTCGTAGTTGCCCCATCCGCCTGCCGCGGATGCCAGTTCGTTGAGCTTCTTCCATGTCTTTTCGTCCGGTTTCCGGGTGATCTTGATGTTATTGTCCCGCTGAAAATTTTCGACAGCGGCGATTGTCATTGCGCCCCATTTGCCGTCAACAGCGCCGTTGTAGGCTCCGACATTGGCAAGTTTTTCCTGAAGGCGTTTCACATCCGCGGCACTATTCAGACTCGGCGCCGGCCCCGGATCGGTTTCCACAACGGTCCTCTTGCTGAGGACGACGAATTGTTTGTCGGCGGCGGAATCAATCGGGGATTCGGACGAGGAAGCGGTTGTTCCCGATTTGGCGGCGGCCATTTTCTCGAGGATGTCGAGTGTCGGCTGATCGATGTCGCCATGGACGGGCAATGACCGCCTCTTCTGGAATTCCTTTATGACAGATTCCGTGTGCGGTCCCAATTTCCCATCAACCGCGCCGGGCGTATAACCGAGTTTCGTGAGCAGTTCCTGCGCATGCGCTATCTCGGGGCGGTAGGGTAAGTCTGTCTTGGGAGCATCCTGCGGCGCGGGCAGCGAGGTGGCAAGGCTTGGTGATGTCGCGGGGAAAGACGCAACCGCCGATGATGAAACGGGCGTCTGAGTTGCCGCGGACGGCAGGGGCGAAAGACTTGCGGCGGGTGTTGCTGTTGCCTGCGGCGCCATCGCTTGCCGCGCCGGGGAGGTATGTGCGGCGGACGCGGGTTTGGACGCGTTTGGGATGGAAGGCGCTGGCAGGCTGGCTATATGTGTTTCATTGCGGGCAGCCCCGGGAACAGGCTGGTTTTCCTCGGCATCCTGCCGCGTGACGCCTGACGCAACCGGCAATCGCGCAACATATTTCCTGAGCGCCAGCGGAGCGGCAGCAAGCACGCATGCCGCCAGAAGGGTTATCAACGCGAGCTTCAACGGACTCATTTCTGGCGCTTCCTCAATTTATTACTGGGAGTTCTGCATAACTCCCGTCGACTTGATGCGATCCAAACACGCGTCGAAACCATGAAGCAAGTTTTTTCTGTTCGCGATGGCATATTTTTCGTGAAACTGATCCGGCGGTTATGGCTCGCGGCTCCAATCCATGACCACACCGATATGGCGCGCCGGATTGTCGCGAATATCATCATACACATGACCGGCGCCGGACACTGGAACGACATCCGTGACAAGGGGTGCGATGCGCATGCGCCCCTGTGCCAGCAGCCGCACATACTCTTCAAGGTTGCGGCCTTCGGTCCACCGCGCATGCGCGTAAGGGTAGTCGTGCCCGGCCGCCTCGTATTGTTCGTCGTATCGGCCCGGTCCGCCCGCGCGCGACACGATAATGGATGCCTCTTTGTTGAACATGGATTCGCGCGGCAGACTTGCTGCTGTTGTCCCGACGATGACCATGCGGCCGCGGTCGCGCAGAAGGCTGATGGCATCGGTGACCAGCGAGTCGTCGGCTTTGTTGACCGCGAGATAAACAGTGTCCGCGCCATGACCTGACGAGCCATCCATGACAAGGGCGCGCAACTCTTCCAGCGAAGCGCATGCGGTGATGCCGCACTCGCAGGCGGCATGGCGGCGCGTGTCGATTGTGTCGCACGCGGCCACGCGGCAGCCAGCGGCCGCCGCGGCTTGCGCCACAAGATTTCCCAGCACTCCCAAACCAATCACGGCGGCGGTTTCGCCCAGTGAAAGGCATCCGCAACGGAAACCGTGCAGGGCGATTGTCCCCAATCCGCAAAACGCTGTCTGACACAAGCTTGCGCTGTCATTCGCAAGAGATTGCGGCACCTTTGCCGTCAGATGCCGCGGCACATTGAGCGACCGGGCATGGAACACATAGGGCGCCCCATAACAGGCAACAATCTCTCCAGGCGCGAAGTCCCGGGCCATGTCCGCGCCGCACACCTCGATGCGTCCCACTGCCTGATAACCAAGATTAAATTGCGCTCCGGAATTATTGGCTGATGCCGTGAGAATACCCAGTTCAGTGCCTGCGCTGATGGTGGAATAAAGCACGCGCACCTGAATTTCTGCGGGCGAAACTTCCGGCAACACGTGATCTGCCAGCATGGCCTTTCCGCCGGAAGCGACGACTTTTTTCATTATTGGCATCAAACCAGTCGGCTGGCCATGTTCAGGCATTCAAATGTTGTCGAACGGATGATGGATAATTTTTCAAGGTCGCTGATTTCGGGGTGAATGTAGGGATTGCGGTAATGTTGCAGGCTGATGAGCAATTCCGCGAATCGCAAAACCTCGTCGTCGCTGTCGAGCCCCTTCAGCCCCAGCGGATTGGTCATTTTGACAGGCTTGTTGTTTTTGCTCCAAGTGTAGGCGCGCCCAAAGGCAAGTATCATGATTCCCAGCGCCTTGAGGCCGTCGGGTTTGTAGCGCGCCTGATGTTCAAGGATGCGTTTGAAGGTCTGTTTCACGTTGTCTATGGTGAAATCCATGGGGCGGTTGCGTGTCAGCAGCACAAGATACTGGTGATAGTAGACAGACAAATGCTGGTTGTTGTTTTCAAGCATTTCGGTCACGAGCATGAAGGATGAATCGGTGGTGAGAAATTTCTGAAGTCTCTTGGCCATGCGCTGTTTGACCTCGTTTTCCACGGCGAAGCAGAAGGAAAAACCGATGTTGCGCGAGAAGTCGATTGAGCCGGGCGTATGGGTTTGGTGCTCGTGCAGGAATTCAGCGATTTGCAGGCTTTCTTTTGAGTCTTCGGCAAACGTTCCATATTCGGTCATTTCGCGGCTGAGAATGGCTTCGATCTCGGTAAGATTGCGCGGCAGCGCCATTCCGGCAGCGGCTTCAGCCTTGCGGCGCGCCTCTTCCTGAAGGCGTCTTTGCTCGGCCTGAGTATACAGGTTGAACGCTTCCGCGCGCAGGTAGGGATGCGTCAGCGGATCGGCAAGCAGCGCGCGCAGGGGCTCAAGTTTTTCCGAATCGGCCGGCGCATCGCCGCTCTCAGCGATCAGTGTGCGCGCCTGTTCGACAACGGCCTCCTGCGCCATGCTGCGTTTAAGCTCCTTGCGGGCGTCATCAATGGCTTTGTACAGGCGCTCGATTTCGTCCTCGATGCGGCTCTTGCTGATCACGCTCGAGGCGCCATATTTCTGGGCCAGCGCCCCCTCCTCAAACGTGCCCACCGCGCTGATCATGATGATGGGCAGAAGGGGCGTGGAGGACTTGACCTCCTTGATGAGATCGAGTCCCTCGGTCTCAGTGCGCATCTGCAGATCAGTGACGATGACCTCCGGATTGTCATTCTGTATCCGCAGGATCGCGTCGGCCGTGTCCTCGGCTTCGATGACCTCGTAATTCTGAAGGAGCAGATTGCGCCGGAAGGCGTCACGGTAGATTTTGTTGTCATCGACGATAAGCACTTTGGCAACGGGCGCGATGATGTCAGATTGTGTCACTTTTGTCTTTCACTCCATGATGGCCGCAACTTCGCGCCGCGGCGGTTGAGGACGTCCTCCGCGAACTCAGGCCGGCTGTTCTCGGCTGAAGCGCGCGGAACCGTCCGATGTATCCATACAAACAGGCGCAAGAATGTTTGGGTTGTTTCGTCTTTGCCAGGAATGATTTGTTTTGATTGCGATTAAGGCATGGAATTATGCCGAAAGTGGTAGGAAACAATAATACCACATTGTGAGGATGACCTTGAGAACGCGATATCATGCCGCCCTTGCGGCGGGGCTTGTTACTGTAGTCACGCTGTGGGCAGCTGGCGCCTTTGCGGCGCGGAGCGCTCGGCCGTTTGTGCGCATCACCTCGCCCGCGCCTGAAGAAATTGTGGGTGGACCGGATGTGACGGTATGCTTTGAGGCGGGCGGCATGCAATACTGCCCCGGCGGGAACAATCTGCATTTCATGCTCGACAACCAGCCGTTCGAGGTTCAATACGATCCGCAACAACCGCATGTCTTCCGCGACGTGGCTCCAGGCGCCCATACGATACGGGTTTATGCCGCGAATCCCATGCACGAGGCTCAACCCTATGTGTTCGATTATGTGACCTTCTCTGTGATGTATCCAAATGATGAAAACCGCCCGGAGCAGGGGGAACCGTTCCTGACGTTCAATTTGCCGCAGGGTGAATACCTGGGCATCGATTGCGCCGACATCACGCTCGACTTCTTTGTCACGGGTTCGCCGCTCAGCCGCCGGGGATATCATGTGAATTATTATGTCGACGGGCGCAGGTTCACGGCCTACGACTGCACCATCCGCCACATCAAAGGATTGAAGCCCGGATTCCACAAGATTCGGATGGAACTCGTGGATGAGGCGGGGCGCTTGGTATTCGGGCCGTTCAATTCGGTGGAGCGCGTGATCATGCTCTCACCCGAAAAATCGCTGGCGCGGTTGAAACCGGGCGCAAAGCTTCCGGCGCAACCCGAACTGCAATCGATTCATGGGGCGATGACGCAGGGCTTGCCCTGGGTTACGCCCACACCCACCCCGCTTCCGGGAATGCGCGCCGAATACGAGCAGCACCGCGGCCAGCTTACCGTGCAGACTGAGGAGGCGCCGCAAGGCAAACCGCAATTCCAAGTGCGCCGGGAGACGCTGGGGCGCCAAGAAGTGCAGGAAACGGCACGCCCGGAAGAAATAACCGGCCCGCGGGGAAAAAAACCGGCCCGCGAGGAAATACAGGCGCCTGCGCCGTCTGAACCAGGCAATCAAGATCAGACAAAACCCGGCGAACAACCCGCTCTCAAACAGGAGAAACCGCCCGTTTCACAACCTGAAAACCAGCCTCCGGATGCTGGAGCCCGATTGAAATCACCTGCCGGTCAAGGTAAAGCTCCCACACCCGACATCGGTTCAAGCATCACGGACGCAATCCGCTCTCTCAGACGCAGTGTGCCTGTCACAACCAGCACGGGATCACCCGCAAGCGGCACGGGGGTTGTCATGGGCACAACCGAAGGCGTCACATTGCGGGCAATGACATACACAAGCACCAGCACGCTCATGGAGCGCGTGAGGAAACGCATCGAAGCACGGGAAAGAATGTCGTCGCCTTCAGCTTCAATGCCGCCTGTCACCTCGCCGACCGTACATGTAGTGGACGCTTCAACAACATCCGCGCAAGACGACAAAGAGCAAACGCCGGCGCCGTAAAAAGAACCGCGCGATTGTATATGATGTCAGAAAACTGGAGGTAATGCAGATGCCAATTTATGAATACCGTTGCGATGACTGCTCCCATCTTTTCGAGGAGTTGTTGCTCAGCCGCGCGGACCAGTTGATCGTCACATGCAAAGCCTGCGGCTCGGGCAATGTCGTGAAATTGTTGTCGGTCGCGTCGGTGCAATCCGCCTCCGCCGGCGGCGCTGACACACCCTGCGGCAAGAGCTGTGGAATGGAAAGTATGGGATGCCAGGGAAGCGATTCGTGCGGATTTGGCGGGGACGATTATGATGATTAAGAAAGGCTGGCAGAGTGTGGAAACGCCGGAGAAGATGCCCGTCATCACCACGGGCATTGAAATGAGCAGGCGGGAACCCTCCGATGAGCCGCAATCGCCGGAGAAGTTGACCGGTGGCAATCAGCCCGCCGATGAGGCGCTGGCGGCCAAGCTTGTTGTGGACGACATCCGGCGCGCAAGCCGCTGATGCGCCGCGCCTCTGCCGCGTCATTCATTCGCGGTTCTTTGCGTAACTTCCGCGGCATCATGTTATTTGGGGAGGTAAAACTGCAGGCGCGCGTTCAGGGTGCGGTATTCATCGCCGCGCAACGGCTGATAATGGGCGTTCAGGGCGGCGGCAATTTCGGGAATGCGTCCGGTCTGCGCCAGATCAAGAATGACAAAACCAATCTTGCGCTCGTCGAGAAGCCGGGCGATCGTTTCCACGGTTTTCGTGCCGCGCCCGCGCACCTTGTCCTGCCGCTCGTTATGATATTTCAGCGTCCATAAAAGAAGTTCCGAATAGTCTTGCGCGATTTTCCGCTGGGCGATGAACGCATAATGCGGCGGCGAGAGAACGAGGCCATCGTTGCCGGCATTTCGGATGATTTCATCGGCGATTTTGCGCGTTTCGTATTCGTTAAGCTCGTAAGTTTGCTGTTTTAGTGTGAGCCATGAATGACTAAGGCCGGGTCCGCACACGACGATGCCCGCGGCGGCAAGCGCCAGCGCGGCGGCGGCGCCCGACAGGCTGCCCCATGACAGGCCGTTCAACATGCCGCGGATGTGTTTGCGCCAGAAGTGGAAAAGGAAATATCCGGCGAACACGGCCGCAAACGGTTCGCCAATGGTGAAGATGTAGTCCACAGTGCCGCCTTTGGCCACATACAGGATGGAGCAAAGACCAAAGAACGCGTAGAACGAGGCATATTCGCGGATGAGCCGGGGTCCGCGGCGGGCGAACCTCGCCAACCCCAGCAGACCGAGGAGAATGTATCCGCCGTCAAGACGCAGAACATCGCTCCCCTCACGTAACAGTTTGCCCCAGGCATAACCCCAAAATGTCTGCCCCGCGGGCAGAAATTCCGGACGCGGGAATGAGCCAACCTGGTTCAGGAATACATTCTCACAATACGCGCCTGTCCTGATCTCCATGACAATGCTGACGACAGCCACAATTCCAATGCACGGCAATGTGAAACGCAAAAAAAGCGCGCGCCGGCGCAGCGCCAGCCATCCGATGCTGAAAAGCGCATAAGGCGCCGCGGTCATGTTGGTCAGCACGGCCAGCCCCTGTAGCAGTCCGGCGGCAGCCATCGCGCGCGGCGCCATCTTTAGGAAAAGCAGGAAGCCTGTCATCATGAGAAACATTTCGAGCGGTTCGCTCTGGTAGCCCAGCGTCCACCAGAAACCGATTGGAATCAGGAGATAAACAATCGCAGTCAACACCCCCGCGGCGCGGCAACGGGCGCGCGCGGCGGCATCAGAACCGCCAGCGACACGCAGCGCCGCGAGATAGACCACGATCATCGTGGCCAAGTGCAGGATGAGGCTGAAAGCGCGAAACGCATAAATGGGGTGTGGAAGAAGGCGGCCCAGCCAGGCCAGCGTCATGCCAACGCCAAGGTGAAGCGGCGGCTGCGGGGCAAGAATGTCGCGGTAAAGCGCGGCGCCCTGTGACATCCGCCAGGAGATGTACATATAATTCCCGTCGCCAAAATCCATGTGCCCCATGTTCCAGTGGGTGGCGGCAAGCGCGCCATAGACGATGCCCATGACAACAAGACACATGGCCGCCATCCGCGCGCTCATTGTCCGGTTCATTTCAGAAGGCATGACTGTTTTTCCCTGTGCTCGAATTCATCGCACAATTCGCTTATGGTCACGAACTCCATGTTTTCGTGTTCCGATTCGAAAAAATTCGCCAATGCGTCCCAATAACCGGGGTGGGCCAGCCGGTCGGCCATGGTGTTGTGCCAGAGCAGGACGAACGCGCCGCCGGGCGCGCGTGATGCGTCAAGAAGCCGGCTCAGCCTTTCATGGACTTGTTCCGCAGGCAGTTTTTCATAAACCGCAAGCGACACATCCATCGCCACCATCGGAATTTCAATGATGGGAATTTCTTCGCGTCGTGAGACATCAAACGGGCGGAAGCATCCGCTCCAGCCGCACCTGAAACCCGCGCGGTCAGCGAATGCCATGCTGCAATCGCAGCGCAGGCCGCATCCGGCAAGCGCGCGCCATGTTTCCGGAACGGCAAAGCGCAAATAATGCTGGCGTGATACGCGGATGGCCGCGCCCGCCGCGCCGCCAATTTTGCCGGCCTCATCACATATCATCCGCTCTGAACGATAACTGTCGTATGACGGATGCGCCCCGATTTCATCGCCTTGTCCCAATGCCCGCCTTATGAGCGCCTGCGCCCCGCGCCCCGCGATGTCGTATTTGCCATCATACTTGGTGGCGCCCCCGCCCATGAAGAAAAAGACCGATTTTGCGCGCAGGTTCTCCTTGAGAAAAAACAGATCGTTGAAGCTGTCATACGGATCCCCGCGGCCTGTTGTGAGCGCAACACCCGCACGCAGGGAAACACGCGCCGCCTTGGCAAGCCCTCCGGCGCTCCTGATCGTCGTCACAGCGCGCCGGGCGCCTGCGAAACCGCGGTATTTTCGAAGGAGATCGACATCATGCGTGAGCGCCACACGGATTTTTTCGCGATTGGGGCGCAGCGGGGCCGGGCCGCAAACGCGGCCGGATTCTTCGATGAGCGCCATGAAATTTATGAACCAGCGGTTCACAAGCGGCTGGTCGTATGCCTGTGGTTGGGCTGCCGAGAACGCGCACTGAAAGCGGTCGTGCTCGTCGCGTTGTGTGCTGACATATTCCTCACAGCGCGCGAGAAACCAGAATGCCGATGCGATGAGATCGAAATCCATGCGGCACACATTCGGGCCGTCCCGCCGGATCATAGCCTGAAATGCGCCGCGCTCAGACGCATCCATCATCGTCTTGTGCGGCTCAGGCGGGCTTGGGGATTTCATGAACGCTGTTCCGAAATAATTCCCGCGTTCAATCACGATCAACATGTCCAGCGCGGAAATGGCTGAAAGGGGCGCGTCATAACTGTTCATCGCGGCGTCGTACAGAACAACCACACGGGGGGGGGCGGCCTGAGGAAGTTTGTTGAATGAAACGCGGGAATCCATTGCGCGAATGGTCAGACCTTCCGTGCACGCAAACAGGCGCATGACATAGTCCGCGCATGGCGCGAATTCATCTTCCGGGCGCGCGAATATCAGCGCGGCTGGCATCGGCTCAGGCATGATATCATTGAAGTATCGACATTGTTGGAATCTGCAGGGTAAACAAGGTTATTATCATGGCATATGGGCGGACGAAGGACAAACCGGCCTTGAAATATTTCTATGCGGTACAGGCCACGGGACGCGGTCATCTGAGCAGGTACCTTGAGGCGCGCGGAATACTCGAACAGGCGGGCCACAAGGTTTTCGCTTATGCCACGGGGCCGGAAGCGCCTGCCGGGTTGCATTGCATCGACCGGTTTGATCCCGGCCCGTCATTTTTCATTCATGACAACCGCATCGCCGCCTCGGCCTCATTCCGGTACAACTTCAGGCATCTCTCCGGATTCTCCCGCAGTGTTCGCGACATCACCCGGATTCTGGCTCATGACGATTTTCACGATGTGATCATTGATTTTGAGCCGGTTTCCGCCCGCGCCGCCCGCCGCGCCAGCATACCGTTTACCATTATCGACAACCAGACGTTCGTCCTGCTTGACATCGAATGGCCCGTGCATCTCAAGAGGCTCCTGCGGCGCATGCGAACATTCGTCGAGTACTACTACGGCGGATTGGCCGGGGCGCGGAGGATTCTCACATATTCGCTTATCCCCGCAACAGCCGGGATCAATGGCCAGATCATCATCCCGCCTTGCGCGCCCCGCGAATCCATCACACATCCGATCACGGCGGGAGACCATATTCTTTTTTACTCCTCAATTGGCGGGATTCCGCGCGGCCTGATCGATTTTGCGCGCAACAATCCAGACCAGACCATCAAAGCGTATGTCTCAAAATTGCCCGCTGATCCCGCGCCAGACAATCTCATTTTGAGACAGCCCGACAATGAATCGTTTTTTCATGAACTGGCGTCGTGCCGGGTGTTCGTGACCAATGCGGGCTTCGGAAGCATCGCCGACGCGATCCGCATGGGCAAGCCGCTGGTCGTCGCGCCAATCGGCGGCCAGTGGGAACAGCAGATCAATGCATGGATCGTTGAGCATTATGGCATCGGTCTGCGCGCCGGATCGTTTTCCGTCTCCACATTCGAGGCCGCCATGCGCCACGATGCGCCGCCGCCCGGTCACTTGAGGGAATGGCTGATGCGGGGGCGAAGCATGCTGCGCGATGTGCTCACGGACTGAAGCTTCGATATTTCGCACGACTGAGAATGCGCGCGGAAAAACTTGCCGCCAGGCGCCAAGAAAGATATAAAAGGCATACCTCTCATATTCCTGTTAGACAACGATATACGCCGGGTTCAGGGATTTGGCGGATAAATAGCCTCCAGTCCATCAAGCAGAAGCGTGCCGCTGGTTTTGAGGGACTCCTGGTCCTGGGCGATATAAATATCCTTCATGACAGCGGGGAATTGGATGACGGCGCCGGGATTGGCCGGGCGGGCTGTGAAAGACCGCACCGGCACAAGCACTTGCCTCCATTCATTTTTCCAGTAAACGCCCTTGCTGCCCTCGGTGAAATCCGCCATGAAGCGATGTTTCGCGGCATCCACGACTTCCCCGCACACCCGCGCCTGTTTGCCGTCGCCATAAATCCACAGGCCAATCTTGGCGGGGGCAGTTTCGATGCGGGCATTCACAGGCAGATTGATCCGGGTCGTGCCGCCCGTTTTCATGATATAAGTGACTGCCGCGCAACCCGCCCCCTGCTTCTTGTTCTCGCGTTCAATTGTCACGCCTGTTTTCGCCGGCTCGAAATTCGTGCCCGTTGGCGCGGTCATAGCCGCATCATCGAACGAAGCCAGCTCAACCGCCCGGAATCGGTCCACATAATAATGCGCGTCCCTGCTCACGCTGCCCACGCGCACAACCAGCTTCCCCTGACCTTCACGCAAAGCGCTGACAACGCTCGTCGTAATCCCCACGCTGCCTTCTGATGCGCTGATCGTGATCATTTGCTCCTGCATAAGCAATTCACGCCCCCCCGCGGTGGCGCGGATATCAAGCACTATCCGCTCACCCTTCCCAAGCACGAGCACATCGGGATCAATTGTAATTTTATCGATAACCGCGACCCCGATGTTTGCGCTGCCGGTGGTGTCGCTGGCCGATTTGACCTTCACCGCGCCTTGTGCGGCATTGCCCGATGTTTGAAGGCGGCATTTCTCACTGTTGCCGAGGACTGATCCAAGCGCCGCGTCGGCGGTCCAGGTCAGACCAAGCCGCGCCACGCCGAGCGGATTGAAGGCCTCATCATATCCGCGGGCCTGCATCCGGAACTCCACTCCTGCCGGCACATAAAAAGGCTGTGGAACATATGGCGAAATCCTTTTGCCCATCACGCCCGCAGGCTCAATCTCAAGCTGAGCGAGCGGCCCCGCGGGCATGATACTGACAGCCAGCAGCGCGTTAGTCACCGTGCGCGGTCCATTCAGGTCACTCGGCTTGTTCACCACACCGCCGCGCACAACCATTGTCGTCGATCCCCCGCCGTCAAGATTGATCGCATCGCTGCATCCCAGCGACACCATGTATTCTGCCAGATCCAATAGACTCTGGCCGATGCTGACAACCGGCTGGCGCCCGTCAACCGTCACAAGATACAGCGTTTTTCCGTCAGCCGTGATGCCTGCCGCCGTGCGCGGATGGCGGTCGGTTGTGAAGTTCTTTCCAACCTTCTCCTGTTCCCATTCCACGCTCACCTTGCCGGCGCGCGCAAGCCGCGGACCGCCGCCGACACATGAGACGATCACCCCGGGCGCCTCAGGCACACTCGCAAGGATTCTGACCTTCGCGCCCTTTTTCAAAACAACCAGTGCCGGCTTGCTGTCGGCGCCAATGCCAAGCGCCAGTTTTCCCGCGCCAACAGGACCTTGAAAGCTCTGCGCGATGTCGATCACTTCCGCGTCCAGCGGCTGGTTCGGCAAAAAATCCCGTCCCGTGTATTTTAACGCCACATACGTCATCGCCGCGCGGGACGCCGCCGGGCTGAACGGCGGCGTGAACAGCACAAGCCCGCCGCTTGCCACGGGATCATTGATTCGCGTGATGTTGAATGTCTGGCCGCCCGCCGTCAGCGCCGTTTTCATAGTTGCCGGCCCCATGTGGACGCGGCCATCCTTCATCACCGCCATGACCGACCTTGCGCCGGGCGTATTGTATATCATGCCGTCCGAAACCGAAAGTCCCACCGGCATGTAAGACTTGGGAACCATGCTCCAAAAATCAGCGTTAACCGCGCCCACGACAGCATGGCCCGGATAGGTCTTGCGCCGGGCCATATCGGCCACTTTCTCGCCCGCGAATGACCGGTCCTGACCCTGTCCCGATTCGATACAAATGCCGGGATTGCCCAGATCAATTCGAAGAACATTGAAATTGAGCGGTCCCGTGGAAATGAACTCGGAGATATGCGTCACACCCGGACCAACACGCCTTTCGATACGCTGGGCGTGAAGAGGCGCCGGTGTGACAGCCGCGGCCAGCACCAAAACGGCCATCATCATGCGCAAACGGTGTGTGTTCACGATCATTGTTGATTTTATGCTCCATATTTTGGAATTGAGACGTCATTGTCCTTGTTATGGCAGCGGAGCCAATGAAAAGATGGCGCACACTGCTAATTTTCTTGCGCCCAAGCCCGATTGATACCTTGATTTTCTATCGCGGCGATGAAAAAAACAAATATCACATCAACGAAACAAAGTGAAAGCGCGACCGATGTGCGGCGCTTGATGCGCGAAATTCAAACCGCTGTCGCCATCCGCCATGACAGGCTCATAGAGAGCCTTGATGATTTGCGCCGGATCATCGCGGAGCTGATCAGCCGCGAAACGTTCGACACCCTGTCGCAACCCCAGCACGAAGCCAACATGCTTTTCCAGACGCTGCGCGACACATGGGAGGAGCAGAAAGCGCGGGGCCGCGATGACCGCCTTGAACAGTTTGCCCGTTTGCCCGAATCTCAACCGGCGCCATGGTGGAAACCCCGCAAATGGGTGGAGGCAATATGCCGGCAGGTCATCGCCCGACAGGAACCGTTCAATTTCGAAGTGATCCGGCGTCTTGAATGGCTGGAATCGATCCCGTTTTTCGAGAAACATTTTTCCGTAACCGCCCGGCTCATCGGAACGCTCAACGGCGTTTTGCACAGAATCCATCAAACAGACCTCGCCCTTGAGACTGTGCACAACAGTCTGCTTGAGCGTGTCACGATGCTGCTTGAGGAACTTGACTCGCTGGGGCGGCCCCCCGTCGAAACCAACATCCTGCTCAGCGGGCTGCAAAGCGCGCAGTCACTTGCCCGCGCTGGGCAACTGCCGGCGGGCGCCATCCGCGCCGCTGGTTACGAAATGTCCGAATCCTTGCAGGCTGCCGTTGCCGCGCTGCACGAAACCGCGCAGATGCGCGAATGGCTGGCCGAAGCCGCCGGCGATCTTATGAATCAGGCTGGCGCCATCAATGCGCGCGTCGTGGAAATGGAAAAGCGCCAGAAAAACGCTGATGACAGGACTGAGATAATCGCATTGCGGCTGGAAACTGCCGAGGCCCGCTTTTCGAAAGCCGCCGAGAACCTCGTGGCGCAAGTCCAGGCAACGCTCAATAACGGTCGCATGCCCGCCGCGGAATCCCTCCTGACCGATAAATCCCAACCGGCAGAGAAATTGCCCGAAAATGTTCCTGTGCCTCCGTTTAATTTTCTCGCTTTCGAAGGGCTGACCCGCGGCACGGAAGCGGCAATAGCATCCGAGCAGGTAAAATATGTGCCGTGGTTTTCCGGCTCCTCAAATGTGCTGGATGCCGGTTGCGGGCGCGGCGAATTTCTTGAACTCTTGCGACAGGATGGCATTGATGCATATGGTGTCGATTACGATCCGCAGATGGCGGAATACTGCGCAAAAAAAGGACTGCGCGTCGTGCCGGGGTTCCTATACGAGCACATCGCCGCCCTGCCTGATGGGAGTCTGGGCGGACTGTTTCTTGGCCAGGTGGTCGAACACCTCTCACCCGAGTCTTTCGCCGCCCTGCCCGCCCTGGCATGGCGCAAACTCAAACCCGGTTCAGCCATCGTGATTGAAACAATCAATCCCACCTGCCTCACGACGTTCTCCGGCGCTTTTTACGCCGATCCCACGCATATGAAACCCGTCCATCCCAAAGCGCTCCAGTATTACCTTCAATCGGCGGGATTCGTGGGACTGAACGTCATATTCAGCGCCGCGGTTGATGCCGAACATCGTCTCGCCGAGTTGCGCGAACCCGGCCCCATCGATCCGGCGATCAAGGAGATCGTCCTCCAGGTCAACGCCAACTTCGCGCGACTCAATTCGCTGCTGTATTCTTACGCAAACTATGCCATCGCCGCCCGCAAACCGGCCAAACCGTCCCAGGACGCATAATCATTGATGAACGCACATTCGGAGAAAATCGCGCTCGTAACACCGTGGTTCGGGTCGGGCAAAGGGGGCGCCGAGGTTTATTGCGGCGGTCTTGCGGTCGCGCTCAAAGCCATCGGCATGGATGTGGAGATATTGACGACATGCTGCCG
This sequence comes from Candidatus Sumerlaeota bacterium, assembly GCA_026398535.1. Classification (GTDB taxonomy): domain Bacteria; phylum Sumerlaeota; class Sumerlaeia; order Sumerlaeales; family Sumerlaeaceae; genus JAPLSQ01. The sequence goes on along the minus strand of JAPLSQ010000082.1, from coordinate 3,662 downwards.
CAACGCGTTTCTCGACTGGGCGGCGAACCACCTGCCCGAGGGCGTGTCGGAGTTTGGCAATGTGCCCGTGCGGCGTTTCCCCGTCCGCCCGCGAAAAGCCGATCTCTTCGTGCATTATTACAGGATCATCGACTCTGGCGGAGGCGTCAGCGCTGACCAGGAAGTGGAATTGCTTGCCAACAGCATAAACAGCGACTCCCTTTATGACTTTATCACAGCGAACAGGGAAAAGTACCTGTTCTTTTTCCTTCCCTACCTTTACGGAACAACCTATTTCGGCATACGCGCTGCCGGCCGCAACCGCGCTTTCATCATTCCGTGCCTTCACAACGAATCGTTCGCCTATCTCGGCGCAATGCAACACATGTTCCAGCGCGTCCGGGGATGTTTGTTCCTCAGCCAGCCCGAGCGCGATTTCGCGTCGGCGCTTTACGATCTGACGCGCACCGGACAACTCCTGCTCGGCGGGGGCGTCAGCCGCGAAGCCCGGGGCAATCCCGACCGGTTCCGCCGCGAGCGCCGCTTCTCAGGCCCATTCGCCCTTTTTGTCGGCCGCAAGGTGCCGGGCAAAGGCGCCGACATCCTGCTTAGCCATTTTGCCGATTACATCGAAATGCATCCTGAAGAAGAATTAAGGCTCGTCATGATCGGCGCCGGCGAACTCGAAATACCCCAGAAACTGCGCGGGCGCGTCGTGTCGATGACCGCCGAAACCGCGCGTGAAGTGCACGATGCCATGGCGGCATGCGAATTCCTTATCCATCCGAGCCTTTACGAATCCTTCTCCATCGTGATGCTCGAAGCATGGCTCAACCGCAAACCCGTTCTCGTCAACGGCGAGTGCGAAGTCACGCTCCATCACATACTGCGCTCCAACGGTGGACTTTACTTCACCTCCTTCCCCGAATTCGCGGAAACTGTCTGGCTGTTGCGGGAAAACGAATTGTTGTGTGAGCAGATGGGCAAAGCAGGGGAACGTTACACGCTCGACAACTACAATTGGTACGACACCGCGATGAAGTTCCATGACTTCGTGCAGGGCGTCAAAGGGCGGGATCAGTGATTCTGTTGGCAGAAACACCGGCCTTATGGGCGGGATCCCCGGTCACGCCCGCGCCATCTTAACAGAATAAGCTGTGGGTGGAATCGCTCATCCCGCCAGCATCATCATACCAGACCAAGACAGGCGATCACATGCCTCCCTCGACCAAATTAGCTTTCATTTATCCCGGCCAGGGTTCCCAGCACGCGGGAATGGGCCGTGAGAGCGCCTGCCAATCGGCATCCGCCCGGCGTATTTTCGGGCAGGCCAACGAAGTGCTTGGCCGCGATCTCATGCGGATCATGTTTGAAGGCCCTGAAGAAGAACTCCGCCAGACTGTCAACACTCAGCCGGCGCTGCTGGTCACGTCCATCGCCATCCATGAGGAATTGCGGGCGCGCGGGCTTGAACCGTCGATCGTTGCAGGCCACAGTCTCGGCGAATACTCCGCGCTCTATGCGGCGGGTGTGCTCGATTTCGTCAGCGTGCTGCAGCTCGTCAAACTGCGCGCCGAACTCATGCAGGAAGCCGGAACAACAGCGCCCGGCTCCATGGCCGCCGTCATGGGACTCGGCGACGAAGCTCTCACGCGGCTTTGCATAGAGGCCGGCGGCAGTGTCGTCGTCGCCAATTACAACGCTCCCGGGCAGACCGTTATTTCAGGTGAAACGCAAGCCGTGGCAATTGTCTCGGAAAAATGCAAGGCGGCGGGCGCAAAGCGCGTCATCCCCCTGCCTGTTTTTGGCGCCTTTCATTCGCCCCTCATGGCTCCGGCAGGTGAAAAGATGCGCCAGGCCATCGAGGCGGCCGCATTCACCGAACCGCGCGTGCCCGTCGTAACCAATGTCGATGGACTCGCGCACACAACCGCCCGCGAAATCCGGGACAATCTTGCCGCCCAGATCACATCGAGCGTGCGCTGGACACAAACTGTGCGGACAATCATCGCGTCTGGCGTCAATGTCTTCATCGAAGCGGGGGCGGGCAAAGTGCTCGCCGGGCTTGTGAAGCGCACGGACAAAAACCTGTCCGTGTTCAGCGCCGCCACGCCGGACGAAGCCGGCCTGGCGGCCGCCGAACTTGCCAAAGCGCGGGATCTGCCATGAAACTGCGTGACATCTATGCATCCCGCCGGCCGGTGATCTCCGTGGAATTCTTCCCGCCGAAAACCGCGCGGGGCGAACAGAATCTGGCGCAACGCATCCCCCTGATCAAAGCGCTTGGCCCCGCGTTCTGCTCGATGACATATGGCGCCGGCGGCGCCACACGCGAAAAAACGCTGTGGTGGGCGAAACGCCTTAAAGACGAATTCGCCGTCGAGGTCATGTGCCACATCACGTGCGTCGGGCATTCGCGGAGCGAGATTGACGCGATTCTCGCCGAATTGAAAACCATCGGAATCGAAAATATCATCGCCCTGCGCGGCGATCCGCCGGCTGGCGAGCCCTGCTGGCGTCCGCATCCGGAAGGATATAACCACGCCGCCGAACTGGTGCGGGCCGCGCGCGCTGCCGGTGATTTTTCGATCGCGGTGGCAGGATTCCCTGAAATTCATCCCGAATCGCAAAGCCGCGAGTCCGGCCTGCGGTTCCTCAAGCAAAAGACCGGGGCTGGCGCCGATGTCATCATCACCCAGTTGTTTCTCGACAACGCGGATTATCACCGTTACGTCAGCGATGCCCGCGCCATCGGCATCAGCATACCCATCGTCCCCGGCATCATGCCCTTTCGCGGCGCGGATCAATTGCGCAAATTCACAACGCTTTATGCCCGCTCAAAAAACGGTCCCGCGCGCATACCGCCCGGGCTTGAAAGCCGTCTTGCACGCGTCGAAAATGACGACGACGCTGCCCGGGCGCTTGGAGTGGAGTATGCCACGGAACAATGCAAAAACCTGCTGGCCTGCGGCGCCCCCGGCATTCATTTCTACTGCCTTAACGAATCGAAAGCCGTCGAATCCATTCTCAAAAACCTGAGTTTGTCTTAACGGCAGACAAAGATAAAGGAGGCTTGTGCTTGTCGGACACAAGCCTCCCATCAGTCAGTTCATAAATAAGGATGGGCATTCAGCCCGGTGGTTCAGGGTTTCGGGGGAGGAGGAGCTTCGCCGCCTTGACGCGGGCCTCTGTCACGGCCGCCGCCTGTGGGGGCTTCCTTCATCCTGGCTTCAATCTGTGTTTTCTGTTCCGGTGTAAGGACAGACTGAATCTCTACCGTGTACTTTTTGTTCATTTCCTCCATCGCCTTGCGCGGTTCTTCGCTCGGGGGTGCTGGGGGTGGCGCGGCTACCGTCCCGGACGTTGCTCCTGCCTGGGGATGGGGACGCAATTTCGCCATGTCTTCGCCCATCTTCTTGCTGATGTCCTCAAGTTTCGTTTTCTGATCATCGGTAAGGGTCAACTTCTGCGCTTCGCGAAGCATTCTCGAGGCGGCGTTTCTCCCTGGGCGCATTCCCTGCCGTGGCTGGCCTTCACTGGCCGGCGGCGCGGGTTTATCGGGGGGCGGCTGGGCGCCAATCCAGCAGATGCCGGTCGTCATTAATGCGCACACAGCAATCAATGTGAGCGCAAGTTTTTGTGTTCTCATATATCAATATCTCCTCTTTTATGGATGTTGCTTG